>DATGLD010000047.1:0-20016 GCA_035294305.1 Ktedonobacteraceae bacterium | reverse complement strand
ACTGATTTACGGCAAATAAGGAGTTAAAAATAGTATGAGCATAGAATCGGGCAATGGTAACGCCCTCACTCATACCAACGAAATGGTGCGCGCCGAGCAGATCGTCAAACGCTTCGGCAATCTGACTGTGCTGAATGGGGTTGACCTTTCTGTCAAGCGCGGGCAGGTCGTTGTTGTCATCGGACCAAGTGGCTCCGGCAAAACGACGCTGCTGCGCTGCATCAATCACCTGGAGAAGATTGACAGCGGGCGCATCTATATCGAAGGAGAGATGATTGGCTATCGCGAGGTGAACGGCAAACTGGTGGAGGACCGCGAGGCCACTATCGCCCGCATCCGTTCACAAATCGGCTTCGTCTTCCAGCGCTTCAACCTCTTCCCACATATGACCGCGCTTGAGAACGTCATCGAGGCTCCGATACATGTTTTGGGCCAGCCGCGGGCGGAGGTGGCGGAACGCGCCCTGGAGTTGCTTGCGAAGGTTGGCCTCGCGGACAAAGCGCATGCCTACCCGCACAAGCTTTCCGGTGGGCAGCAGCAGCGTGTCGCTATCGCCCGCGCCCTGGCTATGAATCCCAAACTCATGCTTTTCGACGAAGCCACCTCCGCGCTTGACCCCGAACTGGTTGGCGAGGTATTGAAAGTCATGCGCCAGCTTGCAGAAGAGGGCATGACGATGGTGGTCGTTACGCATGAGATGGGCTTCGCGCGCGAAGTGGCCGATCATGTCATCTTCATGGATAAAGCCGTTATTGTAGAGCAAGGCCCGCCGGAACAGATTTTTGACAATCCACAAAACGAGCGCACGCGCGCATTTTTGCGCATGATCCTCTAACCTTGGGCTTCCACCATGTGAGAGAAGCGGAATTTGCGCTTTGTCTTCTCTGGCAAAGCGCAGATACGCTGTGGCAGCGTGAAATGGGGGTGCGTATCCAGCAGGTAGAGGAGGGCGCGCACGATCATGGGGTCAAAACTTCGCCCAGCCCCCAGGAGCAAACGCTCGCGCGCCGCTTCCTCAGAGAGTGCGGCCTTGTAAGGTCGCTGCGATGTCAGCACATCGTAGACATCAGCCACGGTCAGAATACGCGCGCTTAGCGGAATCTCCTCGCCCTTTAAACCGGTAGGGTAGCCTCGCCCATCCCAGGCCTCGTGATGATACAGCACCGTTTCGACAAAGAAAGGCTGCACGTCGCAACCGATCAGAATGCGCGCGCCGATGATAGGGTGACGTTCCATCTTGCGTCGTTCCTCATCCGAAAGTGCCTCTGATTTCATCAGAATATCGTTCGCGATCCAGGTTTTTCCAAGATCATGCACCAGCGCCGCCAGTGCCAGGTCGCGTGCTTCGCGCCTGCTCCATCCCAGGTAACGTGCCAACCGCTGCGCGTATGTAGCGACCCGCCGCGAGTGTTCATATGTCACAATGTCGCGTTCCTGAATACTTTTAGCAAAGGAGAGCAGCACCTGGCGGTTCTCGGCCTCCTGATCAAAACGTTTTATTCCCACCACTTTACTCCACTTGACTACAAACCCGTTGCCGTGAAATGATTCCTGTATGGTTCATTGATAGTCCCGCATCTATCAAACATAGTATTACTGAAGACGCCTACAGGTTCAGCTTTTCATGTATGCGCATCATAGCAACACCGCTTTTTCCGGTCAAAATGTTAGGACTTCTGGTTACAGTATTGAAACCCTTACTAAGATTACTGCCTGGTAGTGTGAATTGTCTCAAATTGCGGTCCAACCGGTACTAAAGTATGACGTAATAAACCCTTCACTTTCAAATCCTACCAAATAGTCCCTCTTTCGCTGCCACTCGTATTGAATCGCCACCATTTGTGATAGACTCATCTTGAATCGGGGAAATAGCCAGGGATTGTCCGGCTTTGAGGAATGAGGGTAGGGATAGGGGCCAGATTGATCGCGCTCTCGGAGGGATCAAGGAATGGAAAACATGGAAGAAGATATGTGGCAAAACCCTGCTCTAACGCGGGAAAAGAGCGAAAATGGATTGCGTGACGGCCACGGGCAGGGTGATATTATAACCGTCGTGCTCACCGCCGATAACCGGCTTGGTCATGCAGCTTACAGTTTCACTCAAAATCCTCATAAACGCGAGGAGGGACGGCAGCGCCTGCGCCGGGCTTTCCAGCAGGTAACAGACTTTGCAGTGGGGCAGGGCGTCGACCTGTTTGTGCAGGCCGGGAATCTGTTTGATTCGACCAATCCCGACGAAGAAGATCGCAGTTTTGTGGCCGAACGCCTGGCACAACTGCGCCAGGCCGGAGTTCGCACATTCGCGCTCGGCGGAGTACTTGATACACCTGCCACTGTACCTGTGTCTCAGGATGCCGGTAACTATGCCACCCACGCCCTGCCGCCTCAAATCAGTTATGCCCGCCTGGGAGCGTTGCATTATCTTCCACCCGCTGGGAGCGTACCTCCGGCAAATGGACGCGCGGGCGAACCGGGAACGCGAGGTGTTTATCTAGAGCCGGTCATGGTGAACGTGCGCGACACGCTGGTTGGTATCTGCGGTCTCGGTATCCAGGCCGACCAGGACGGAGACCCCCTGGCACATATGAATGTAGATAGCGATATCGAGCGTGCGTCCATCCCGCTGCTTGTATTGCACGCCCCACTTGAAGCCATACTCACCAGATCCTCCAGTGAGCGTGCAGGAGTCGAGTTATCGCCTCCAGCGCCGATTGATCGGTCCCACGCTGCGCAGGTCACCAATGCCAGCATCGCAAATCAGGCCGCGTTCAAATATATCTTAGCCGGTTACCACCAGAGCTATCAACAGATACATATTGGCCAGACCGGTGTTATCGTAGCCGGGGCTACACAGCGCGTCGACTTCAATGACCCTGACGACGAGCCTGGCTTTGTTTTCCTCGGAATAGCTGCTGATGGCATCCGCTGGTGTCACCATATTCCTGTAGAGACCCTCAAGCTGCGCCGCCTGCGCATCACTATGCCTGAATTGTGGGCGGAGGGTTCAGATAGCGAGGAGAGCCCCGTCACAGAGCGCATTCTCCAGCGACTCGAACCCTTGTGTACTTCGGAGGCGCTAGTACAAATCCTGCTTACGGGTGAGGTGACACGCAGCCAGTATCATCAACTGAATTTGAGCCAGGTGCGGCGTTCTGCTGAAGAACGTTGTTTTGCTCTGGCAATCGACGAAAGCGGCCTGGTATTCGCGGGCGACGATTCGTCGGTCGTGTCCGATATAGCCGGTTCTAGACCATTTGAAGAACGCATATCTGTTCGTGAGGAACTTACCACTCTTGCTGACGAATGGATTGCTGCCGCCCAGGATGAGCAGGAGCGGCAGGCATTACAGATAACGAAAGAAGAAGTGCTTTTTCAGTTCCATTTTCAATCCCATTTTCAATCCCAACCGGGTTCGGTTGCTGCCGCCTCCTGATAAAGGGGAAGGTGTACCGGCAGATCCGGAAAGGTCGAGTGGAGATGCACTATGATCATCCTTAAGCATTTGATAGTTGAACGGTTCAGGCTCTTGCGTGAGATCGACCTGCACTTTCCACAGCGTGGAAGCATCCTCATTCAAGGGCCAAACGAGGCAGGCAAGTCAACGATCTTTGAAGCCATCTACTTTGCGCTTTATGGCGAACCCCTGGCTCCTCCCTCTCAACGTGGGAAACAGCCGGGCACAGACCGCAGTCTGGATGATTTGATCCATTATGGCGAGCCTTCAGCCCTTGTGACTCTTGATCTCTCGATAGGCGTTACGTCATTATCGATTACGCGCACCATTGAGCGCGGCATGGGCCAGCAGGTGAGCTTGCGCGTGCAGCGATTGGGCATGCCGGAAGAAGCACCAGTTACGAGCCTGAAGGCGGCCAATGAACGCATCATTGCCGAATTGGGGCGTATCGATGGCGAGACGCTACGCAGTTCCTGCCTGATCGAGCAGAAAGGGCTGTCACTGCTGGAGCAAATGGGTGGTCGTGAGCGCGAAACGGTGCTGCGCAAATTGCTTGGCCTGGAAAAGCTTACACGCCTGTCTGAACAATTCAAATTAACCGGGCAGGATGAGAAACTCCTCGACGAAAGTCGCATGCGTCTAACATTAGCCGAAGTTCAGGCGCGTATCCCGGAGCTAAGCACGCGCCTGGGAGATATTGAGGCTGCGCTCGACGCTGTGTCCATCACTGAACACCTGGCCGCGATACACCAGCAAGAGCTAGAAATCGATGAACAGCAGCGCGCGCTCGAACAGATCGAGGTGCGACGGCGCGAAATGCGAGCGCGTCAGAATCGCATTCAGCAGTTGAAGAAAGCCGGTGCCGTACTTGCCGAAATCATTGCCTCATATGACGACATCGCCGAGGCCCAGCGTGCCCTGCCCGAGCTTGAGCGTCAGATTGCCGAACTCGAACTCCGCAGGAGCGAAGAACTGCCCGCGCTTGAGCAACGAGTTCGCGATTTATCCGAATTATCCCGCTCCTTTGGAACGCTGGAGCGTATGGCAGCCGATCTGCTGGCGGTCGTCAATAGCGTCAAAGAGTTGGAACAGGAACTGAAGGATTATGAGCAATTGCGGGCAGATATTGAGGAACTGGACGAGAAAATAATTCACGCCCGCCTGCGCGTCGAAGAAGCTCAACAGGCCCAGTATGAGATGGAAGAGCAGCGGCGCTCGGCAAAACCTCAGTTAGAACAGCGCCGCCAGCGCCTGCGCCGCTTAGCGCAGCAACTAAAGGCCTTGCGACAGGCAGAGGAAGAATACCGGCAAATACAGGCCCGGCGGGGGTCGCCCGAGGAACAGGTAGAGCAACTCAAAAAGGTTGAGCGAGAGTTGCAAGAAAGCGAACAGGAACTCGCGCTTGTGCAGAATGAAGCGCAACAACTACAACAGCAGGCCGATGACATCGAGAAGCGCTGGCGCAAGCTCAGTTTGCATCGCCAATTGGAGGAGTGGCAGCGCTTAAAAGGCCTGATGAAAGGCCTGACTGAAGCTGAGCAGCATGTCATGGCTGCTCACCAGCAGCAGGAGCGATTGACAATGGAGGCCCTTGCCCAACGCCGCGCCGCCACTATCCAGCTGGGTATTACTGTCGCCTGCGTTGTCCTGTTCCTGCTCTGTGGTGGTGCGGCGCTTGTCGAGGCCCTGAATAAGTCAATCATTTTCGCTACCATTGCTGGTTTAGTCGCTCTTTTATTAGCTGCCGGGGCTGGCTACAGCTATCAGATCTATAGCAAGATACGTAAAAAGGAGCAGGAGGCCGACCGGCAGATGCAGGAGGCCATCAACCAGGTGAGTATGATGGTGGCTGCGCGCGAGACGGCCATCCGTATGAGTGGCGGCCAGGGAGGGAGTCAGGAGGCGCTTGAGCAGGTGGAACACGAGATTCGCTCGCTTGGTGGCAGTGTACCGCGCTCCCTGGAAGAGGCGCAGCAACTGCTGCAACAGGTTTCTACCCCTGAAGAGAGCCTCGCCGATATGCAGCAGCAGATGAACGAGAGCCGTAACAAGGCGCTGGCTGCCCGCAATCAGGTCAATGTCACTATGGAAGCGGTAGCCGCTGCTCGTAAGGAACGCGCGCGCCTGCAAGCGCTGGACAACCGGGAAAGCCAGGAAGCGATTCATGAAAAGCTCCAGGCTAAGCAGGCGGCCATCCAGCAAATACAAAGCGAGATCGTAGTTGCTGCCGGTAAAGAGGGTCTAGCGCTACCCGTAGGGGAAACGCTCAACGCGCCCACAGAAGATGGGCAAGAGCAAGTGCAACCCTATGAGAGCGTTGTTGAAGATGCTATCAAATCGACCGAACGCGAAATAGCCGTACTGGATGGTAAGCTGGCATCTCTACCGGACCTTGCTACCCAGGTCAAAATCTATCAAGATGCCCTGGATGTCTTGCTCGCGCACAGGCAGGCCCATCTCGAACGCCTGGAGCGCTACCAGGACAATCCCCCCACGCAACAAATAGCACACGCGCGCGAGCAGCAGCTTACGCTGCGCGATGCGCTGCGCAGTTTGCAGGATTCCCTACGGAAACGTGTCCAGCCTCTCGGCATCGCGTTTGGCCAGGCGGCGATCAATAGTGCCGAGGCCGGCGCCCGTAAGCAACTGGAATTGTTACATATCACGCTCGATGGCAAGATAGAGCTTGAGAATCGCCATGCTTTCTATACCGCTCTCCTCAAGGAACGCCAGGAATCGCTATCCGATGGTTACCGTCAACTGGCAAAATTCAGCACCACCCTCGGCAGCTGGATCGTTCCCCCGAATCCATTCGCTGAAGCACTCGTAGCTCTACGCAACCGTTGCCAGCGCGAGATGCAGCAGGAGGGCGAGGAAAATATCTTGCGCGAACTCGAAGAGCTGAGGCTCCAGGAAGGCGCCTCGCGGGTAAAAATCGAGCTGTGCCGCGAGGAGATTGAGACCGCCCAGGAACGCGTTGCCACAACACTGGCGCAACGCAACCGCCCACCCGCGAAAGGTTTTACCCTTGTTGATATCGCGGCGGTCTGGCCCCTCGTCGGCCAATATTCGCCGGAGCAACGCGCCCCTCTTGAAGAGGAGCAGGCAGGCGTCGACCAGGAGTTGCGCCGGTTGGAACAACAAGAGTTGGATTTGAGTACGCAGCTCCATACGGGCGGTGAAAAGTTAGATCTCGAGCTGGCTCGCAAGCATGTGGAGCAGCAGGAACGCAATTACCAGACGAAGAAGCGTGCTGGCCTGCTGATAGATGCCACATGTGAGCGCATCATGCGCAAGATGGTGCCTCGCACAGAATATTTTATGCAGCAGCTACTTCCTCTACTGACACGCGGTCGCTACCATGATGTGCGCCTGACAACCGAACCGGAAGAGGGCACTGCCAGCGGAGGACCATTCCAGCTGAGGATATGGGAGGCTTCTGCCGGAGCATATATTGTGAAGTCGGCTCTTTCGAGCGGCACTGCCGATCAAATTTCGCTGGCGCTGCGGCTAGCGTTTGCCATCGCTGCCCTGCCGCGTGAACTTGGCGCTGCGCCAGGATTTCTGCTCCTCGATGAACCAGTCGGCTCTTTTAGCCGCGACCGCATGCAAGCCCTGGCGCAGATTATTACCGGCGATATGCTGGGGTCGCACTTCGAGCAGATACTGTTTATCTCGCACGATAGCGCTTTCGAATCTACATCGTTTCCTTATCATGTCTCTATTGAGGATGGAACCATTGTAGAGAGCAATCTCTCCATGAAAGCGGGCGATGTTCAGCGTACCTCACCCCAGGAGCGCGATCAATCTGGCCTCTACACTCCTGCTCGATTAACATGGCCCTCAGAGCCTGATGCCCATAGCAATGGCACAACACCATTAACGGCTTCACAACCTCTATAGAAAATGAACAACCAGGATCGGCCATGTCACACTGGGCGCAGGGCTATGGCTCCTGCACCCAGTGTGACATGGCCGATCCGCTTTGATATATGGTTCATTAGGGGATATGCGGGCGCAGCAGAATAAAAAAGAGGTATTACTAGGGGGAAACGCCGGGTATGGGGATGCCCAACGTTATAGTAATACCTCTTAGAGTAGGAACGTTCTGCCTGTACGTTTGGTGGCAAATTTCTGGTACGAAAATAAGCATTTGGGCAAAAAGTACTAAAATTTGTATAAAGTAGCCCTTTATATAGCTTCTTTGCTTCTTTTTATAGTGAAAATTCTTACTCAAGACGCTTCTCCGGTTGTTGCAAATCTCCCTTACGTTGTGTAAGCTGTGTATGGTGTTGGTTACATAATTGTTGGAAGCACGGCCTTAGTAGGAAGGTAGCAACCGTGGCTCACTACCAACAAACGAGCGCGCCTATACAGGCAGCATTGCAAGAGAGCGAGCAGCGTTTTCGCACAGTCTGGCAATCCGCGCATGATGCCATGGCGCTCGCCGCCCCAGATGGCACAGTCACTGCTGCCAATCCTGCCTATTATGCTCTCTATGGTTATTCGCCGGAAGAAGTCCTGGGTAAAAACTTCGTCGTAATCTGCGCTTCAGAGGAACGGGCCAGCGCGTAGCAACTCTCTATATATATGTTTCAGAGCCCTATCGCCAGCCCACCGGTCGAAAGTGCAGTTTTTGATTACTGCCTGCCTGGGAAAGGGGCGAGACTACTCATTGTTTTCTGCGCCAGCCGGGCAAAATTTCAATGCCGCGGAGTTAATACAATAGCGCTGGCCAGTAGTCTCTCGCGGGCCGTCATCGAAGAGGTGTCCCAGGTGCGCCCCGCAATTCTTGCAAACCACCTCGGTTCGGGTCATAAAGAAGGATTTATCCTCATGCAGTTCTACATTTTCCCAGTTAACTGGACGGTCAAAGCTGGGCCAGCCGGTTCCTGAGTCAAACTTGGCATCCGAGGAGAAGAGCGGCTTCCCACAGGCAACACATTCGTACATGCCTTTCTCGTGGTTATGCCACAGGGCGCCGGTAAATGCTCGCTCTGTTCCTTTCTGGCGCGTTATTCTATACTGCTCAGGCGTCAACTTCTCTTTCCAATAGGACTCTGGCATATTTCTCAGATCACTCATAATTCCCTACTTTCTTGCAATGAAGGCGGGCGACCACAAGGGTATGCCCCTACTGCTAGCGATTGCGCTCGTGGATACAGCGCGTGATGTTTTCTCGTATCTATCAAGGAGAACAAGGCGGGTTATGGAGTTGTTCCCGTTTTGGCATGTTTATTGCCTTACGCCTCTGTGTTTCCTCTAAGGGCGATTGAGTCCGATGCGGTTGGCAACATTCATCAGAAACCTCTAAGGTGTCACTTTTGAATAGCCCTGGCTTCCTATACTTCACCTCTATCCCTTCAAGGTGTCGTGTGGTACACTGGAGTGGAATGATTTCGGGATAGGTGAGGATTATGCATCTTATGACAGACAATCTTGATCAGGCAGCATCCGCTGCGCAACAATACCTGGCGCTCAAACATGCCGCACGCGAGCGGGCCTTACCCAAATCGCGAACAGCTATCCGTTACTGCGCTAATAGCATCCGCGCGACGCATCGCCAGGAGTTTCAGGCGGCGGCGGAACTCCTGCGCCACGCGGATCTCCTGCTGGTCGAAATGACCGCCGACCTGCGCGAACACCAGGATATCTATTTCGCGGGATTTTTGCAGGACGCGCAGAAAGAATATGCTGAGGCGGCAACGTTCCTGGCCCTGGCGCAACATCGCGCTGTCCCGCTTGCCTCCGATCTCTCCATCGACTGGGTTCCTTATCTCAATGGGCTGGGTGAGACCGTGGGAGAGCTCCGGCGCTACCTGCTCGATCAACTGCGCCGCGGCAATATTGAAACGTGCGAAACCCTGCTGGGCTACATGGATGATATCTATGCCCTCCTCATCACTATCGATTATCCCGATGCCATTACCGGTGGCCTGCGCCGCACCACCGATGCTGCTCGCGGTATCCTCGAAAAGACGCGCGGCGACCTCACCATCGCCGTCGGGCAAGATCAATTACAGCAGACCCTGCTCACATTGCAGCGCGAACTAGAGAAATTGCGCCTCGATTCCCTGTAAGGACAGCGCCTGGTGCCTGTCCTCCTCAATATCTTCTGCTTTACGCTGCACCGGTTGCTGTTCAATTGCAGGCGCCGTCATGAGATGCATGGGGAATCACCGTCGAAATTGGTTTACAGCCGTCTCGGAATACTGTATACTAACCAGGAATTTGACCCTGCATTTCTTTGGTTGTGTTCTGGAGGAAGAGTACATATGAAACTGACCTGTAAGCAACAAGACTTGAGCCGCGGGCTTTCCGCCGTTAGCCACGCCGTCTCGAATCGCAGCACGCTCCCTATTCTTTCTAATATCTTGCTGGCGACCGATAATGGCCGCTTGAAACTTTCCGCTACTAATCTCGAGATCGGCATTAATTGCTGGGTCGATGCGCAGATCGCCGAAGATGGCGCCACCACCGTACCCGCCAAACTGCTCACCGATCTCGTCAACAGCCTGTCGCAGGCCACCGTCGATATCAGCGCGAATGAAGATTCCAATATTCTCAATCTCAAAAGCGCAGGTAGCAGCGCCAACATCAAGGGCCTGGACCCTTCCGAATTTCCCTTGATTCCCAGCGCCGAGGGAGGAGAGCCACCTGTGCGCTTCGAGGCCTCGCGCTTGAAAGAGATGATCGAAGAGGTCGCGTTCGCCGCCGCCGATGATGACTCCCGCCCCGTTTTTACCGGGGTCCTCATTCAGGTCAGTGAAGAGAAAATTACCTTTGCCGCTGCCGATGCTTTTCGCCTGGCCGTGCGCGTCGATGCGCTTCCCGGTGATGACCATCCGCGCGGCGACATCCTTGTTCCTGCCCGCACTCTCACCGAACTCGCCCGCATTCTGCCATCCGAAGGGCAGGTGGAGATGATTGTTACACCCAATCGCAGCCAGGTGCTCTTCCATACGCCGCAACTGGACCTGGTCTCGCGCCTCATCGATGGCACCTTCCCCAACTTCCGGCAGATCATTCCAAAAGAACACAGCACGCGCGCAGTCGTTGAGACGAAGCAATTTGCCGAAGCCGCTAAGCGCGCAGCTCTCTTTGCCCGTGATAGCTCCAACATTACGCGTATCAAGATCAACCCGGGCGCAAGCGATGGCCTGGAGCCGGGATCGGTTACTGTCGAGGCGACCGCCGAAGACCTGGGAGATAACGTTAGCACCATCAATGCGGCCGTTGATGGGCCAGAACTACAGATCATCTTCAACGTCAAATACCTTGCTGACGTACTCGCTGTTATTGATACGCCCGAAGTGGCTCTCGAAGCCAACGGGCCTACTAAACCGGGCGTCATCAAACCTGTAGGCTCCAACGATTATACCTATGTGATTATGCCCATGCACATTAATCGATGAGCATGTGAGCGGGCCCTCCCCGTAGGGACAGGCGCCAGGCGCTGTCCCTACGGGGGGACCTTCATAAAAGAAAGCCATTGCCAGTCTGGACACATGCATGTATCTTGCTCACCTCGCACTACACGACTTTCGCAATTATAAACAACTCGACCTCACGCTTGGATCTGGCCTCTATCTCTTTTATGGCGAGAATGCACAGGGCAAAACTAACCTGCTCGAGGCCGTTGCTATGCTCGCCACCTCCAACTCATTTCACGCCACCTCCGACCGTGAAATCGTCAACTGGCAGGCGCCCGATCACGTCGCGCGCATTGCGGCCAGCGTCGAACGGCACAACGGTGAGGTAAAGATCGAGATTGTGGTCATTGATCCCACGCCTGCCGGTGGTGCCAACTTTAGCATGCCGGAAAGCAGGCAGCGCAAGCGCGTCAAAATCAATGATGTGCCAAAAAAGCCAGTGGACCTGGTAGGGCAGGTAACCGTCGTGCTTTTCGCTCCTACCGATTTGCGGCTCGTCGATGGTTCCCCTGAAGAGCGACGCCGTTTCCTGGATCGCGGGTTATGCCAGATGCAACCCCGTTACTGCTCGGCGCTCGTCAAGTATCGCAAGGTGATTACGCAGCGTTCCGCTCTACTCAAGCGCATCCGCGAAAATCAGGAGGACCCACGCCTGCTCGATTACCTGGATGAGAAGTTGACCGAGTGGGCCAATCTGATCATCTTTGAACGCCAGCGCATGGTCGCCTCACTCAATGCGCAGGTGGATGAATTGCAGTCCACCATCAGTGGTGGGCGCGAACACCTGCAGATTGTCTATCGTCCCTCGTTCGCCGTCAATCCCGGATGGAACACTATCGAATCGCTTGAGCATTACCGCGAGCAGTTGCGCGAGGCGCGGCGCAAGGAGACTTATGCTGGCGTGTGCCTGCTGGGCCCGCACCGTGATGACCTCGAATTTCTTGTCAACGGTGTCAACATGCTCACCTATGGCTCGCGCGGGCAGCAGCGCACCGTGGCCCTGTCGGCCAAACTGGCGGAGCTGGCCTATATGCGCGACGTTACCGGCGAGGAACCGATCCTGCTGCTGGATGATGTTTTCAGCGAACTCGACTCGCTGCGGCGCGAATACCTGCTGCGCCAGATACTCCAGCACGACCAGGTCTTGATTACGGCCACCGATTTCACCGATTTCCCGCAGGAGATTCTGACTAAAGCCCACAGGTATCAGGTGGTGAATGGGGAGATAAAAGAAGCATGAGCAGAAGAATCTCATTTGCCTGCCTCCAGGCGGTCGATAACACGCCTGTGTGGCTCAATGAGAGCGGTTTCAGGCGAAGCGATACGAATCCTGGCCCTAATCAGTCTCACTCTCCGAAGATCTGTGCATCAAGCGCAATAGGGCCCATATAAGGATGAATCCGAGAAAGAGCAGGATGATGATCGTTACCGGCTCCACTGTTCCGGTAGAAACCATGTGATACACCAGGTAAGCCATCAGCCCAAGAACAATGACGAGAATGACAAGAGGGGGTAAGCCCAATATGCCTGACATCTTTACTCCTTTTTAGCAAGGGGTTAGAGACATTAACTGACCGTCAAGCTGACCGTCACCGTGACCACATTGCCGGAAGAGGGCGTAATATCGACCGTCGCCGAGTAGGTGCCCGCCGATAGTCCAGTTACGTCCACTGCGAAGGTGAGCGACGAACTTTGACCGGCGTCGTCGCTGCCGCTGGTGGGTGAAACGGCCAGCCAGCTTTGGGAAGGGGTGTCAGTCGTCCATGTCAGCGAGTTGCCGCCGGTGTTGGTAATGGTAATGGCCTGCGTATCAGGGTTGACGCCCACATTCGCCGTAAAAGTCAGGCTGTCTGAGCTCAACTGCATGGTGGGTGGCGCGATGTTGATGGTGATGGGAACGGTGACGGGGCTGCCCACTACAGCATTGCCCGTAATCGGGTCAATGGCGCTGATCGTCGCGCTGGTGGTATATGTGGTGCCACCCTGCAAGCCGCTGGCATCGACAATCACGTCGATGCTCGTGCCGGTTCCTCCCACCAGGCCCGTCCCAGATGTTGCCGATAGCGAGACGAAAGATGGCGCGTTGGGGTCCAGCGCCGCCGTCCAGTTCAACGGCTCGCCGCCGGCGTTGTTAATAGCAATCTGCTGGTCGCTTGATCCCGTATTGACGTTGAACGTCAGCGCCCCTGGACCAGCGTTCAGCACAGGCGCGGCTATCACATTGGTGGTTATTCCGACCTGCTGCGGGCTGCCCTCAGTCGTCATACCATTGCTATCCACTGCCGCGAGCGAAACGGTGCCGTTGTATGTTCCGGCAGAGAGTGAAGCGGATGTCACCGTGACCGTAAATGTAGCGCTATTGCCGCTCGTTACCTGCGCCGCGGATGGAGTGACCGCGAGCCAGTTTCCTCCGTCGCCCGTCGTGACAGTGGGTGTAATCGTTACACTGCCACTGCATGTGCCGCTGACGGCAATGCTGAACGTTTGGGTCGTCGGATTCAAGCCTACCTCGGTGGAGTAGGTCTCCCCGCTATCCGATGGCGCTTGCAGCATACACGGGGGCTGCACTGTGAGCGTAATGGCGATTGTTTGCGGCGTACCTGTTGGCTGGCCGCTGACGCTATCCACTGCTGTGATGGTAACCGTGCCCGAATAGCTGCCGGCGGATAAACCGGCGAGCGAGACGCCGATGTTGGTAGATGAGGAAGTCGAGAGACTGACTGTGCCGCTGGCAGGTGAGGCTGACAGCCATGTGCCTCCAGAAGAGGTATTGGCACTGGCCGTCCAATTCAGGGCGTGCGCGCATGCCCCGCTGGCGGCGATGCTCACGACCTGCGCCGCGGGATTCTCTTGACCGGCAATGCTCGTGAAGCTGAGCGCGAGTGGGGTCGCTCCGATGGTGCACGGCGGTTGCACGACAAAGATAACCGGAATCGACTGCGGGCTGCCCATTGCTGGATTGCCCGACCCATCCGTGGCGTTAAAGGTGATAGTTCCATTGTAGGTACCCGGAGAGAGCGATTGTAACAGTGTGGCCGTAACGCTGATGTTGGCAGCTTGACCGGCGGAAAGGCTGCCCGCGGTGGTTGAAAGTGAAAGCCATGGTGCTCCTGTAGATGTCGTCGCCGAGGCATCCCACGCCAGCGTGCCGCCGCCGGCGTTGGTGATCGTCGCGACCTGTGGGGAGGGGTTCACCTCGCCATAGATGGCGCTAAAATTCATCGTCGCAGGCCCTAGACTGAGAACCGGAGTCGCGGATGGAGCCACGATCAGCGTCACGGGTATGGTCTGATTGCCTGATTTCGTGCTGAAGATGAGCGCGCCCGAATATGTGGCAGGCGCGAGGCCGGAGCTATCGACGCTCACCTGAGGATGGGCAGGAGTTGTCCCGCTGCTTTGCCCAATGCTGAGCCAGTGACCGCCATTGTTGGTTGTGACGGAGGCGTTCCAGCGCATCGGGCTCGAACATCCCTGGCTAAGTCCGACATTGATGGTCTTCGGAGTGGGTGAGGGCTGCGCAGATACAGTAGTGAATGTCAAACTTCCCGGTGAAACCTGGACCGCGCATTGTGGTAGAATGGTCAGGCTGACAAAGATCGTTTGCGGACTATCCTTCACCGGGTCCGGTCCGGTGCTGGAAAACGTGACGCGACCACTATACGTACCCGGCAGCATCATGCTGGTATTCACGCCAATCTTTACTGCCAGGCTGCCGCCTTTGCCTATCATGCCAGATAGTGGTGCCACGGCCAGCCAGTTTGACCCATCCTCGGTGGAACTCGATGCGCTCCATTGCAAGGGTTGCAGTCCGGGATTGCTGATGGTGACGATCTGGGCCACCGGATTGGCGCCGCCATCTATGCCGGTGAAAGAAAGCACGCCGGGCATGAGTTGGAGCACAGCTTCATGTTGGGGTTCAAGCCGCGTCACATTCATCTTGACCGGCAGCGTCAACTGTCCAGCATTCGATGAAAAGATCACATTTCCCTGATAGGCGCCCTGCTTCAGGTTGGCGCGATCACCTGCAATCGTCACCTTCATCGGTTGACCGGTCACAAAGGTGCCGCTATTCGGGCTAAGTAGCAGCCAGGGCTGTGTCGTTCCACTTTGCCAGGAAATCGTTCCGCCGCCGGCATTGTTCAGCGTAATCGCCATAGCACTGTCGGTCGCCTGGTCTCCGGAGCCGAGATTCAGGGCGCTCACCGAAATCTCCAGGTGCGGCGGCTTTGAGGTGCTTTTGCCGGTCACAGTAATGGCAAAACTGGCCGTTTTATGGGTGGCAGCATCTTCGGCCTGTATGGTGTGTGAGCCGGACAGCCATGTTGGATCGACTGTGACCGTGTCGGTGAAATTACCTGAGCCGTTGGTGGTTATGATATGCGCGCCTCCAGTATCGATGACCGGAATATTCGTATCGCGGGTCAGGCCTACTCGTCCATGGGGGCTGAACCTGGTGCCCCGCAGTGTAATGGTTCCTCCAAGCGCAATGGTAGAAGGGGTGACCTGCAATGAGAATGCCCCTTGTTCAGATGGTGATTGCGCCGCCGGCGAGCGCCCCAGAACATTAACGATACCAAAAATTCCGCCCAGCAGGAGGGCTATAATTGCCAGTGTACTCAGCCAGAAGAACAGCTTCGGCTGGGGCCGCCTGGGTGGTGGCTGTTGCTGAACAGGTCGTACGCGTTGCGTTGGCAGTACAGGCGGTGGGGTGTCGGGTGTGACAAGTGGCTCAAGTTGCGGTGGTGTGAGAACTGTGCTACGGTTCTTATTGCGGACAACTTTATTCCAGGTCGAGAAAGGCCGCATCTCAGGTTGGTCATGAATGATGCCATCCTCGTCATCAAGGAGGCGGGTTGAAAATGATATATCGTTACCAGCGGCCAGGCGTTGCCACTGGCTGGGCGAGATGATGACAGCTTCGTCACGGGTGCGATTGCCGGTGCGCTGCGTCTCTCTATCCTGGCTGCTGGCATTACCCGGCATAGGCTCGGTAGGCGCATCTTCTTCCGCATGCATAGGTTGCGTCGGAAGGTCCTCGTTTTCGCGTATTGGGTAGAGACGATGTGATTTGAAGATGGCAGTTCGTCCAGGGTCCGGGGCCTCTGGCACATGAAGAGGGTTAGCCTGTTTCCCGATAGCGGAAGACAGCCCTGCCGCTAAAGGCCGTCCACATGCCGGGCAGTATTTTGCAATGCGGGGAAGCGACTCAGCGCAATTTGGGCAGCTTATCACGTCCATAGGCCTACCCTCGAAAACGACCACGTAGTGTGCGGATTGATCCGCCACATTGCGGGCACTACAACTCCGATCAGGTGAATGCGAGCATTAGTCGCGATGTAGCGTGCGGATTGATCCGGCACGTAGCGCAGCCTACAAAAGAACATTGCCTGTATCAAAGTGTACGAGAAAGTTTGACGGCTTGTCAATGCCAATCAATCAACCCCTTTTCCCTTTATACGATGTAACCCCCAGTTTTGGGGCAGATGAATAGCAATCCTTCATTTGACATCTTCAGATTGCTAAGACTATACTTTATGAAGTGTGGAGGTATTGTACGCCCAGGACAGGCACCAGGCGCTATCCCTACAGGTGACGACACTTAAGGAGAGGATAACGGTTTGCTCATCGATAGTCATGCCCACATTGATACTTCGCGTTTCAACGCCGACCGCGAAGCCGTGATCGCGGCCGCGCGTGAAGGGGGCATTACCCGCATTATTAATCCGGGCGTTGATCTTCCGTCCAGTCAGTTCGCGCTGGCTCTGGCAAAATCACATCCCGGCTTTCTCTTTGCCGGCGTTGGCACTCATCCTCACGATGCCACGACCTATACTGAAGAGGTCGGCACCCGCTACCGCGAGATGGCACGAGAGCCGGAGGTGGTAGCCATTGGCGAGTTCGGATTGGACTACTTCCGCATGCTTTCACCACGCGAGGTGCAGCGGGCCGTCTTCTGCGCCCACCTGGAGCTTGCCCGGGCCTGCAACCTGCCCTGCATCATCCATGTTCGCGACTCCCATGATGATGTGATCGAGTTACTGCGCGCGCATGGCCAGGGATTGCGTGGCGTCTTTCACTGCTTTTCGGGCAACGTTGCGCAGGCGGAGGAATGCCTGGCGTGCGACGGCTTCATGCTTTCGTTTGCCGGGCCGCTCACCCGCCAGGGCAATGATTTGCCGGAGGTCGCACGTATAGTCCCGCTGGAGCGTATCCTGGTTGAAACCGATAGTCCTTACCTGGTGCCGCAGCCGCTGCGCGCCAGGCGCAATGAGCCATTATTTGTCAAATATACTGCCGAAAGGCTGGCCGAGATTCGCAGTATGACCCTGCAAGAAATTGCCCGGATAACAACTGCCAATGCCATTCGCCTGTTTAATCTGGAGAAGACCCCTGATGAAGCTGTTTAATACCCTTACGCAATCCCTCGAAGACTTTGTTCCCTTAGAAGACAAGCTGGTGCGGATGTATGTCTGCGGCGTAACCCCCTATGACACTACTCACCTGGGGCATGCCTTCACCTATGTCTCGTTCGATACCTTGATTCGCTACCTGGAATTTAGCGGCTATACGGTCAGATATGTGCAGAATGTGACCGATATCGATGATGATATTCTGCGTAAGGCCCGCGAACTGAATATGGCCTGGGATGAATTGGGCCGCCGCGAAACCGAGCGCTACCTGCGCGATATGGATGCGCTGAACGTGCGCCGTCCCGATGTGTACGCGCGTGCTACCGGAGAGATTCCTACCATGATCGAGGTGATCCAGGCGCTGGTCTCGCGCGGTTATGCCTACGAGCGCGAGGGCAACATCTACTTCAGCGTCAAAAAGGACCCTGAATTTACCGCTATGCCTCATGCCATCGGCCTGGATTCCTATGATGCCATGCTCAAGATCGCTAACGAGCGTGGCAATTATCCGGATGACCCGCGCAAGAAAGATCCGCTTGATTTCGTGCTCTGGCAGGCCCAGGCGCCGGGCGAACCGGCGTGGCCCAGTCCCTGGGGGCCCGGTCGCCCCGGCTGGCATATCGAATGCAGCGCCATGTCCATGAAGTACCTGGGGCCGCAGCTCGATATTCATGGCGGCGGTTCCGACCTTGCATTCCCGCATCACACCTGCGAGATTGCCCAGTCCGAGCATTTTACTGGTCTCGCTCCTTTCGTGCGCGTCTGGATGCATACCGGCATGGTCTACCAGGAAGGGGAAAAGATGAGCAAATCGTTAGGTAACTTGACACTCGTTAGCAACCTGCTCAAGGACTACAGCGCCAATGCCATTCGCATCACACTGCTCAATCACCATTATCGCTATCCCTGGGAATGTTTCCCTGCCGACCTGGAGGTAGCCACGGAGACCACCGCGCGCATTCAGCAGGTACAGACCCTGGTAGGCGAACGCACCGGCGGTGAAGACACGCTGCTGCGCGGTCGTTTCCATGCCGCTATGGAGAACGACCTGAACACGCCCGAAGCCATCATGCTGCTTCGACAGGCGGCTGAAACGGTCATTGCGAACCACGATGTAAACACGGGCGCAGAGATATTGAGACTGGTGAGGGTGTTGGGATTGAGGTAGCTTTGGGGCCGATCAGCGGGGCGAATCAAAAGTCCCTACAGGTACCCCAACTTCTCTCGACTTTTGAATTGCCCGGGTCCAATCAGCCCTTCAGCTTGACATTTGCGCCTGCATCTAATACAACTAAATACGGAAAGGCTTTGAAAATCGTCTCTGCCTTACTCAGATGAGAATAGGAGCAGGTGATTACCCAGAAGTTGGGCAGCGAAGAATCTCTCCTTGATCGGCGAAGCAAGGCATCGAGACGATCAAATAATGATCAGTATTGTATTTTAAAGGAGACATGTTTATGGCGTATGAACTTCCACCTCTGCCGTACGACTACAATGCGCTAGAGCCGTACATCGACGAAGAGACTATGCACCTGCATCATGACAAGCACCACCAGGCATATGTGAACAACCTGAATGCGGCAGTACAGAGCCAGGCACAATTTGCTTCAATGCCGGTCGAGCAGTTGATCCAGCACATCAACGAACTGCCGGAGAACATTCGCACTGCCGTGCGCAACAATGGTGGCGGCCATGCCAACCACAGTATGTTCTGGCAGATCATGAAGCCTAATGGTGGTGGTCAGCCCACCGGCGAACTGGCAAACGCAATCAACGCGACTTTTGGTTCATTCGATCAGTTCAAAGCTGCTTTCAACGATGCCGGCGCCAAACGCTTCGGCTCCGGTTGGGCCTGGCTGGTCATGGATAGGAATGGCAATCTCCAGGTCACCTCCACCGCTAACCAGGACAGTCCGTTGATGGAGGGACTTTTCCCGATCATGGGCAACGATGTCTGGGAGCATGCCTATTACCTCAAGTATCAGAACCGCCGTCCAGACTATCTTAATGCCTGGTGGAACGTGGTCAACTGGGACGAGGTCGAGAAACGCTACCAGCAGGCGAAAGGCAGGTAGGGACCAGATTTATCGCGTCCCCGCGGTTAATAATCGCACCAGATAATCAACAGGAAGCCTCCAGATGTGGCTCAAAGCATCTGGAGGCTTCCTTTTATATACTTCCAGTTTCCTTTGCCCACTTTTCTGAAATCTACCTCTTGCATAATATATGCTAAAGCAAGGAGGAATCTGAACCACTTATTCCCCCGCACTATTCGTTCATTTGCTATCTGCTAATCTTATCTCCCACGTAATTCTTGACAAATCCTGCAAAAAAGCTCGTCTATGTACTTGACTCTTCAATGCCAATCTGCTATACTTTGGTCAACAGCAAAGGAAACAGGCATATTTCAGAGAACGCAGGCAATAGGGGTTGCCTCATTTTCCTCGCTCTTGTTTTCTGGCTTTCATTCTCTGGCTGTTCAGGTGACCTTTTTCTTTGCATCTCTCTCTGTCTTATATAGTGTGATAACACGCTCTCTCCGTTGGCTCTACTCTTTTTTCTGAGGAGCATTACAAGGTGAGCTTGCCCCGTTTTCGTAGAGTTTCTCCAGGTTGGAGCTGAGAAGGATAGCTGACGTTTTTACGTCACGTAACGTTAACATCGTTATTATACTATAAGATACGTTCTACGTCAAACGTTTTGCTTCGCCTGGTGCAGA
>DATGLD010000046.1:0-100929 GCA_035294305.1 Ktedonobacteraceae bacterium | reverse complement strand
CAGTTCATATTTTGTTGTGCGGTTGGGGTCCATGCGGTTCTCGATCCAGCCCTGAATATAGCCCCATAGTGTCGTCATGACCAGGTAGTAGAAGGTCGCGACGATGAGCAATTCGAAGTAGGTGAAGCTCTGAGATCCATTTGTCTGTGCGGTGTACGTGAGTTCAGCGAGTCCAATGACTAAGGCAAGCGAAGTCGTCTTAAGCATGTTGTTGAATTCGTTGCCAAGCGGTGGGACGATGACACGGGCAGCCTGCGGCAAGATGATACGACGCATGGCAAGCGAATAGCGCATGCCCAGTGCTTTCGCGGCCTCCATCTGGCCGGGGTCTACCGACGTGATGCCGGCACGAATGATCTCCGACATATAAGCGCCTTCATTGAGAGAAAAGGCTATAATGGCTGCGGAATAGACGGTAATATATGGTGTAAGAGCAGGAAAAACTTCGGGAACACCAAAATAGAGGATGAGAAGTTGCACCAGCAGGGGGCTGCCGCGAAAGAGCCAGATATAGAAACGCGCAAACCAGGAAAAGACCGGAAAACGAGAAATGCGCATCAGGGCAAGAAAAAGCCCGATGATCACTCCGCAGGTCTGAGCAACTACCGCAATCCACAGCGTTGTCCACGCCGCGCTGAGAAAAATCGTCGAGAAGAGATTTTGCCAGACGACATCCCAATGAAACATGCGCACCTCCTTAATGGAACCATGCTAATTTTTTCAGATTATACACCATGGGAGCGTAGATAGGGAAAGTAACATTGGTAATATGCTCACTCCCCGCAGCTAATCAAAAGTCGAGAGGAGACGCCTGGTTCCTGTAGGGACCCCCAGGATGCAACTTTTAAATGGCCTTGCCCGGAGTCTGAAGAAGAAGCCCCTCCAGTGATCTCCTGGAGGGGACTGGAATAATATTGATTGCGCCCTGTTTTTCAGGAGCTGCTAGCTCGCCGGTCGATCAATGCAGTTCCTCGTCGGTCAGGCCCCATTTTAGGATCAGGGCATGATATGCCCCGCTAGCTTTCAATTGGTTGAAAGCGGTCTGAATGGCATTGAACATGGAGGTATCGCCCTTGCGTACAACGATACCTTCAGGAGCTGCATTCACTACGGAGCCACCGACAGTGAACTGGCCGGGATGTAGCTTGTTGTAGTAATCGGTGACCGGTGAGTCCTGGTATGTCGCGACGACACGGTTCGTCACTAACAACTGGATAACATCGGTCTGATTTGTCAGCGCGGTGATGTGGATAGCAGGTTTTCCGGCTTTTGTGCAGTTCGCGCTGGCTGTCTGTAAATCGGTCTGCTCAACGGTCCCATTCTGAACGCCCACATTCTGCCCGCACAGCTGGTCAATACTGGTAATGTGCTGGGGATTGCCGCTCTGCACCAGAAGAGACTCACCGGCATTGAAATAGGGTATGAAATCCACCTGCTGCTGGCGCTGGGGATTGATGGTGACCGCGGATATGACGACATCGAAGCGCTTCGAGTTGAGGCTATTGATGATCGTATCAAAGCTGGTCGTGACAATTTTTGCCTGTAAGCCCATGCGTTGCGCAATCTCGGTGATTAAATCGATGTCGAAACCGGCAGCCATATGAGTAGTAGTGTCGATGTACTCCTGAGGCGGATATGTTGTGTCACTGCCGACTGTCAGCGTACCAGGGGTCAGCAGATCGTTGGGAGGGGTAACTGTGGGTGTTTTGGTATTGGGGGTGGGAATACTGCCGCCGCTGGTGGACGTGCCGCCGTTGCCACACGCAGCGAGCAGCAATGTAAGTACCAAAAGCACTCCCACGAACAGCATGCCCACTGAACTGCGTCGTCCTCGTTTTGTTGGGGAAAAAGATACCATGAAAACCTCCTGTAAGTCTGAAATAGCCATATGCTTCTTAAGGTAAGCCTAGTTTAGCATAGTCATTGACCGCTTACAAGAAATTGACGAAATTCACAGCTATTGAAAAGGTGAGCGAAGATATATACATTTGCTGCACATGCTATCCCTACAGGCTTTCAGGAACAGGTTCAGGTAACCCGCTGCCCGGCCTGATCTCACTGGAGGGCTGAGCTACCAGGAAAGGAACGCGGATCAGCGCCAGGGCCAGGAATGTCGCCAGAAAGTTGAAGCCGGCATCGACAAGCAACAAGGGGACAATCCCAATGCGATCACCCAGGCCACCGGCCAGGACCATGCCTACAAGCAGAGTGACCGCCTGGATAGCATTGAGAGCGCCGAAGATGCGCCCCTGATATTCATTTGCTACATTAGTTTGTAGCAAGGTCAGCATCGGAATGAAGAAGCCGACAGCCCCGGCTCCCGCGAAGATGATTAGCGACAGGATGACAGGTACCAGCGGCAACAAAGCGATTACAACGATCACGCTGCTGAAGACTAGCCCACAGATGGCCATTAAGCGGCCAGGACGCAAGATTTTGCTCAGGCGCGGGATGGTCAGGGAACCCAGGATACCGCCGACAGCCTGCGCCGACATCAGCCAGCCAAGCACCAGCGGCGTACCGTGCAGAATACGCTCGACATAAGGTGCGAACAGTACCTCGATAATGCCCTCGCCGACCATCGCCACGCCGATGATGATGAAAATGGCGCGCACAAGCTGCTCTTTTTTCACCAGGCCCATCCCTGCGCGCCACTCCTGCCACACTTTTAGCAGACTATTCTTTAGAATGCCGCCTTCGCTACCCACCAACCGCTGCTCCCGTTTCATTGCCACGGGGCGAGCCGGAATAATGATCAGAGCCACAAGCGCCGCCGAAAAAAGGAACGAGATCAAATCGACGGTGATAACGCTGCCGATGCCCAGCAGGCCAAATAACAGCCCACCTAGCGAGGGGCCGACCAAGCGTGTCAACTCCTGGCTCATGGAATTGAGGGAATTGGCCGCTAACAGGTCTTTCTCCTCAACCAGCATCGGAATAATGGCCGTCTGGGCCGGATTAAAGAATTGCGAAACCAGGGAGTCGGCAAACGCACAGAGGTAGACGATCCAGACGAGGTCTTGCGAGCGTACCAGGAAGAGGGACAGCAGGATGAGCGCCTGCACCAGGTTGACGATGATCATCGTATATTTACGATTCCAGCGATCTACGAACACTCCTGCCACTGAGCCAAAAAAGAGTCGTGGCAGCGTTTGCACGATGAACATGATACCGGTGGCCAGGGTTGAGCCTGTCAGGATATAGATGTAGAACGGCAGGGCAATAAAGAGTACCCAGTCGCCGGTCATTGAAATAATCTGTCCAATCCACAGCAGGCCAAAATTGCGTTGACGTATAACTGACAGCATGATTTTCTCTCCCGGTAATAAGTTTCACAAAATGGTTTTTATTTGGCACTTTTGATTAACTTAATGATAATATTTTACATACAAGTAGGTGGCCTGTCAAGATCATTTTGGGGAAATTTTGCAAATTATTGGCGATTTTATCAATCGTGATACAATGGGCTGCGAAAATTTGCACAGAGAGCTTTTTTCACAGAAGAAGAGAGAAAGAAGGACTATGCAGAGACAAAACATCGCCACAGGCACTCCGTGGGAACCCATTGTCGGCTACTCGCGGGCCGTCCGTGTTGGCAACGCCGTCTACGTCTCAGGCACAACCGCGACCAACACCAACGGCGAGGTTGTTGGCGCCGGCGACCCGTATGCGCAAACCGTTCAAACCCTGAATAATATTCGCGCCGCTCTGGAGATGGCGGACGCGAGTCTGAAAGACGTCGTGCGCACACGCATCTATGTCATCAACATTGACGACTGGCCGCACATCGGCAGGGCGCACAGCGAATTTTTCGACGAAATTCGTCCCGCCACATCGATGGTAGAGGTCCGGCGCCTGATTTCCCCTGAGATGCTGGTAGAGATTGAAGCGGAAGCGTTAATTGAGGAATAATTATGGCCTTAGACGATCAGCATGACGTCCCCGAAGCTGAAAAAGCGGTAACGCTCGCGAATCGCTTCCTGGTAGGCTTTCTCCATCAATTGTTTACCCATGAAGGCGCTGACGAGCAGCAGCAGCGTTGAGCGCGGCAGGTGAAAATTGGTAATCATGGCATCGACAACCTGGAAGCGATAGCCGGGCGTGATATAGAGGCGCGTAGAACCTGAATGGGGCCGTATCTCCCCATTGTAAAAACTTGCCACACCTTCCAGAACGCGCACAGATGTAGTGCCGACGGCCACAATCCGCCCGCCTGCCTTGCGCGTTTCTCGAATCAGCTCAGCAGTAGGAGCATCCAGGTCGATTGCCTCGCTGTGCATCTTATGCTCGCGATAGTTCTCGATTTCGACGGGGCGGAAAGTATCCAGCCCGACATGCAGCGTGACGAAGCCAACGCGCACCCCTTGCTCGCGCAATGCTTCCAGCAGGCGCGGTGTAAAGTGTAGCCCTGCCGTGGGCGCCGCCGCTGAGCCACTGATGCGCGCGTAGACCGTCTGGTAGCGCTCGGGATCGGCCAGAGTCTCGTGAATATATGGGGGTAGCGGCATGCGTCCCAGGCGTTCGATAAGAGTTTTTACGGTTATATTTGTGACACCGGGCGAGGAGTTCTGAGTCGAGAAGCGCACAATGCGCCCGCCTGCTTCGGTACGCTGGAGGACTTCCGCCTGTAACGCTGGACTCCCCTCCTGCTCATCCTCAAAAACGATGCGCGCCCCTTCGCGCAGGCGGCGGCCAGGGCGTACCAGCGTTTCCCAATGATCGGGTCCAAGGTCGGGGCGCTCGACCAGCAGCAGGACTTCTACGGCTCCGCCTGTTTCCGCGCGCCGTCCCAGCAGGCGCGCGGGAATGACGCGGCTCTGGTTGGCAATGAGCAGGTCCCCTGGATGCAGGTAATCGCCGATATCGCGAAAATGGCGATGCTCAAGCCTGCCCGTTGCGCGATTGACGATCAATAAGCGCGAGGCATCGCGTGGTTCGATGGGCGTCTGGGCGATCAGTTCCTGGGGCAAGTCGTAATCGAAATCGCTCATTTGCCAGTTGTTGGCGTCGTTGTTGTCCACAGTCCCGGTCCTATTCCATTTCCGCCATGAGGCGCTTCCAATCCAAGATGCGCGTAGGCAAAGCGCGTGGCAATGCGACCGCGCGGGGTGCGCGCGATAAAGCCCAGTTGCAGCAGGTATGGCTCGTACACATCTTCAATCGTCTCAGGGTCTTCGCTTGTACTCGCGGCCAGCGTATCCAGACCGACCGGGCCGCCATCAAACTTTTGAATGATGGTGAGCAGGAGATTGCGGTCGGTCTGATCCAGTCCGATGTGGTCGATTTCTAGCGCGTCCAGCGCCGCCTTTGCCACATCGCGCGTAATCACGCCATCGGCCCTGACCTGCGCGTAGTCGCGCACGCGCTTGAGCAGGCGGTTGACGATACGCGGGGTGCCACGCGCGCGGCCCGCGATCTCCTCGATGCCACCCTCATCCGCCGGAGCCTTGAGAATGCGAGCCGAGCGGATCAAAATCTGCTTCAGGGCAGCAGAATCATAGTATTCCATGCGGTAGATGGCCCCGAAGCGGTCGCGCAGGGGGGCTGTTAAGGCGCCGACCCGTGTGGTAGCCCCTACGACCGTAAAGGGGGGCAGCGAGAGGCGCAGCGCCCTGGCGCTCGGCCCTTTGCCGATCATCACATCCAGCGCGAAATCCTCCATAGCCGAATAGAGGCGTTCTTCCACAGCACGTGCCAGGCGATGTATCTCGTCGATGAAGAGCACCTCGCCCGGCTGCAGCGCGGTGAGGATCGAGGCCAGGTCGCCCGCATGCTCGATGGCAGGGCCCGAGGTCGTTTTCATGCTGACACCCATCTCGACGGCAATGATATTACAAAGGGTAGTCTTACCCAATCCAGGCGGGCCATATAACAGCACGTGATCGACTGATTCATTACGCCGTCGGGCGGCCTCCAGTAGTATACTCAGATTCTCCTTGATTTTCTCCTGCCCGATATATTCTGAGAGGCGGCGCGGGCGCAAGCTGCCCTCGATAGCCTGTTCCTCTTCTGTCATCTTCGGTGAGACGAGCCGGTCGCTCATAAACTAAGGTTCTCCTGGCTGCATGAATGAAACTGGTGTTCTATATATTGCTGGTACCATTATATCAGAGTTGAGCGGGAACGTCGAGATGCAGATTAGTCACAGAATTAGAACAGCTTTAAAAAATCATTCCAAAAACCATTGCGTATTGCACAATTTGCTGGTATAATCTCCGATGTTGGAGAAATTACATGACTCTCAAGCCTTGTGGCCGGCACCATTAATAACGGATAGCTAGTTCAGTAGTGGACTTCGTTCGGAACAAAGAGGTTTCTTTATGGCAACAAATTGTGACTTCAGCCGTTCTTCCTTACTTACAGAACAGTACCAGCGCGAAATGGAACTCATCGCTGTCGCTCTTCAGGAAGAAAGTCAGGATGAACGTGATGAGCGCCTCGGCCTCGTAGAGCGCTCCTGGTCACTTACCTGCACCTGTTTCCATGGGCAACTCGAATCGAGCGATGCCGCGACTCCGGCGCATGTTCCGGTAGCCGTCGCCCATATGTAACGTCATCGTATTCTCTGTAAGAAGATTTGTAGTTAGCAATGCCTCACCCACAAGAACTTGGACCGGATGCACTTACCTACCAGATGCCGGTGCAATTCGGTATGTTGTACTGGGTCAACTTCGGTTATCCTTCCCTCCCGCCTGGCATTGAAGAGAAGCGCATCCTCGATTGGCATCCCGCACTGGTTGTTTCAGGCGAGCCTTTCTGCCGGCATGCCGGGGCAGTCAACGTTGTCGCCTTGACCTCCTACCGTGGGAAATTACGGCCTTATCACCACCTCCTCTTGAAACGCGACTACCCTCTGCTTGACACCGACAGCCTTGTCAAGACAGAATTGATGTATCCTGTCCTGCGCAGCCTGCTAGCCGATCAGTACGCAATCTGCATGCTCAATGAAGCCGATCTGCGCGCTATCATGAGCAAGATCGCCAACAGCCTTGCAATTACGATGTTTTACGCGCTACACTAACGAAGAGCAATCCTCTCACAAGAAAGTACGTGCATACATGAACGCCGATCAGGAGCAACTTCGACTCTTGCCGTCTATCGATGAACTACTGCACTCCTCCGCCGGGCAGGAGCTTATTGAGCGATTTTCCCGTCCCCTGGTCCTGCGCGCTCTACGCGCTACTATTGCCCAGGCACGCGCCAGCATTTCCGCCGGGGCGGCCTGCCCCTCCTGGGAAGCACTCCTGCTTGTCGTGGAACAAACGTTAGAGCAAGAGCAGCAAGCAAACCTGCGGCCAGTCATCAACGCTACTGGCGTGATCATCAACACGAATCTAGGACGCGCTCCGCTCAGCCAATCAGCGCTCGCTGCAGTGCAGCAGGTGGCAGGTGGCTACTCCAACCTGGAATACGACCTGGAAGCGGGAGAACGCGGCTCGCGCCATACCCACGTAGCCGGCCTGTTATGCGATTTGACGCGAGCCGAGGCCGCGCTTGTCACGAACAACAACGCGGCAGCGGTGCTGCTGGCACTCAGTACACTGGCTATGGGGCGCGAGGTGATCATCTCACGCGGCCAGCTCGTCGAGATCGGCGGCGGATTCCGGGTGCCCGACGTGATGCGCCAGAGCGGTTGCCACCTGGTTGAGGTTGGCACTACCAATCGCACGCGCATTGCCGATTACGAAGCCGCCCTGAGCGGGCAGACGGCCCTGCTTTTAAGCGTACATCCTAGCAATTTCCAGATCACAGGCTTCACCGAATCGACGCCAATTAGCGCTATAGCCGAACTGGCACATCGTCACGACCTGCTCGTCATGGACGACCTGGGAAGCGGCTGTTTACTCCCCAGCGAACGCTATGGTTTAGCGCACGAGCCGATGCCCCAGGAAAGTATCGCCGCAGGGGCCGACATCGTGTGTTTTTCAGGCGATAAGCTGCTAGGCGGCCCGCAAGCCGGTATTCTGCTAGGCAAAGCCGCGGTCCTACAGCGCATCGCCAAACACCCACTTATGCGAGCCGTGCGTATCGACAAAATGACGCTTGCCGCGCTCGAAGCCACGCTGCGTCACTACCAGCGTGCTGAGGCGGAGACGCATATTCCCATCTGGCGCATGATCTCAACGTCCCCCGCGAAAGTTGCCTCCCGCGCCACAAGCTGGTCCTCGCAGCTCCGGGCCTATGGTATCGCGGCCCGCACCCAACGAGGTGAATCAACCATCGGCGGCGGCTCGCTTCCCGGCGAGACACTTCCTACCACCCTCCTGGCCCTCGATGCCGCAGGCGTATCAATACCATTAGATGAACTGGCGAAACGCTTGCGAACGCGCAAAATTCCTATTATCGGGCGCATCTTTCGTGATGCCCTGCTGCTCGATCCACGCACGGTGCTGGAAGAGCAGGATGGGGAGGTGATTGAGGGGTTAGTGGAGCAGATAGGGAGTTAAGTCTTTGTTCCTGGAAAGTTTTTTTACCCTAATAGATAGCGCCTAACATTTCCGCTTTTTCGGCTGCGAGGTGTATAGAGATATAGTAGGGAAACAATTATCATCCCTACCACTCGGCCCAGGCTTTGGACAAATTCAAGCATCAGGTATTTTGTTAAGCCTGCGCTCATGTCTGCTATCGAAAGTACTTGTAAAGACGTTGACATCAACTCAACCGCCGAAAAGTATGTTATAATGCGTACAGACAGGGAGCGTTTCAAAGGAGGTATTTTCATGCCCACATCGGAAGAACAGCTCGCTATCCTGGAACAAACAGTCACTACATTGCGCAACGATTTCTTGCAAGCGATTGTTGACAACACGCGCAGCATGACGACCCTTAATAAGGTGATTCTGCATCAAGAAGAGAATTTAAGGGATGCCGATCATGAAATAACGATTCTTACGGGTGTCGTTGGATCGCAAGGACGAGACATTAAAGCAATCAAAGAACGTTTGGATGGCTTTTATCTGCATTTCACGTCTCAAGGGCGCGATATTACTGCTATCAAGGATCGTGTGGAGGCTCAGGAACAAGGCATTACTGCTATCAAGGATCGTGTGGAGGGGTTTGATCAGCGTTTTACCTCTCTGGAAGGAAAGCTCGATCAGGTATTACAAATACTTGCTCGCGGGCAGTAGGTCAGATAGCTGTTTCAGTGTTGCCACTTTGATTTCTAAAAAGTTGGCTGAGCCATAGAATGCAGGCTCTGGAGGCCTCCAGAGCCTGCATTCTATGGCTCAGCGCCTACCTCCCCTCCCCCGTCACCATCCTCACGTAGCTCGTATAGCGTTCCTCGCTTATCAGGCCTTCCTCAACGGCCTGGCGAATTGCGCAGCCCTCTTCATCGACGTGCAGGCAATCGGAATAGAGACACTGCCCCAGGAATGGGCGAAACTCCACAAAGCACCATCCCAGATCTTCGGGCGCGATATCCCACGTCGCCAGCGCGCGAATGCCGGCCGAATCGGCCAGCCAACCGCCCTCAGACAGGGGGTATAGCTGCGAACCAGTCGTTGTATGTCGTCCTTTGCCGGTCGCGTCGCTCACCAAACCGGTCTTGAGCGCCATTCCAGGCTCGATCGCATTCACTAACGAGGACTTTCCTACCCCCGATGGGCCGGTGAAGAGCGTCGTATGCTCTTTGAGCAGAGAACGCAAGATGTCGATGCCCGCGCCGGTTTTGGGACTCGTCCAGATCACCGTATAGCCGAGGTAGCTATACAGGTCTGCCGCCTTCTCTACGCGCTCCTCGTGTGGCAGGTCAACTTTGTTAAGGCAGATAATGGGCCGTATGCTTGCCGATTCGCAGATTGCCAGGTAGCGATCAAGCATGCCAAAATGCGGCTCCGGGCGGGTCGTCGCGAAAACAATCACGACCTGATCCAGGTTAGCAAGCATTGTCTGCGCCGTGGGTCGCCTGGCATCCGTATTGGCATCCTTGCGCAAAAGCGCGCTCTGACGCGGCAGGATCTCCTCGATCAGGCCCGTTTTATTGTCAATCTGGCGCAGTTTAACATAATCACCTACAGAAAGACGCTGCGGCAGGGAAGTTTCTTCTCCGTTTCGTTGGTAGCGTGACGCGTAGGATTTGTCTTTGTAAAGGCTGGCCTTGCCTGTTAATTTTGTGGAGCGGGCCTGGGCAAAAGATTTTTTAAGCTTTCCTCGCAGCGTGCAGCGCAAGATACCATTATCGGTATGCACATCATAGATACCATGCGCGCCATGCAAAACAACACCGGTGAGTGTCCCCGGGTCTTTAATCAAATGCTTTCCCTCCAGGAGAATAAAAAACACGGTTCAATCAATTCTTTTGATGCCTACCGTGCGGAGGGAGTGAGCCATTTTCTGCCTTTTAGAAGATGCCAGGTGATTTCTTGCTCAGTCCTGTTGGGGAGACCTGGCATGGCAGCGTTCGCTCGATACCCTCTGCTTGGGTAGACAAGGTGCATGCAAGCACAATCGCGAAATGTACGTGCTTCCTCATACTTTGCACCTCCTATCACTGGCGAACCAGAACTTAGGCGAACGTCTCTCTTTACTTAAATAGAGGATACTAGAAGAGATATATGTTTGTCAACTGCAAAACCCTGGTCCTTGTTGCCTTGTTGCCCGATCATTTGACGTCTCCTCCTCGACCGTTTATAATCATCTAGACATCATCCTCCGTAGGGGGCGCACTCTTATGGTCGCCCGCCTCGACGGCAAGCGTTTTTATGTATGCAAAAAACCAGCCAATATCTTAAGGAAACAAATTCATGCCCAAAATGTATGGATGGGTACGTGAGGTAGTGCCCGGTAGTCCCGCCGACCGGGCCGGCCTGCAGCCAGGCGATCTTATTCGTACCATCAATGGTCATCTTATACGCGACCTCGTGGATTATCAATTCTATGTCGCCGAGGAAGAACTGGCGATTGGCTTTGAGCGACGGTTGAAGCAACAGGAAGTCATCATCACCAAATCATATGATGAGAATCTCGGCATACTCTTCGGCGAGGAACCTGCTCCTTTTATTCGCCAGTGCGCCAATAAATGCGTTTTCTGTTTTATCAAGGGGCTGCCGGAACGTTTTGCACCTCAACCAGGACTGGCACACGGCATGCGCTCATCGCTCTATATCAAGGATGACGACTATCGCTACTCATTCCTGTTCGGAAACTTCATCACGCTCACCAATCTCAAAGAGCATGACTGGCAGCGACTCGACGAGCAAAAGCTGACTCCACTGTATGTTTCTGTACATACGACTGACCCCGACCTACGGCGCAAAATGGTCGATGGGCCGCGCGCCGGAGACATCCTCGAGCACATCCAGCGCCTTGGCAGCATGCATATCACCTGCCACACGCAGCTCGTGCTCTGCCCCACTATCAACGACGGACCCTACCTGGACCGCAGCATTCGCGACCTGGCCGCGCTGCGCCCCATTGTCGAATCTATCTCCGTCGTACCCGTCGGTCTTACAAAGTACAACAATATGATTAAAACCGGTGACCTGCCCCCTCTGCGCCACTATAGCCTGCAAGAGGCCGCAGCAATCATCGAGCAGGTTGAGGCCCACCAGCGCCAATTCGAGGCCGAAAATGCCGATGGCTATCCGTTCGTCTATCTTTCCGACGAATGGTACTTCCTGACAAAGCGTGACTTCCCACCCGCCCGGCATTATGGCTCCTATGCTCAGATCGAAAACGGCGTCGGCATGACCCGCTACCTGCTCGAGCAATGGGAGCGTACCAAACGTAAGTTGCCCACAGGGATGGCGGAACCGCGCAAGGTGACATTAGTCACAGGCGCGATGGCCGAACCTATTATTGAGCGGCTTGCCACCGACATGCGCAAGATCGAGGGACTTGAGATTCGGGTGTTGCCGGTCGTAAACCGGTTCTTTGGGGCGGAAGTGGCCGTCGCCGGACTCTTATGCGGCCAGGATGTTCTTGCCGCCCTGGAGCAGAGCCACGACCTGGGAGACCTCGTGCTATTGCCACGTGTCATGCTCGACAACGAGGGTATGCGTTTCCTCGATGATATTACTGTGGAAGAGTTCAAATCCCGGCTAGCGGTCAGAGCCGAATTCGTGCGCAACGCCCAGGAAACCGTCGAAGCGCTGCGGTCGCTCAACTATGTCCTGCCGCCCCTGATAAATGTTGACTTTGGGAAATTTTTATAATCGGCCTCTTCCATTTCAGGTTTACATAAACCTAACCCATGTGATATACTAATGCCACCGGAGGTGAGAATGAACGACCTGAGTGTCTTTACGGGCAACGCGAACCGCCAGCTGGCCGCATCAATCTGTAAACATCTGCGCATACCGCTCGGCGACGCCGATGTCTTTCAATTCAGCAACGAGAATATCTTCGTCAAAATTAATGAAAACGTGCGCGGCCACGACGTATTTGTCATCCAGCCGTTCAGTTCGCCCGTCAACCGTTCCATCCTCGAACTGCTCATCATGATCGACGCCTTGAAACGCGCCTCCGCCGCCCGCATCACCGCCGTCATTCCCTACTATGCTTATGGCCGTACCGACAAAAAAGATCAGCCACGCGTGCCCATCACCGCCCGCCTCATCGCCGACTGTATCACGGTAGCCGGGGCACATCGCGTGCTGACGATGGACATGCACGCCGGCCAGATACAGGGCTTCTTCAATATTCCGGTCGATGAATTGACAGCGCAAATCCTGCTTGCGCGCTACTTCACCCAGAAAGAACTGCTCGATTTCACCGTTGTATCTGCCGATGAAGGCTTCGCCAAAAAAGCCCGACAGCTCGCTGACCGTCTCAATGCCCCACTCGCCATTATCGAAAAGCGCCGCCATGGTAACAACGGTGTAACCGAAGCCATGGGCATCATCGGCAGCGTCGAGGGTCGCCACGCCCTCATCATCGACGATGAGATCGACACTGCCGGTTCGCTGACTCAGGCCGTGCGCATCGTGCGTGAGCGCGGCGCTCACAATATCTACTGCAGCGCCACCCACGGTATCTTCTCTGGCCCTGCCATTGAACGTTTGAAGGCCGCGCCTATCGAAGAGATCGTCGTCACCGACTCCATTCCCCTGGCCGAGCACAAGCGACTGCCCAACATGACCATCCTCTCCGTCGCCGAACTCTTCGCCGGCGCCATCAGCCGCATTCACGACGGGCGTTCCGTGACGGAACTCTTCCGCTAAAATATTACCTGCCCGCGAATCTGTTCACCTTTCCTCTCGTGATATGATTACTTACACGGGTCGGGTGTAAGCACCAGATGGTTAGTCTCTCCCGAAGATGATCGAGCGCGGACTCCTGCGGTGCTTACACGGGCGCCTGTTGGCCGGGCAGCGCCCCAGGAGCCTATCATTGCCCGGGAGACGTGTCACTACAACAGGCAACAAAAGAGGGAGAAGTCCCCTCAGATGGCTACACGAAAGGAGTTCGCCATGCTAAAACTCTACATAGCAATAGAAAAAGCCCTGGCAGTTGTGATTCAGCGCAGCAATGGCTGGGAAGTTGACCTGAAGCTGACCGGCACCGACCCGCAGTGTCTCGCGGTAGACCCGCTGCATCACGAGCAAATTTACTGTGGCACCTTCGACCGGGGATTATGGCGCAGCAGCGACACGGGCGCATCCTGGGAACATATTGGCGCAAGCATTCCGCACGAGCGCATCTTGTCTGTAGCCGTAAGCCCCCTGGAGCAGTTTAACGGTTATGGCGTCGTCTACGCGGGCACAGAACCAAGCGCAATCTTCCGCTCTGAAGATCGTGGCACTACCTGGCGCGACCTGGCCGACCTGCGCCGGTTGCCCTCGGCCCCGACCTGGAGCTTCCCTCCACGGCCATATACCAGCCACATTCGCTGCATCACGCCCGATCCCGTCTTTGCCGGTCGCGTCTTCGCAGCAGTTGAAGCGGGCGCCCTGGTACGCAGCCTGGATGGAGGCGAGACCTGGGAGGATCGCAAACCAGGCGGCCCATTTGATACGCACACGCTCGTCATGCCGCGTCAAATACCCAACCGGCTCTACTCAGCAGCCGGCGATGGCTTCATGCGGCCCGGCAATGGCTTCGTCCAGAGCGATGATGGCGGCGAGACGTGGTACCGACCCAACGAGGGCTTCCGGTACAACTACCTGTGGAGCGTCGTCGTCGATCCTGTCGATGCTGAAACTCTCGTCGTCTCAGCCGCTCCCGGCCCACAGCAGGCGCACAACCCTATGAGCGCGGAATCGGCCATCTATCGCCGCTCTCACGACCACAGGTGGCAGCAGGTAGAACAGGGGTTGCCGGACTCACGTGGGATGCTCGCCTCAGCGTTGGCAGCGCACGAAGCAGAACCACACACCTTCTATGCCGGAAACAATCGGGGCATCTACCGCTCTGCTGATTCCGGACAGACCTGGGAGGAGTTGTCCATTCCATGGCCGACGGGGACGCGGGTAGGACGTGTACATGCGCTGGTCGCGGTGATGGAATAATTCCCAATTCCAAAAAGGAGAACAATAGCCTCGTGAAAATTGCCACGTTTGATGAAATTACCGGTGAATTTCAGGAAAGAGTAAACAAAGCAGTCTGGTGCAACGTTGCCACCATTGATGCGAAAGGTCGCCCGCGCTCGCGTATCTTACATCCTATCTGGCAGGGAGAGATTGGGTGGATTACCACGCGGCGTGGAACCCCCAAAGAGCGGCACCTTCAGGAGCATCCCTATGTCTCCCTTGCCTACATAGCCGATGTCGTGAAGCCGGTATATGTAGATTGCAAAGCTGAGTGGATAGAAGACCTGGATATCAAGCAAGATATCTGGCAGCTTTTACAGAACACACCACCTCCGCTGGGTTTCGATCCTGCTCCCATCTATGGCAGCGTCGATCATCCCGAATTTGGCTTGCTCAAGCTCACGCCTTGGAGAATTGAAGTCACCTCGGTGGCGACTGTGCCACCGGAACGCAAAATATGGTATGCGACGCTTCCTTCTTAATTTCTGCCAGGGCAACTACTGTATGCTATAATGATCTGAAGGCATAAACATCAACAAACACAGGGGCACCCCTACGTGGGTGCCCTCTCTATCGTATAAATATCTGAGACATGACTGTAGAGAACTATACCTATCGGAAAAGGGTGGAGGTGAACCTATGAAGCCACTTGTCGCCATCGTTGGGCGTCCCAACGTCGGCAAATCTACATTCTTTAATCGCATGATCGGCGAGCGCGTGGCCGTCGTCGAAGACCTGCCCGGTACCACGCGCGACCGCATCTATGGCGATACCGATTGGAACGGTCGCGAGTTCACGCTGATCGATACCGGCGGCCTGGAACTCGGTACCGATATTCCGGTTGGCCAGGTAGGACTCAATGGGCAGCCTGGCGATATCATGAAGGGCGTGCGCGCCCAGGCGGAACTTGCCATCGAAGAGGCCGACGTGATTGTCTTTATGGTCGATGCGCGTTCCGGCATCACCGCCGCCGACGAGGAGGTGGCTGACCTGCTGCGCCGTACGAAGAAGCCGGTTATTCTTGCCGCGAACAAGGCAGATAACGCGCGCCTGCGCCAGGATGCCGTCGAATTCTACTCCCTGGGCCTGGGCGATCCGATTGATCTCTCGTCCCTGCAAGGCATCGGCACCGGCGACCTGCTCGACCGCATCGTCGAAGAACTTCCACCCGAAGAAGAGCAGGCCGAGGAAGAAGAGGAGGACATTCCTCGCATCGCTATCGTGGGTCGCCCCAATGTCGGCAAATCATCGCTGCTCAACGCTATCCTGGGGACGCAGCGTGCTATCGTTAGCGATGTGCCCGGTACCACCCGTGACGCCATCGACACCGAGGTAGAATTCCAGGGACGCAAAATGATGCTAATCGATACCGCCGGCATCCGGCGGCGCGGGCGCATCGGCCCCGGCATCGAAAAATTCAGCGTCCTGCGCTCGACCCGTGCCATCGAACGCTGCGATGTAGCCCTGCTGGTTATTGATGCCAGCGAAGGACTGGCCGCTCAGGATACCCACATCGCGGGCGAAATTCACGAGCAGGCTAAAGGTGTGATCGTCGTCGTCAACAAGTGGGACCTGGCCCAGGCGCAGCGCCGTGCAGCGCGTGAAGGCCGCGAGCCCAAACCAGATGAAGAAATAGAGAGCGCCGAAGCCTATCGCAAGATCATCGCCGAAGGACTCAAGTTCATTCCCTACGCGCCCATCGTCTTCACATCGGCTACCACCGGCTATCACGTGCAGTCGCTGCTGGAGACCGCGCTCAGTATCGCCGATATGCGTTACCTGCGCATACCCACCTCGCGACTCAACGAGGTCGTGCGGGAGGCCGTGCGGCACCATAATCCTACGTTGTTCCGTGGGAAGACGCTGAAGATTTACTACGCGACCCAGACACAGGTGAACCCTCCCACCTTCGTCTTCTTCGTCAACGACCCGCAGGCGCTGCATTTTAGCTACGAACGCTACCTGGAAAATCAACTGCGTGAGATATTCGGCTTTAAGGGTACCGCCATTCGCCTGTTCTTCCGCGCGCGCCCCAAATCCGAACAAACGAGGTAAGCAGCGTCATTGTAAGGGCGGGGGCTGTGTGGATAAGGGGTGGGGACCCTTGTGGTCGCCCCCTTAAGTCTACAACCTTTCCTGCTCATCCTCGTATAGATAATGATACGAGGGTGAGACATGGAATTGGATTAGAATATATTATCGCACTGGCCCTGTAGGGACAGGTCTTCATTTCCCGGTGCGGTTGGGAAAATTGATCAGGGTGTGCCACCAATTTTGCAGCTATATTTGTCATGCTTTGAGGTATATGCTATATTGAGCTTGCAAATACCGTAATTAATAAAAGGAAAAACGTATGTCATTAAAACTCACTGCCGCATATAAAACTGACGTGGGGAAGCAAAGGGAACAAAACGAGGACAAACCCTATTCCTTTATCTCCGAAGAGGGTGATAGCGGGCTCTTTATCGTCGCCGATGGTATGGGCGGCTACCAGGCCGGTGAGGTAGCCAGCAAACTCGCCGTCGAAAAGATCAGCGAATCACTCAAATCATTTTTCGTGCCACTCTCCGAGCAGCCAACGATTAAACTGACCCCCTTATCTGAGCAAGAAACGGTCAGGATACAGGCTATGGAGCCTTCGTCCCAAAGCGGCCCCCAGGAGTCATCCCCTGCCGCCACGCCGCAGAAAACCCGCAAGCTACCGGAGACGCCAATCGCTAAAAATGTCGAAGAGGGATTGAAGACTGCTATCCAGCAGGCAAACAAAGCCATCCTCAACTATGGCGAAGCACAATCTGCCGCTCGCGGCCTTGGTTGTACCGTTACTGCCGCTCTGGTGCAAGGGAATACCGCCTATGTCGCCAATATTGGGGATAGCCGCACCTACCTGTTTCGCAAGGGCGAACTGACCCCTTTAACGCGTGATCATTCGCTGGTAGCGCGCCTGGTCGAGGCAAATCAGATCGAGCCGGAAGATGTGTATACGCACCCGCAGCGCAACCTGATCTATAAATCGCTTGGCGCAGGGCATAAAACCGTCGATCCCGACATTTTCCATGAGAACTTGCAACCCGGCGATATCCTCCTGCTATGTTCCGATGGGTTGTGGGAAATGGTGCATTCCTCAGAACTGGCTCGTGTGCTTGCCGAGCAGCAGGACCCGCAAAAGGCCTGCGATCTCTTAATTGACATGGCGAATGCCAAGGGTGGAGAGGATAACATCACCGCCGTGGTCGTGCATATAAGTTGAGGACGCAGGTATGCCACTGCCTTTAGGTACAATCCTTGATGGAAAATTCAAGATCATCCAGGTGCTGGGTGAGGGCGGCATGGGGACCGTCTATAAGGTTGAGCAGGTCGGGAAACCGGGCTACTACCGCGCGGTAAAGGAACTACTCATCAACCCCAGTATGCCTGAGGAGGAGCGCAAAGCAGCCATCGAACGCTTCGATAAAGAGATCGACCTGCTCTTCAAGCTCAAGCATCCGCGCATCCCCTCCTTGATACTCAGCTTCCAGGAGCGAGGGAACTACTACTTCGTGATGGAATTTGTGCCTGGACGCAGCCTGGAGAAGATGCTCGAAGATGCCAGCGCGCCGCTGGACGAAGAGTCGGTCGTGCGCTGGATGATTCAGGTATGCGAAGCCTTGAGTTACATTCACTCGCAAAATCCGCCCATCATCCTGCGCGACCTCAAACCCGGCAATATCATGGTCATGCCCGACGGGAATGTCGAACTCATCGACTTTGGCATCGCGCGCCGGTTCGACCCCAACAAACGTACCAACACCGAGAATTTAGGAACCATCTCCTACGCCTCGCCGGAACATCTTGGCTCGATCACTGCGCCGGGACAGCGCCGTTCCGCGCAGAATCCTGGCAAGCTGGTGCAGACGGATGCTCGTTCGGACATCTACTCGTTGGGGGCGACCATGTACCACCTGCTCACCAATCACGAGCCGGAGCCGATCCAGACGCCTGCTCCTGGCAGCATCTACGCCAAAAATCCGCGCCTGCATACTGTCCAGATAGGCAACCGCATTATCTGCCCGGTAGAGCAAGTGATCATCAAGGCCATGCAGCAGGACCCCGCCCAGCGCTTTCAGAGCGCCGATGCCATGCGTGTAGCGCTACAACAATGCCTGGCGTACATCGCGAATCCCGCCCCGACCACCGTCCAGATTCCGGCGCTCTCGTCCAATGCCACCATCGTGGTGCCCTCGACGGCAACGGGAAACGAGGTCATCTGTCCCAAGTGTGGCTATCGCAATCGACCCGGCGCAAAGTTCTGCAAGCGTGATGGACAGCCCCTTACACACGGGGCCACGGTCGTGCCTCCCCAGGTGCGAGCGCAGGTCGGCGTCCGGCCCCCGGCCCCTATCCGCGCCCGCCCCATCGGTTCGAGCAGCATTACGTCGCGCCCGGTTAGCTCGAGCGCCGTGCAGGCGCCGGACCCCACCACAGCCTATCGCCTGGGCCTGCAAGACCTGAACAACAAAAACTATACTGAAGCGATCAATCACTTCAAAATGGCCCAGGTTGCTGGCAGGCCGTCCTACGATGTCTCCTACAACCTTGGACGCGCTTATCGCCAGTATGGGCAAGCGGTAAAAGACAAAGACAAGACCCTGTTCAACGAGAATATGAAACTGGCGGCGGAACAGTTCGAACAGGCAAGTGTGGCCCGGCCAAATTCTTTTGATTGCTACTTCCAGCTAGGCATGTGCTATCATGACCTGGAACTCTATCCTAAAGCCATCGAGGCATTCAAGGGCGCACTTCGACTCGCCCCCCAGGATCCGGCGGTCTACTTCCAGTTGGGCCGGGTCGCCGAAGACCAGGGCTATAACCTTGAAGCCGAGGCCTATTTCCTGGAAGGCCTCAAAATTAATCCCAGGCACGCGCTGATCCTGATAGAGCTGGGGCGCCTCTACCTGAAAATGAATCAGGCACAATCTGCCATCAGCGTGCTCCGCCAGGCCACGCAGCAGGAACCTGGCATGTGGGAGGGCTGGTACGAACTTGGCCGTGCCCACATGAAAGCGCGCGAATGGAAGGTAGCGCTCAGCGCCCTGGAGCAGGCGCGGCAATGGAATCCCGGAGTCTCCGAGATCTACAGCGCCATGGCCAATTGCTACCTCAAATCCGGCAAAAAGAACGAAGCACGCCAGATGATACGCGAGGCGCTGCAATACGACTCCAATAATGTCGAGGCCAACCGTTTACAAAAACAATTATAAATAATTGTCACGACCAGAATGGATGTGCGGCTCCTGTAGGGACAGCGCCTGGTGCCTGTCCTCTCCAGGGCCTGGAGAATAAATAAAAGGAGGGCAGCCATGATCTGTCCGTTGTGTCATACTCAAAACCGCGAAGACGCAAAATTCTGTAAGGGCTGCGGCCAGCCTTTACGAGCGGAACCGGCTCACGCAGGCGGTGATGTCGTTATGTCCAACGCTGTTCCTGCCGGTCCCGCACCAGCCACACCCGAGGCGCTGGCACAGGGGAATGCGGAGGAAGCACCGGCCAGGACAGGGGAGACTACTTCGACCACTAGCCAGCCACAGGCGGACGAGCCACAATCAGGCCAGGCACCCGCAGGCGGTACAATAGAAGACATCACTAACGCTCCCACGCTGGTTCTTACGCCTGAAAGAATGATGGCTATACACAACCGGCGCTGGCAGCAGGAAGCAGAACAGGCACAGGGCGAGCAGGCTGCTATGCCTTTCACTCCTGATTACGCGGAAATGCCGTCCACACCTGCTCAAAATGAACAGGATATCGCAGAGGCGCCAACCGTCATGATGCATCCGAATGCGGGGGCCGGATTGATCGCGCCCCCGCAGGGCTATCAAGCTGGTAGTTATCTCTATGCCTCAAATCCATCTCAGGAAGATGAGCCCATTCCGGCACCGCCTCCACCGCCCCCCTCTTCTTTTTCGACCCCGCAGGCTGGCGACTCTCAAGTACCCACAGCGGGAGCGCCAGAGGCCACGGAAAGCGGGGCAGAGGCAGATAGTGAAAAGGAACGCGCTGGGCTACCGGTCGACGCGAATGTCCCGCCTACTGCAAATGAGGCAGGGAGCGCAGGCGAAACTACCACATCAGGCGCAGGAACCGGTGAATCGCTGCCGGCGCCGGTTGATCAGCCCTCGCAGGCATCATCTAACACATCCGGGCAGTCCGGTACTGAGCAGGAAGCGGCCCCAAGCAGCGAGTTTCCGCTGCTCGAGCTCGGCGCAATTGTTGCCGATCGCTACAAGGTTACTCAAGTCGTAGGCGACGGCGAGAAGGAGCATGTTTACCAGGTCGTTGATCTCCAGGGCTACCAGCACTGCTGGAACTGCGATTCCGAAGAGAATGCCGAAGGAGATGAATTCTGTATCAACTGTGGCGCCGAGTTGCTCAACGTTCCCTATCTCATGCATGAATACCCGGCGGCCCCCGCCGGCAAGGCAGGGGACAGCGCCGCGGATACCCAGGACGCGCACGTCTTGCAAGGGACTATCGCCAACACGGTCGTCGAAAAAGGACACACCTACGTCATCGAACAGCCACAGGCAGAGCAAAATGCTTTCCCCAACGGTGTGCGCCTGCTCGCGGCATGCGATTCCGACGCCGGTAATGTGCGCCGCAGCGAGCCGAATGAGGACAGCACGCTGGTACTCTTGCTCCAGCGCGTCTTCGAATCGACGGGCACCCCCACCGGCGTCTTCATCGTCGCCGATGGCCTTGGCGGGCACGACAACGGACAGGTTGCGAGCCGCACCACTATCAACATCATCGCCGAACGTATGGTGCGCGAACTGCTCGCGGCCCCGCTCAGCGCCGAAAAGAACGGCGAAACCGTCAAACCGTTTGATGAAGACACACTGGTCGCGCTCTTCCACGACGCCATCCAGGATGCCAATACTGTGCTCTGCCAGAAGAATCAACAGGACAAAACCGACATGGGCTCGACCATCACCGGCTTTATGATCGTGGGGGATCATGCCTACATCATCAACGTCGGCGATAGCCGCACCTATATGCTGCGCGGCCAGCAGCTCTACCAGCTCACCACCGACCATTCACTGGTTGGGCAGCTTGTCGCCAGCGGCCTGATCGAACCGGACGATGTCTACACACATCCGCAGCGTAGCCAGATTTTCCGCAGCCTGGGAGACAAACTGAATGTACAGATCGACATGTTCAAACAGCAGCTGCATCCCGGCGACATCCTGTTAAGCTGTTCCGATGGTTTATGGGAAATGGTGCGCAACCCGCAAATCGAAAGCACACTTAATAACGCGCCTGACCCGCAAACGGCCTGCACGCAATTGATCGAGGCCGCCAATACCAATGGTGGAGAGGATAATATCAGCGCAGTCATCGTCTTTGTTCGCTAATAGAGCCATGGCATCTTTATTCCATAATTGAACCATTATGATATACTGTAGGAGCGACCGCGCAGGTCGCCCGAATGCGAAAGGAGTACATATATATGCCCGGTGAGGTAATACTGGCGCACCAGGTCGGAAAGGATTACATGCCAGTTACTGGCGGCAGCCAGCTTGCATATGTGTTAATAGAAGCCAAACCAACTGAAATGATGGCACAGGTACGCATGCCCCTGAACTTTGCCCTCGTGCTCGACCATTCCGGTTCCATGAAAGGTGCCAAGCTACGCAATGTGAAGGAAGCGGTCAAGATGGTTATCGACCGGTTGGAACCAACCGATTATGTCTCAGTCGTGATCTTTGACGATACATCCCAGGTCATCATTCCCTCTATGCCTTGCAACGATAAGCCCGGCATGAAGGCCGCTATTGATCAAATCCGCGATGCCGGTGGCACAACCATGTCGCTCGGCATGATCCAGGGGCTTAACGAACTGCGCCGTTGGAATATCCCGCATGCCATCAATCGTATGATCCTGTTGACCGATGGCGTCACCTATGGCGATGCCGAACGCTGCCGCCAGCTCGCCAGGGATGCCAAAGCAGCGGGCATCTCCATCTACCCATTAGGCATCGGGGCCGACTGGGACGAAGACTTGCTCGACAACATCGGCCAGTTGAGCGGGGGCGAGCCCGCCGAATTCATCCGCGACCCCGCCGACGCCTTGAGTGTCTTCGAGCAGCAGGTACAGAGCGCGGTAGACGTGGCTGTGCGTAATGCTACGCTCATGGTGCGCCTGCCCGCCGGTGTCTCGCCCAAGAAAGCCGTCAAAGTGCTGCCCATCATCAGCGATCTGGGACAATCCGTCCTGTCGGACCGCCAGATCATCGTCCCACTAGGCGACCTGGAAAAAGACAAACCCCAGTCGGTGCTGCTCGAACTGATGATCGACCCGCGCCCCGCTGGCCTCTTTCGCATTGCCCAGGCCGAACTCACTTATGATGTTCCGATTGCCGGACTCATCAGCGAAAGCGTGCGCGACGATGTTAAGGTGACGTTCACGACGGACCCGGATCAGGCGGCAGCCGTCAATGCCACCGTTATGAACTTCGCGGAAAAAGCCAATGCCCATCGTCTCGTCACGCGCGTGCTGGACGAATACAAGCGCACGGGCAAAGCAACCACGCGCCTGGCCCCAAATGTCACGCGTGTGCTGGACGAAGAAACCCAGGCGGCCCTCGAACAAATCAACCAGGGCCAGCAGATCTCGCAGGAACAAGTAAAATCGATTGGCAACAAAACACGCAAACTCACACAGCGCCTGGATGACATTCTCCCGTAGAGGCCGGATTGACCGCGCCCCAGGAATTGGATGTGGGTAGAGAAACCTTTGACCCTTGTGGTCGCCCATCGCGAGGGTAAACGCCCTTTATACACATTATGAAAGAATAGAGAACCCAGCACGAACTGAATCGTAGATACTTTTGAGGAGGATAGAGAAAATGACAGTACGTTGTTCATTAGGCCATGAAAATCCCGATGGCTCCGCTTTCTGCGATGAATGCGGAGAGCCGCTGACAGGCGCGGCTCCCGTGGCGACAGCCGCGCCCCCACAGGCCGCGCCTGCCCCCGCCGCGCCCTCGGCAGGGACCCAGGTATGCCCATCCTGTGGCGCTGTTAACCCCGCGGGAGAGGCCTTCTGCTCAAATTGTGGCAGTATGCTCGGCGCGCCCGCCCCGGCTCCGGTCGATACCTCGACTCCTGCTCCGGCACCCGCTCCGGCTCCAGCGCCCGCCCCGGCCCCGGCAGTCGCCACTGCGCCCGCGGCCTTAAACGCTCGCCTCATTGTCGAAGCTGATAACCAGGAATACGACCTGAGCGGCAAAGACAACGTCTTGATCGGGCGCGAAGATGCCGTCAGCAACATCTTCCCCGATGTGGACCTCACCCCCAATGGCGGAGAAGAAGGGGGCGTCTCTCGCATGCACGCGCGCATCTTTGTCGAAAATGGCCAGTACATGATTGAAGACGAGAACAGCACCAATTTCACGTTTCTCAACCGGCAGAAGCTCGCGCCCAAAACGCCCACGCCCCTGCACGATAATGACGAAATTAAACTTGGTCGGGTTCTCCTCCGCTTCAAGGAGTCTTAAAGCGGAGTCATAGTAAGGGCCGGGCAGTTGGAATGTGGAGCGGGGACCCTTGAGGTCTCCCTCTGCACACCTACACGCTGAAAGATGGGATTTTCGCCGCGCACGATTGACAGCTTGTGGGAAGAACGGCTATAATCTACAAGAAATCCCAAGTGGAGGAGAAAGAAAGGGCTTAGTTTACTTAGTATGAAACGTACCTGGCAACCAAAGCGCATACCGCGCAAACGCGAGCACGGATTTATGAAGCGCATGGCGACCCGCAACGGGCGCCGCGTGCTCAAAGCTCGCCGCGTCAAAGGGCGCTGGAGACTGACAGTTTAAGAGTGCCACTTCGCCGTGCATTACGACTGCGTAAAAACAGCGAATTTCAGAGGGTCAGGCAGCAAGGGCGCAGTATCGCGTCCCGGCTGCTTATCCTTGCATGGACACCAAATGATGTAGGACGACTACGCATCGGATTTGTAGTCAGCAAACGTATATCGAAACACGCTGTAGAACGTAATTATATGAAACGCCTGCTCGGTGAAGCTATACGGCCGGTTCTACCTGAGCTTCCCGCCGGCTGGGATATCGTACTCAGCGCCAGAACTTTGACCGTCACCGCCGACTTGCAGGCATTGCAACAGGACATTGTGACTTTATTGCGCCGCGCACATTTGCTCGCGGCGTCACATAGATAGGGGTACTCTGGGGTGGTGGAGAGAGGGACCAGATTGATCGCGTCCCGCTGGGGCAGTTCCCCTCTGATTGAGGCAAACAGAAGAAGGACATCGACAGTGAAACATATCGCACTTATCCTTATTCGCATATATCAGAACACCCTGTCGGTCATCTTGCCCTCATCGTGTCGCTTTACTCCCTCATGCTCGCAATATGGCTATGAGGCAATTTCACGTTTTGGTTTTTTCCGTGGAGGATGGATGACGATCAAACGTATTGGGCGTTGTCAGCCATTCTATAAGGGCAATCTCTATGATCCAGTCCCAGAACGTCTGGCCGACTAGATCGAGGAAGGCAGGAGAGATCTCGTGGGTCAGATCGGCTACTTTTTCAATATCATATTCACATTCCCGCTTTTGAACGTGTTGCTGCTGCTCTATCACCTCTTCGGTGATATGGCGCTGTCTATCATCGTGCTTACGGTCATCATTCGCCTGATATTGTTTCCGCTTTACATGAAACAGCTCAAATCGACGAAGGCGACCCAGGCCATCCAGCCATTAATGGCGGACATCAAAAAGAAGTACGCCAAGGACCAGCGCGCCCAGATGGAGGCGATGCAGGCGCTCTATAAGGAATATGGCGTCAATCCTGCCGCTGGCTGCCTGCCCTTGCTCATTCAGCTTCCTATTCTCTATGGGCTCTTCTATGCCTTAAGAACGGCGTTGAGTAGCTCACTCTCAGACATTAATAAGCTTGTTTACCCGTTCCTACCGCATTTCACGCAGAAGCCGAATGTGTACCTGGACTGGTTTACTTTCATTAATCCCCACTGGGCTATCTCGCTCGGTGGCACCGATCCAACGCACATCCTGCCTGTGCTGGCAGGTCTGGCGACCTTTGTCCAGTTGCGCATGTCCCAGCCACGTACAACGGCCGCGACGAAGAATGCGATGACACAGCAGATGCAGATCATGCAGTTCGTCATGCCGTTCATCACATTTTTCTTCGCCCTGAATTTCCCGGCCGGCCTGGCGCTCTATTGGACAACCACCTCGGTCTTCAGCATGGTACAGCAGTACTTTGTGACGGGTTGGGGCTCGCTGGCAGTCATGCCCGACTTCCTCTCAGGCATCTTCCCCGGGAACAAGGATAATGGTAGAAGTAATAGGGCCTATGCCGGTGACTCTGACAAAGAAACCCGGCTCTTAAAGAGCGCTAATGAGCCGGATGCGACAGCCCTCGCAAGCGAGGGAGGCACTCCAAGGAATGGCAACGGTCGAGTAAATTCTCCAAATGGCTCATCATCTACGCGCCGCCGTCCACGCAATGCCAGCGCATCAGCTCGTCGCCGTGGAAATGCCCCCAGGAGGAACGCGTCACGTAGTTAAGCAGGGACAGCGCCTCGGGCCTGTCCTCGTCTCATAAAGAATACATTGTTATAGGGAGGCAAAAAACAGTGGAAAGCATAGAGGCCAGTGGTAAAAGTGTTGATGAGGCTGTGCAGCAAGCATTGATGCGCCTGGGCAAGCGTCGTGATGAGGTGGAGATAACGGTGCTTCAGGAACCAAGCCGGGGCGCATTCGGACTTGGCAGCAAAGATGCGCGCGTTCGTGTCAGCGTCCGTCCTGGTAGCGCCGGCGCCGTTATCACTCCTGAAATGGCCGATGCTATTCTCGGCCCCGATGATAGTTATCCAGGTGAAGAGATTTACGCTGAGGAAGATGAGTTCGAGGAAGATGAAGAGGATGAGTATGAGGACGAGGATGAGGATTTCGAGGATGAAAGTGAAGAGGATGAGTATGAGGACGAGGATGAGCTAGTAGGTGAAGATCAGCCAGAGGCCAGACTCGATCTGCCCGGCAGCGCCGATTATGCCCCCGAACTACTTGCCGAACTGGAAAACGGCAGCGTAGCCGAAGGGGAAATGCAAGACGTCGAAACGCCCAGCCGCGAAGATATCGACATTACCGTTGAGGTGCTACAAAACATCCTGCAATATCTGAATATTCGCGCCAATATCCAGGTACGCTCCACCAATCCGCTCACGCTGAATATCCAGGGCATCAACGAGAATCTTGGATTACTGATCGGTCGCCGTGGTGAAACGCTTGCCGCTCTGCAACTGCTGGTGAGCCTGATCGTTGGGCATCGCACCAAACATCGCATGCGCATTATCGTTGACGCCGAAAATTACCGCGAGCGCCGCGAGGCCAATCTGCGTTCGCTAGCCCTGCGCGTAGCACAGCAAGTACGCAATTACCGGCGTTCCATCGCGCTCGAGGCCATGCCGCCACACGAGCGCCGCATCGTTCACATCGCCCTCTCCGATAGCAAAGATATCAGCACCGAGAGCATCGGCGAAGGCGATGCGCGCCGGGTCGTCATTTCCCTGAAACGCCCTGGCCGCTAGCGTTTGAGGAACAGGCGATGGCAGAGGGCGACCACCAGGGTGCACCCTTACTATTACGACGCAACTCTCTCGCAAGGGCGCACCCTGGTGGTCGCCCTCGACAAGCCCACTCGTAAATGAATCTTGGAGAAAATCCGTGCTCCAACCCATCTCCGCTGAACGCGTTCCTGATTTTTTAACCATCGGCCATGCCACCCGCGACATTCACTCCGATGGCTCATACTCAATCGGTGGCACCGTGACTTTCGCTGCCCTCACCGCCTATCGCTTAGGATTAGTCTCCGCGCTCGTTACACGTGGGGATGCTCAATTGCTTGCAGAGCTGGCGACGCAGTTGCCTGGCATCGAGATTGCCGGGCGTTCGTCAGAGGTAACCACTACTTTTGCCAATGTTTATGAAGGCGGTTTTCGCATCCAGCATATTCATAGCAGGGCCGATCAACTGGATGCTGAAGATGTTCCGCTTGCCTGGCGCGGCGCTCCCATTGTGCTGCTTGCTCCACTTGCTCAGGAGATAACTCTCGATTTATTGGCGCTCTTCCGCTATCGTCCCGGCGCAATCGTTGCGGCCACGGCCCAGGGCTGGCTGCGATGCTGGGATGAAGAGGGCCGCGTCTGGCCCACTCCCTGGACGGGCGCGGAAGAAATGCTTGCAGGCCTCGATGTATTGATCCTCAGCCACGACGACCTGCTGCCGCTCGCCGGTGACAATCGTGCCGGGGCCGATGCCATACTGTCTCGCTGGAGCCTGCTGGTTCCCCTGCTTGTTGCCACCGGTGGGAGGCAGGGCGCAACGCTTTTCCGGCAGGGCAAGAAGCGTCATTTCCCGGCCTATCCCGCGCGCGAGGTCGACCCAACGGGCGCTGGCGATGTCTTTGCGGCCGCTTTCCTGACGCATTTTTACCGGCACGGGGACCCGGAGACAGCGGTAGACTTTGCTAACTGTGTTGCCTCGCTCTCTATTGAACATGTGGGTATAACGGGGATTCCGACGGCGGCGGCCGTTGTGGAGAAAATGAAGCCCGGTCTAGAATGAATGAATACCCCCTATACATCCACCAGAGCTTGCGGTAAAATAAGTCACAGTACATCACAATGCAGTGAATATCAAAGGCCGCATCACCTACAATGGCGTACTCTGAGCAGGTCATTAAACACGTAGATTGACAGAACAGGGGAGAGATGGGCCATGGCGATTAGCAATGCCACGCTCGCGGGGCTTACCCGGACACAATTATTGGAAATGCACTATAAGATGACCCTCTTGCGCCGCTTCGAGGAGAAGAGCGCGGAGGAATACACACGCGGCAAAATTGGCGGTTTCATGCACCTCTATATTGGTCAGGAGGCGGTAGGCGTAGGCAGCATAGCCGCGCTCCGACCGGGCGACAAGATCCTCTCCAGCTATCGAGAACATGGCCATGCCATTGCAAAGGGCATGGACCCGCGAGAAGTAATGGCCGAACTCTTCGGCAAGGCCACCGGCTGCAGTAAAGGAAAAGGCGGCTCCATGCACATGTGGAGCAATGAACTCGGTATCTATGGCGGTAATGCCATCGTCGCGGCGCAACTGCCGATTGCCGCAGGCGTCGCCCTTGCCATGCAATACCAGGACCTGGACAGCATTGTCGCCTGCTATTTCGGCGATGGGGCGGTCGACGAGGGAGCTTTCCACGAGGCGCTCAATCTGGCCTCGATCTGGAAACTTCCCGTTGTCTATATTTGTGAGAATAACCAGTACTCAATGGGCATGGCCGTGCATAAAGCCTGGGCCGTCGATTCTCTGATCCCTCGCGCGGCAGCCTACAATATCCCGGGCCGGCAGGTGGATGGTATGGATGTCATCGCCGTCTACGAGGCCATGGCAGCAGCGGTCGACCACGCTCGCAGCGGCCAGGGACCCGTGCTGCTGGAGGCCAAAACCTATCGCTTCCGCGCGCACTCGATGACCGATCCCGCCTACTATCGCACGCGCGAAGAAGAGCATCACTGGCGCACGACACGCGACCCTATCAGCATCTTCGAGCAAAAATTGCTCGAACTCGGCATAGCGACCCAGACCGAATTTGACGCCAATGACGAGCGGGCTACCCAGGTCTCCGAAGACGCGGCCGACTTTGCCGAAAACAGCCCGGATCCCGCGCCAGAAGAGCTTTTCACCGACGTGCTGGTCGATAATTCTACCGCCCTCAGTTACCGCAGGCCAGGCAATCGCCCGTAGGGGCGACCACGAACGCGATTAATCGGCTCTCTACGGTGGTCGCCCGCCGTGCCAGGAATAGACGAGAGGAAATACATTCACATGCGTACCATTACCTATCGTGACGCGCTGCGCGAGGCCATTCGCGAAGAGATGCAGCGCGATGAGCGTGTCTTTATCATGGGCGAGGATATCGCGGGCTATGGCGGCACCTACGCCGTGACAAAAGGACTTTTCGAAGAATTCGGCGAAAAGCGCGTGCGCGATACCCCCCTCGCGGAAGAAGTGATTGCCGGAGCAGGCATCGGCGCGGCCCTTGGCGGTTTGCGCCCCATCATTGAGATCATGACCATCAACTTCAGCATACTGGCCGCCGACCAGATCGTTAACAGCGCCGCCAAAATGCGCTACATGTTTGGGGGCCAGCCACAGGTGCCGCTGGTCATACGCACGCCAGGCGGTGGTGGAGCGCAGCGCGGCGCGCAGCACTCGCAAATGCTGGAGTCCTGGTATGCACATATCCCCGGTCTCAAAGTCGTCATGCCCGCCACACCATATGATGCCAAAGGGATGCTGAAATCGGCTGTGCGCGACCCCGATCCCGTCCTCTTTATCGAGCACGAACTGCTCTACAACGTCAAGGGCGAGGTTCCCGACGAAGGTGTGGAATATACTGTGCCACTGAATCGCGCGGACATCAAACGCGAGGGCAGGCACATCACCATCATCACCTTCTCTCGCATGCTACACGTGGTCATGCAGGCCGCCGAAGACCTGGCGAAAGAGGGTATCGACGCGGAAGTGCTTGATTTAAGGAGCATTCGTCCCATCGATATTGACCTGATCGTCGATTCGGTGAAGAAGACCAATCGCGTGGTAATTGCCGAGGAGGGCTGGAAATATTTTGGCACCGGCCAGGGGCTTGCCGCGCTCATCTACGAACACGCCTTTGACTACATGGACGCGCCCATCCAGCATGTCAACAGCGCCGACGTACCCATGCCATATTCCAAAGCCCTGGAACGCGCTGCCCTGCCCAACAAAAACGACATCGTCCAGGCGGCAAAGAAAATCGTGCCCCCGGCGCTTGTAGGAGCTTAATTGCAGGACATTAAAATCCGAAACTTCGGAGAACAATCATGAAAACAATCGAAATGCCCAAGCTGGGCGACACAATGGAAGAAGGCAAGATTCTGCGCTGGATCAAGCGCGAAGGTGACCCGGTCAAAAAGGGAGAACCCGTCGCGGAAGTCGAAACCGACAAGGTCAACATCGAGATCGAATCGTTTGCCAGCGGCACATTGCGCAAAATCCTCGTACCCGAAGGCGCATCCGCCCCCATCGGCGCTGACATAGCGCTCGTCGGAACTCCTGACGAACCCCTTCCCGGTACAATTGAAGGCAATGGAAACGCCAAGGCCACCCCGGCAGCGTCACAAGGTGGGCAGAATAGCGGCCTGAACCCCTCAATTTCCTCACCTGCCCAGAACTCGGCAGGCATGGCAGTGGAAAACATACTGGCGCCACAGGCGACAACCGCGACCATGACGAAGCAGGCCCTTTCAACCGGCGAGCAGGGCCGCGTCTTCATTTCACCCATCGCGCGCCGCCTGGCCGAAGAGCATTCCATCGACTACCGGTACATCCGTGGCACCGGCCCTAACGGGCGCATCATTAAGATGGATATCGAAGCTGCCCTGGCCCAGGCCGCACAGCAGGCCGCAGCGCCGGCAGCTATGCCCGTTGCCTTGCCTGTACAACCAGAACCAGTCCCGGCAGCTATAGATACCGGCGATATCGTCGAGATACCGCTCACATCCATGCGCCGCACCATCGCGAAGCGCCTGAGCCAGAGCATGCAGGCCGCGCCGCATTTCTACGTGACCAGCGTCATCGATACAGGCAAATTGGCCGCACTGCGCCAGCAGATCAACGAGTATGCCGCGAACGATCCCGCCCCCGTCAAGGTCAGCTTCAACGACCTGATCATCAAGGCGGCCGCGCTGGCGCTCGTGCGCGTGCCGCAGGTGAATGTCTCCTTCGCGGAAGACCGCCTGCTCCAGAAGAAATCGGTGCATATCGGCATGGCTGTGGCGCTCGAACAAGGCCTGATCGTTCCCGTGCTGCACGATGTCGATCACAAGGGCATCCTCGATATCGCCCGCGAATCACATCGTCTATCGGAAGCGGCGCGTTCCGGCAAACTGCGCCCCGAAGACCTGAGCGGTGGCACTTTCACCGTCAGCAATCTGGGCATGTTCGATGTGGAGAGCTTCACCGCCGTTATCAATCCACCAGAGTCGGCTATTCTAGCGGTCGGCTCCATCTCCCCAACTCCGGCGGTCGTGGATGGCCAGGTCGTGGTACGAGATCGCATGAAGGTGACGCTCTCGTCCGATCACCGCGCTATCGATGGCGCCATTGCCGCCCGTTTCTTGCAGGAAGTAAAACGGCTGTTGGAGGAGCCGCTGGGCTTGTTATTGTAGATGGGAGATGTTTTTATGTCCACCTACACCATCAACGGCGTGACGCTGGCGTTGATACAAGGAGATATTGTGAAGGTGCAGGCCGATGCTATCGTCAACGCGGCGAACAAATGGCTGGCCGGTGGCGGCGGCGTTGATGGCGCTATTCACCGCGCCGGCGGCCCCACTATTATGGAGGAATGCCGCAAAATCGGCGGCTGTCCTACCGGCAGCTCGGTCGCAACCTCGGCGGGAAGATTGCCCGCAAAGTACGTTTTCCATGCCGTCGGCCCGATCTACAGCGGCAGCGAAGAGGATGAACGCCTGCTCGCCAGCGCCTATCAAAGCTGCCTCGACCTGGCCGAGCAATACTCTGTGCAAAGCATCGCGTTTCCCTCGCTCAGCACAGGAGTCTATGGCTACCCCTTGCGTCTGGCCGCACCCATCGCGTTGCGCACCATCGTCCAGCACATCCAGAAGCCAACGAGTCTGAAGCAGGTACTCGTAGTTTTGTACGGAGATCAGGCATATCAAGTATATGAGAAAGCTCTGGGCGATGTACTTAAAAAGACTTCATAAGTACACCTGGAGCTTTTACGGGACGTGCTGATGAGCCCTTGCGCCCCACCTGGCAGCGAGTTTTGGCCCAAGTTAGCGATCTTGAGTGGGTTGATCAGCAGGGTGTTTTGGTCCCACCTGTTGATCCTGTAGATGGGTTTTTTGAATCGGTACAGCCGTTTGTCTGCGAAGCGATCCACGTACTTGGCGCTTGGAACTGCCAGTCAGGGCACCTTCTAGCCTATATCACGGCCATCCAACGCCGGACGCAGGTACCCTAGGGATAATGTCACGATTGAAAGGGTTAATGCATCTTATATACAGGAACCCCAACAAAACTGAAGAGGCTATGTTCCTTGTAAGCGTTGTCGCTCATAGCTTCGAATGCTGGGTTGACGATCTGAATTTCTATAATCCGATGTTAAGACAAGTCTCACAGAGTTAAACTAGTACTCCTGGGAAAGTACTAATGAGGTACTTCGTCAAGTTTCTCGACATCCACATAATCGATAGGGATAGCCATTCCAACGGAAAAATGGCTCCTATAAGGCGTTTTCTTTTCCTTCGGACTCGAAGGAATTTAAGTCTTTACCAGGGGGTTTTGATGAAATCGCTTGCAAAATGTATTATTCTCTTCTTCCTTCTCCTCACAGGATGTGGTTCTGTCCAAACTGGGCAGAGTTCAGCGCTAAGTCCAATGAAACTTCAAGTCGTTCGTGTCAATACGAATCGTTATGCGAAACAATATCCTCCTTACACCAAGACCATACAGAATGCAGTAATAGTGCAACAAATTTATCGTAAAGCCTTTACACTTCCCAAGGTCGGTCCATCTAGCTGTGGTGCCGCCACAGGGAGTCTCATCTATCGTCTCGATTTCTTTCTAGGGAAAGAACTGCTTAAAGAAATGAACTTGGGAGTGATTAGCTGCCAATTTCTAAAGCTGAGTAAGACGGATATTCGTTATCCAGATAGCAATTTTCTCTTTTTGCTAAAACAAGCCCTGCACCTCAACTCGCTTGTTCCAGGTACCTCATGAAAGACTTGGGAACCTTCTGCTCACGATCCCCCTCTCCAATACACATTATAGTCGCATCCCCCGTTGGTAATTGGCCCAACATTTGCAAGAAGAGTGTTAAGGTTATTGGGATCCCTATAGATTTGCAAATAGTTGTGTGGGAAGTTGCCAATGCAGCTAGTAACATATGTACGATTATCATATACCTGGCACCCATAGATAGTGCCAATGCCCATTGCTTCTGTTCCAAAGTTAGCTAGCGGCAGCAATCCCGATGAATCTTTTTCTACAATACACTCCCCGGTTGCACTGTCTGAGAAATATTGAGAGTTGCTGGTAGTATAAGAGTTGTAGCATGGATATGGCGCTGACTCGTTCTCCATATAAAAGTAATCTTGACCACTACCATCACTATTCGATGCTACGCTCACGAAGACCGTATTACCTTGATAAAGGTAACAGAGGGGCAAATTCTGGATTGAATCATATCCAGGAGTAACCTGCCAGAAAGACTCATTATATTGTTTACTACCATTTGGTTCGACAAGGATTCCAGCCTGGACTAATACAGCTGAAGGAGTCACATAATTGTTGCCGCCAACACCCGCCCAAATGTACACGAGAGCATTTGACGGGGAAGTAGGAATAGTGGGCACTTTAAATTCAACCGTTACTTGCGTATAGGTTCCTCGTGATCCCACGTCCTCATTCCCCGCCCATATGGTGTTAGGACACATGTCACCTGGAATGCCTCCACAATGGATTGCATTGGGAATAGTTAGTGCGTGGGTAGAATGCTTCTTATCAGGATACGAGCCGCAGGTATGTAGTAATCCATGAGAGAGGAATCGAGCCCATGTTTTTGGCTGAGTATTGATAATACTATGAGTAGGAAGACCATAGGATTGTAGTTGTGCGTCAGAAAGCGTTAGCAAATCAATATTCTTAGGAGGTTGAAGACACACTGAGCCTGCTTTTTGAATCAGCTTGGAAGAGTTACTCGCGGCACTTGCGTATGGTGCTAAGAGTATTGAAACCCCTGAAATAAGAGTGAGAAGAATCAGAGCCATCCAGTTCCTGAAACGTAACATAGAGCGGTTTTCCTTTCTCCTGACGAAAATCTCCATAGCGCTATATTTGAACGGGAAAAATTGTGTAATTCATTGCGATTACCTCAATTTATAGTGTTTCACCTCAACAATTATATTTTCCCATAAATTGATGTGAATGTCAAGAGATATTGTTGCAATATTGCAAGACAGACATTTGGAGATGGGAGGAGGTGATAAACTAGAAGAGAAGTTCTAAAGCAGGAGAAAGCAGATGTCATGGTATCGAAGAGACCAAACAGCGGTGGAAACGGCCTTGCGGCGAGGGGAAGACCCTGATTTGACCACCACGATGGCCACTGGATGAGTTAGTGGCTTTCCATGACGAGTTAGGGCTCGTTATGATCTTAGATGAAGTCGAAGCGCAGCGAACATGAGCGGATGTGCCCGATGAGCTGTGGCTCCGGACGCCTGGGGACGTTGCCGTTTGTGGAACAGACCTCCCTCAGTGGAGCAGTCCAGGTGCTGGTGCCGCACCGGACGTTGCATACACTGGCAGTTTTTAGTTAAGGGAAGCTCCACCCAGGACGCGATAAATCTAGTCCCTACACATCCTCAATGGATGGAGATTCCCCCAATTTTCCCCCTTGCGTTGACCCTTCTGCGTCCTCATGGTACACTTCAGGAACACGAAAACAAGATGAAACAGGTAGGTACAATCAATGTATCGAAAGCCGTTGATATGAACATCTGAGGCAAGGAGGGTATCCGGCATGTGGACATCGACCCTGGAACTGAACCCAAGGCGCGTATTGATGACCCAGTTATTGGGGCGCGTCTGGCGCGGCGCCTATTTCTCCTCGTTTGCTCCCTTGCAGGTGCAGAATCTGCCACGGCAACCACTGCCCGCATCGTCTGACTGGGTGCGGGTGCGCAATCATCTCGCCGGCATATGCGGCAGCGACCTGCACCTGATCTATCTCGATGGTTCCCTGCGCAGCGCGCCTGCCGCCTTGCCGGGTAACACCCACACGTACCCCGGCCATGAGGTCGTTGGCGAGGTCGTCGAGGTTGGAGACGAAGTCAAGCGCCTGCATGTCGGTGATCGCGTGGTGCTGCAAAGCGGCCCCAGCTGCCTTTCAGCAGGAGTCGAGCCACCCTGCCGTTCGTGCGCCGCTGGCAATTACAACCTGTGTGAACAGGGAAAGCTCCCCGGCCCGGAGCCGGTTGGCGGCGGCTGGAGCGAAGAAATGCTGCTCTCGGAGAAGCAACTCTTTCGCATCCCTTCCACCATGAGCGATGAACAGGCCGTGCTGCTCGAACCCTCTGCCGTCGCCGTGCATGCCGTGCTGCGCCATGTTCCACGCCCAGGCGACCACGTTCTCATCATCGGCGCGGGTACTATCGGATTGCTCGTCTTGCAAGTCCTGCGCGCCCTTGCCCCACAGACGCGCGTTAGCGTGATGGCCCGCCACGCTTTCCAGGTCGAACAGGCCACGCGCATGGGCGCATCCTACATCCTCTATCCTCAGGATACCTACCAGAGCGTCAAACTCACGACAGGCGCGCAGCTCTATAGCGGCATGTTCGGCAACAAGATGCTACTTGGCGGCTACGATGCCATCTATGATACCGTCGGCACGCAGCGCACCCTGCATGATGCTTTGCGCTGGACGCGCGCCGGTGGCAGTGTGGTTCTCATAGGAGTTAACCTCCATCTTGTCCATATCGACCTCAGCCCTGTCTGGTACCAGGAAGTCAATCTGCTAGGTTCCGTGGCTCACGGCATGGAAACCTGGCCCATCGGCTCGCGCGAACATCGCTCCACCTTCTCGGTAGCGACCGAATTAATCCAATCAGGCCAGATACAGCCCGAAAAATTGATCACCCATCGTTTCGCGCTGAGCAATTTCAAGGACGCGCTTAGCACCTCGACCGGCAAATCCCAGAGCCGCGCCATCAAAGTCGTTTTCGATTATGCCCTGATGCCGGCAACCGTCGTACCCAATGTGCGCGCAACGGGCCGCCAGCGCCGTCCTGCCACGACTACGATAACACGGGCGCCAGAACCCGCCACCCCCTTGAGCAATGAGGGACCGGCTGTTCCACAAGAGATCTCCCGTCACACCGAGGCCCCCGTGCCTTCGAAGGCGAATAGCGACATAATGCAGCCACCGGCAACTTTACCACCCTCGATAAAAGTAGATGACGACAGGACGGTAACCGTGCCAAAACTAAGACGCACCAGGCAAATCCATATCCAACCATTGCCCAAAAACACTGAGGACATACAAATATCTCAAGATACAGCAGAGAACGCGCACGCGCAGCCAACTGGTGCGACAAATGATACTGCTGATACGTTAGAAGGAGTAGATGCGCCATCACCCGCGTCCAATGAAAACCCATAAAATATACTTGATCAGGATTATTATCAAACCTCGTCATTTGTCTGTCAGGAGCATATATGATTAGTTCCAATCAGGACTCCCAGCGACCGTCCAGGCCTGAGCAGTTCCAATATACTATGCCTGCCGAATTGACGCCTGCTTCACGCCCAAAGCGCCGCCGGCGAGGACCGGCGCTTATTTTACTGGCGGCGCTGGCAGTCCTGATCACATTAGGAACCATCTTCGGCTCCCGCCTGTTTAACAGTTCAACGGGATTGAATACTCCTACGGCATCAGCCGCGACTGGCCCATTTGTGAAGCCGCCGCTCAATGCTGCTCAAATCAACGCCATCATGCATCTGACAGGCTATATGAAGTACAAACAGCTCGCGGCCCTCTATGTATCGCGTATGTCCCTGGATGAGGAAATCGGCCAGCTGATTATGGTTGAATACGCCGATACCTACTATTCGCCTGATCTCAATTACATGATCACTAACCTGCACGCCGGCGGCGTCATCATGTACGAATTTCAGATGCAGACGTTCAATCAGACCAAACACGATATTGCTGAGATGCAGCAGCACGCCAGTATTCCCCTGCTGATTTCGACGGACGAAGAGGGCGGGCCATATGTGCACCGACTCTCGAACATCTATGGTTATCGCATGTCGGCAAGTCAAATCGCCGCTACCGGCGATCCTAATGTAGCCACCCAGCAGGGATTGAAGGCGGCGCATGACTTGCTGGCGCTCGGTATCAACGAAAACCTGGCCCCTGATGTCGATGTGAACCTCGTCAATGGCTATGATATGGTGACGCGCACATTTGGCAATACTCCACAGTCCGTAATCGAATTTGCTGGAGCATACATGAAGGCCCTGCAGGGAGCCGGCGTCATCGCCTGTATCAAGCATTTTCCAGGCCTTGGAGATGCCGTCACCGATGCGCACACCAGCCTGCCGGTCGTCAATCGCACGAAGCAACAAATCTACTCGGTAGAACTCGCGCCATACAAGGCTTTCATTCAATCGCCTGACCGGTTGCTCAATCCTGGCATGATTATGCCGACCGACGTGCTGATGCCAGCTATCGACCCGAAATACCCGGCGGAACTCTCGCACACCTTCATGACCGATATCCTGCGCAACCAGCTGGGTTACGACGGTGTCGTCCTTACCGATGCCCTATACATGCAGGGCATTGCTCAGACCTGGAGCATGCCAGAAGCCGCTGTGCTGGCGTTGAACGCTGGCGATGATATGCTGCTCGGCCCTACCGGATCAGCCCAGACGGAAGCCATGATTGATGGCATTAAAGCTGCCCTACAAAACGGTACGCTGCTGAAATCCCGTATCGACCAGGCCGCGACCCGCATCATCGCCTTGAAAATGGAAGATCATCTGATGCCCGCGATCCCACCACAATCATAAAAGGAGCAGCATTGTAGGGGTGGGGGCGATGCTGGATGCAGGGCTGGAAGCCTTGTGGTCGCCCTCCGCGGGAATCGCCCCAGGCAGGAGTTTCTATGTCTCTCACAAGCAAACGATCAAGCATAGTAACGGGAATGCCGCTACCCTCCTCAAATCCACCGCACCATTTCCGGCGGCATCGCCCACCCCTTGCCATCCTCATGTTTTTGCCCCTGCTGGCCCTGGCTGTCATGCTGGGTGGAGATACCAACCTGCAAGCATTTAGCAGTATAGCAGGCTCACCGCAGGACGAGGCGGTTTCGGGTCCTCTCATCCAGATGCCACTCGATGCCCCGCAGATCAATGCCCTCGGCCATATCATGAATCGTCTGCAATATAAGCAACTCGCCAAGATGTACGTTTCGCATATGACGCTGGATGAGAAACTCGGCCAGCTCTTCATGGTGCAGTCCTACGACCAGTACTACTCACCGGCTCTTGAGATGATGGTTGACCAGCTACACGCCGGGGGCGTCATCATGTACGCCTTTCAAATGCAGACCTTCCAGCAAACGCGCCATGATATTCTTGAGACGCAGCAACATGCCAGCATCCCCTTGCTCATCGCGACCGACGAAGAAGGAGGATATGTGGAGCGTGTGCAGAACATCTTCGGACATCACCCGGGGGCCCTCGAGATTTATGAGACCGGCAATGTCAACCTGGCGACCCAGGCAGGGAACAGAATCGCGCATGATCTACAATCGCTTGGCATCAACGCCGACCTGGCTCCCGACGTGGATGTGCAGTTAGTCGATGGCCCTGACCAGTACCTGCGCACGTGGGGCTACACCCCGCAATCGGTGATCAAATTTGGTGGCGCCTACCTGCGCGCCGTCCAGGGCGACGGCGATATCGCCTGCCTTAAGCATTTTCCCGGCCTGGGAGCGGCGACTAGCGATGCGCACTACACCTTGCCCGTCATCAATCGCACTGCCGCTCAAATCTACTCTGTGGAACTTGCGCCGTTCAAAGCTTTCATCCAATCCAAAAACAAGCTGGATAACCCTGGCATGATCATGTCGACAGACCTGTTGATGCCTGCCATTGATCCGCAATATCCGGCGGAACTCTCGCACATCTTCATGACCGATATCCTGCGCAACCAGCTGGGCTACGATGGTGTCGTGATTACCGACGCTTTATGGATGACGGGAATCGCAGAGAAATGGAACTTAGCACAGGCCGGAGTGCTGGCGCTGAACGCGGGCAATGACATGCTGCTCGGCGCAATCGGCCCCTACCAGATGATGGATATGATCAACGGCCTGAAAGCCGCCTTGCAGGACGGCACGCTCTCCATGGCCCGCTTGAACGAGGCTGTCACAAGGATTATCGCATTGAAGATGCAATATCACATCATCCCGGTTATACAGGCGTGAAGGCAAGAAGAGTGAGAGCCCGCGCCTGGGTCATGACGACCCGCGTTGCAAACGCTCGATGATCTCTTTTAAGCGGCGTGTTTCGGCGGCGTGCTGATCCTGCATTTGCTGCATCTCTTGCTCGAGTTCCTGCTGCATCTGCTCCATGCGGTCCTTCATGTGCAGGATGACCTCGACGCCGGCCAGATTGACTCCCAGGTCGCGCATCCAACGGCGAATTTGCACAACGCGCTCAATATCGCGGTCGGAATAGAGGCGCGGGCTATGCGGACTACTCCCTTTGCGAGCCGGAGAGATCAACCCGAGACGCTCATAATGACGTAGCGTCTGCTCATGTACCTCAGCTTTCACTGCCGCTACACTGATCACATACCACGCGCCGTCGTCTTTTTCGGCCAATGTACACCCCTCCTTCGTGCTCTCATCCTGGTTGTGGTTCCAGGACAGGCACCAGGCACTGTCCCTACAGGTATCGTGCTTATGGGTGGGCTTCGACCCCGCCCCTGCGGCTGTGCGCCAGTTGTTCGAACAGTTCGCGTTCCTCGGCGGTGAGTCCCATCGGCAGCACTACCTTAACGCGCGCGAAGAGATTGCCACTGCCCTCACCACGCAAGTGTGGCATACCTTTACCGGCCAGACGGAACAGGCGTCCATTCTGCGTCTCAGCAGGTATGGTCAGGATGAGTTTGCGGCTATCCGGCAGGGGAACGGGCACCTGACCTCCCAGCATCGCAGTTACCAGCTCCACATCGATATCGACATACAGATCATCGCCCTTGCGCTCGTACTGCGCATCGGGTTTGACGCTGATCACCAGGAAGAGATCACCGCGCGGTCCGCCGCCGATTCCCGGCTGTCCCTCGCCCGCGACGCGAATCTTGGAACCATTATCGACCCCCGCCGGAATCTTGACCTGGATGCGCTTATTGCGCGCAATCATGCCCTGCGCGCCACAATTCGCGCAGGGCTTACCACCAATTTCCCCTGTACCACGGCAGAGGGGACACACCTCGGTGGATTGAATGTTGAAGGTGCGGGTAGCGCCTATATAGGCTTCCGCCAGCGTCACTTCAACCGGCTGCTCGATATTATCGCCCACGCGCCGGCGAAAATCCGCGCGCGTGCCCCCAGGACGCGCGGCGCCTGCCCCTGAACGCCCAAACAGCGCCTCGAAGAAGTCGGAGAAACTCCCATTCGAATCGAAGTCCGCCGGCGAACTGCGATACGTGTAGGTACGCCTGCTGGCGCCTGGCGAGAAGCCAAACTGTTCCTGCCAGTTCGGGCCGAGCGTATCGTATTTGCGGCGCTTATCGGGATCAGAGAGCACCTCGTAAGCCTCGTTGATCTCCTTGAACTTCTCCTCGGCCTTCTTATCGCCGGGATTGACGTCCGGATGATACTTGCGCGCCAGCTTGCGAAAGGCTTTCTTGATATCGTCCGCGCTGGCGCTTTTCGAGACGCCGAGTATTTTATAATAATCTTTGTAATCCATGGTGCGGCCCCTTCTGTGTGGGCTTTACTTTATGCACTGCAAGTCGTACATGTACTTATTGCGTCTGTTTATTGCCCGTGCTTACCTTCACGCGTGCCGGGCGCAGCGTCTCCTCGCCCAGCTTATAGCCCTTGAGTACCTCTTCAACGACCGTACCTTCGGGCTTATCCGTATCCTCGACCGCCTCGATTGCCTCATGCACATATGGATCGAAGGCCTCGCCTACCGTGGCAACAGGAGTCAATCCTTCGCCGCGCATCACCTCACTCATCTGCCACATCAGCATACGCAACGCCTGCTGCAACCCCTGCGAGTCCATCGTATCCTGATATTTTAAGGCCCGTTCCACATTATCCATCACGCCCAATATCTTCTGAAACAGCTCGCGCTTCTCCCGCTGCAAGCGATCCACCGCCATACGCTCCTGGCGCTTGCGGAAATTCTCCATATCGGCGCGCTCGCGCAGGAACTTGTTCCAGTTTTCGACGGCTTCTCGCTTTGCCTGCGCCAGTTGCGCCTCCAACTCGGCGATCCTCTGCGCTTCAGTTGAAGGAGCAGAAGCGGCTTCCTGCTGTGGTGTTTCCTCTTTTGTTGCCGCTTCTCCGTTCTGACCCTGCTCCGACGTTAACTCCTGAGACTCTTCCATAACAACGTGTATCTCCTTATCCCATTGAAAAGAATAGTGCTTTTAAACTAGTTTTATTGTTCCCAAAGTATAAAACTTGAGTCGATAGGTGTCAAGGTTTTGGGGCGAGGCGGCGATATTCGCCATGATAATACCCAGGGCATCGGTCGAGCCGAGCAGGCGGCCAGCTCAGAATTAGTAATAGGTGTTGGACTGATTCGTGCTGTCATCCCTGCTGTACTGGTGCTCTTCCAGCCCGAAGGGGTAGACGATGAGGGGGGCACCGCTGCTGGGGGTCGAACGGCGCAGCACGCGATTGCCCCCGCGTCGTGGGGTTACCAAGCTTGCTGGCGATGAGTCGCACCAGTTCTTCGAATGTGAAGAGATCGGGGCGCACGACATCGAGAAGCTGGTTGTTGTTGCTCTGACCGGCAGCGACGACCAGGTCGGCTATATCCTCGACAAAGATCGGCTGTAATTGATACTGCTCGGAGCCAAAGTTGGCAAAGATGGCAAAGTGGCACACCAGCCAACGCCCAAGAACTGCTCTCATCGCTAAGTACAGCTGAGATACGCATTTTGCTGCATTATGAGTTGGCTGGTGCTAAGTGATATTTCTCAAATCAGCAATCGGCTTCCCTAGTTTCTTCCTCAGGAAAAGTCAACAGTTGATTTGATCATTTTGTCTTTTACATAGTTCCCATTTCCCCAAAATCCCCTTGTCATCGCACCTGGAATAGTGTATGATGTAGGAGGTTTTGCACTCTCATCATGAGAGTGCTAAAATCATACAGGTGGAAATTGACCCCTCAAAAATAAAAACATAGGGAGGTTTTGGTGTATGGCAACGAGTGATATCAGAATTCATCCAATGGCCGACCGCGTGGTCGTCAAGGCGCTGTCCGGCGAGACAATGACCAGGGGTGGTATCGTTCTGCCGGATACGGCGAAGGAGAAGCCTCAGGAGGGCGAAATTCTGGCCGTCGGCCCGGGCAAGGTGCTGGATAACGGCAAACGGATCACCCCAGAGGTAAAGGTTGGGCAGCGGGTGCTGTTTGCGAAGTATGCCGGGACCGAGGTCAAAATGGATGGCGAGGAGTATTTGATCCTGCGCGAAAGCGACATTATGGGTATTGTTGAGTAGGAAACTGTAGGAGAAGAGTTCGTGGTAAAACAATTGCAATTTGATGAACAGGCCCGCCGCTCCCTGAAAAAGGGTATGGATGTGCTGGCCGATGCGGTGAAGGTGACACTGGGACCGAAGGGCCGCAATGTGGTGCTGGACAAGAAGTACGGCGCGCCGACGATTACGAATGATGGCGTGACCATCGCGCGCGACGTCGATCTGCCCGACCCGTTCGAGAATATGGGCGCGCAGTTGCTCAAGGAAGTGGCAACCAAGACCAACGATGTAGCCGGTGATGGCACGACGACCGCTACGGTGCTGGCCCAGGCGATTATTACCGAGGGCCTGCGGAACCTGGCGGCGGGCGCGAATCCGATGATCCTGCGCCGTGGCATCGAGAAGGGCGTTGAGGCCGTGATCGAGGAAGTCAAGTCCATGAGCAAGCCGGTCGAGACCCAGGAACAGATGGCCCAGGTGGCCTCTATCTCGGCGGCTGATCCTGAAATCGGCAACCTGATCGCCGAGGTGATGGACAGGGTTGGCAAAGATGGCGTGATTACCGTCGAAGAGGGCCGCGGCCTGAGCATGGAAAAAGAGTATACCGAGGGCATGCAGTTTGATCGCGGCTATATCTCGCCTTACATGGCGACGAATATGGATCGCATGGAGGCCGAGCTTTCCAATCCTTACATCCTGATTACCGATAAGAAGATCAGCGCGATTGCGGATATCCTGCCTGTGCTGGAGCGCGTTTTGCAGACGGGGCGCAAAGAGCTTGTGATTATCGCCGAGGATGTGGATGGTGAAGCGCTGGCGACGCTGGTGGTGAACAAGGTACGTGGGACGTTCAATGTGCTGGCGGTGAAGGCTCCCGGCTTCGGCGACCGCCGCGAGGCGATGCTGGAAGACATCGCTGTGCTGACCGGTGGTCGGGTAATTACCGAGAAGGCCGGCCTGAAGCTAGAGAATGCGACGCTGCGTGACCTGGGTACGGCGCGCACGGTGCTTGCTAACAAGGATACGACGACGATTGTCGAGGGTGCCGGGAAGCCGGAAGCGATTCAGGCCCGTGTGAAGCAGATTCGCGCCCAAATCCAGGAGACGACGAGCGATTATGACCGTGAGAAGCTGCAAGAGCGCCTGGCGAAGCTGGCCGGTGGCGTGGGCGTGATTAAGGTTGGGGCCGCGACGGAGGTAGAACTGAAGGAAAAGAAGCACCGCGTTGAGGATGCACTTTCGGCGACGCGCGCCGCGGTTGAAGAGGGCATCGTGGCCGGCGGTGGTTCGGTGCTGGTGCATGCCATTCCCGCGCTTGATAAGGTGCAGGTTGCTGCCGGCGACGAGCAGACGGGCGTGAACATCTTGCGCCGCGCACTTGAGGAGCCGCTGCGCCAGATTGCGCTCAATGCCGGACGCGACGGGGCCGTGGTGGCTGCCGAGGTGAGTAGAAGCCCACGCGGACGTGGTTTCGACGCTCTGAGGGGCGAGTACGTGGATATGTTCGAGGCGGGCATTATTGATCCGGTCAAAGTGACCCGCTCGGCCCTACAGAATGCTGCCAGTATTGCTGGTATGTTCTTGACGACGGATGCGCTTGTGACGGATGTGCCGGAGGAAGAGGCTGCGCCTGCCATGCCCGGCGGCATGGGCGGCATGGGCGGCATGATGTAGCAATTTGTTGATAGTGATGCCAAACGCGAACAGGGTTCGCGTTTGGCATCACTATCAACAAATGTTATTCTTCGGCGGTGGCGCCGACGACGAAGGCGTCGACAGAGCTGAGTTTGCCGCGCCAGTAGGGGAGCTTGATTTTGTGGCCGCCGCTCATAATGGTGACATCGCGCATGTGGATGTAGCGGTAGAGGATGGGGAGACCTTCGGGGCCGATTTCTTGATCTTGCGGCGGGATGAGGGCGGTATAGTAATCGCGCAGGGCATCGGCGGTTTCGGGTTCGTTTTCGCGATGCAGTTCCTCGTTCAGATCGATGTAAAACTGGGCGTATCGCTGCGTGCTGACCATCAGGCCGAAGATGAGCATACCTTGCATCTGGAGCATCATCTCGATCTCAAGGTCTTGCTGTTCCACTACGCGTACCCACATTTGCAGAGCGTAATCTTGCTCGCCATACTCTTTAAACCAGAGATTGCGCAGTTCAGTACGGCTGGGCAAACGTAGGGCCTGTTCCGCTTTAGGATTGCCGCGTACCGATTGCATGACCGGGTCGGCTCTATCGAAGTTAACGGCGGCATCTTCCTCTTGCGCGTATGGGGAATGCTCGCCCGGCGATGTATCGTTATTGCCGGCATGCATTGCTTCACTCTTGCTACTTTCAACCTCGCTATTCATTCGAGCTCCTTTTGTTATGTTTATGTTACCTTGGGCCCTGACACATGACCGGCCCCGGCGTGCCGATGGATAGAGAACCACTTTATTGGTTGGTAGGTGGTCCGCACCTGGGTCCCTGGCAGGGAGGGACATAATAGCCACCCTGGATAGTTGGCATGGTGCCATCGATAAACCAGTCGGTGATGGTCGGTTCCCCTGGACGCGGCAGCAGGCCGGTCAGCGCGGAGACCGTTCCCAAATGCACGTCGGATGGTCGCGCAAAATCATCGGGCGGATAATTATAGTAATGCGATACATATTCTATCACATCGTGCCAGATGGGACCGGCGCCGGTAATACCGATGACGTTGTTCATGATACTGTTATCGCTGTTGCCAGCCCAGACGCCGACGGCGACATGAGGGGTATAGCCCATGGTCCAGTTATCACGGAAGCTATCGGTGGTGCCGGTTTTCGCAGCGGCGGGGCGATCCGCGAGTTCGAGCGGATTACCGGGGCCAAATTCGTGGTAGCGCGAGGTTTTGTCCGACAGGACGCTGTTCATGAGGAAGGCGACTTCGGGACTCATGGCACGCACGCCGGCCGGGTGTGAAGGGTCGAAAGTATAAAGAGGATGGCCCATGCTATCCGTTATTTCCAGCACAGAGGTTTGCGGAACCCTTACACCCTGGTTGGCGAAGGCGGCATAGGCGCCGGTGAGGTGGAGCAAGGAGACTTCGACGGTGCCGATAGCCATAGATGGGCCAAGTGTTTTCGGATCGCGGTCCGCAACTTCAGTCAGGCCAAGGCGGGCCGCCATGTTCAGGACGTTAGGGATGCCGGTATATTCGATGGCGTCAATGGCAGGAATGTTGATGGAATTTGCCAGCGCGTTACGAATGGTCATGGGGAAGCCGTTGAGGAAGACATCGCCATAGTTGTTGGGGGTGTAATATTTGTCCGGGTTGGTGGAGACCAGGACGGGATAAATGGTCTTGTGGTTTTGCAGGATGGTAGCGGGATACCAGCCCATTTCGAAGGCGGTAGCATAGACGATGGGTTTGAAGGATGAGCCTGGCTGCCGCAGAGCAGTGGCGGCATTAAACTGGCCATGCACTTGAGGGCGGTTGTCATTGATATTAGCGCTTCCATCCATGGCCAGAATCTCGCCGTTGGACGGGTCCTCTACGACGACCGCGGCATTATTGACGTTATTCTGCACATTGAGCGGGCCGTAGCAGCCCAGGTAGTTATCACACTGCACCTGGTAGAGGTGGCTATAGACAATTTGCTCGACCTTTTTCTCCAGATTGAGGTCGATGGTGGTGTAGATGTTGTAGCCGCCGTCGAGCAAATTCTCCGCGCCGATCAATGGAACGAGCACCTGGTTAATGACGTAGTCGACGAAATGGGGAGCATTCTTGGTATCAACAAATGGTTTGAAGTTGTACTTTACCATTTCCTCGTGCGCCTGGTTGGCCTGGGCGGGGGTAATCATGTTGAGATCGACCATGGATTGTAAGACGGCAAGCTGGCGGTCCAGGGCGGCCTGTTTGTTCGTGGTGGGGTCGTAGTAGGAAGGGCTCTGCGGCAAGCCGGCCAGCATACTAGCCTGCGCCAGATCGAGCTGCGCGGCGGCGGGAACACAATGCGTGCGCGTACATTCTGGTTTAAGGTTGAAGAAGCCCTCGGCTGCGGCCTCGATGCCATAGTTCAACGAACCATAGTAGACGGTGTTGAGATACATTTCCATGATTTTCCACTTGGGATATTGCTGCGTAAGGCCATAAGCCAGCACCGCCTCCTGGGCCTTTACCTGGAAGGTGCGCGGGTCGGTGGGAAAAAGCTGATTCTTGATCAGCTCCTGGGTTATGGTGCTACCGCCCTCAACGATGGCATGGCTTTGCAGGTCGGCAACGGCGGCGCGCAGGGTGCCTTGCAGGTCTACGCCGGGGTTATCCCAGAAGGTGTGATCCTCGATGGCAACGGTAGCGTTGATGACGAGCGGCGAAATATCATTGTAGTTGACATAGGTACGACGGCCATATTTGGGATCATAGAGATCATAGAGTAATTTACCATTGCGATCATAGATGTGTGTGGTCTGGAAGAGCGCGTGCGTGGCAATGCCGTTGAGCAAAGGCAACTGGGAGCGATAATAGGCATAAGCAGCGCCAACTCCACTTGAGAGCAGGGAGAACAATACTACGGCTAGTACAAAGAAGGTGATCATGAGCCGCGGCGCGGTGGTATCACTACGCGCGGAACGCTGCATGCGGCGTTTGATGATAATCACGCGATTGAGGCGGGCACGGCGACTTGTGAGCGCCGGCAGGGGGTCCGAATGAGTAGTGATAGTTTTCACGGGCACCAGCGCTTTGCTGTTGGCGGCAGCAATACCGTCCTGCCTTGCACCATTGCTGGCATGAATCGGAACCAGGCTGGCATTTTCGTCTTTGTGAAGCTTATCGTCGTGTTGCTTATCGTCGTATTGATCCATATTGATGACTTTCTCCAATTGAAACAGGAAAATAGGGCGATGGGATGCCCGGAACCATGTCCTTTGCCAGACGGTGCCCTTTCCCCCACCTACACCGTTTGCTTGTCGCATTATTGAGTTTCACTAATGTATAACGCACTGGGAAGGCTGCTCGTTTCAGGCTGTACCCGATGATGTACTATTGTATATCAAGGCGCAAAAACGGGCGAACTCTTGTGCTCGCTCGCATTTGCAACCCTGGCCATGACGCGACGTAGTGATGTATAGTAGGTGATAGAGGGATTATGCTCATAGGAGCGGTAGGAAACCAACAATGAGCCAGCAAGAGTTTGACCCACAATTCCAGGCGCAGGAACAGGATGCTTCACTTGACGAGGTCTATTACCCGCGCGCTCCCTATTCCTGGTCCGGCGAACTAGATCAGGGGGCCGCGCCGAGAGATGAGCCGCCATCAAGCTATAGTGAACGCGATCTGGGGCGCGATCAATCTAGCCCTTACATTATAGGCCACCCGGGCGAGCAGGAACAGGCGTATTCCGATGGGAGCGCCAGCACGTATCAACGTGGATATGGGCCTTATAACCCTTACGATTATAGAGGGGGCGCTGGGGTAGGAGGGCAAGGGCAGGGCGTGCCGCCATGGGCGCGACCACAGCAGCACAGGCGCGCGCCTGTACGGTTCGGATTTATTATGCTTGTCCTGGTGATTGTTGCTTTGATAGAGGGGCTGGTGACACATGGCGGAATGCTGGTGGGAGCCGGCGCAGATATTCTCGGGGCCATGGTTGGGCTGATACTGTTTGTTTTGATCGTGCCGCTTATCATTCTGGTTGTTTTCTCCGGCCTGTTGAGGCGAATGTTCAGGCCTGGCGGCTCAAACAATTCTGGCCGGCCACAGCGCTGGCGTGGTCGCAGTTGGCCCAATGGCCCTTACTGGTGGTAGAGGCCAGGCGGCAGGCCCTATCCCTACAGTGGTAGAGGTTTTATGCGTAACGAGATAGATTTGACGGATTTACGCGAGTTGCGGAATCTGCTGTATGCGCATGACATGCGCCCGAACAAATCGTTCGGGCAAAATTTTTTAGTTGACCGCGCGGTGCTACAGCGGATTGTGGAGGCAGCTGAGATTGCTGCAGATGACTCGGTGCTGGAAGTTGGCGCAGGCACGGGCGTTTTGACACGGGAATTAGCGAAGCAGGCCAGACGCGTAGTGGCAGTAGAGCTAGAGCGGGATATGCTAGAGTTGCTGGCGGAGACGACGCGGGATTTCCCTAATGTTGAACTGGTGGCCCGCAACCTCCTCTATCTCGATCCGGCAACGGTATTCGGCCAGGAGCCGTATAAGCTGGTGGCGAATTTGCCGTACTATATTACGGCACCCACCTTTCGCCATTTCCTGGAAAGCGACAATCCTCCACGTTTGATTGTGGTAATGGTGCAGTTTGAGGTTGCGCAACGAATCGTAGCCGAACCGGGCGATTTGAGCGTACTGGCGATCAGTGTGCAATTCTACGGGAAGCCAAAAATTATTGCGCGCGTTCCGGCCCGCGCATTTTATCCCGCGCCTAAGGTTGATTCGGCGATCTTACGCGTAGAGGTAAATGATGGCAAGGACGGGCGCCAGGCGCTGTCCCTACAGGAGCGAGATACATTTTTCCGTGTGGTGCAGGCGGGTTTTTCGGAGAAGCGCAAGCAGTTGCACAATGCGCTGGCACATGGGCTGCATTGTAAAGATGAAAAGGTGAGAGCATTATTGATGGCGGCAGGCATCGATGCGAGCCGCCGGGCCGAAACGTTGAGCATCGAGGAATGGTTACGGATAGCAAAAGAGGTTGATGGCCGGCGATGAGTTTTAACAAGCAAAATTGACAATTCGCCTGGCCCGGGCCATGATACGCATCACTGCTCCTTCTCTCTTGTGCTGGTGAAACTTCATCACCGGCGCTTGTGCATCGCCCTACGAAAACTGTGCTATCATATAGATGGATGAGAAGCATTTGACTGATAGTAACGCCATGAAAAAGGCCCGCTGCCATTTCATGCTTTGCTGCGCTCAGCATGAAATGGACGAGCACTTTCCTCATCGTATGCGAAAAGACGAAGCGAAAAAGACAGATGACATCGCAAGAACTTTTTTGTGAGAATTGTGGGGCGGCGAACCCATCAACGGCGAAATTTTGCCAGCATTGCGCGATGCTGCTGCCTTTTACACATACCACAGGCTCTCTGCCGGAGCAGACGCTGCTTGCCGGTCGCTACCAGTTGTTGAACAGGATTGGGCAGGGTGGTATGGGCGCTGTTTACAAGGCGGCCGATACGAGGTTCAATAATCGCCCGGTGGCAATCAAGGAGATGAGCAGCGCCGGATTGCCCCCAGCACGCCTGCAAGAGGCGAAAGAGGCCTTTGACCGCGAGGCACACCTGCTCGCGGACCTGGTACATCCAAATTTGCCGCGCATTTATGACAACTTCACGGAAAATGATCGTTCGTACCTGGTGATGGATTTTATCGAGGGCCAGACGCTGGAGGAGTACCTGGAGAGCATCGGAGGCGGTCCCTTGCCAACAGACCAGGTGATCAAATGGGCAGAGCAGCTGTGCGATGTGTTGAGCTACCTGCATAATCACCAGCCACCGATTGTGTTTCGCGACCTGAAGCCTGCGAATGTAATGATTAGCGACAGCGGGCACCTCTTTCTGATCGATTTTGGCATTGCGCGTATTTTCAAGCCGGGCAAGCAGCACGATACGGTGGCGCTCGGGTCGCCGGGATACGCGGCCCCCGAACAATATGGCAAAGCGCAGAGTACGCCGCGTTCGGATATCTACAGCCTGGGCGCGTTATTGCATCACCTGCTGACAGGCATTGATCCAAGCGAGCAGCCATTTTTCTTCCGTCCGGTTTCGCAGGTGAATCCCGATGTCGATCCACGTATCGATGCATTGCTCAAACAAATGCTGGAGATGGACACGGACAAGCGACCGGCCAGCGCGCAGGATGTGGTGACGCGCCTGGAAGAAATCAACAATTCGGCACGCACAACCGGCGTGCACGCGGCAGTGACGACGGACCCGTTGGAAGAGGCGCATACGCTCTATACACAGAAACGCCTGGACGAGGCGCTGGCCGTCTATACAAAGGCGTTGCAGACGCAGACGACGAGTTCGGTGGGCTGGCAGGGCTACGGGTTGACACAGGGGATGCGCGGACAACATCAACTGGCGTTGGAGGCTTTCGAACGGGCCTTGCAGTTGAATCCAACGCTGGTCACTTCCTGGAATGGCAAAGGGACGGCTCTGAGTACGCTACACCGGCACAATGAGGCGCTGCAGGCTTTCGAACGGGCGCTGCAACTCGATCCAGGGAACGCAGCGGCCTATAATGGTAAGGGGGCGGCTCTGAGCGCGTTGGGACGACACGAAGAGGCGCTGCAAGCATTCGAGCAGGCGCTGCGCCTCGATCCAGAACTGGCGCAGGCCTGGAATAACAAGGGGCTGGTGCTGAATACGCTCAAACGCTATCGCGAGGCGCTGGAGGCTTTCAACAAGGCGCTGACCTACGGGCCGCTGATCGCGACATCATGGAGCGGCAAGGGAAATGCGCTGCACGAACTGGGGCAACTGCCGGCCGCGCTGAAGGCATACGAGCAGGCATGCAGCTGCAATCCATCGCTGGTGCCGGCCTGGAACGGCAAAGGGACGGTACTCTACGATATGCGGCGCTACGAAGAGGCGCTGGAGGCTTTCAACGAGGCGCTGAATCTGGATAATCATTACGCCCCAGCATATTTTGGCAAGGGGCAGGTTTTGTACGCGCAGCGCAAATTGAAGCAGGCGCTAGGGATGTTCGATAGGGCTCTGCGAGAAGACGCGAAATTCGCGGAGGCATGGAACCGGCGCGGCAACGTGCTGGACGAATTGGGGGATTATACGCGGGCGCTGGAATCATACGATAGGGCGCTGCAACTGGATGGGCGGCATGCCCCGGCATGGAGCGGCAAAGGAGGTGTGTTGCGGCAATTGGGTCGCTACCAGGAGGCATTGAGGACTTATGATGTGGCGCTGAAGATCGACCCCAATTTCGCGTTTGCCTGGAATGGGCGCGGCAATGCGTTGTATAACCTGGGCGATTACGTACAGGCCTTGCGGGCCTATGAGCGCGCTCTACAATTAAATTCGCGGCTGACAACGGCCTGGCATAATAAGGCATTGGTGCTGAACCGGTTGGGATATTACGAGGAGGGATTGAAGGCGGCAGATGAGGCCATTCACCTGCACCCGAAAGATCCCGATAACTGGCTGCGCAAGGCGGAGGCGCTAAAAGGTCTGCGGCGGCGGCAGGAAGCGCGCTCTGCTGAGGAGCAGGCCAATCGCTTACGTGCCGCGGCAAGCATGCCGTAACGGAGAGCCCTCCATAGAGGCAACCAGGGTGAGGGCCAATCTGGAGGCGATAAATCTGCTCCCTCTATCCCCATGGATAGAGAACCGCCGTAATATTATGCTGAACGACCTGGAAGTGGCTGGCGAAGTTGGCCAGCTGGGAGATCGGCAGCGAGCTGGTGATCTGGCAATAAAAACCATCCTGGAACCAGTTCAGAATGTTTCTGCCAGACATATCCTGGCCCAACCATCCTTTGATTGAGCCGATAGAGACCAGGTGCAGGCCATTAAAAGCCGTGGGAGATGGTGGCGGCATACCAGGGTCTTCATATAAAAAGACATCCTGCGCGTCAACGACATAGTGCGCGAAATACTTGTACAGGACGTTGTTCGTTTGCATGATAAAAGGTGTATCAACCTCTACGACCCCGGGCATATTCTCCGGCGGCAGGAGAAGTTTGATCTTGCTATGAGGCGCTGGCGTGACATGAGATTGCGGTGTAGGGGGACGGGTGGGGCTGGTGACATATCCGGGTACGCTGACACCGCTGGTTGGAGTGCCTGTCGCTAACAACCTTCCCGGTTCATTGACCCCGATAGCTCCTCTATTCCACTCCCTGGCAAGGTTGATCTCCAGCAGCACGCCTGGCCCTAGCAACACGAACATGAGGATGGCCGCGGCTATGACCAGGTTACGATACCAGCGACGCCGGCGCACTTTTTGCGCGAGCGCAGCTTTGAGTTGAACTTTCAAACGTTGCTTTTGCGCTCTATCGGGGGCATGCAGCTCGCGCAGCGGAGCAAGCGTGTCGCTCAGTTGCGCGGCCAGGCGCAACAATGCCTGTTCCTCATCTTCCTCGTTCTCTGTACCCGCCTTTAAGGACTCGATGGGAGAGCGCTGGCCGTCGATAGCGATGGCATCCAGGGCATCCATCCAGGACAGTTCTGCGTCATCGAAGCTGTGATTGATAAAATTGTCCTCAACATACTTCATCGATTGTACCCTCCTTCCCCATTGAGGGCTTCTCGCAGGCGTGCAAGCGCCCTGTGAAGGAGCGAACTGACAGTGCCCTCGGGTATATGCAGGACACGCGCGATTTCACGATTTTGCAGGCATGCGACAAACTTCAGGCCAATTACCTCGCGCTCACGTTCCGAGAGACGATTGAGGTAAGTAAGTAACAGCATGCGCTCCTCACGTGCAACGATGACTTCCTCTGGTGAGCGCTCGCAAAGGTGATTTGCATCGACGAGCGTCTCCAAAGAGAGATCGAACTGGTGCCTCCGGAAATAATCGGAGACACAATTACGAGCGATACGAAAAAGCCACGCGCCGGCAGCGCCCGGTGCTTGCAGGTCGGATAGATGGATCAAGGCGCGCTCGAAGACGAGCGATACCAGTTCCTCCGCGACATCCATCGTACCGGTGCGAAAACGCAAATAGGCCAGGACGCGCGGATAATACTGCGCGTACAGATCGTCAAAGGAGAGCTTTTTCGCTCCTGAACCGGCAGCCAGTTTTTCTGATTGAACAGCAGGAAAGGACACGGGCGCATGCTCAGCCTTTTTCGGTACGGGCCAGATAGAGAGGCCTGTACCTGTAAGTGGTGTTCCTACTTCGCTACTGATATCCATAAACTATTCTGCCCAATCGTTCGCTCAGTGTATAAGACGCAAAGAGTCGATTTCTATTGCATAGAAGAAAGCGAGAGTAAGCTCCGCTACGAGCAGAGAGCGGAATCCCCTTACTAGAAATACGCTGAAAGCGGAGCCAGTCTCACAGGGTATGAGATAGTGAGGGTTAGAAAGAATAAACGGGGCAGATGAGGGTGGTATCCGCCCCGCATGTATAGTATACAATACTGATAGAACAAAGGAAGCGCCCGGCTCCAACAAACGAGAGGAAATATTGGCATATGCGTGCTGATCGATTACTTTCCATCCTGTTACTCTTACAGGTACATCGCCGCATGACGGCGCGCGAACTGGCGAAACGCCTGGAGGTTTCGGAGCGCACTATCCATCGCGATATGGAGGCGCTGGGCGCGGCAGGGGTGCCGGTGGTGGCCGAACGCGGCACGGGTGGCGGTTGGAGGCTGATGGAGCCCTATTCGACGAATCTGACCGGGCTGAGCGAGGCGGAAATTCAGGCGCTCTTTGTCACCGGGCCTGCACGCCTGCTGGCCGACCTTGGGCTGCGCCAGGCATCGGAGGCTGCCCTGATCAAGCTGCTTGCCGCACTGCCATCGCTCGCGCGTTCCAATGCCTCATCCGTGCGCAATCGTATTCATATCGATGCGCGGAGTTGGAGTAGTCAGGAGGAGGCGATTCCTTATCTACCAACGCTACAGAATGCCATCTGGCAGGAACGCCGGGTGCAACTGGCGTACCGGCGGAGCGATGATACGTGCGTTGAACGATTAGTTGATCCGCTGGGGTTAGTAGCAAAGGGAAGTGTGTGGTACTTTGTGGCGGCAGTAGAGGGCGAGCCGCGCACGTATCGTGTCTCGCGCGTACAAGACGCCAGGATTACTGATGAGCCATTTATACGTCCCGCCGATTTTGACCTGGCGGCATACTGGGAACAATCGTCCAGCGACTTCAAGGCCAATTTGCCGCGCTATCCTGCAACGCTGCGCGTCGATCCGGCTATCCTGGCATATATGCGCACGGCGGGCAGATACGCGCGCATCACCAGCACCGAACCACCAGAGGCCGATGGCTGGGTACGGGTGGCGATGCTGTTTGAAGGCGAACATAATGCCTGTGAGTACGTATTGAGCTTTGGCGCGCAGGTGATTGTCGTAGAGCCGCAGGAATTGCGTGAGAAGGTGATCGAGGTGGCCAAGAGCATTGTTGCTCTTTATCAAAGTCAGGATTCGGTTCCAGGGCGAACGAATGATCATCCTGGAGTGGCACGAGATATGCTATACTGAAACTCATGAGGATTCAATCCATCTGATCCTTTCATGGGGCATACACAACTATCCAGATTAGCAAGGAGCTATCTTTTGTTATGGCCAATCACGACCACATTCCGCCACTTCCCTCGCTAGACGATATGCTGCAACCGCTGCTGCTTTTGGAAGAGGGAGAACACGAGTTTTCGGGCGAGGAAGAGGGCGTTACAGAGCTACGTGAGCTTTTCTTTCCGGTGACGCGGCACTGCACCTATTTGAATCACGCGGCCAATGGCCCACTTCCACGACCGACAGCACGAACACTACACGACTATGTCGATGATACTTCAGTGTATGGCAACATCAATTTCGAGCGCTGGTCGGCCTATGAAAGCGGGTCCCATCGCCGGTTGGCGCAACTGATTCATGCCCGACCTGATCAGGTTGCGTTTACCTACAGTACCGGCGATGGTTTTATGACGATTGCGCAAGGTTTGAACTGGCAGGAAGGTGATATAATCCTCAGCGCGGAAGGCGAATTTCCAAGCAATGTGTACCCCTGGCTGAATCTAGAAGAACTCGGCGTTCGTTATATTCAGATTCCGGCCCGCAATCATCGTATTGTGGTCGAGGATATCGTGGCGAATATTACGGAGCGCACGCGGCTGGTGACGTTGAGCCTGGTGGAGTTCTCTACGGGTTTTCGCAATGATATCGCCGCTCTTGCGCGTCACTGCCACGAACGGGGCGTGCTGTGCGGCATCGACGCCATGCAGGCGCTGGGTTCGATTGATATCAATGTGCAGGAACTGGATGTCGATTACCTGTCCGGTGCCTCGCATAAGTGGTTGCTTGGCCCGCAGATCTGCGGCATTCTCTATATTTCGGACAGGCTGTTGCCCCAACTGCGCACGCCACGCCGGGGATGGCTGAGCGTGGAGACACCTTTTGATTTCTTTAATCATAACCAGCCACTCAGGATGGGCGCAGGGCGTTTTGAGCATAGTTCTTCCAATCGCCTGCCTATTATCGGTATGGATGCCTCTCTGGGCGTTTTCGAGGCGCTCGCAGGTGGCATGCAGGCGGTGGAGGCGCGTATTCTCGGATTGACCGGGTACGTCATCGCTGGCTTAGAGCGCCTGGGTTATCCTGTAGTCTCGCCGCAGGGAGCGGGCGAGCGTTCGGGTATTGTGTGCTTCAAACCACACCCTGAACGCCAGGATATGAGTATACATTCTATCGTGGATGAGCTGGCGGCTCGCTCTATCTATGTCGCAGCCCGCAGCGATGTTGTGCGCATTTCGCCGCATTTCTATAATTCGCTCGAAGAGCTTGATAGGCTGCTTAACGCGCTGGAGGAGATGATGCGAGACGCGGCATAAGCAAACAGATAAGAGTATAACCAAACAGGTAAAAGATGGAGGGCGACCACAAGAGCGCAGAGGTTATGCCAGCAAATGCCGAACCGATATATAACCAAACAGGTAAAAGATGGAGGGCGACCTCTCCAAGCCACTTGTCAAAATTTGGGATGACTCATGTTTTTGCTGTAAATTCACACGGATTTTGTTACATAATACACATTAATTTCCTCTAAAAAACAGTATACTCGATACAAGGCCCAGGGGGGGTAAGTAGGGGGCCATGGCAAAGGAAATGTTCATTCTGGTTCGGCATTTCCTTGCATTTGATTTCTCCTTCCTCAAAGGCGAGGAAGCAGAAGCCAATATTGCAGACTCAGGCACCTTTGTCTTCTGCGCCCATTTTTGATCTTAGATGGCACACAAAACAGAGAAGAGAAGGAGACACCCATGGAAATTCAAATTGTTCTTCGTTGTCCGGGTCCTGGTCGGTTTACTGAAATTCTCGCTGATGAACCTGAAAGTACCGAGCTTGCGATAGAAGACTGCGTAAGCCAGGCATTGTTACAATTTTTCGAGACGGTGATTGTGGACAGAGTGCATGTCAATCTTCTGCTGGCGGAGCAGAAGTACGAGACGCTGCCTTTCAGCGCCTGATCTTTCCGGTCTAGAACTTCACGCTGGAGATTCTTCGCGCCGCGAAGAATCTCCAGCGAACTTCATAACAGCTTTGTAGACGCGCGTAGCTGGCGAACTTTGCTGTATACTATAGACAATACAACATTGAGGACAGATCAGGAGCATATCCATATGTTAGATGCCGGCGCCCCCGTCGACCCATTCCCGGAGCGTTCCAGGCCCAGTCGCCCGCTCAGCATGGGGGCCGGTGCTGTAGTAATTTCCGAAGAACGTGTGCTGCTGGTGCGCAATCGCTATGGGGTGACGCGAGGGCGCTATCTTCTCCCCGCGGGGCGCGTTCATATAGGCGAACTACCAGACCAGGCGGCTGTACGCGAAACCTTCGAGGAAACGGGCCTGCGGGTAGAGATCGAGGGGTTGATAGGCCTGCGCATCTGGGTAATGGATGATGGCGAACACAACTATTTTTTTATGTTCCGTGCGAAACTGCTCTCAGCGGTCAGCGACCTGCGCCCGAACCTGGACGAAATCGATGATGCGCGTTTTTTTACACGCGAGGAGATGCAGGCGCTCTCGGTTGACGAAACATGGTCTGGCGCAGTCGCCATTGCCTTGAAAGGGCTGGAGCCAGATGCTTGCATCTGGCCCAATTACGCTGATCTTTCGGATACTTCGGGCGTGGATGCGCCTGATCGATGGCGGATATGGATGTGATATTATCCCCCGGCGGGGCCGCCCTCTAATCCTGGCTTTGTCATGCTGGCGGGATCGAGGATGCGGTCGAGTTCCTCTTCGGACAGCTTGGTTCTCTCGCGTGCCACCTCGCGCACCGTTTTGCCTGTTTTGTATGCCTCCTTCGAGATGTCGGCAGCCGCATCATAGCCGATGACCGGTGCGAGGGCGGTGCAGATTGCGAGGCCGCGCTCGACCATCTCTGGCCCCTTTGTCGTCGCCTTGATGCCCTGAATGCATTGTTCGGTAAAGTTGCGTGCGGACGCGGCCAGCAGGTGAATGGATTGCAGCAGGTTATAGGCCGTGACGGGCATCATGACGTTGATCTCGAAGTTGCCGGATTGACCGGCGACGGTGATGGTGGTGTGGTTGCCGATGACCTGCGCGCAGACCATGCAGACCGATTCTGCGATCACCGGGTTGACTTTGCCAGGCATAATCGAACTTCCCGGCTGCACGGCGGGCAGCTCGATTTCGCCGATACCGGCTCGCGGGCCAGAGCCGAGCCAGCGAATATCGTTGGCGATTTTCATCAGGCTGACCGCCAGCGTGTTGAGCGAGCCGCTGGCCTCGACGATATTATCGAGGGTGCTCTGCGCCTGGAAATGATTGCTGGTCTCATGCACGTCCACGCCGTTCATTTCCGAAAGACGTTTGCACACGCGAGCGGCGAACTCTGGATGCGTATTGACGCCCGTGCCAACGGCGGTGCCACCGAGGGCGACCTCAGATAGCTCGCCGGCAGCATGGCGCAAGCGAGCGATGCCGCGCTCGATCTGGCCGGCATAGCCCAGAAATTCCTGGCCCAGGCGAATGGGCGTGGCATCTTGCAGGTGCGTCCGGCCTGTTTTGACAACCGGCATGAATTCCTCGGCCTTCTGCGCCAGGGCCTGTTGCAAGTCCTGCAAGGCGGGGATCAGTTCATGCTCGATGCTGACCAGCGCCGAGAGGTGAATGGCGGTGGGGATGACATCGTTCGATGACTGGCCAAAGTTGACATGGTCGTTGGGATGGACCTTGCGCGAGCCGCGCGAGCCACCCAACAGTTCGCTGGCGCGATTGGCAATCACCTCGTTGGCATTCATATTGGTAGAGGTGCCCGAGCCGGTCTGAAAAATATCCAGCACGAAGTGGCTATCGAGCTTGCCGTCTATAACTTCTTGCGCGGCTCGCACAATGGCCTCGGCTATCTGTGGATCAACGGCGCCCAATTCCTCGTTCACCTGTGCCGCCGCCTGCTTAATCTGGCCCAGGGCGCGAATAAACTGGCGCGGGAAACGCAGGTCGCTGATGGGAAAATTGAGAACAGCCCGCTGCGTGCTGGCGCCGTAATAAGCATCCGCCGGAACCTGCATCTCTCCCATAGAGTCCCGCTCGACGCGGGTTTGCTGTGTGGTACTCACTGTTCAGTCTCCTCGTTGAGTGTGGTTTTACAGGGGCATTATACCACTTGAACGAATCTGAGATCAGGAACCAGGGAGCGACAAGGACAGGTACCAGGACTTTTAAAGAATTTTTGCTGATTGGTAGAAACCTGCCCTGTCAGGTATAATTCGTAAGGATGAGAGTTCTCGTTAACGGAAAGGTTCGCGTATGTTACTCGAGGTGGAAGTTTGTAAAATGCTTGTGAGTGGCGATCAATGGGCCGAGTGGAGAGGTTATCAGTTGCCCATTTGCGAAGAGTATGTGTGCGTCTGGACGCCGGCAGGCACAAAAAAACACTGGAGACCCGATTTCTGGAAGCCTGACTTCTTCCTTGCCGACGGACACTCACTGACCTACTTCTGGCCCGGCGCCTGGTACACCATCCACATCAATTACGACAAAGAGGGTAACTTTAGCTACGGTTATTGCGACATCGTGCTGCCGACTCCCGACTATACCTGCGAATCACGGGAACTCGTCTACACCGATTTATATATCGACGTTGTTATCCGTAAAGATGGCAGCGTGTTTACCAAGGATCACGAGGTGTTCGAGCGCGCCGCCAGGCGCTATCCGATTGTAGAAGAGTCGCGCAAGACATCGTTTGAGACCCTGTACTGGCTGGAAGAACACGCGAAGCACTGGACAGGCCCTTTTGCCATTATGCCGCACGACCTGCCGCGCACCGATTTTGAAACGTTAAGTCCAGAAGAGATTCGCGCCCTCATACAGGCGGCCCAGCAAGCAAATACACAACCAGGAACATGATAGCAGAAGCATTGCAACGGCAACTCGCCGAATATGGCATCAGCGCCTACGACGAAATCGCGCTACGAGAGGCACTGGAAGCACACGTCCAGACCTACACACTCATCAAACTGGCCCCCTGGCCGGCACGACGCTGGAAATGCTACTACCGCCTGCTGCTCGGCGAGAAGATTTTTGACGCTCAGAGCCCGGCTGAGGCTTATGCGCTGGGATTGCTTGCTGCTTTAGCACAGGAATGATGACTCCCAAAACCTTAGAAAAAATCAGGGACTGTCTCCATTTTATCCCTTCGTGCGTTAATATAGAATAGAAGCCATACGCTGGTTTCTCTCGCGGCAGAACCCTCTCAGGGGAAAGATCTGGGGAACCTGCCGGGGCATCGAACGTTTGAAAACAGAAGGGATTATGACTATGCAGCGCACTATGTGCAAGGGCAAAATTCACCGTGCGACCGTTACGCAGGCCAACCTGAACTATGTTGGCAGCATCACTATTGACCAGGATTTGCTGGATGCCGCCGATATCTATCCCTATGAAAAGGTGCAGGTGGTCAACGTCAATAACGGGGCGCGGCTGGAAACCTACACTATTGCAGGCGCTCGCGGCTCCGGGGTGATCTGCCTCAATGGAGCTGCCGCTCGACTCACCGCCGAGGGCGATCTTGTCATTATCATGAGCTATGGGCAATTCGACGAGCAGGAGATTCGTTCGCTGGAACCACGCCTCGTGTTTGTCGATGCCGATAATCATATCGTGGAAACGAAACGTGTGCCACTGGTTGAAATGCTGCCAGAGCCATCTGAGCCAGCTATAGAGGTTGCGGAAGCCATCTTCTAGCGACCCGCAGTAGTTCTTTCATTCAGCCGGACGGTTGAATGAATTACTGCATCCCTTCTGTCTACCAAACGTTTGTAAGGTTACACTCCCAGCCACCACAACCACAGCATGATTAATCAGAACTTTGTCATTTTAGGCGCGATTATCTCTTCTACCGGCGGTACGAGCTATCTTATTGCTACCATTAAGGGCAGAGTAAAGCCGAACCGGGTCTCTTTTTTATTGTGGTCGCTCGCGCCTCTGATTGCTTTTGTCGCCGAACTGCAGCAAGGCGTCGGCATCCCATCCTTAATGACGTTTATGGTTGGCTTTCTCCCCCTGACGATCTTCATCGCCTCTTTCGTCAATAAAAATGCGCGGTGGAAATTAACGCGCTTCGACCTGGTCTGCGGCGGTTTATCTGTAATCGGCCTGATTCTCTGGTATATAACAGCATCAGGAAATGTGGCAATCATTTTCAGTATTCTTGCCGATGCCCTGGCTGCACTGCCAACGATAGTCAAAGCCTTCAACTTTCCAGAAACAGAAAGCGCCATCCCTTTTTTCACTGGTATGATTTCCGCGATAATTACCCTTTTGACGATCAGGGTCTGGAACCTGGCCAATGCAGGCTTCCCTTTATACATTCTGATCGTCTCGTCGCTCATAGCCATACTTGTCCAATTTAAGCCAGGGAAGATTTTACGTACTTAGCTTTTCGGCCAGATGCAGGCGCTTTCAACAGGGCGGCGAAGGACGAGATGGTGAAAAATGCGCTGGCCGATTATGCCGCCGAGAACTTCGAGGTGGCCTCCTACACAGCGCTGATTCAGGGAGCTCAGGAGCTCTCTCTCCCCGAAACGTTTTGCTGCGACCTGGCAAGTGCTGTCCCGAGGAGGGCGACCACCAGGGTCCCATTCCCTCATCCCTGGCCACCCCCGCCCTTACATCGAGCAGTTCGTTTGTCATGCTTTCCCACTTTCAGGCGTTCCCCATATTACCGTTCCGACGACCTGTAAGGGCAGCATACCATCGCTGTGATGGCGCAAGAGGATATTTCTTACCAGTTGATCCATCTCAAACGCTTTTCGCGAACCCATAATCTCTCGTGAGAAGCTGCTGCGCGAGTGCAGGCCCTCGATAAAGTCATCAATTGATTGGGGAAATGGCACGGGAGCCGTTTCTTTCTCTCCTAGCTCGCGAAAAAAGCCGCTCGTCTCTAACTCTGCAACGACGTGCGCTCCTCTATGCCCGCTGCGCGTTGAATATTGGGAGCGCAGTTGCCTGAACTCAGCATCCCAGGGCATGGGCAGCGTCCTGCGATAGACGAGTGCCAGATAGCCATGCGGGGAAAGCATAGCACGGAAGCGTGGAAATGCTAACGGCCAGTTTAGCCAATGGATGCTCGATCCCGCGGTGATTAGCGCGTATGGTGGCGTAAGTGGCACTTCCTCTACCTTGCCATAGAGCCAATGCAGGCGAGGATGATTGCCACCTGGTAGTTGTTTGCCTTTCTCAATCATAGTCCGTGAGAAATCGACGGCATCGACTCGCTCCACGCGTTCGACGAGTCGCCGGGCGATATCACCTGAGCCTGCGCCAACATCGAGAACAACGCGTGGCTCATCCACAATCAGGCCCGCGAGTATATCAAACACCTCATCAGGATAGGGTGGGCGAAAACGATACACATTGACGACTTGAGGGTCTTTGAATGCTTCAGCGAGAGATATATTGAACTGCTCTGAATTGGACTGCATCGCTCTTCCTTCTGAATTTATATGAAACAGGCTTACATCTTCTTTGCTGTAATCATTGTCGCTCCCGGCGTAAGCAGGCGATGCTGGCGCACATTGCTCATGCCGGCCTGCTGCAACCATCCTTTTACAGTGACGAATGGATAGCAGGTGCCACCGATGGTCGTTACCGTCACTGCCATAAATTGTACCATCAATGCGGCCAGACTCAAACGAGGCGCCTGATCTATGACCTGGTCAACATAAACGAGGACGCCCCCTGGCTTAAGCGTTTCCGCCACTTTTGCCAGCACCGCTGCATTGATTTCTGACGGCAGCAGGTGGGCGATATGGAAGTAGAGAGCTACGTCGAAGGAAGACGCAAGCTCCGCAGCGAAATTGTCCTTCACGATATCGGCGCAGAGAAAATTGATTCGCTCTTCCATGCCTGTTTGTTTCACGGTCAATTTTCCAGCCTCAATGCCCGGCTCGATGTCGAGAATGGTAGCATGCAGTTGAGGATACCTACGGCAGAAGAGGACGCTGTACGCGGCATGGGAGCCGCCGACATCAAGCAACTGCATTGCATGCCTGGGAACCGGAGCGCGGCGCGCAATCTCGCCGCCAAGCACCATCGCTAACGATGCGAGCCCGGCGTAATGACGTGCCAGGGCAGCAGCGGTTTCTGGATTCGTGGCATCTTCGTCATAGGGTATGCGCATCACCGGCCTGTTTTCGCGTACCACTTGCGGCAGGTGATCCCAGATGGCGACGATATCGGGACTATGAATAATGTAAGGGGCAACGCTCTGTGGTGAACCGCCGGCAAGCCAGCGTTGAGAAACGCGCGTGTTGCTGTATTTTCCACGATGCAGACGCACATACCCTGCTGAGATCAGTAATTGGAGCAACAAGTGCAGTCCCCAGGGATCGCACTGCAAACGCTCCGCAAGGGTTTCAAGGGGGAGAGATTGTCTATCCAGGGCATCGAAGACGCGGAGTTCGCACGCTGTGACGAGTACCTTCGCAAGGCCCGCGGAGAGGGGCGTATCGAACAATGGCGCGGGCAGCAAATTCAGGCGCGCCAGCAGGGATTCCAGGGGAGTAAGGCGTATTGGCATTACATCAAGACTCCGACCAGCCAGCCGCCGGCCAGTACAAGGCTTGTTACGGCGACCAGGTAAAAATACAACTTGCGGGTCTCGACGGGCTTTTCCGGCCCGAAGAATAATACGCGCGCTTCAATGGACAGGCACGTGAGAATGAGCGCTACGACAACAATCCATGGATTTGCCGGAACGATGCGCAGCACGGTCAGCAGGCCAATCAAGGCGGCGCTCAGCACTATCAATAACTGGCAGGCAAGAAAAGACCGCTGCACCCCAAGGTATACGGCCAGCGTTTGCGCACCGCCCGCCTTATCCTTCTCTATATCTGGTAACGAATTGGCGAGGTTGAGGGCCACGCCCAGGAAAAAGCCCAGCGGCACCAGCCAGAATAGAAATGGAAGCGCATGCCCCACGCCGGCGAAGGCGTAGAGAGGAATCAACGGCATGGCAAGCGCGAAGACAATACCGCTCCAGGGCGTTGATTTCAGTCCAAAGTTATATGCCTGCCCCAGGGCGAGGTAGCACAGCGAGATCAGCAGCGCCAGCGGTGGCAACCAGAACAGCAGCGCCAGCATTAGCGCGATCATGGACAGTCCAGCAACCAGCGCCTCGCGGGGGGCGACGAGTCCGCGTGGAATCGGTTTGTTTTTCTTGCTCGCGGCATCCAATTGCCGGTCGCAATAATCGTTGATCATCGCTATCGAGACCTGCATAGCGCCGTGTGCCGCGATGACCAGCGCGATAACATACCTGACGGGATGCTGCCACGCGGCAAGCAAGGTGAAAAGGGTGACGGCGATGATATGTAACAGAACCGGCACCGGGTGACTGAGCAGAAAAAAGCCCAGCAGTATGTCTTGCAGTCGGCGCTTTTTAGTGATGTCCATGATGTGTATACGTTTCAGTTCTCATTTCTGTTATGATAAACGTGTGTTCCTAAGCATTTGCTCCCATGCAGAGTGACAATATCACGAGTTCGTTATATCATATGATAGTATCACTGCGGAACAGGAGAAATTTTCATGGTATCTACAAATTTGTCTTCAATGAAAATACATGCGGTGAATGGTGATACCGGACAAAATGCTCTCCCATTGGTACAATTATTGCAAGATATTGAGAATAAACCGCTTGATACACAATCAATACCCCAGGAGAGTCTTGACCTCGCCAATAAGTTTCGCACAAGCCTCTTTCCTTGGCGCGGGCAATTCTCGCCGGAGCTGGTTGAGCTTTTTCTTGATCACTATAGTCAGGATACCAGCGTGATTCTGGACCCTTTTGCTGGAAGCGGTACGACACTATTTGAATCCACACGAAAAGGCCTCACCTGCTACGGTGCTGAGATAAACCCTTCAGCAATTGAAATGGCTAAATCTGTGTATTTCACGAGTCTTTCTTTAGCAGAGAGAAAAGATATTATACAGGAAGCGGTAAATCTTGCTGAGGCATGTGTCCACCCTTTTACCTGGGATTTATTTTCTTATCAAAACCTTGAGCAGCCTCCCCAATCAGCTTTTGGCGATACAGCAGACGTGATATTTAGAAATCTGATAAAGCAGGCAGAAAACAGACCTCTTGTCCATAATCTTCTTAGTAATGCCATAATCCGTTATATGAGCTATACTCCTCCTCGTACCGAAACAGATTTTCTACGTGCTTTGCAAGAACATGCCAGAATTGTAAAAAGCCTCCCATATAGCAAAAGATCATGCAAAGTATTTCATACTGATGCCCGAACTATCCCTTTGCATGATATGTGTGTTGATTTGATTATTACGTCGCCTCCATACATTAATGTTTTTAACTACCATCAAAATAATCGTTCTGCAATGGAGCTTATCGGGTGGAACTTACTTGACATAGCCAGGTCGGAGATAGGTTCAAATCGGAAGAATCGTCAGAATAGATTCCTCACAGTTATGCAATATACACTGGATATGCTAGATGTGCTCAGGGAAATGCGTCGCCTTCTTCGCCTAAATGGGAGAGCTATTATTGTTGTAGGAAAAGAATCCAATGTACGAGGTCTCAGCTTCAAAAATGGCCTGTTGGTTGCGGCAGTTGCTCTAGGAGCCGCTGGTTTTCGTCTTGAAACGCGGCAGGAGAGGAAGTTCAAGAATAAGTTCGGAGAGATAATCTATGAAGATATTTTACACCTTATTCCTGTTTCTGATAGCTTGAATGCAAGTGAAGGAGATGATTTCGCTCGCTCAGTCGCCATCTGGAGTCTTTCAGAAGCACATAAAAATGCTCCTACTGAGATTGGTGATGAAATTTCAGAGGCGATTGAGCGTGCCTCTACTGTTCAAAAATCACCGCTGTTCAAAGGACCAGTAAATCATCCTCAACTCACCAATATTGTACGAGAAGAAACTACGCCATATGAAGTGAGAGAAACCAGTATGAGTACTTATCCCAGGCCTCATCTTGATAAATTAAGAGCGACCCTTGCAAATGATAAACTTCCAGCTGGCGATAAGCCCCAGGTGGAAAAGGCGATTGAAGATTATGAGCAATGGGTCGCAAATATGGAAATCACGATGGAAGCAGACCTTCCAGCAGATGAACGATTAAAGAATATGGTTGACCTGCTCAATGAGTACAGGAAACGTATGGATATTGATCTCATCTTCGATAGCCAGAATGATTGGCTATATCGACAGAAAGGACAAATTAAGTTAGACAACAGCATTATCGAAGAGTTTTTACCTCGCCTCATACATCCCTCCTTTATTCCTGAGATCTCAGCTATGAATGTAACCGTAGGTCCAATCAAAGCATTCTCCGCTATATGGTTTGATTCGAGTCTCATACAACCGGAGTTTGCTGGTGGCCTACATATCCGAACAAAGGATCAGGATTTTGCCATTAGTAAACCTCTCTATCTTAGAGCTTCCCACTCACCTGATTTTCAAGAGCAGGTCTGCGTATCAACTCACCTTGCTTACATTGCTGCTGAATGCAAGACCAATTTAGATAAGACCATGTTCCAGGAAGCATGTGCTACCGCTCGCGATCTTAAAACCGCTATTCCCAGTGCGAAATACTATTTGCTTTGCGAGTGGCTAGATATGACTCCCGTAAGTAGCAGAACAACTCCAATTGATGAAGTACTACTTTTACGCGAAGCTAAACGGATAAGTTCGAACATCAGGCATAATTTCAGTACATACAAGGGTCGTCAGGAAGCAAGGGAAGCATATCTAGAGTTCCTGAATAAATATCCATACCGGTTGAAAGTATTTGAAAGATTTATCAACTCTATACGTCAGATGCTCAGGAATGATCCTCTTGAGGAGCAAACTGTCTTAGAGCGAGGATATTTCTAAAGGAGTGAGTAATGGATCCTGAACTAGACGATACACCTCCAGAAAAAGAGGAAGCCTTATGGAAGGATCTCTTTAAACTTCATCCCTAAGACATGGAATAGAAATGCCAGGATAGTGCTGCGTTCCTCGATCACTTTTGCGGTTGGCTTGCCTAAGCCGTGACCTGCCTTCATCTCGATATGTAGTAAAATTGGATTGTCGCCGGTGTTGGCGGCTTGCAGGGTCGCGGCGAATTTTTTGGCGTGCGCGGGGACGACGCGGTCGTCGGTATCGGCGGCAAGAATCAGCGTTGGCGGATAGGATACGCCTTCGCGCACATTGTGCAATGGGGAGTAGGCATACAGGAACTTGAAGTCTTCAGCGCTGGCCTCGGCGTTGCCATAATCCGAGATCCAGTAGCGCCCGACGGTGAATTTGTGGTAGCGCAGCATGTCTATGACCGGCACCTGGCAGACGACGGCCCCGTAGAGGTCGGGACGTTGCACCTCGCACGTCGCGACGAGCAGACCGCCGTTGCTGCCACCGTTGATTGCCAGCCGCCGGGTACAGGTGTACTTATTGGCAATGAGCCATTCAGCAGCGGCAATAAAATCGTCGAACACGTTCTGCTTGCGCTCTCGCACTCCAGCCTGGTGCCATTCCTCGCCGTACTCGCCGCCACCGCGCAGGTTGGCCACCGCGTAGATGCCGCCGTTCTCTAACCAGACAAGCGTACTGACAGCGAAGGTAGGCGTCAGGCTGATATTGAAACCGCCGTAGCCGTAGAGCCAGACGGGATTGTTGCCGTCGAGTGTCAACCCTTTCTTGTGCGTGAGAAACATGGGGATGCGCGTGCCATCTTTCGAAGAGTAGAAGACCTGCGTTGTCTCGTAACCGGTGGCATCGAATTTCAGGTCTGCCCCGTGCCAGAGCGAGAGCGCGCCAGTTGTGAAATCATAGCGAAAAATGCTGGGGGCATAGAGATAGGAACTGAAGTCGAGGAACATTTCCGTATCGTGCGGCCTGCCGGATACGCCGAAGATTGAGCCTAACGCGGGCAGGGGAATATCGCGCACATAGGTGCCATCAAGATTGTATATCTTCATTTGATGGTGGGCATCGCGCAGGTAGGTCACAACGAACTGATCGTTGACTATGAGCGCGAACGCAATCGCATCGTCCTGCTGTGGCAACAGTTCTTGCCAGTTCTCGCGCTCGGGTCGTTCGATGTCGATGGCAATGATGCGACCGCGCGGCGCATTCAGGTTGGTCTGGAAATAGAAGAGCGTGCCGGTGTTGCCGAGAAATTCATAGCTGGCATCGGCCTCATCGAGCAGGCGAATAAATGGTTCATCGCTCGCTACTCTGCGATAATACACGCGATTTTCCGGGTCGGTGCCGTGCCAGACATGTAGCATCAGGTAGGTCCCATCGTCGGTGATAAAGGGGGAGAAGCTGAGTTCTTTGGCGTCTGGCCTCTCGTAAATGAGGGTATCCTGCGATTGCGGCGTGCCGGGCGTATGCCAGTAGACGCTGCTGTAGTTGCTCGAATCCTCTTCTGGTACCGTACCCGGCTCCGGCAGGCGGTTATAGTAGAAGCCGGCGTTATCGTGTCGCTAGGCGATGCTGCTGAACCTGCACCAGCGAATGGCTTCGGGATAATCGGAGCCGCTATCGACCCGGCGGATTTTAATTTCCTGCCAGTCGCTGCCACCGCTTGAAACTCCATAGGCCAGCAGCTTCCCATCCTCGCTGAAAACCTGGTTGGTGAGCGCAACTGTGCCATCTGCGCTGAACGTGTTGGGGTCCAGAATGGCAACCGGCTCGCCCTCCAACGCTGGCTGCATATACAGGACGGATTGATTCTGCAAACCGGCATTTTTGGAGAAAAAGTAACGCCCTGCCTTCTTGATGGGCACGGAATACTTTGGATAGTTCCATAATTCGGTCAGGCGCTGCTGTATTTTGGGGCGGGCAGGAATGGCGGCCAGATAGTCCTCGGTCACGCGATTCTGCGCTTCTACCCAGGCCAGCGTTTCCGGCGAACCGGCATCTTCCAGCCAGCGATAGGGATCAAAGACCAGAGTGCCATGATAATTCTCGACCACGCTATCTCGGCGAGCGGGGATTGTATTCACGTTTTCTCTCCTGAAATATAAGTATTAGGGAGGGCAGCATTCAGCGCACGGGCAGGCGTGCCATCATTGCCCTGAACCAGCGCGAGCGCACTTCATTGCCGGCAAAAAGCAATGTGATAAAGATACCCAGGAAGGTGCCAACGATCCAGAGAACCAGGGTGAGCGTCCCTATATCGATGGATGTAAGCAGGTGCAGGGTATGTAAAAAGGCAAGCGAGAGCGAGTCGTGCCCGTTGGCGACAGGCAGCACTGATCGCACGGAGGGCTGTTGCAGAATAAATGCCAGTGTGGCGATGGTGGCAAGGAAGACAGCGGCCAGTATTTCGGGTAGCGAAGGGCGCAGTAGCGAAAATTTAGGCGTGCCGGAACGAGCCGGGGAGAGGGCTACACGACGCATGATCTGAGCGGTAAGATCTTCCGGCTCGGCAACAAACTTGAAGTCATGCAGATTGCTAACCATTTCCTCTAAAGTATTGAGTTCCGCATGGCAGGCGGAGCAGGCAGTAATGTGCGCCTCTAATGCATGTATCTGATCAAATTTGAGACGGCCATCTATATATAGTTGCATTAACCGCGAAGCCTCTTTACATTGCATTACGAACCTCTCGTTCCCAAAAACCGGTCGCGGTCAAGAGTTTGCAGGCGCTCCTTGAGCAAATTGCGCGCGCGGAACAAATGAGTTTTAATGGTACCGATGGGCATAGTAAGTATTTCCGCCATTTCTTCGTAGGTCATATCTTGCAGGTGACGCAAGATCAGCACGACACGATATTTCGTAGGTAGCCTGGCAATCAGCTCTTGAATGAAAGCCTGGCGATCATGCATTTCCAGCTGGGCATCCGCGCTTTTATCGCCGTAGGCGCGTTCCAGCACCTGCTCGGCCTGTAAAGCTTCCTGCAATGCCTTATCGCGTTTGCGCTGCTCAAGACTTTTCAAGGAACAATTGTAGGCGATGCGGTACAGCCAGGTTGGGAAACGAGCATCGCCGCGGAAGGCGGGAAGGCCCTGCCAGGCAGCTAAAAAAGTCTCCTGCGTGATCTCGTTCGCCTCCTCGTAGTGCTGTAGCATGCGATAAACGAGATTGAAAACGCGGCGTTGGTAACGCTGTACGAGTTGGGCAAAAGCGTCCTGGTCGCCTTTTTTGCTCGCGGCAATAAGCTGCATGTCGTCCAGTTCCGCACGGGCTGAGACGACATTCGAAAGGGATATTCCCAGGCTTTGAGATGATGGCAAAAGGTGCTCTCTCATACGTTCCCTTAGAGTTTACATGAGCAAAAAAAGTTTCAACGACCTTGAAACATTCTTGCCTTTACGTGTATCTTATCATATACACGTGAGAATTCAAACATAGGTTTAGCCGCAATGTCTTCTGAAGTTTTTGCCGCCCTGCTCGGCTGGTCAACGGCGCTGGTCATCTTCCTGGGCTTCATCGTGCTATTGCGCTATATTGAACACAAAGAGCGCATGGCACTGATTATGCGCGGGCTGGACCCGCACCGCCTGCGCCGCCAGCGCAAAGGCACCGGGGTGCTGCGCGCCGGGTTGATCATCACGATGGTGGGGCTGGCCCTGTCAATTGGCCTCTACCCGCTCGGTTTCATGCTGCCTCCCGCTCTTACAGGAGCGCCGCTGCATTTTGGCCCCTGGCTGCTCCCCGGACTGATCCCGCTTGGTGTAGGCGGCGCACTGGTCATCAGTCATTACCTGGGACAGGATTCACAGCCTCCACGCGATGATCCCGGGATTGATGAGCCACGGGTGAAGGACTAGCCTGCCAGAGAGTGTGAGGCGTCTCTTAGACAAGAGATAATTTGAAAGGCGCCCGCAAGAGTACGCCCCGGTGCCTCTTAATTGATTACCCTCCTTCGGAATATCCTTAATCCCAGGATGAAGAATACTACAATTGTAACGCTCAGTCCCAGGATGACCCAGCCCATCGCCAGCGTCGGCAGCGTGTGGCCGTTGATGGTGGGTACCATGGCATAGCGCAGCCCCTCAGCAGCGTAGGTCAGCGGGTTGAAGAGCGTGATGATCTGGAACCACTTGATCGAGTCGAGCGAGCCCCACGGATAATAAGTGCAGCCGGTGAAGATCAGCGGTGTGAAGATCAGCGAGAACATCAGGCCGATCTGTTCCGGCTTCACCGATGTGCCAATGGTCAGGCCGAGGCAGGCGCCGGCGAAAGCGGTCAGTATCATAATACCGATGATGACTCCGATGGCATCGGTACGCACCGAGTATTGATCGCCCAGAATCCACCAGGCCAGCGGGAAGATAATCGCGCCAGCGACCAATCCGCGCATCGCCGCGAACAGCACTTTCTCGACGGCCACCAGGCTGACGGGCAAGGGGGCCAGCAGTCGATCATCAATCTCGCGCGCGAAGCCGAGATCGAGGACGAGGGGCAGCGTGACGCCTTGCAGCGCGGTGGTGACGACTGTCAGCGCCACAATGCCGGGCAGGAGTACGGCGGCAAAGCCGCGCTGCGCGAAGCCGATGCTGGGCAGCACCTTACCGAAGATGAAGAGGAAGAATAAAGGCTGCAGCAGCACTTGCAGCAGGAAGGCGATGAAATCGCGTCCCGTCACTACGATGTCACGATTGAGAATTGCCACAAATGCGGCGCCCGCGACGCTGATGCGGCTCTTCGCGCGTGTAGCAGGTGGGAGCCCGGCCAGTGTGGCCTGCTGAGATGATGTCGTCGTTGTAGCCATTAATGTACCTCCTCTTGATCTTTTCGGGTGGCCGTGGCGCACAGGCACCAGGCACCGTCCCTACAGCGTGGCAGCAGGAGCCGAACCCTTTCCCGAACCCATTTGGGATTGAAACTTAGCGTAAATTCCTTCCTGTCAGGAAGATGAAAACGTCTTCCAGGCTGGGCCGCGCGAGATGCAGGTCGCGCAGTTCAAATCCCGCTTCCGCCACAGCCTGCGTTGCGCTCACCACCAGCGCTCCAGCATCTTCGGCATACACGCGGAAGAGTGTGATTCCGAGCTGGCTCTCATCTCCCGACTGGGCAGCTATTTCCTCGGCCTTGACTGCTCCAGGGAGCGCGCGCAGGATATCGAGCAGCGTATTTTTGCTCGATACTTGCTGGGAATCGGCTCCAACCGCGATAAGTTCGGGTATGAGGACGCGCAGTTCCAGGTACGTCCCGCCGGGGATCAGTTTCTTGAGTTCTGGCGCCGTATCCAGCACGAGAACTTTGCCGTGATCCATAATGGCGATGCGCTCGCAGAGCTGGTCAGCCTCGTCCATGTCGTGCGTGGTTAGCAAGGTGGTGACGCCCTGTGAATTGAGCGTGCGAATACGATCCCACAGGAAGAGACGCGATTGTGGGTCAAGGCTGTTTGTTGGCTCATCCAGGAAAAGCACGTCCGGCGAGTGCATCAGCGCGCGGGCCAGCATCAGGCGCTGCGCCATGCCGCCCGAATAGCGGCGCACCATGTCTTTGCCGCGATCTCCCAGACCAAGTTCTCGCAGCAGGGCGTCAGCGCGCGCGTTGCGTTCGGCGCGCGGGATGCCGTGATAGCTGGCATGGAACGTCAATATCTCGCGGGCGCGCAGGCTGCGGTCAAGGTTGCTCTGCTGCGGCACGACGGCGATGCGCTGCTTCACGCTCATGGGGTCTTCGACCACGTTGATACCCATGATTTTGGCCGTGCCGCTCGTGGGAAGCACACCGGTCGTCAGGATGCCAATGGTTGTAGTTTTACCGGCTCCGTTTGGCCCCAGCAGGCCAAAAATTTCGCCGCGCCGCACACGAAAAGAAATCCCATCAACAGCGTTCACCTGCGACTTCGGATAGCGTTTCACCAGGTTTTGCACCTCGATAGAGATTTCCTGCCCAGAATCAGTTACCATACAAAAACCTCTCTTTGCGTAGCTCAAATGTCCAGTATCTCCAGGTCGCCGCCCTTGAGATACTGCGCGATAGCCTCGTAGAGTTCCTCTGGAATCTGCTCCTTCAGCTCCTCCAGGGTTTCAAAGACCTCCAGGCGACGCTCGTCTTCGTAGGCCGACGACCAGTCATGGGAAGATATGTCCCAGTTCCATTCCCAATCCCACTGCGACCCCTCTTCATAGGCCCTTTTAGACTTGCTCGCTTTCCTCTGCCTGTTGGACCAGCCCGACCAGTTGGCGGTATAGCGCGTGTAGAGGGCAAATCTGCCTTTCGCGGTCTGATAGACCGTCAACACCAGCCATCTCGTGTCGTCCTGGACAGATAGGCGGCGCCTGGCAATGATGCGCCCCCGGAACTGCTTGCGCAGGTAGGGGCGTCCCTTGCCAACGCTCACCGTGATCTCCTCAAATCCGCTGACTTTTGCCTCTTCCGTTTCAACGAAACGCCGCAAGGCCTGCACAATGGTGGCCGAGAGATTATCTCCGGCCAGCCGCTGGGCCTTCTCGAATATGGGCATGTCCGCGTCTGCTACATAGATGGTTCGATTCGGCATAAGCAGGTACCTTTTCTTCTCAGTGCGAACACATCTTTTTCTTTTACAGGGTATAATATAACATATGTATACGTATAGGTCAAGGCGTGAATGAGATTTTTGCGGTACATTCTGACAATTTGCGAAATTTTAATAGCCAGAAGCAAGCGGTTATGCTAGAATAGTCCGAAGGGTTCGTAATGCATCTCCATTTGACCTTTTCGGATTTGAGGATATGCTTTCCCTTACGAGCAGGAGCAGGAGTCGCACCTTTTCCCGAACCCGTTTGGGGATTGAAGCAATAAATAGTTTTCCCAGAAATCCAGGGGATACAGGCAGGCTATTCCTGTGCCGTATGGCCGGGGCAACAATAGTGTAGATGGCCAACGATTTGTGTAGTGGAGAGAAGTGAGGGAGAATGTGCGTTTCCTGAGTTTTTTTCCCCGATATTTGAAAGATCTGCCTTATAGAGTGAGTCTTCCGCTTGTCGTTCTGAGTTTTTTAAGCTGCCTGGTATTATTTGCATACGGTTTTCCCTCGTCGCTGAATGGAAGCCTCTTAAGCATACCGATTGCGCTGGCCGCCTGGTTATTCAAACAGCGTGGAGGACTTATCGCCGTAGGCGCTTCAGTGCTGGCAATCATTGTGGTCAACACTATTACATTGGGGTCGCTCTGGTGGCCGCATGCGCTTATCACGGTCTTTCTTGTTGGCTCGGTAGCCTTATTGGCAGAGGGGTGCATCATCGGCTACCTGCGCAGCGCCCTCGATATCGCAGATAACGCCCGGTTGAAAGCGCAAGAAGCGGAACAGCAGTTAGCTCTCGCATACGAGCAGCAGCGCGAGTTGAATGAGATCAAAGACCAGTTTTTGCTCAATGTCAATCATGAATTGCGGACTCCACTCACGGAATTGCAGGGGTACATCGAATTGCTGCGTGAATATCAAGGACAACTGGATGAGACGCTGCGGGCAACGTTTCTCGATCACGCCGCGCGCGGATGTGAAGAACTACAATTGCTGGTTGACAATGTGCTGGATGCGGTACAATCCGATAAGAAGATGAAGACACTTCATATCGAGAGATTAAACGTTGCGCGGGAAGTTGCGCATGTGCTTGAACTATTCGATCCGCGTAAGACCAATGCTTACTCTTTGCACCTGGACATTGCTGAAAACCTGACTGTATGGGGAGATCAGCAATCACTGCGCCAGGTGCTGCGCAATTTGCTCTCGAATGCCTTTAAATATGCTCCTGTGCATACTCCTATCACTATCAACGCCGGTTTGCAAGCAGGTGAGGATGACCAGGCTCCCTCTCGATCTTATGTGCGCATCTGTGTGAAAGATGCAGGCCCGGGCATTCCACAAGATGAAATTCCATTACTTTTCGGCAAGTTTGTGCGCCTGCAGCGGGATCTTTCCGGCGCAGTAAGAGGCAGTGGCCTGGGTCTCTATATCAGTAAGCAACTGGTAGAGGCGATGAATGGGCGTATCTGGGTCGAAAGCTCAGGTGTGCCAGGGGAAGGAAGCTGCTTCTGCTTTATGTTGCCGGACGCTTCCCCAGTGGCCAGGGAGCAGGAGGGCGACCACAAGGGTACGCCCTTACTATGACAGACGGGTCATAGTAAGGGCGTACCCTTGTGGTCGCCCTCTGCCTCCTTAGCTCTGCCCTCTCTTTCTTCTATGCTCATCCGCATGATACAATAAGAAAAAAGGAGGTGATGCACCTGTATGGAACAAGAAACGCAACAAGAACTGGAGCAGGTCGAGGAAAAAGCGAAACCCGGCTTTCCTATTCCACCGCTTCCTCAATGGCCCATATCTAAACCGGGGCCGTTCGTGACAGAACCACCGCCTGGACAGAGGCGCATGCCGACACGTACCGAGCAGGTGGTCGAAATCGATTACAACCAGGAAACGGGAAGTCCGTCGCAGCCTTAATATGGCCCTAAAAGGGTGACGGCACAGGTAGGCCCCTATCCTACACAGACCTGGCAAGGCGCTGCGTGTAGGATAGGGGCCTACCTGTGTCGTCACCTTACTTGAGCCTCTGTGTTATAATATATCGCAATGTCAGGTTTCTGCCGAAGGAAGGGATAAAAGAGAGCATGCCCGAAGAGGAGCAAGAACAAGCACCGATAGTCGCGTGCATTACGGTTGGAGCATTTCAAGAAAATTGTTACCTGTACGCCTGTCCTCAGACATTTGAAGCGGTCATTATCGACCCCGGCGACGAGGCGGGGCGCATCATAGAACACATTCGGGAATTAAAGCTAATCCCCAAATACATTCTCAACACCCATGGACATATCGACCATATCTCGGCCATCGATGCTGTCAGCGCGGTTTACCCTGTGCCGCTGGCGATTCACCCCGATGACGTCCCTATGTATACCGATGAACATATGGCGAGCATGTTTGGCAGGAAAGCGCCGCTAGTCAAGCGCAAACCGGATATGCTGCTTAAGGAAGGTGACGAGATCTCCTTTGGCACGCTTACACTTGAAGTGCTGCATACTCCCGGCCATACACGCGGCGGAGTGTGCTTTGTCAGCCGTCCGTATTGCGTATTCAGTGGCGATACCCTCTTCTATCGAGGCATCGGGCGCACCGATCTGGAGGGGGGAAACTATGAACAAATTGAGCGCTCGATCCGGGAAAAGCTCTATACGCTCGAGGATGACCTGGTCGTCTTTCCAGGGCATGGCTCACCGACAACAATAGTAGAAGAAAGATATGAAAATCCATTCGTCAATGTAGAGGAGTTATAAGTGGCAAATATCTGTGTAATTGGAACAGGTTATGTAGGATTGGTGACGGGTACCTGCTTTGCCGACATGGGCAATCGCGTCACCTGCGTTGATATTGTTGCGGAGAAAATTGAGCGTCTCAGACAAGGTATTCTCCCCATCTACGAGCCGGGCCTGGAAGAACTGGTCGAGCGCAACGTGCGTGCCGGGCGCCTGCATTTTACTACCAGTTATAGCGAGGGGCTGGACAATGTCCAATTTATTTTTATTGCCGTCAACACTCCCACCGGCACCAGCCAGGGCGGCGCGGATATGCGCTACGTCGAAAGCGCGGCGCGTGGCATTGCCGAAGAACTTGATCATTACGCCATCATCATCAACAAAAGTACCGTTCCTGTAGGCAGTGGCGACGTGGTCTCGCGCATCATCCGTAAGAATCTGAAACGCCCGGATGTCCCGTTCGCGGTCGTCTCCAATCCCGAATTCTTGCGTGAGGGCTCGGCGGTGCAAGATTTCCAGAATCCTGATCGCGTCGTGCTGGGTTCAGCGGATCACGATGCCGCCTGCCAGGTCGCGACGCTCTATTTGCCGCTGCGCGCTCCCACGGTCATCACCGACCTTTATACCGCCGAGATGATCAAATATGCTTCTAACGCATTTCTCGCCACCAAGATATCCTTCATTAACGAGATTGCGCAAATCTGCGAACGTCTCGGCGCCGATGTGAAGGAAGTGGCCGCGGGTATGGGCTATGATAAGCGCATCGGGCGGGCGTTCCTGGATGCAGGTTTGGGCTATGGCGGCAGTTGCTTTGAGGCCGGTGAAACGGTCTTCGCCTTGAACAGTCCCAATGTGGCAGCGGAGCGCTTCGATAAGTTGTTTGCTAAAAGCGGCAAACCGTTTGAGGGCGATACTGTAGAACTGCTGCAACCGGAAGATCAGCGCGTGCTGGCCTTTGATTTAGAGACAGGACGATCTACCCTTGCCGATGTAAAAGCCATCACACGGCGACCCTATAAAGGGAAGATGGTAAAGATCAATACCAGCATGGGGCGAGTGCTTCGCGTGACCGCCGACCATCCGGTCATCGTCTACAAGGATCAACAGTTCAATATCTTGTCGGCTGAAGCGGTTGTACCGGGAGATCAGTTGCTCGCCTTATGCGAGTTGCCCGCCGTCGAGCAGGCCACAGCCGTCAACCTGGTCGAACTGCTGGCGAATACCCCGCTGGAGGCTGATGTCTATGTCAGGCCCATCGATAACAGCTTTAGCGATCAGTATGAGCGCTTCTCTGCCGCTATACCACAGGATATGCTCAAATATCCTCATGATATCAAGCGCTATAACCGGATGTCGCTGCGCCTGTTCTGCTACCTGAGCGAGCGGCAACTCCTCGATGTTCCTGCTGAGAAGCTGCAGCTGTACACGGCTAAGGGTGCGGCCACCACGATCAACGCCGTCATTCCAATCGATGCTGACCTGCTGCGTTTATGCGGCTATTATCTCGCGGAAGGCCATATTACTCAGGATACGGGACGCGCCGGAGCGGTACGCGAGCGGGCAGGATTCAGCCTCCACGAGCAGGAAGCCGAATACATCGCCGATGTGCAGCGCATCCTGCGTCGCCTGGGACTCAAGTTTATTGAACGGCGCTCTACCAATGCCCTGACAACTCTTGTCTCCTCACGCATCTTCTGCTGGCTGCTGCGCGATATCCTGCGCTGCGGCGCGCGCTCGGAAGACAAGGCGCTGCCTCGCCTAGCATTCAATGTAACGCCGGAACTGCGGCGTGAATTGATACGCGGCGCTTTCAGTGATGATGGCTCGGTTACGACTGTGCAGAATGAGCAAAACCTGATGCTCGAATATGCCACGGCCAGCAAGGCGCTGGCGGATGGGATGGCGCTGCTGCTGCAAACGCTAGGAATTATCCCCTCTCTTCACACACGCTGGATGAACAAATCGAAACGAGAGGCGTATATTCTGAGGGTGAGCGGCTACGAGCAGATAAGCGCGCTCAAAGAAGCTTTTGGCGGCAAGCGTCTCGCGCAAATAGAGGCGCTGCTGGCGGACTATCAACGCCATATACAGCCGCATGGTTACAATCGTCATGGCGCATTCGCGACGCTCACTGTGCGCGAAGTCGAGCATAAAGACGTTGAAACGACCGTCTACAGTATGGAGACGAGTACGGGAACGCTGATCGCATCGTCGGGACTGATCAGCCATAACTGTTTCCCGAAGGACGTGCGCGCCCTCGCACATATGGCCGATGAAGCGGGTCTGCATCCACAACTGCTGCACGCTGTCATGGATATCAACCATGATCAGCGCCGCCTCGTCGTAACGAAGCTGACCTCTATTCTTGGTTCCCTGCGCGGCTGCACCGTCGGCATTCTCGGCCTGGCCTTCAAGCCCAACACCGATGATATGCGCGAAGCGGCTTCGGTTGACATCATTCGCTGGGTTACGAGCCAGGGAGCCGAGGTGCGCGTTTATGACCCCGTCGCCATGCAGACCGGGCGCGAGGCGCTTGAGCGCGAGGGCATACGCATGGATATGATTACATTCTGCCAGAACGCGTATGAAGTTGCCGAAGGCGCGGACGCCCTGGTCATTGTTACCGAGTGGAACGAGTTCAAGTCGCTCGACATGCTCCAGATTCGCGCCACCATGCACCGTCCCGTCCTTATCGATGGCCGCAATATTTACGAGCCGGCAGAGATGGGCCGCCTCGGCTTCGTCTATCGCGGTATTGGGCGGGCTACAGGTCCCGCTCCCTCGGTATTGCCATCAGGCGATAGCACGAGCCTGATACAACAGCAATCAATAGTTGGCCCCGGTGAGGGGAAATAGGTGTAAGGTCGCCCTGGCGCACTGCAACAAGTGAGGTACACAATGGACGACGATTTGCCGATGCTTTTTACGCCGCTGGTTCGCCAGCCGGGAGTAGAGATTCCTGACTGGCTGTTCGGGCCACGTGGGAAAGCTGGCTTGCCCGCGCCACTGATCCCAACGCAAGGGGTAAACGTTGCCGTTGGCATCGATATCATCGAGGTGGATCGCGTCCGCAAGGTCTACGAACGTCACGGCGAGCGCTTCCTCAAACGCGTTTACACCGAGATGGAGGTGCGCCAATGCCGCGGCAAGCCGACGCGCCTGGCCGGTCGCTTTGCCGCCAAAGAAGCTATCAGCAAGGCGCTTGGCACCGGCCTTCACGGTGTTGCGTGGCGCGAAATGGAAATCGTACAATTGCGCAGCGGACGCCCCACCGTCACGCTCCATGGCAATGCCAGACGCCGCGCCGAACTGCTCGGCATCAGCGCCTTCGATGTCAGCATTGCCGACCTCAATGCTTTTTCGATTGCCGTGGCGGTGGCTATTCAGGCACAACATCCGTAGGGGCCGATTGATCGCCCCCACCGCCGATTTCATCGGCCCCGCGTCCATTACCTCTATCAAAAAAGCCTCAGAAAAATTGACAACACCGACCAGTTTAGCTACACTCTTCATTAGCTTATTCTAGAGGAATCTTCAAACATCTAAAAAAGGAGAATGCTGTGATTCAACAACCATTGCAAGCAAACACCTTTCAGCAACCTTTACCATTCGAAGTGCAGCAGCAGGCCGGAGTGTACAATTTAGGGGCATTGACGGGGGTCTACAAGCCTCGTCTTACCAATCCACTCTTTATTATCGGCATGACCATTGCGGCCATCGTTGTCGATATCGCAATCCTTATCGCAATCCTTCAAACAGGCTGGATCGTTTATGTGTTCGTCGTGCTTCCTTTTGTCGCCGTCGTTTATGCTATCCGGGGGATAATAGACTCCAACTTGCGCGTCTACACCTTCACTGAGGGGTTGATACGCGCCAAAGGCAAAGCGCTGGATGTCATCCGCTATGACCAGGTCGCGCAAGTCTTCTTCATCTCGCGTAAAGGTAGTTATGGCACGGTCTCCTATACGCTCACGCTGGTGCGCAGCGATGGCGCGAGGTTCAAGATTAGCAACACCATCCAGTACATAAATACGCTTGGATCGACGGTGCAATCGGAGGTGGTCAGGCGTCACATGCCCCAGGCACTACAAGCCTTTAAAGCCGGGAATACCCTCTCTTTTGGTCCGTTGACCGTCAATACCCAGGGTATCGGCAATGGTAGAGGCATCCTCCCCTGGAACATGGTACAGCCAATCATCCTGCAACGCGGCTTCCTCATCGTCAAACAGATTGGGCAGAATTCAAACTTCGCAAGGGTGAAGGTGACAGAAGTGCCTAATCTACCCGTTTTTCTGGGCATCGTGAAGTACGCGCAAAACCCGGGCCCGGTATGACCCAGCACGGAGGGCGACCACAAGGGTACGCCCTTACTATGAGACGAGGTCCTGGTCCTGGTAAGGGCGTACCCTTGTGGTCGCCCTCCCGGTTGTATCTCAGGCACCCTGGTAGTCGCCCTCCAAGAGGTTCTCGCTTCATGAAACAAACATACGAAATAAAAGGGGTTTATGGCGAAAAAACAACGTCCTGAGCCGGCTCAGGACATTGAGCCTTATCGGCTGGCGACCGGGAAAGGTGGGTAGAATTCGTCATTGCTTCTACTCATTCGCCGGTGCTACACTGGAGAAAACAAAAAAGCTAAAGGACGATAGTATGAGAGCGTTATTGCAGCGCGTCAATCATGCCAGTGTCACGGTAGACGGAAAGGTCGTGGGCCAGATAGGTCCAGGCTTGCTGGTCCTGCTGGGAGTGGGCCGCGACGACACTGAAGCCCAGGTCAAAATCGTGGCCGATAAAATCGTGCACTTGCGCATCTTTGGCGATGACGAGGGCAAGATGAACCGCTCTCTACTGGATATCAGCGGAGAGGTACTCGTGGTTTCTCAATTTACTCTTTACGCGGATATTCAGCGTGGACGCCGCCCTAGCTTTACTGGTGCCGCCCCTCCTTCGCTGGCCGAGCCGCTGGTCGAACACTTCAAAGAAGCCATTGCCTCCTATGGACTACGAGTTGCGGACGGCGTTTTTGGCGCGCATATGCATGTCGACTTGCTGAACGATGGCCCGGTCACAATTTACATCGATAGTGAGGAGTTGTGATCCCCCGGCTCTTCATAGATGCGGGTCTCCTCTTGCATGAAGCGTCTAGCCCGCCTGAAATTAGATGGTCTGTCCCGGCAGGCAGGGATCAAACACGCGCCCAAACAGTGTGGCAAAGGTGCGATCAGATGGTGAAAGAGTGCGATTCAGCGGAGTCACAATTACCGCGTCAACGCCGGGAGCGGAGTAGAAACGCGCAACGCGGTAGGTGACATGATTGGCATCTAACACCTGCAAGAAATTTGGCTGAGGATCGATGTGCCAATCCAAGAGCAGCATACTGGCACGATCTGCATGCAGCAAAGCTTCATCGTTGGCCGCAATGCGCCCATTAGGTTGCGTCGCCACAATAGAACCATCGGTCTCGAAAGTGATATGATCTCCAACCCAACCGGTTGCCCAGACGTAGTGAATATGCTCACTCTTGAGGTAGTTCACAATAGGATCAACGTTTGTTGGATTGCGCGAGCGGCAGCCGGTAGCCTGGAAGGTATAGTTCGGGTCGGCCTGCGCGTAGGCAATCCCCTGGAAAACGAAATAGACGGCCAGCACTACTAACAGGCCGGCTGAGAGGAATGTGAGCAATTTTCTTGAAGAAGCGAATCTACGCACAGGCAGGGCATTTGTATGCTGTAGGGACAAGGCTGGTCCCGGTCCTTGCTCGGGTACCTGCGTCGATTGCCCGCGCTGCCTTTCGAGCAGGATCAGGCCGGGGAAAATGATGAGCGTGGCAAGCAGAAATGGCAGCGCGTCCACCAGTGGCACCACATAGCGCCCGGCGCCATCATAAGGACCACATGGCGCCGGTACAGTGTTGGGGCCGATTCCGAGCGCGGCGGCAGCGTTAGGGGTGACACAGAAGATAATAGATGCGCAGAAAATGAAGATCATAGGTAGCAGGGTGAGCTGCCTGACGCTCATAAATACCGGGTGCAGCCTGGCGAATAAGAGCCCACCTGCTCCTAGCGCAATAGCCGCGCACACAACAAACAGCCCGAAGGTCACAAGATGCGGGTGCGCGACCGTCACATCTTGTTGCGTCGGCAAGGACCCGCCAAGCGCTCGTGGAACAATACAGGTGACATACTGTTGTGCTACTTCCCTGATCATCACCAGGCGATTGCCGGAGATTGCCGTTCCCCCACGCAGGAGGTAGAACACATTTGCCCAATGATTTTGCAGCCCCCAGATAATGCCGGGGAGAAAACCCACCAGCGCAGCAGGCAGCGCATAGACTATGAGTATGCCGGCTTCGATAAGCTCACGCCATGATTGCGCGGCATCCTCACTGCCGGGCCTGGACAGCGCTAAGACAAAATAGCCACCGATCCAGACCGCGATGGCTGCGCAGGCATACACAATCAGCGGATCAATCCAGAAACCCAGACCGACGAGGAAGCCAATGCCGGCCCAGCGCCAGGCGATCTCACGCAAGGGCGCTCGCTGGCTCAGGCGCTGCGTCAGGCGAAACGCGCAAAAGAGCAGCCAGAGCATAATAATAAACGCTTCCATATACCCTCCCTGTACGCGCATCTCCTCAGCCATGTCATAGAGAGGTGGGAAAGCGGCTATCAGGGCGGCGATGGTCATGAACGTCGTTTTTAGACGATTGGAAAGATGCGCGGTTTCGGCCAGGGAGCCGGCGAAGCGCCAGGCAAGATAGACCATCAGCAGGCTCATGGGAATGGTTTCCAGGCGCATAGCCCAGACGGCAGGACCCGTAAACAGAAAAATGAACGCGGCTAAATAGGCTTCCAGGCTACCCATATACGGCTGGGCGTAGTAGTAGACGGGGCGCTCGCCCTGTAAAATATGCTCGGCCTGCAGCCCTACCATCATCTCGTCACCGGCCATGGTGCCATTTGTATGCACGATCAACCAGGCCCGCGTCAGAATCGCGAGCAGAAAACAAAACCATAGAAGCCATACAGGAGAGTAAAGCAGCTTTAACCTGCTAAACCGGCTTAAAGTGGTTGTGGAAGCCACGAGTTGTTCTATAGGGACAGCGCCTGGTGCCTGTCCTGTTGTCGCCATGATTCTGCTCCTAAAAACTCTGTATATGGACTACAGACGACGAGAGGCCCTGAGTAGTTACTTTTATCTAGCTTATACTATGAAGAACTTTGCCAGATGTCGCCGGTAACCACGCGTGGTACTTCCTGGGCTCCAATAGAACCCCCAGGTGAGGGCGACCACCACTTGTTCGGGCCAAAAAGTGTTAGGGAGAGAGTGTCCTCCGCGGGGTCTTCTATACAGGTTGTAAGACCACGCAACCATCGAAAGCAAACCGGCGCAAGCGAATGCCCTTCGTGGCGGCCATGCGCTCGACATCTGGAATCTGGGGCGCATTGGGCGCGTTGGGCACGAAGACGTAGGCCGCGCGCGGATCGGCCATGACGGGCCCGTCGTAGGCCGGGTAGCGGTCGTGGTCGCCACGGTAGAGGTACTGGTCGAGCACAACGCAGGTGATGCTCTCGTTGCTGTCAAAGGCCAGGCGATAACATGTCCAGTAATCGGTATAGATATGGGTGGCGTGGATACGCAGGAGGTTTTGCACCAGCGAGTCCTCTTGCTCACGGCTGGCCTGGATGGTCGGTATATCTCGAAAGACGCTGATGCTGCCCCAGAGGAGAACCAGCGCGGCAAACAGGAGAATGGCTCTTCCTATGAGAAACATCAACCGGTCGGCATTAAATCGCCGCAAATCTTGATTACTGCCGGCTGCCGCCGGTTTCTCGCTTTCAAACCATATGTTCCAGAGCGGAGCAATCACGGCAGGCGTAGAGACGAGCAGGCCAGTTAAATAACGCGCGTTGGTTGGATAGACTGCCGCGACGGGACTGAGGACGAACTGGATGAAGAAAAGGGCCGCGTTCAAAAGCAGCGCCAGGCGGATGAAGTGGCGTATGATCTCGCGCTTCGTTTCAGCCGGTCGTTCGCGCCGGGGAGTGAGTCGCCTGAGACGGTTAAGGATGACAAGGGTTTGCAGCACGGCAATGGCCCACAAGATCAGCAAAAAGACGCTCCAGAGCAGGGTAAAGCACTCTTGCCAGGCGTTGTATGTCGCGTTCAAGCATTGGAATGCATTGACAGTAGCCAGGCCGTAGAGGATCAGGCTAGAGTCGTAGCATAACGGGGGCGCGCCTGTTATGGAAGGCAGACTCACTAACAAGGTTCCGGCAATGCTGGCTTCATATGGATAGCGCCCAAAGAGGTGAGGCAGCAATAACAGCCTGTGATCTCTGCTGTGCAGGCTCAAGAGCGTAACCAACGAATTCTGCGCCGGATTGGTTATGTTGAAGATAATCACAGGCAGCAGTCCTAAAAGCAGGCCGAGCAGCAGGAAAGGCCATACTCTGATAGACAGCAGGGTACGCCAGCAGCATACCAGCAGCAACAAGCCGGAGGTGAACACAAATACGACGAAAAGGTAATCGCTCCAGGTGCCCAGGCCCATGGCCAGTCCCCACAGCGCATAGCAGAGAGAGAAACGCCAGCGGCGATGATCCGAGGCAAACTGATGATTGGCGAGCGCCAGCCAGCCGGCCAGCAAAAATCCCAGCGCGCCAAATGCCAGCATTTCAGGATAACCGCCGAGCGCGACGATTTCTGTTTGCAGCACGATGTTTGAGCCAAGCGCCAGCAGCCCCAACGACACCAGCGCCAGTTGCTTTGAATAGAGCAGGCTGGTCAGCAGGTACATACAGGCCAGGAAACAGGTGAAGAAAAGCAATGGAACGAGTCGCAGGGTGAAAACTGAGGGGCCGAACAGGTGAAACAGCGCCGCAGCCATATAGGCCTCAATCACTCCCATATAAGACTGCCCATAAAAAAAGATGGGAAGCTCACCCCGGGTGGCGATGTGAAGGGCCATCAAGCCCATAACTGACTCATCGCTATTGTGCTGGGGCCAGCCGAGAGCGATCAGCACCACCCGGAGTATGACGGCCAGAGCAATCAACGCGATAGCGCACAGTCCATACGACCCAATTGTAATTTTCCGAATACGTAATAGCATAAGGATGAGTATGATGTAAGAATTACTGCCTTTAGAATTTCATATAGCTATATATATGTACGTAGCAAGAGGGCATGACTTAACGAACGGTGACTTCTTTCCTAAATTTCATCTACCGGCTGTCCAGGTTTTTAGCCTCTAAGAGCATTTTCGATAGATGAAAGTATCCATTACAGATCAAAAACATTGCAGTCAATTTCATAGCCTGCCAGGCCGTATGCTTGACTTTCCCGTTCCACTCATCTAGAATTATAGTCGACTTATTAAGCTGAGGAATGCAGAAGGGAAAGCGCTTATAAAGGAGGAACGAGAGGATGGCCGACCGGTCTGGACAACAACTGGGGAATTATCAGCTGATTCGCTTGCTGGGCCGGGGGGGATTCGCAGAAGTCTACCTGGCAAAGCACACCTATCTCAATACCAATGCCGCCATTAAAATATTGCACCTGCGCCTGGCGGTAGGTGACGAGGAGAGCTTCTTGACGGAAGCGCGCATCATTGGCAGCCTGGTCCATCCTCATATCGTACGCGTACTCGATTTCGGCATAGCGGATAATACACCTTACCTGGTGATGGACTACGCGCCCAACGGCACCTTGCGCCAGCGTCATCCACGCGGCGCCATCCTGCCCTTGTTGACGATTGTCTCCTATAGCCGTCAAATCGCTGAAGCCTTGCAGTACGCACACAGCAGGAAACTCATTCATCGCGACATCAAGCCCGAAAATCTGTTATTGGGGGCAAATAATGAAATCCTGCTCAGCGATTTTGGCACGGCCCTGCTCGTTCAGACGGTTCATAATGAGAGCCTGCATGAAATGGCTGGCACGGTCACCTATATGGCCCCGGAACAGATTCAGGGCAAGCCGCGCCCGGCCAGCGATCAGTATGGACTGGCCGTCATGGTGTACGAATGGTTGTGTGGTGAGTGTCCTTTTCGTGGTTCGTTCGTCGAATTGTTCAGCCAGCATATGACCGCGAAACCTCCATCTTTGCGCGCGAAGATTCCTTCTATTCCGGCTGATGTCGAGCAGGTTGTCATGACCGCGCTGGCGAAAGACCCGGCGCAGCGTTTTGGCAGCGTCAAGGCCTTCGCCAATGCCCTGGAACAGGCTTGCCTGGTGGAGCAGCCTACTATCAGCGCGGCTCCATACGTGCCGTCGTCTCAGCCATTGCCACCTGCTGAAGTACCCTCCGAGCAAAACAGGCCCGATTCGGTATCTTTCACCACCCTCGATCAGAGCAACTCCGACGTGTACAATACGGCCATATTACCTCCATCTTCACCGGAAAAAAGTAGGGACAGTGTCTTGTACCTGTCCTCGCCGAGGTCTCCAGGACAGACGCCAGGCGCTGTCCCTACAGGAGAAAACGCTCAGCCGGCTATTACGCCCGTGCTTTCATCGACGGGCGTTCAAATGCCTTCCGCGCCTCCAGCGCCGACCAGCAAAAAAGGCCAGATTTCGCGCCGTTCGGTCGTGCTGGGCCTGGCAGGGGTAGCCGTGGTCGCGGTGGCAGCCGGAGGCTCGATTATCTACCTGCCGCAGCTTTTCAAACAAACAAAGAATGTCGTGAAGCAGCATCTACCCACAGCAACGCCCGCGCCCAATACAATAGGGCAGCCAATCCTTTTTACGTATCATGGCCATACAGGGGCCATTAACGGAATCGACTGGTCGCCCGATGGCACGCGTGTCGTCTCCGGCGGCAATGATTTTTCGGTGCAGGTATGGAATATGAGCGGCAGCACTCCTCTCTTTCTCTACCGCCATGCGCAGGTGGTAAAAGCTGCTGCCTGGTCGCCCAACGGCAAATACATCGCCTCCGCGAGCAAAGACAAGACCATCCAGGTAAGGGACGCTGGCAGTGGGAAACTGCTGCATACCATTACAGCCAATAAAGGCCCTGTCAATGCCGTCTCCTGGTCGCCGGATAGCAAAACGATTGTATCCGCGGGCTCGGATAAAGAAGTCAAAGTCTGGGATGCCCTGACGGGAAACAATGCCATGATGCTGTATCACGATTTAAGCCCGGTAAATACCGTCGCCTGGTCGCCCAACGGCAAATACATCGCCTCTGGTGGCGGTGATCACGTAGTAAAAGTCTGGGATGTAATGGCCGGCAAAATCATTTACACGTTTAACCAGCACACAGACGCGATACGAAGCATCGCCTGGTCGCCGGATAGCAAATACATCGTTTCCGGCAGCAACGATCAAACGGCCAGGGCATGGGAAGCCACTTCGGGGCGGGTCATGTGGAGCTACCCGGAGCCTCTGGGTGTCGTACATTCCGTAACATGGTCACCCGATGGCCAGTTCATAGCCGTCGGAAGCAACAATGGCTATATTAGAGCGCTGGATGCTGCCGGCGGCCAGCAAGCTTTCTTTCACGATGGGCAGACCGGCTCCATCAACGCGCTTGCGTGGTCTTCCAGTGGCGCCCAGATCGTCTCGGGCAGCAGCGATAAGACCGCGCAGGTATGGAAAGCGATGTAGGGGCCTCTCTCCCCTAACTGACCTGCCACAGTTTACCACGTTCATTCTACAAACAACATGAGGGGAGAATCACCACTCCCCATACTTATACTTCGTCTCCTCCTCGATCAACTTCCTTTCGGCCTCGTCCAGCCCAAACACGTCGTAGACCGCCGCGTTCAGTTCGGTCTCCAGGGCGATAATCCTGGCGGTCAGCCGTTCGATCTCGGCAGTGCGCTCACGCAGCAGCGCCTCCCAATCATCGCGATCCTTCAGGGGAATATCGCGCTTGAATATCCTCGTCAATTCTCCGCGAAACTCGGCGAACGAAAGCTGCCACCACTCCGACAATCGCTGATTCAGCTTTGCATTCTGCGTGCCAAGATCATGTTCAATGCGGTGCGTCGTCTTGCGCCGCACCTCGTAGCGTTCCCTGGCCGTCTCTGTCAGTTGTTGGGCAAGATTGCCGATATGGGAGCGCTGGGGGCCGGTGAGTGGGGGAATAGGCAGGCGTTCTATATATTGCCTGAAAAGCCGGTAAATGAGAGCGCCCGCCCGTTCTCCAAGCGGTTGTGAGATGCGCGCTATCGCGTACCATAACGTACGAGACGAAAGGATGCCTAATAGCGCATATGAATCGGTTGGTATGCAATAGCCCGTGTTGCCAAGGTAGATACCAGGTTCTCCCCAACTAAAGCGCGGCTTTTTTGAAATATCGGGGTAGAGAATTTTCGGCTGTTCAAAAGCATCATAATAGTCACATGGGCGCAATTCCCACCAGAATTGACCCTTATCCTGGCGTTTACGCCCTGCCTCTGCAAAAGGCTCTAAATGTGCTGCCAATCCTGGATGCCTTGTAGCAAGTTTTTCCCATGCCAGCATTTCTTCTGGTTTCACATCTGGGAATGTTTCCACTGTCCACCCATAAGGCAGGCAAATTAGCCAGCGTCCTTCATTCTCTTGATACCAGGGACGTAAATCTTCTCCTCGCAATACGGGTTTGATGATAGCCGCACAAGCAGGGTCATCTTTCACCAGTCGATCTCGTACACTTTGAGAGATGATGAATGCCTCATTTAGTCCCGTTTTGATTCCATAATATATTTGTCCTTCAGTGACTTCTTTTAGAGGCGTTCCTGTCGCCATTACTTTGGCCAGCAATACACGAGAGGCATTGCTGGTCAGTCGCCAACCTGAATCAAGCTGATCTTGAATAGAAAGCTCAAACAATTTGCCGGGAAGCTGGTCGCTAAAAGTCTTTATCCCTTCACCCTTGGCAAAAATGGCCGCCTGGGTGGTGTATTCATTCACTGGTGGCCTCTTGCAAACAATCTGTATTGAAGGACTGAGATCAGGCGCATCAGCAAAAATGTAATTATTCCCCAGGTCGATGAGCGTTTCTATCGTCGTTTGCGTACGTAGATATTGACGCAGCGGAGTGCCATAGTTGGCGTAGAGCCATGTATTGCTGCTGATATACGCCAACCGGCCATCTTTGCGCAGCAGGCGCAGGCCCTGGGCAAAGAAGTAGACGAACAGGTCTGCCACGCCGTGATAGACCTCGTAGCGATCCTGGTAAAAGGGTTTGTCGGCGCTCAGTTGCTCCTGGCGCACGTAGGGTGGGTTGCCGATCACCACGTCGAAGCCCGCGCGGTCGCCGAGCGGTTGTCCCTGGCTATCAAAGAAGATGTTGGGAAATTCGAGTTCCCAGTGGAAGAACCGCTTCTTTTCGGCCAGCAGGTTGGCTTGTTTGAGCCAGCTCTCGAACTGCTGTTGTAGCCCGGCGTCCTCCACATGGCGCTTCAGTGCATAATCGGCGATGGGACGCCACACATCGCTGCCGATTTCCAGGTTGTAGTAGAGCGCCGCGCCGAGGTTTGCCAGGTTGCGATACTTCTCGCTGAAACTATGCCGCAATTGCTCGTAGGCCGCCTCCTGCGCCTTGACATCTTTGATGGTGACGCCGCGATTGCTCTCGATGGCGGCTATCGAGTCCAGCGCGTGGCTGGTATCCTGGCGAAACTCATCGTCGAGTACCGGTAACACCATCTGTCCAGCCTCTTTTTGCGCCTCTTGCTGCTGCTTTGCGCGTTTCTGCGCGGACCTGGCCCCTGGATGCTGTCCGGCGGCGATTTCGCTCAGCCACGAGCCGATCAGCGCGTTGCCGGTGCGCAGGTGGTGATCGAGGAAGCTGAGCGGGCGGTCTTTGGCGACCGTCACCAGCCAGAGCGAGAGCTTGGCAAGTTCGACGGCCAGCGGGTTCAAATCGACGCCATAGATGCATTGCTGGGCAACACGGCGTTTCCAGTAGGTCAGGTCGGCCTCACCCGTATCATCACCGGCCAGGCGCATTAGCGGCGGTCTGCCTGTCTCCTCCGGTTCCGGCTGCGCGCCGAGCTCCACCAGGTAGCGGGCAATATATTCGGTCACCTCGACGGGGAAATGGCCGCTGCCCATCGATGGGTCAAGCACATTGATTGCCAGCACCGCGCGCACGCGCTCAGCATCGCTCTGCGCGTTTCGTACCGCCTCATCCAGTACCGGGCGCACCGTTGAATCGACCATATACTTGACGATGTAATCGGGGGTATAGTAGCTGCCGGTGAGCTTGCGCTCTCCCCGGTCGGTGACGAGATAGACCTCGCCGGGCGAAAATTCGGCGGCAATATCTCTTTTAGGAACGCCCGCGGCGGGCACGATGCGGCTGCTGGATTTCAGTTCAACCATCGGCTCCGTTGCCACGCGCAGGGTATATTCCAGCAATCCTTCGTAGATAGTGCCCAGGTGACGTTCGGCGAGATCGCGATAATCGACGTATTGGAAATTGACGCGCGCCAGTTTATCGATGGCGCGGCACAGGCTGGCATCGCCCACAACATACTTTTCCAGAAAGCTGTGGCGCTCTGGATCGAAAAGGCCGCCGTTAAAGTTGGTGACGTTCAGCGGAGGGTTGCCAGCATTGATGGCCTTGAAGAGTTCTTTCAGCCTTGTCCAGAAGAAGCCGGAGGTTGGCAGTATCAGCCCCGCGCTCAGTTCGCTAACGGCGTCCTTCTTGATGGCATCCAGGCTATACTTGCGGCGGTAGCTTGCGTTATCCTGCAAAGGCAGTAAGTCGCGGGCCTCGGCATAGAGGATGAAGAGGAGCCGGTAGAGCAGGATGAGCGAATTGTCGTAGATCGATTTGCAGGTTTCAGGAGTAGGCTCCAGGTGATTATCGGGATATTCCAGAAAGCCCTGAGCCACGAAGCGCAGCGCGTCATATACCTGCTGGCGCAGGCTCTCGCTGACCCCCTGCGCGTACTCAGTACTGGCCGTTAAAATGCTGTCGAGAGAAAGCGGCCCGCCATCGAAAGCGGCCCGCCGGAAAAATGTGTAAAAATACAAAAATATTTCCACGTCGTTTGAGGCAAGCAGGGCAGGCAGATCGACCTCGTAGTATACTTCTAACTTGTGGGCAGTTTGACTATTGTACAGGCGCCACTGCCGTCCATTGGTGAGTATGCCCCAGGGGAGCCCGCTGTGCAGCATATAGAAGAAGATCTGGTAAGAGGGGTTTTTGTTAGAGAATGCATCGCCGCTCTTGCCGCTTCTGAGTGTCTGGTCGAGCGGGCGCTCCCAATATTTCGCGTCTCCCACAGCGAACGCACTGTGCGCGATCTCTTCCGCCGTCACGGTTTTATTTTTATGCGCTGCGCGAGCCGCCTCGTCGCGATAGAAGATATAATCCGGGCGCTGCGTGCCGTCCGGTACTTTCAGTGGTGCCTGCACCTCGAAGGTATGACCAAGGGCATGCAGCACGGGCTTGATCCAATCCTCTTCGGTCTGGGCCTCGTTGATGCTGGGCGTAAATTTCGCGAAAATCTGCTGGAGTTGTTGCATGGTCTGGGAAGCTTCGTCGCGCAGACTCCCCCACAGGCCGGGCAGGATATGATCGAGATAATGATCGGAGAAGAGACGTGAATTGGAATGCCATGCGCCCGATAGCTGCAACTGCACAGGTTGTGACACGATATACACCCAACTTCTACAAAGATTTTCATTTGCCTGATCAGGTGTTCAATATAACATGATAACGGTAGCAGGGCAAGTGGTAGAAATTGGCCTTCAAGGTGGGATGTGGAAGAGAGAATAACTTTTCTCCCGGGATGTCCCCGTGGATTCCCATCGAAATGGGGCATGCTGTAGGGACAGTAGCTTGTCCCTGTCCCGGTCTTGGGGGACGAGGACAGGAACCACCGCCCTGTCCCTACAGTGTTTCACACTGCCACATTGGTAGACCGGCTGTACGGCTTCTCCGGGTCGATCAGCACGTTGACGCAGGCGGGCAGGCCCGACGCGAAAGCGCGTTCGAGCGCCGGGCGAATGTCTTCGGGGCGCTCCACCAGTTCACCGTAGCCTCCCAGGGCCTCGACCATTTTGTCGTAGCGAATGCCGGGTGAAAGTTCCGCCGCCGTTGCGTGCCCGACAATGGCCTTCTGGGGATGTTTGATCTGGCCCCAGGCGCCGTCGTTGCCAATAATCGAGACCACAGGAAGCTTCTGGCGCGCCATGCTTTCAAACTCCATGCCGTTCAGGCCAAACGCGCCATCGCCATGAATAATCAATACCTTCTGGCCGGGGCGAGCGATTTGAGCCGCCATGGCGAAGCCGGTGCCCGTTCCCAGGCAACCCATAGGGCCGGGATCGAGCCAGTAGCCGGGTTTGTAGACGTTGATGACGCGCCCGGCGTAGCTAACAATGTCGCCGCCATCGCCGACCACTGTGGTATCCTCGTCGATAAAGTCGCGTATCTCGCGGCAGAAGCGCATGGGATGAATGGGCACCGCGTCTGAACTCATCAGTTTTGAGTCGCGTTCCATGGCCGCGTTTTCTTGCTCGCGAATGTAAGCCAGCCATTCGCCCTCTGCCGGCTTCTGTTTGGTAGCTCCGGCCACCTGGCTCATGCTCAGGCCGACATCGCCCGCCAGTCCAACCGCCGCGCCGCGATTGACGCCGATATCCTCGGCTGCCAGGTCGAACCAGATCACCTTCGCCTCCGCAGGAATGAGCGGCGGCTGGCCGTGATTGAGACGGAAGTCCATGCGCGTGCCAATCGCCAGGATGGTATCCGCGCCCTCCAGCGCCTTGCGCCGCGCTGCCGAGAAGAATAAGGGATGGGTGGGCGGCAGGCAGCCGCGCCCGGCGCCATTGAGGAAAACGGGGGCGGCGATACGCTCGGCAAGCTGGCGCAGGGATTCGGCGGCATCGCACCACCAGACTGCTGTTCCTGCCATAATCACCGGGCGTTCGGCGGCATCTAGCAGCGCCGCGGCCTTCGTCACCTGTTCGGGGTCGGGAGCGGCGCGGCCATGAAAGCGATAGTTCGCGGGATCGCCGGGGTCGAAGAGCGTATCGGTATCGGCGAAGTTGTTGAGGACATCCATCGGCATTTCCAGGAAAGTGGGGCCGGGTTTGCCGCTCAACATTTGACGGAAAGCCGAGGCGGTGTATTCGGCGAGGCGCGAGGTTTCATGGACGGTACGCGCCCATTTGGTGATGGGGCGCAGCAGGTCGATCTGGTTCATTTCCTGCAACGCGCCGCGATCCCACAGGCCGAGGGGCGCAGCGCCGCCGATGACCAGCACGGGACTGCCCGCGAGATAGGCATTGGCCACGCCTGTCACGCCGTCGGTCACACCCGGGCCGGCGGTCAGTAGAGCGACACCGGGCTTGCGCGTGCATTTTGCCCACCCCTCGGCGGCATGTACCGCCGCCTGTTCGTGGCGCGTATCGACGACGCGAATGCCCTCGCGCACGCAGCCATCGTAAATAGCGGCGATGTGCCCGCCGCTGAGGGTAAAGACGACTTCGACCCCCTCGCGTTTGAGGGTTTTGGCGACCAGCCAGCCACCGTGGATAAGGCCCATTACGAACTCCGTTTCATTCTACTCCGATATCCCATGCCTGCTGCAAGTCCGCTCGCGAATAGCATTGAAAGGCCATCAGCGTATTTGTTTTCGTGATGGCCGGAATTTTGACCATGCGGGTGGTGACCACCTCGGCCAGGTCTTCATAGTGTTGCAAGCGCAGCAGAGCGACGAGATCGTACTCGCCCGTTACCGAGTAGACTTCCGCCACGCCTTCGATCTCTAAAAGGCTCTGGGCCGTTTCGTTCACCTGCCCGCGCTGGACATTGATGAGCACGACAGCAGATACCATAGGTTGGCTCCTTTATACTTTACAGTGAATGCGACGCGCAAATTCTTTCACCGCCGCGGCGGTGAAAGAATTTGCGCGTCGCATTCACTGCTATACTCCCATAATAGGTGAGGGTGGAACCTCTGGTAGTTCCATCTCCAGACCGATCACCTTCAGCTTTTTGCGCAGCGAATCCTGGGCGTAGCGCGGCGTGACCCAGGGGTCCATGCCTTGCGCCAGCATGTTCTTGATTTGCTCGGGCGCGGGTGTAATGGCTTCAATGGCCGTCTGCGCGTATTTTTTAAGCGCGTCATGCACGACCTGAGCATTGGCCCTATCCTGCTGAATCATTTCGCGCAGGAATTTGACGCCGAAGACGACGTGCCGCGATTCATCACGCGCGACCGCTGTGAAGCCGCCACGGAAAGCCGGGAAGAGGTTGAACTGGCGATAGGCTTCCAGGATGCCGCGCTGTCCCGCCAGCGCCATGGTGCCCTCGACGATCACGTGGTAGAGCGTGATGCCCTCGACCAGGTGCGCGAGGTTGCCAGGCTCGCTGCGAATGCGATCCGCTACTTCTGCAAGGGACTCGATCAGGATAAATTTCAGTCCGGTGTTCATGTACTGGCGCGCGAAAGCCAGCATCTCTTCCATATTGGGCTTTTCGACGCCCATCACGTCACGGAAAAAGCGCGCGAAAAAGACGGTGTGCCTGGCCTCATCGACCAGCTGCGTGGTCAGGAAGATGCGCATCTCCTCGTCCGGCATGGCAAAGACATAGGGACTGAGCGTATCGGTCACGCAGGCCTCGCCCTGGAAGAAGGCCGATAGTCCATAGATTCGCATCATGCGTTCATCCTCGGACATATTCGCCCATTGCTCGCGGTCCTCGCTGAAATCGATATCCTGGGCACGCCATTGCTGGCGCTCCCAACGATAGTAGAGTTCGCGATAGGTGGGCAAATGAACCAGCCCCTCGTCAATGATGTGCAAAACGCTATCAATAGGAGTTTGCTGCAATTGTGTCAACGAAGCGTTTTCCAGCGGCATTTCAATGGACATGACCTCTCCTCAGTTCTTTCTTATCAATCTTGCCGACCAGGTTGCGCGGCAGCGCGCGTACAAACTCAATCTCGCTAGGCGTTTTGTAGTTCGCCAGCGACTCACGACAAAAGGCTTTGAGGGCCTCGGCATCGACTTCTTCGCGCGTCACAACGAAAGCCTTGACCTCCTCGCCCATACGCTCAGATGGAATACCGATCACCGCCGATTCGATCACCGCCGGATGGCGATTGAGCACCTCTTCAACGTCACGCGGGTAGATGTTGAATCCACCGCGAATAATCAAGTCTTTTTTGCGCTCGACGATGTACAGGTAGCCGTCTTCATCGAGGCGGCCCATATCGCCGGTATGCAACCAGCCATTGCGCAGGGCCGCCTGTGTCTCTTCGGGCATGTTGTAGTAGCCCTGCATGATATTAGGCCCGCGCGCGACGATCTCGCCCACCTCGCCGGTGGGAACGGGTTGATCATTGTCATCCACGATGCGTATCTCAACACCATCGACCGGCTTGCCCACGGAACCCGGCTTGCGCAGCATATCTACACTGTGGCCGGTGAGGACGGTACTCGCCTCGGTCAGCCCGTAACCTTCCAGGATGCGGCAGCCATATTTCTGCTCGAAGGCCTCCAGAACAGCCAGGGGCAGTGGGGCCGAGCCGCACACACAATCCTCCAGGCTGCTAGTATCATATTTGCCGGCGTCCGGCGCGTAGAGCAGAGCCACGTACATGGCCGGTACGCCAGCGAAGCCCCGGATGCGGTAGCGTTCGATGGCCGCAAGTACGGCGCCTGTGTCAAAGCGCGGGTGCATGACGATGGTAGCGCCGCTTAAATAGCTGACATTCGAGACCAGCAGGCCATAGCTATGCGCCAGGGGCAAAACGGTCAGCTGGTGCTGGCCTCGGCGTTCCTCCCTGTCCGTACCAAGCCCGCTTAGCGCGTTGGACACCAGGTTGCGATGAGAAAGCATGACGCCCTTAGGCCGCCCGGTGGTGCCAGAGGTATATATAGTGACAGCAGTATCATCAGGCGAAAGCGAGACGCCCTCGAGATCCTCAAGAAAACGATCCGCGCATGCTGCTCCCATCGCCAAAACATCACGATAAGCCCGTAGGGGCCGGTTGACCGTGCCCACCGCCGCTTGATCGGCTTCCGCGTCCCCCGCCTCAATACCCGTCGCAATGATATGTTCCATCGTGGACACGTCGGCGAGGGCGTTTTGCAAGAGGGGCAGCAGGATGGAACTGGTGATGATGGCTTTCGCGGCAGAGTTCTCGGCGATGTAGCGCACCTCGGGTCCCTTGAGCAGTGGAAGGACGGGCACGATGATGGCCCCGGCCCGCGCGATCGCCTGGTACGCAACGATGACCTCCGGCGAATTGATCATCATTACGATGACGCGGTCGCCTTTCTGGATGCCGAGCGACCGCAGGCCGGCGGCAAGCTGCGTAGCTTCTCGCGCAACCGCCAGATTGGTATACTCGCGTACCTCTTCTTGCTGCGCGTCCTCGTAAATCAGCATCTTATAGGTGCCGAAATGCTCATAATTGTAGATGGCAAGATCATACAGCGCCTGGATATCCTGCAGGCCCGTAATGCGTTTCTCGCCTGTCATGCGCCGACCTCGTTTCTTTGTAGCGATGGGACAAAGACGACCGCTTCCCCGGTAGTGACCTTCTCGCCTTTCTGGTTCTGCGCCCAGCATTCCAGCGTAATAGCATCCCGCGAGTCCTCGGACTCGCGGGCCTTGACCACACCCAGGCAGGTGAGCGTATCGCCAAGGCGCACCATGTTGACGAAGCGCACTTTCAGCCGCGAAAATTCCGCATGCTCGATTCCGGCGATCTGCTGCATCACAAATTGACCGAGAAAGGCCATACTAAGCATGCCGTGAGCGATGATGCTGTCCAACCCGACGCGGCGCGCAGCCTCCTCATCGACATGGATGGGGTTATGGTCGCCGGACGCCTCCGCGTAGCGGCGGAGTTGTTCCAGTGTGATTGGCGGCTTAACCAGCGGTGAAAGCGCATCTCCAACCGCTGCATCGACAATACTCATGGAAGAGTTACCTCCATTGTCGTAAAGGACCGATAAATCGGCCCCTACAGCTTCGCCGTAGGCCCCGATTTATCGCGGGCACCGCCGATTTATCGGCCTGGCACAGTCACCCATCAAATAATCTAAGCGGATCAACAAATCTTCTTCTTTTAAGAGTAGCATTATTCTGAACAATCTACAAGGGCAGGCTAAAAAACCGGGCGCATCGAGCGCCAGGGGCTGGGAGACTTTTCGCGAACGGCAGGTTCCCAACCCGGCTCGCCGTATAAAATATTGGCGTTCCACGCGGGATTTTTATAACAGAAATGATAACGTATCTTATAGCCTCGCTCGGCCTTCTGCCTCTCATTATAGGCAGTCTCAAGGCCAAGTTGAAAACTGAGGAGTTGAGCATAATAGGGTTGGAGCCGGTACTCCATCGAATCGGTATCTAACTCATGATCGGCAAACGACAACTGCAGGTCGAAGCAATAGGGATAATCCATCACTTCCGGGTCGCGGTCCTCCTCATCGGCTCGATGGATGAGAACAAGCATACCCAACATTTCGAACTGGCAGTAAGGCTCACCGGAAAAAGCGTTTTGCCGGAACGGGGGTAGAGAGAAGAGGTCGCGTATCTCGGTGGCGAGTTGTTGCAGGGACTTATCTGTTTTGATACAGACTTGAAACGACATAAGAAACTCCTTCTGGAGATACGAAGGTACTACATAGCGAGCCTGCTGAGACGAAGTGTAGCGCGCAGCAACGTTGCAGGTACGCATTACAAGGTATGTTTTCCTCAAACACCTTGTGTTTATGTGGCTTCATCTTACGCTTAGATGTGAGTAGTGTCAAGCTGACTTTTTTGCTGAGGAGCCCAGAAAAAGGGTCCTGAATTGCTCCAGGACCCCTATGATTTAAACTTGGTGAGGAATATGAACGAAGTGACTTAGAAGGCTCCTGTACCTTCAGGCGTACCAAGTCCGGTAGGACCGTCATAGCCAGGGCCGGCGTTGCAGATGTAGTTGCCGCAGTTGCCGTTGCTACCTGATGTGACGTCGTTCATGTTCGTGCTGTAATTGTAGTTCAGGTAAGGATATGAACCGTAGTTGATGCTGCCCTCGTTGCCCGCGAGCGCGTAGACGCTGGCAATGATCGGGGAGGAGACGCTGGTGCCGCCATAGACCTGCCAGCCGGGCGCCTGGTAGGTATCGTAGACGGAAACGCCGGTAGCGGGATCGGCATCTGCGGACACATCAGAAACCGTCCTGTTGCTGCAATCCGGGTCTTTCTGCCAGCTGGGCTTGGAGATGTATACACTGCACCCGCTGCCAGCGCGGCTCCATGCCGTCTCTGTCCAACCACGGCTGCCGCCGCCTCTGGTCAGGTGGGTTCCGCCGACGGCAGTCACTGTATTGAAGACAGCCGGGGCGCCTGTGCCATAGCCACCATCACCAGAGCTTGCGGTGATGGCAACGCCGGGGTGATTATAGTACTTGGACTGGAATTTGATTTCCTTCTTGGCCTCGTTACCGCTATAGCTATTGCTGATTGCATTCGCTCCCAGTTTCACAGCTTCATTGACCGCGATGCCGAGGTTCCTGAAGTGATTGTTGTTTGCCTCAACCAGCAAGATATGGCAGTTGGGGCAGATGGCGCTGACCATATCGAGGTCGAGGGAGATTTCAGCGGCCCAGCCGGCATTGGGGGTGGGGTAGTTGCTCTGCTGGCCTTTCTGATTAACTTTCTTGAAGCAACCATTGCCGGTGGTGCAGGCGGGCAGGCCGAAAGTTGAGCGATAGACGCCCAGGTCCGCTTCAGCGTTCGGATCGTCGAAAGCGTCAACGACGGCAACTGTCTGCCCGTTACCCTGGGAGGCGGAAGGTAGGTTATAGGCCGATTGCAGGTCGGCGGGATGGTAGCCGGCCGGGCCTGAATCGGGGCGGAACTGCGAGTTTACCGCCAGGATAGCCATGCAGCTGGCATAGTCGAGTGGAGCGGACGCGCATACATGTACGTAGGTCGTTGCGGCCGGAGCGGCGCTTTTCGCCAGAGCTCCGGGGGTTGCGCCGAGGGAGACAAGCGCCCACAGGGCAACAAGGGATAGGGTACAGGCGAGTTTCTTCAATGAAATCTCCTTTGAGCAAATAATGCTACATAGGCCGATGAGCATGGCGAAACAACGTCTGCTTTTACGCATGTTGTAGCGGCATGCAGAAAGGATCGGCAATACGCATACCCCCTGTATGCGTCTATGTTGGCACGGTATCATATGGCTGCCAGTAGTAAGCCATATGGTGGGGTGAAACTCAACGTTTCTATGATCAGTATAAACTGATGAACGATGATATGTCAATGTCAAAATTCTACCCTTTGCTCTTGCCTTTACCGTTTCTGCCTGATATACTGCCAACGTTTAGAACTTTTGTGTAATTCCTTTTGCTGGTTAGGAGTAAAAAGCGGTTATGGTTGCCGCGCCTAGAATGAATGCGCCTGCGCCTCCCCCTATGCAAGCAGGCCCCATTATACACGGTAATTCCAGTATCGAGCGCTGGCTAAATCATTACTGGCCCAGGTTGCAGCTTCCAGTTCAGGAGTTGAGCCGCCTGGCGATTACTCAAGATCGCCAGGAGTTTATGCGCTGGACGGGGAAGCGGCTCAACATTATGGCGCTGGGCTGTTATTGTTATCTTCCGGCCCCCTCTACTATGCGTGCTCGTTCGCGCAAGCCCCCTTCGCCCGCGCTGGCGCTGCCCGGTTTTAACGAGGCGCAGCAACGGCAGGCGCGCGGTCACCGGCACCTGATCTTCGTTGAGCAGGATATGCAGCCACAATCAATCGAGGTCACGGTCGCGCACGAGCTTATTCACCTGGCGGATCGCGTCAATGGGACACCACGCCGCCATCACCATCATGGCTATGATGCGATTGCCGCCGATGAAGCGGCTGTGACCGGCTACAGCCTGGAGGAACTGCGCCACCTGCTGCACGAGGAGAGCGCCCGCCGCGAACAATTGCGCCGCCAGCGGCGTCCTATTCGCTACCTGTACGAATGCCCCAACTGCGGCAAGCAATATCCGCGCGCGCGCCGTTACTCGCAACCCGTCTCATGCAGCAACTGCGATAAGCGATATAATCCAATGTACAGGCTGTCGCTGCGCGACTAAAGGTTAGGATATGTGTAGAAACATCAAGACACTCTACAACTTCGAGCCGCCCGTGACCGATGAGGAGATACGCGCGGCTGCGCTACAATATGTGCGCAAGGTAAGCGGCTTCCACAAGCCCTCTCAAGCTAATGAAGCCGCGTTCTTTGCCGCCGTCGATGCGATAGAGACGGCCTCTCGAAATCTTCTCGCCTCGCTCCAGACGAATGCGCCGCCAAAGGATCGGGCGGAAGAGGCCGCCAGGGCACGAGCACGCTCTGCGCAGAGGTTTTCGCGGTAATACCTTTATTTCGGCGTCGCGTAGCTGTGCAGGCTGGGCACGAAGAAGCTCACCCCGTAATACGTGAACAGCGTCGCGATAAAACCGAGGGTCAGGAGCCAGCCGGCGCGTTTGCCGCGCCAGTTGCGAATGCCACGCGCATGCAGGTAGACGGCGTAGATCAGCCAGGTGATGAGGGCCGATGTTTCTTTCGGGTCCCAGCTCCAATAGTGCCCCCAGGCGTAGTTTGCCCAGTAGGCGCCCAGAATGAGGGTGAGCGCCAGTAATGGGAAACCGACGATGACCGCCTTGTACCCCAGTTCGTCGGCCGCTTCGGCGGATGGCAGCCACGCGAAACGTTGTCCTTCACCGCCCTGTACCAGGATGATCAGGCCCGCGCCAAATGCCACGCTGAAGAGCGCGTAGGCGAAGATAGCCATGGAGACAT
>DATGLD010000045.1:0-258523 GCA_035294305.1 Ktedonobacteraceae bacterium | reverse complement strand
GCGGGAGAGCGCCCTTTGCTGCTCTCCCGTTTACAGCATGCAGAGGGATGTGCGATCCCTTGACAGCAAAAAATCGGAGCATTGAACGAGCCTGTGAAGACACCTCAGCACAAAAGTGCATCTCGTTGCGCAACCCGTGGGTATGAGGAGTGTCTACGAACGAGACAATTTGAGATATGCGACCAAATTGAACTCGTAATGCGCCGTTGGCTGCTCAGTTTGCCCGAAGAAGCCTACCGTTCTGGACTGCTTTTCACCTTGAACGAAGCTATTGGTAGCGATCATACGAAATACCAATATTCCGCCCTTACTCTGCTTTCCATGATAGCACAACACCTTTCTTCTGGCCCTTCTATCGTCCTGAGCACTCTTATTCCGTCTCTCTTAGCGTTAGCAGGTCTATCCGCTATTCATAGGTACGAGCCAAAGACTCAGGTAATATCGTCCGACTTAGCTCTATCAGATCTAGCATTATCAGTACTCTCCTTCATGGGTTCGCGTGGGCCTGCAGGATTTCTTTTGTCTGATGCGCGTCAATACTTTAAAGATGATCCAGAAAGTCTACGTTCGCTTGCTCGCTATTCCCTGGAGAGTGGTATCCTGCTTACGGTCGCCGTTATTCCTCAATCGGTAGATCTTTACAAAGGTTATGAAAATGCTGTTAACCAATGGATAACTTTACTGAACCAACATAAATCAGATCATATAGAAGGACAAGAAATCGACAACTGTCTCAAGATACATCAAGCTCTGCTTAACTGTAGTGAAGAGGCGTGCTATCCCACTGCTATCCATCTGTTAGCTATGCTCCAAGCCGTGAAAGATCATCCAGATCAGCCGTGGCAGCAGGTATGGCAAAGCTATATGATTAACCAACTACAATCAAGTAATTATACGCACTACCATGAAATAGCTTTACTATGGACCATACTTTTTCCAGAACAGCAAGCCCTCACAAAGTTAGTTACCTTGCTCCTAGAACACTTCTATAGCGATGGAAAGCCTGTTCAACGTTACGCGCAACATTTTATGGCAATAATGGGTACGTATCTGCAGTATCATCAATATTTGTTGGGAGTGCGAGACAGGGAAGGATTACAGTACTTACGGTATTTGTTTGGTTTACGTGACCTCCGCGACATCGTTTACTTACAATATTTCAAATACTTAAAGTACCTTAAGTACCTACGAGTTCTACGTGATATAGGCCATCCGCTCTCCATTCGGTATATGCGTGAAATATTATATTCGCAACATATGCAAGAGATACAAGCTGTGCTACTGACACCGTCAATTACAGAGAAGACAATCCAGCTGCTCACTTTCGCCCAATCGACAGAGCGGTTAGACCTTCTTACTATTCTTCTAGGCCGTGTCCTTCAAATACGAGAGGGGGAAGAAGTTGGCGATGCAGTTGATTGGGAGTTACAGCAAATTGTTCGAGTTACACTAAGTAGTTTTCTCTCAACGGAAAGCGGGGAAGTACGCGAAATAGCATTGACGATCTTACGTTCTTTACCAACTCGCTCAACAAAAGAGATCGAAATGGTGTTAAAGGTGGCAGAAGAGAGTGATTGTAATCCAATCAAACAAGCCTGCGCTACTGCGTTAGCAGAGACTTCCTCCCGAACACCCACAGTTAGAGAGAAACCGATATTGGGGCTATCCTCAAATGGAGCTATAGCACGTTCTACGGTTGAAGAGCATTTGAGAAAAGAAAAATAGAATTCAGTTCAGTTTACCTTTCCTTAGCGGGGATTTTGCAGGGAAAAAATGCCGACACCCCAAGTCTAAAGTGACACCATTGTCGTGAGAGAGCCACCCATCAAGCAAGGAGGGCTCGCAGTTCTGCCAACAACGGACCCAGGCTAGCGGCTGAAAGAGGCGGCATCGAACCCCAATATGTTAAAAGTTGAGTCGGCTGGTCACCACGTTACATTCCTGAATCTTTGCTGCGCGAGGCTGCTACACGCCTGCAGGACCGCTTTTTGTTTGGCTCGGACTACCCGTTCATTACGCCGCAGCGCTGGCTGAAGGATTTTGAGGCAGTCAAGATCGAGTTCAAGCCGGAGGTGCGAGAGAAGCTGTTCTGGAGGAATGGGCAGAAGTTGCTGGCGCATACAGATGTAGGAAAGATGAGATTTACAGAGTAGCAAAACTTCGCATAGGGACACTCCTCTTTCCCCTGGCCGCCGCTGTGATGCTGCTCATCTTCACGAAAGGCCGTCTATCGTACAAATCGGGTGATAACGCGCAACTCAAAGAGGAGACTCTCTCGATAGAGGTGTCACTAACGACCATCGAAAGGTGAGGGCTAAAAAGAAGACATCAGTACAAAAGTACTCCGGTTTTTGCACGTGCAAACCGGAGTACTTTTTCTCTTCCATCCAATTCTCCTCAGTATAAATACCGTGTCAAAGCATTTCATTTTATATGCTCTTGTATCTTTTCATTCATCTCTGTCAACAAGATGCATGTAATAGTCGCGCTTGCTCGTCTCTTTGCCTCTCAATATACTTAACTGTAGCAATAGGTTTTGATTGTCTCTTTATTCGTGGGGAAGGATAGTAAGAGTGAAACATGGAGTAAGCTCTTCAAAGCCCGACGCTCAAGAAGCCTTTTATGATACCTGGGTTGAGTCTCGCATGCGTAAAAATCAGCGAAGATTTCAAATTGCTACCTTGCTGATGGTGGGGGCAAGTCTGCTAGTTATTCTCGCTTTTGTGCTCACTGCCTGGAACCTGACCACCTCTGCTGCACCTCTTGATCGCACTCCGGTACCTGCAACGCATGTTGCTACTCGAGTACAACAGGCGACTCCCACTCCCACACAACAGGCGACTCCCAGCCCCCAGATAAGTCCGCAAATTGCCGCTCAGGTTGATAGTTTGCTGGAAAATAAGGCTTCACAGCAGCAGTTTAGCGGCTCAGTATTGATCGCCATAAACGGCCAGGTAGTGCTTAGCAAGGGTTACAGCATGGCCGATTGGAACAAGAACATACCCAACACCGCTCAGACAAGGTTTTACCTCGGCTCTGTCACCAAACAATTCACCGCCATGGGTATACTGATCTTGCAAGAGCAAGGCAAGCTGAACGTCCATGACCCACTCTGCAAGTACATTCAAGACTGTCCACCACCCTGGCAGCCATTGACCATTCACGAACTATTGACACACACCTCCGGCATCCCGCAATTGGACGACTCCCAGCTGTCGGATGCCTCTCCTCAAGCATGGATCGACAGTTACGACAACGTACCTCTAGAGTTCGCACCTGGCACCCAATTCGATTACTGCAGCGTCTGCTTCCAGATTCTGGGCTACGTTATCCAGCAGGCTTCTGGCAAACCATACAGCGAGTTCATCCAGCAATCAATTCTTAATCCCCTGCAAATGAAGCATACCGGCTTCGACTCAAATTACTATTATTCGCTGGCCAACCACGCTACGGGTTATGCTTCCTGGCAGGTTCCGGCCATGCAACTTGGTTGGGATGTCGATCCCCAGTGGTCATTCCTCTTTGGCTCAGGATTGATGCAAAGCACCGTTGGAGACCTTTATATCTGGGACCAGGCCCTCTATACACAAAAACTGGTCTCCCGGCAAACACTGAACGAGGCTTTTACTGAGTACGACGCTACTTCGGAGTTCGCGGGATCTGGTTATGGTTATGGCTGGTTCATAGCCAAATCGCCTGTACAAGGTCACCGCCTGATCTGGCACGACGGGAGAATCGATGGCTTCAGAACCTACATCGGGCGCTACGTCGATGACCATGTCACTATCATCTTCTTGAGTAACCTGGCATCACTGGATGAATTGGCGCTTGCACAGCAAATCCAGCAGATTATTTTCGCCAATTATCATGGCTAGCCACAAATAGATACACCGGAAAGCTCCTGGCGTCACAGCAAGCAGGTGCCAGGAACTTTCCGGTGTATCGGAATTGATCTAATAGGGTTCCTGCGCGGTTCCAACTTGAACTGTTGGGTAGCCACTTACTGACCAGCTTCCTCCTGCTGCCCCTGCTTTCGTATACATCGGACTAGTAGTATCGATGATCTCTTGCGAGGCGCCTGCATCTCCCGATACCCCTACTGGAGGCGTCTTATAACCCGAGGGAAAAACAAAATAGACCTGCGCGGTACCATACACATTGCAAGCACCGGTATCCGAACTGCTACATGAGGACTTCGAAACTGTGAGTTGCGAGCGCATGCGCCCACAATAGCCAGCGTCGCCAAACTCTGCCTGCAATTCGACATGAACTTGCAAAGTTAAAGAGACCTGGCCTACCCCTGGATAGTTATAGGTATATGTCTGGTATTTTGTATCACTGGTTATATAATACCACTCGAGATCCGAGCCACAGTAATTACTGTGTACACCAGGAACCACACTCGCGGCTTGCGCCAACCCACTGGAAGCCAGTGAAAAAATCAGACCACACATCACAGAGGCCAATACCAGGAATCCCTGCATGATCCTTTTCATGCTCAAGATAGTCTCTCCTTTCCGAGTTTTACGTCCTGACATAGAGCGTCTTTCTATGTCCTGTCACTTTACTGGAGGAGCTCAACCTATAAGGGCTACTCCAGGCCTTTCCTTAGCATCTACTTGACGAACCACTACCTTCATGTGAAACATGTTAATAAGCTTATAGCCTGTATCGTTTCACCAATTAGTACTGCAAGGCCTATTCTCTTTTTACCCGTTCGAGTGCTATAATACCAGGACAGTAGCGGCCACTTTCTGTCCGGATCAGCTTATCGCGGAAAAAAACACATGGAACATAAAGAAGTAGACCTATCTCCCTCCACTTCATACAAAAGTTTAGGACAGTTCCTGCGGGAGCAACGCCTTCATCGAGGCCTTTCCCAGGAAGCACTGGCTGAGGCCCTTGATGTCTCAGCCAGAAGCGTCCGGCGCTGGGAACAGGATCAAGCCATCCCCCAGGAAGTCGTGCGTTCACGCCTGCGTCAATTTTTCGGGATCAACCTTCCCTCCTTATTAGGAACCGGGACTAATCAAGTAGACGCTCCCATCACCTCTTCTTTCTGGCAGGTCCCTCTCTCGCGGAATGCTTTCTTTACAGGCCGTCAGGAACTTTTGCAGGCCCTACACCAAAAGCTCAGAAGAGAACAGAGCATGGCGCTGACACAATCCTGGGCTATCAGTGGCCTGGGAGGTATTGGGAAAACGCAGATCGCTCTTGAATATGCTTACCGGCATCGTCCCGAATATAACGCCATCTTCTGGATCAGTGCTACGACTCAGCAAACTCTACACGCCGACCTGGTAGCAATTGCGCAGTATTTGGACCTCCCTGAAAAGAGCAAACAAGACTACACGCAGGTTATCCTCGCAGTCAAAAAGTGGTTGGCTACTCACCGTGACTGGCTGCTGATCCTGGATAACGTTGATGACCTGGCGTTTGTGCGCGATATTCTCCCGGCGGAACACGCTGGCTACCTGCTGCTCACAACCCGCGCCCAGGCGATCGGGTCGGTGGCTCAACGGATCGATGTCGAGACCATGGGCCTGGCCGAAGGCACTCTCTTCTTGCTACGGCGGGCGAAGCTGCTAGCCCTTGGAGCGTTCCTCGACCAGGCTCCCCAACATCAGCTCGCGGAGGCCGAGGCTATTGTTATCGAGATGGACTTTCTTCCGTTAGCACTTGATCAGGCTGGAGCCTATATTGAGGAGGTTGGTTGCGACCTCTCGACCTACCTGGATATTTACCGTTCGCACCGGCGAGAACTCCTCCAGCGTCGCGGTCATCTTGCTAGCGATCATCCAGAGTCAGTGGTCACCACCTGGTCTTTGAACTTTCAGCATGTCGAGCAGTTCAACGTTGCCGCGGCTGAGATTCTCCGCCTATGCGCCTTTCTAGAGCCGGATACGATCCCCGAGGAGTTATTCAGCGAGGGCGGCCTCGATCTCGGTCCGCTGCTTTCTCCTGCCGCAAAAGACCCATTAGCTCTGAACGCAGCCTTTGAGGAATTGCGCAAATTCTCCCTGGTTCAACGTGTTGCTGAGAATAGGCTGCTACGTATACACCGCCTGGTGCAGGCCGTTCTCAAAGATGCTATGGGGGTGGAAGAACAACGCAGGTGGGCAGAACGAGCGGTACGGGTCGTCTCAACCGCATTTCCGATAACAATTGAGCCGGCAACATGGCCGCGTTGCAGGCGCTTCCTTGCGCAGGTGCAGGTATCCAGTATATTGATCCAGGAATACGACTTTGCGTTCGCGGAGGCGGCCGTACTACTCTCGCGGGCCGCCAGGTACTTGCATCAGGCTGGGCTTTATGAACAGGCAAGTCAACTGTATCACCAGGCTTTACGCATTCAGGAGCAGGTCTATGGCCTTGAACACCCCGAGGTGGCCCGTTCGCTTAAGAACCTCGCAGATCTATACCGCCTCATGTCGACGGCTGAGCAGGCGGAATCGCTCTACCAACGCGCCCTCCGCATCTGGGAACAGGAGCCAGGCCCGGAACAGCCCGAGATGGCTCAAACGCTCTATGGCCTGGCCACACTCTATCGCCTCACAGAGAAATATGAGCAGGCGGAATCGCTCTACCAACGCGCCCTCCGCATCTGGGAACAGGAGCCAGGCCCGGAACAGCCAGAAATGGCTCAAACGCTTAGAGGATTAGGCCTCATCCGAGAACGACAGGGGAAATATGAACAGGCGGAGTCACTCTACCGGCAAGCCCTGTCTATCTGGGAACAGCGACCGGGGCCAGAACAGCCCGAGACAGCTTCTCTATTGAATAGCATGGTGAGGCTCTACGCCTCGCAGGGGAAATACGCGCAAGCCGAGGCAGTATGCCAACGAGCCTTACACATCTGGGAACAGACCCTCGGACCCGAACATCCTGATGTTGCGCGTTCTCTCAATAACCTGGCCAGCCTCTTTGGAGAACAGGGGAAATACGCGCAAGCCGAGGCAGTATGCCAACGAGCCTTACATATCTGGGAACAGACCCTCGGACCCGAACATCCGAATCTGGCTCTTCCACTGAATAACCTGGCTGATCTCTACAGCGATCAGGGAAAGTACGGACAAGCCGAGCCTTTATACCGGCAGGCTCTACACCTGTGGGAACAGAAGCATGGGCCGGAACATCCAGATATTGCTCATCCCTTGGGTGGATTAGCGAAGTTGTACAGCAAACAAGGCAAGAACCAGCAGGCCGAAGCTCTCTATCGGCGGATTCTGTCCGTTCAGGAACGCACGCTGGGCGAACACCATCTCCAGACGGCTGAAACACTACATGCTTTTGCAGTGGTGCTACAGTCACAGGGCCAATACCAGGAAGCCAGGGAGTTCTATCAGCGGGCATTAGCAACCCGCGCTCACATCCTGGGAACAGAGCATCATAAGACTGCTGAGAGCCGTGAGTGCCTGCAAACTGTCCTGATCATTCTAGATAAACATGAACAAGCAAAGCAACTCGAGGACATATAGCTTGCAATTCCCTGCCATTACTCCTACTTGCTTGCGACATCCATCAGCTAGATGATAGAATGAAGTATATTCCACTCATCGGAACAGGTTAACAGCATGAAATAACATGGGACGTATACAGTGACGACTTTGCTTATTGAGGTAGAGGCAGTTTCTCAAGAGTACGACGCTCAAGCAAACAAACTTGCTCGTGAAATACTTTTTTTACCTATAAAACATCTTCCTTCGCTTGCCGCAATTGCAACCGGTAATACTCCTCTCACTCTCCGCACCGCTCACCTCTACTACCTCACAGGTAACCTTTCCCTCACCGAAATTGACCGTCTCGCTCAGCAATTATTGGCCGACCCGGTAATGCAAAAGGCGCACATCTCTACCTCCTCAGTAAAGCTGACCACACATCAGGAACAGTACCAGGAGCAAATACCGGCCTATATCATCGATGTTTTTTTTCATGCAGGGGTAACCGACACCTTAGCCGAGAGCGTAATGAATGGCGCCTCGCTGCTGGATATTCGTGGACTGGAACAGGTAGCAACGGGTAAGCGCTATATTCTTGATGGGCGTTTGAGCGAAACGGATGTGCAATACATCACGGAAGCACTTTTGTATAACCCGGTGATCCAGCAGTATAGCTTGCATCGTTCCAGGCAAGAGGATTTTCAAACCGGCGACCTGCAGGATGTACCTGCTGGCAGGTCACAAGCACAGGTAGAAGCTAGAACTAGTGCGAACCGGTTCCATATTCTTGATATGACGGACGAAGAACTGCTCGAACTAAGCAAAGCAGGCATGCTTGCGCTCGACCTTGAGGAGATGCGAGCTATCCAGGCGTACTATCGAGAGCAGCAGCGCGAGCCAACCGATGTGGAGCTTGAAACCCTCGCTCAAACATGGTCAGAACACTGTTCTCACAAGTCCTTCAAGGCAACTATTGACTACTATGAAGTGGATAGTGCCGGCACCATCCTGAAAGAAGAAACCATCGACGGCCTGCTCAAACAGTATATTATGCATGCTACAGAGCAAATCAACCCACCCTGGCTGGTATCCGCATTCAGTGATAACGCCGGAATCATTCGTTTTACGCGCTCCCACGATATCGCTTTCAAAGTCGAAACACATAATCACCCTTCGGCTATTGAGCCTTTCGGTGGTGCAAATACCGGTATCGGAGGTGTGATTCGCGACGTATTGGGAGTTTCCGCGCAGCCCATTGCCTGTACAGATGTACTCTGCTTTGGAACTGCTGGTACAGTTGGCGAGGATTTGCCCCCAGGCATTCTTTCGCCTCATCGCATTGCCAACGGTGTCGTCGATGGTATTCGCGACTATGGGAACAAGATGGGTATTCCTACAGTTAATGGCGCAGTGCTTTATGATCGTGGCTACCTGTACAATCCGCTGGTCTTCTGTGGATGTCTTGGTGTGTTGCCGCATGGGGGTCATCCACGCCGCGTTAGATCAGGTGATCTCATTGTTGTCCTCGGTGGGCGCACGGGTCGTGATGGCATCCATGGCGCAACATTTTCCTCAGGCGAAATGAGCCGCGAACTCAGCGCCCGCGCTGGCAGCGCCGTGCAGATTGGCGCGCCCATCACCGAAAAAAAAGTCACGGATGTGCTGATCCAGGCCCGGGATCGCCATCTCTACACGTCCATTACCGATTGTGGGGCCGGTGGATTCTCATCGGCAATCGGCGAAATGGGCGAGGAGACGGGAGCAAGGGTGGAACTGGCAAACGTTCCTCTCAAGTATGCGGGACTGGCCCCCTGGGAAATCTGGCTCTCAGAAGCGCAAGAACGCATGGTGCTCGCTGTCCCACCTGATCACCTCACTGACCTGCTGGAAATCTGTACTCTTGAAGAGGTCGAGGCTAGCGTAATCGGTAGCTTTACAGGCGATAAACGCCTGGTGGTCAGCTATCATGGCGAAGTCGTTGCTGACCTGGATATGGTATTTCTGCACAAGGGCAGACCTAGGAGAAGGCTGGAGGCAACCTGGACAGGTAGGCAGGAAACGCCTATTTCTGCTTCTAACTTTGCTGCATTAAAAGAAAACAACCTCTCCGTGAAAAATCACTCCGGCATACTCCTCGCTCTTTTATGTCACCCCACCATCGCTTCGAAAGAAGCCATCATTCGACGCTACGATCACGAGGTGCAGGGGGCTACAGTTCTCAAGCCGCTGGTGGGTAAAGCCGGAAATGGACCCGGCGATGCCGTCGTGTTACAGCCCATCCTTGATGAACCAACCGGAGCGGGAATCGTAATTTCTAACGGCATCAACCCACTTTATGGCAGAATCGACCCTTACGCAATGGCAACCAATGCAATCGATGAAGCCTTGCGCAATCTCACGGCAGTTGGTGGAGACATAGAGCATGCAGCCATCCTCGATAACTTCTGCTGGGGCAACCCCACCGATCCTGTACAACTTGGAATGCTCGTGCGCGCCGCCAAAGGCTGCCATGATGCCGCAATCGGCTTTCGTGTGCCGTTTATTTCCGGCAAGGACAGCCTCAACAACGAGTATCGTACTAGTGGCCAGCGCCTACCTGTGCTGCCCACGCTGCTCATCTCAGCAGCCGGCGTTATCGACGATGCGGCTCGTACTATTGATATGTCGCTCAAAGATGCTGGCAACCTGCTCTATCAAATCGGGATAACACGCAACGAACTCGGCGGTTCTTATCTTGCGGAAGTTGTCGAAAGCACTACCTTTGAGCCATCCTTCCCTCAAACGAATGTCCCTCAAGTTGATTTTCAAGCGGCTCGCACCAGGATGAAAGCCCTGGGCAACGCCATCCGCGCCGGCATGATCGTTTCATGTCACGATCTTTCAGAAGGTGGCCTGGCCGTCGCCTCGGCTGAAATGGCGCTTGCAGGTTCGCGAGGAATACATATGGACATTGGCAAAGCCCGGCATGATATTTCAATGCCGGAGGATTCTCTGGCTACACTGCTCCTTTTTAGCGAGAGCGCCTCACGTTTCCTGGTTGAGGTTGTACCTGAGCAACAGCATAGATTTGAAGCATATATGCGTTCGCAAGGTGTACGAGATTTCGCCTGTATTGGCGAGGTAACGGAGTCTGATCGATTCATTGTGCAGTATAGAACACAAAAATTGGTCGATCTACCTGTTGCGACCTTACAGAGCGCGTGGAGGAGAGAGGAGGTAAAGGCATGACAAGAGCGCTTGTATTGCGCGCACCCGGCATCAATTGTGATCGCGAAACGGCACATGCATGTCGCCTGGTGGGCTTCGAGACCGAACTTGTACATATCAATCACCTGCTCAGAGCACCCGAACGTCTCTTAGCGTTTGACTTCCTTGTCATTCCAGGAGGCTTCTCCTATGGCGATAACCTTGGCGCAGGTACCCTGCTGGCCAAAAATCTCACCGTTCACGTGGGACAACAACTGCAACAATTTATTGGCGAAGGCCGCCCCGTGCTTGGCATCTGCAACGGTTTCCAGGTGCTCGTTCGCGCAGGACTACTCCCCGGTCAAATCGTCGAAGCCCCCGACATTTCTCATACAAAGACTCCCACCCAAACTTGCAGCCTCACGGATAATGCCTCGGCTCAATTCGAATGCCGCTGGATCAGGCTCGCCGTGCAGCAAAGCTCCTGCATCTTCACGTGTGATGCAGGAGAAGTGATCGAATTGCCGGTTGCCCATGGCGAGGGACGTTTTGTTCTAGCCCATCCCAGGTCATTGGCGCAGCTCCAGGCACGTGGCCAGATTCCGCTTGTTTATACAACGTTAGAGTCTATGGCTATAGGAAATTTTGATGCCGGTGACCCAACAATCCCTTACCCAGATAATCCCAACGGCTCGCTTGGTAATATCGCGGGCATTTGTAATGCGCAAGGCAATGTGCTTGGTTTGATGCCGCACCCTGAACGATTTGTCAACGCGCTCCAACATCCTCAGCGGCGCGGGATGGTCAACGGAGAGGGCGATGGCCTGCTCATCTTCAAAAATGCATTTGAGTACGCCAGGCAGCGAGAGAGGATAGTGCTGTGATGCCAGAGGAAATGGACAAACCTCTTGATACAGATAGCGCCTATGCTGCCAGCGGAGTTGACATTGCAGCCGCGGATCGCGCTAAAAGGCTCATGCGTGATGCAATCAAGGCCACGCAGGGCAGTAATGTGCGGGCCGGGATGGGAGCATTCGCCGGCATTCTTGACGTGAGCAGCATTCAGAACATGAAGCACCCGGCGCTTGTCGCTTCAACCGACGGCGCCGGCACCAAAACTTTACTGGCAGCACAGGCAGGCAGGTTCGATACTATTGGTTTTGACCTCGTGCATCATTCTGTGAATGACCTGCTGGCACATGGAGCTACGCCGCTCTTTTTCATGGACTACCTGGCGATGGGAAAACTTGATCCTGAACAGGCAGCGAGAATTGTGCGCGGCGTCGCCCTGGCCTGCCAGGAGGTCGGCTGTACGCTGCTCGGGGGGGAAACGGCTGAAATGCCTGATGTGTATCTGCCGCAAGCATTCGATCTTGCCGGAACGATTGTTGGCGTTGTCGAGCAAGATGAGATTATTGATGGATCGACTATCGTTCCTGGCGACGTGCTGCTGGGCTTGCCCTCGAACGGTCTGCATACCAATGGCTACTCGCTAGCACGGCGCATTTTCGCCCCATTTTCGCTTGAGACAGTTTTTCCTGAACTGGGCGAGCCGCTGGTTGATGCCCTGCTGCGTCCGCATCGCCGCTACCTGCGCGAAATACAGGCACTGCGCGAGTTTTTAGAGAAAAAGACCACGAATCGTCCTGCGATTAAGGGCTTGGCACATATTACGGGAGGTGGGTTTGAGGGAAATATCAGCCGCATTTTGCCCGCCGGAACCCAGGCTGTAGTAGAAACAAGTTCATGGAGCGTTCCACCTCTCTTCCGGTTGATCGCCCAGCTGGGCCATGTTAGCCAGGAAGAGATGTACCGGACGCTGAACATGGGTATCGGCATGGTCATGGTCTTATCGCCTCAAGACGCTGAGAAAACATTGGGCTTTCTCCCTGAAGCGAGTACAATTGGTTTTATCAGGGAAGGCGAAGGAGTAGTCGTCGATTTTTCAGTTCTATAAGGAAAGGGTAACATTGCTATGATCGAACAACCTGTTTTTGGTCCCCTGCTGGCAGAGGGCAAAACCAAATTGATTTACGCATATCCTGGCGATCCAAACCTGGCATATATGGTCAGCAAAGATCAAATTACGGCGGGCGATGGTGCGCGGCACAATGAACTGGTGGGAAAATCGCGCTGGAGTACCATCACCACCGCCAATGTCTTCCGTATCCTCAACGACGAGGACATCGCGACGCATTTCGTCGAGCAAATCAACGACACGACCTTGCTTGTGCGCCACTGTCGCATGCTGCCGGTCGAGCAGGTTATGCGGCGCATTGCCACCGGTTCGTATCTCAAACGACATCCTGAAGTGAGCGAGGGAACACGCTTTCAACCGGTGCTGGTAGAGACCTTTCTCAAAGATGATGCGCGACATGACCCACAGATCTGGGAGCAGGATATCATCCAGATGGGTCTGGCAACGGCCACCGAAATTAGCTGGATGGCGGAGCAGGGTAGGCGCGTTTTCGAGGTGCTGGAAAAAGCCTGGGCATCGATAGACGTGACGCTGGTTGACCTCAAGATCGAATTTGGACGCGACACAAACAATGATTTGCTGGTCGCCGACGTGATCGATAACGATAGCTGGCGGCTATGGCCGGGGGGTGATAAGTCGCGCATGCTCGACAAGCAAGTATATCGCAACCTGAAAGAAGTCACGCCCCAGGATTTGCAGGAGGTCGCTGATCGCTACGCGCTGGTAGCCGACCTGACCGGAAAAATCAAGGTGCGTTGAGAATCTGGGAGATAGGGGCCAGATTGATCGCACCTGGAGTGAGGCTTCCCCATTCACTGCAAAAATAAAGAGCATGAAATAATCAAAAGGTAACTGATGGCAGAAGTTGGTGGTTCACAAGGGGAGGGAGTACATGGAACGATTACACGACGCCTGTGGCATAGTAGGTATCTACTTGCAAGAACATGATGAGCACATCGATGTGCGGAACTATCTAACATTAGCTCTCACATCTTTGCAGCATCGCGGTCAGGAAAGCGCCGGCATCGCCGTCTATGATGGAAATGGCAAGATCGCCACCAGGGTTGGTATGGGCAAGGTGCGCGAAGTCTTTGCCGATTCAGGGGCCGAACTCCCCCCCACGTCTTGTGGAATCGGACATGTGCGCTACTCTACTACCGGCTCAAGCTGTGTCGAGAATGCCGGCCCTTTTGTGGTAGGCGAGGGACATATCTATCCAGGCGCGATTGCCGTCGCGCATAACGGCAATCTGGTAAACGGCGATAGGTTGCGCGCGCAATTCCCACCTGGCCTGCTCAATTCGACCACCGATAGCGAGGCTATTGCCCTGTTGTTGCTATTCTCTGAGGGTGGAACGCTGCGGGAACGCTTGATTGAGACGATTCCCTTTTTGCAGGGGGCCTATAGCCTGGTAATTCTCTCCGAGGGAAAACTCTTTGCCATGCGTGACCCCTGGGGTATGCGTCCTCTCTGCCTCGGACAAATAGGGAAGAACTGGATGGTTGCTTCCGAATCATGCGCGCTGGATCGCGTAGGAGCAGTATTTGTGAGAGAAGTCAGGCCCGGAGAACTCATTACGATTGATCAGCATGGCCTGCATACCGAGATTTTGTTCCAGGAACCCCGTCACGCGTTGTGTGTCTTCGAGTACATTTACTTTTCCGATGCGACCAGCAGCTTAAATAACAGGTATGTCTACGAGGTGCGCGAGCAACTCGGCCGGGAACTGGCGCGGGAACATCCTGTCGAGGCAGATATCGTCGTACCGGTGCCCGATTCTTCCATCCCTGCTGCGCTCGGCTATTCCACCGCATCAAACATTCCCTATGGCCAGGCCATCATCAAAAATCGTTACGCCGATCGTACCTTCATCAAACCCGATCAGCGACTGCGACAGCTGGAGGTGGATTTGAAATTCAACTTCGTCAAGTCGAAGATCGCCGGGGCGCGCTTAGTGATCGTCGATGACTCAATCGTGCGCGGCAATACGATGAAACGACTGGTAGCGGCGCTGCGGCATCAAGGAGCGAAAGAAATTCACCTGCGTTCGAGCGCTCCGCCATTGCGCCATCCCTGTTACTTCGGTATAGACATACCGCGTGAGGAGGAACTGATTGCCGCCGGACGCAGCGTGCAGGAGATCGCAGATTATATCGGAGTGGATAGCCTGGGCTACCTGAGCCTGGAGGGTCTGGGAAAAGCACTGCGTGTGGTAAAAGATGATATCAACCTTGACGACGCTGCAGCCATAGCTTCATTACATGCCGAATGCTGCTATGGCTGTATGCATACTGCTGGCTGGCCGTTTGATCCTGCAAAGCCGCCACTCCTGGCGCCGGTACGCAATGAGAAATTGCTGAGGGTATCATAATGCAAGTATTGGTGATCGGCTCAGGCGCGCGCGAGCATGCAATCGTCTGGAAACTGGCGCAGAGTCCTCGCGTCAACCAGATTTACGCGGCTCCTGGAAATCCTGGCATGATGGCACAGGCCGAATGCATTCCTCTAGGAGTAACACAATTCGCGGAACTCGCGGATTTCGCGGAACGCAAGCGCATCGACCTCACAATCGTCGGACCAGAAGTGCCTCTAGTAGAGGGCATCGCCGATTTTTTCCGCCGCCGCGGTCTGCGCATCTTCGGGCCAGACGCGGCAGGTGCCGCACTCGAGGGCAGCAAAGCTTTCGCGAAGGAACTGATGCCCGGCGCCGGTATCCCTACAGCGCAGCATCGCACCTTTACTGATGCCACAGCAGCTCAAGCATACCTGGAAGAGCATGGTGTTCCCGTGGTCGTCAAGGCCGACGGAAACGCTGCCGGCAAGGGAGCGATTGTTGCACTCGACATGGAAACGGCTCGTAACGCCGTACAGCAAATGATGGTCGAACGTGTTTTCGGCGCGGCAGGAGATGTTGTCGTGATCGAGGACTACCTGCAAGGCGACGAAATAGGCTCGACTGCCATCTGCAATGGCACGCATTATTTGCCTCTACCCCTCAGCCAGGATCACAAACGCGCCCTGGATAACGACCAGGGCCTGAATACCGGCGGCATGGGCGTCTATACACCATTGCCATTCGTGAATGGAGTCACCGAAACGCAGATACAGCAGCGCATTATCTCGGCCACCCTGCAAGCCCTTCAAGAACGCGGCATCGACTTCTCAGGCGTTCTCTATTCAAACATCATGCTCACGCAACGCGGTCCCATGGTGCTTGAGCACAATACCCGTTTCGGCGACCCGGAAACGCAGGCCTTCATGATGCTGTTGCAAGACGATATAATGAAGGTACTTGCATTCGCAGAAACAGCATCACCCGCTGCGTACCCAGAGATAGCCTGGCATAAGGGATACTCCGTTAGCCTGACATTGGCCTCGCAAGGCTATCCAGGAAAGTACCCGACTGGAATACCCATTACAGGTATTGAGGAGGCTAATCGCCTGGAACAAACGCAGGTCTTTCACGCCGGAACTGCCCTACGGGATGGACGCCTCGTAACAGCCGGAGGGCGCGTGCTGAGCATTGCCGCTCGTGGCGAGACATTGCCAGAGGCTGTAGCAAGAGTGTACGAAGCAGCGGCGCATATTTCATTCGAGGGCATGCATTATCGGCGCGATATCGCGCATCGCGGGTTGAGAGCAAAGGAATAGGAGTACAATACATGGCAGCACAAGTAATTATTATCATGGGCAGTAAGGGCGACCTTTCTCAGGCCGAAGGCGTGGCCAAGACCCTCAAAGCCCTGGAGATCAGCTACGAGATGCGGGTCTGTTCGGCGCACAAAGCAACGACGCGCCTCATGCAGATATTGTCCGAGTATGAATCCACCGGTCCACTTGTCTACATCACCATCGCAGGTCGCTCTAACGCGCTCTCGGCGGTGGTTGACGCCAATACGCGCTTTCCGGTAATCGCCTGCCCGCCCTACAGCGATCGCTTCAGCGGCATGGACATACTTTCATCGCTACGGCTGCCCTCAGGCATCGCCTCGCCAACGATTCTGGAACCCGAAGGGGCAGCGCTCCTTGCCGCCAAAATGCTCGCGCTGTCTGATCCTCTGCTGAGCCAGCGTATCATCAACTACCAGCAGCAGTTTGCCGCGATTCTGGCGCAGGCCGACGAAGAGGCGCGCTCTCATGGTTAGCGACTATGGGAACGCTCACCTGCGTCTCGGCGTACTCATCTCGGGCAGCGGCAGCAACTTGCAGGCCCTTATTGATGCGATTGAAAGCAAGGATCTACAAGACGTTGCAATCGCATTAGTGGTCAGCAATAGAGCCGGCGCCCAGGGGCTACAACGCGCCCTCCGGCATAAGATACCAGCAATCTACCTGCCCTGGAAGGAACCGCGGGAAAATGAAGCAAAGCTCGTTGCTCTCCTGCGTTTGTTTCAGGTTGATCTGATCGTACTGGCAGGCTGGATGCGCATCCTGAGCGCCGGCTTCCTCGCGCAATTCCCGCGGCGCATTATTAATCTGCACCCCGCGCTCTTGCCCGATGACGGCACAGGTTCACACTATATCACCGCTGATGGGACAGCCATTCCTGCCTTCCGTGGATTGCACGCCGTCCGCCAGGCTCTAGAGGCCGGTGTGACAATTACAGGAAGCACGGTTCATTACGTGACGGCAGAGGTGGATGCAGGGCCTGTCATATGCCGGGAAGAGCTGAAGATCGAGCCGGGCGATACGGAGGAATCGCTGCATGAGCGCATAAAGAGAGTTGAGCACCGGTTGATTGTGGAGGCCGTGAGGAGATTGAGGAGCGAATTCGCCTGGCGCGCCCCCGGATAAGCCTTTGATAAGGCTACCCCTTTCTCCAAACAAGCGAATAGCGCCAGAACAAATGCCTTCTCACCCTCGCTCCTGGCAAGACTTTTCTACAAATCTGGCGCAATTGGGCAAGCGTGAGATAGGTATCATGCTTTCCATGTTCGGCCCAGGCTTGCCGCACTGCTTCCGACTCCTTGATACGACCCGCCTTGAAAAACTTCAGCACAAAATTAATGGGGATGGCTATAAGAATGACCGGCAAGTCCGATAAACTGGCTTCATAAAGGTCAAGTACAATCAGCTTTCCGCCAGGGGCAAGTGCAGTTTTCAACTTACTGAGGATGTTCTCCATTGGCATGTGGTGCAGGGTCGCTATGGAGACGATGCAATCGAATTGTCCGGGAGCAAGACCCCATGAGAGTACATCAGCTACCTGGTAGTCAATATTGCTATATTGCTGCGAACGCTCCCTGGCGAGTGCAATCATCTGTGGTGAGAGATCGAGCGCGAGTACGTGTCTGGCCTTTTGCGCCAGCAGACGCGCGAATGCTCCGCTGCCACAACCTATTTCCATTGCATTCCTACAAGGCGATGGAACCTGGCGCAAAAGGAAATCATGATAATGGTTGTTGTGATTCCAACCCTCATCCAAAAGCAGCGCGAGGCGGTCGAAGTCAACCCGAATGGTAGCCATATCAACGTTACCTGTCATGGCTTTAGTATCTACAATGATTATTAATCAAGGCAAGGAAAGGAAGCAAAAGTACTAAATAACTTGCTCCATCAGCACAACCTTATCTATGTGAATGCTCCCACCTGTCACAGAGTTCAAAGAATTATCTCTAATGCCGGAAGTGCCGCCTGCCCGTAAAAATCATGGCAATTGCGTACTTGTTAGCCATACGAATCGCTTCATCGTCACGGATGGAGCCGCCAGGCTGGATAATTGCTGTCACACCGGCCCTGGCCGCGGCTTCGACGCCATCGGGGAACGGGAAGTAGGCATCCGATGCCAGTACCGAGCCGCGCGCGCGGTCGGCGGCTTTTTCGACCGCCAGTTGCACGCTGGCGACGCGGTTCATCTGGCCCGCTCCAACGCCCACTAATACCAGCTTATGCGCTAACACGATGGCATTCGATTTGACATGCCGCACTACTTTCCAGGCAAAGAGCAGGTCCGTCAACTCTTCCAGGTTTGGTTCGCGCTCGCTGACGACCTTATACGTCAGTTCCGGCTCCCCCACGGCATCAGGCGTTTGCAAAAGCAGGCCACCGCTGACGCTACGGATATCGAAGCGCCCGGACTGGAGCAACCCGGTATTAATGCTGGGCGGATCGATGGGAGCATGCGTCGCCAGCAATCGCAGATTCTTCTTCTTGCGCAATATCTCAAGCGCCTCAGGTGTATAGTCCGGGGCAATGATTGCTTCATAGAACAACTGGCTAATCTCATGCGCCGTGGCCTCATCAACGGGACGATTTGAACCAATGATGCCACCATACGCGGAAATAGGATCGCCCATATGGGCCTTTTTGTAGGCCTCAACAAGCACATCGCCGCAGGCTAATCCACAAGGGTTTGTATGCTTGATGATGGCGATTGTCGGGGCGGTGAAACTACCGGCAGCTCCCATTGCCGCATCGAGGTCAATCAGATTGTTAAAGGAAAGCTCCTTTCCATGTAATACCTCCGCACTCGCGATAGTAGGCGTTTTAAGAGAGGGAGTGGCCGTTGCCCAACGATAGAAGGCGGCCTGCTGGTGTGGATTCTCGCCATAGCGCAATGACTGCACAAGGCGCAGGGGCAGCGTCAGATCTTCAGGGAAAAGCTCGCCGGTCCGCGCGCGCAGATATTCCGCAATTGCGGTGTCATAGCTGGCCGTATGTTGGAATGCAATCGCCGCAAGGCGCCGGCGCGTCTCGAAGCTTACCTGTCCCTGCTCGTGCCACTCCTGCATGACGGGAGCATAGTCCTGCGGGCACACAAGCACAAGCACATCCTGAAAATTCTTGGCGGCGGCACGGATTAATGAGACACCGCCAATATCAATCTGCTCCTGCGCCTCGCTGAGCATTGTGCCTGGACGGGCGGTGGTTTCGGCGAAAGGATACAGACTGACCACGACTATATCAATGGGAGCTATTTGATGTTCCTGCAGTTCGGCAAGATGTGCCGGATCATCGCGGCGCGCGAGAATACCACCAAAAATTGCGGGGTGCAACGTCTTGACTCTCCCACCAAGTATCTCCGGGAAATTGGCCAGTTCGCTGACCGCATGTACAGAAATGCCTTCCTCTTGCAATACCCTGGCAGTTCCTCCGGTCGCGAAAATATCTATCTGATGAGCCTGTAGCTCCTGTGCTAATTCACTGAGACCTTCACGGTTGGCAACACTGATAATTGCTCGCATGTATTCCTCTTTCTGCCCTGCAATATGCACGAACCTGTTCTTATCAATAGGCAATAATCCCTTTCTCACTCATTATAAGACATATGAGAATAGTGCCATATGTGCTATACTCCTTTTGTACCGTTATTCTCTTCCATTGTGGCGTCGAACACACTTATTATTTGCTCAAGGAGACCAGCATGCTTTACTCGCCAGATGCCCCAGGTGATTGGGGCCAGATGCAAGGATCACCAACTATCAGAGTAGCGACAGAAGAGCTACCTACTGCTGATGGGTGCAAACTTTTCCTGCGCAGCTGGGATAGCGGGAGCAGCGAGATACTGCTGATTCTGCATGGGCTAGGAGCCCACAGCGGCTGGTTTATCGATATGTGCAATTCCCTGGCCTCACATGGCCTGACCGTTTACGCTATGGATCACCGCGGATTCGGTCGCTCTGAAGGTCTGGCAGGGCATATCGACGACTACCATACGTTCCTCGCTGATATCGCGTTCATTGTTACGCAGATACGCACACGCCATCCGGGAGCAAAACTTTACATACTCGGTCACAGCATGGGTGGTATCTTCGCCACCTATTTCGCCGCACAAGACCAGGACATATTCAATGGTGTGCTTTTTCTCAATCCCTGGGTAGCCGATACCTCAAAGGTTTCTGTACCGACCACACTAGGAATTCTGCTGGGTGGCTTATTTAAGTCCAAACATTACTGGCAGGTAGCTTTCGGCACTGACAAGATGACAACTAATCCTGAAGCTGTAAAGATGTTGAATGCGGATACCTTCTGGCGGTTAAAAGAAACATCCTCATTCTTCTTTCAGATATTTCTTATGCGCTCAGGCATACTCGCCAGAGCAAAGCAGATAACTATACCCGCGCTTGTCATACAGGCCGAGGATGATAAATCGGTTGTTCCCGAAGCATCACACAAACTTTACGAGGCAATAGCCAGCAAGGATAAGATGTGGGTTACGCTGCCCCACTATGAGCACGACAGCGAGTTCGAAGCGGACCGCTCGCTGCTGGATAATACCATTGCTGCCTGGATCAAGGAACATGCGACCAGTAGCAGTAAAGCAGCACCGTGAGCAAAGAGCTGAAATGCTCGCTGATTACAGTATCTTCTGTAACCTCAGCAGGTCATCCATATTGCCTGTGACCTTGAGCTTACGAGTGATATAGGCCTGGATGGGATTGACCTTGCGATCCATAATCCCGGCCAGCAAGTCGCTGTTGCTCGTCACTTTGATATCCGGTTGGGGAAGTGACTCCTCGGACAGCGTAGCAGTCCCATTTTCGGCGATTCTCAGGACAAAGTTGCGTTGCAAATCGGGAAAGATGAACTGCAGGGTTTTAGCAAAGCCCTGGAACGAGGCCTGGATATCGGGCAGGTCAAATCGAGCGCGGATACGCTCTAAGTACGGCATAATATCAGCCATGCTATACTCCTATTCTGGATTGATGAAGCGCGGAAGGTAGGCTTTCTGAGCAGAAGCCATTTCGTCGAACATTTGCCGGATTTCAGGCAGCGAACAGACTGCCGCAGTAAGTGGATCAAGCATCAACGCGTGCACTGCCGCCTCGCGGTCTTCATTGAGCAAGGATTGCACCAGCAGGTCATGCACCATCATATGCGCGCTATCCAGGGCGGCAAGCTGGATGGGGAGTCTTCCAAAGTGAACCGGCTGGACGCCATTGCGATCAACCAGGCAAGCTACTTCCACACAACCATCACACGGCAGATTCTCGATCAATCCAGCATTGTAGACGTTGCCGTAAATCGCCTGGGGCCGGTTCAAGGCATGTCCCTCAATGATATACGAGCCATAATCCAGGCCGCGTTCAGTATAAAATGCGCGTTCTCCCCGGCGCTCGCGTGCGAGATAGTCACGCAATCGCTCATCGTGTTCGACACGCTCGCGCGGCCACCTTATCGCCCGCTCGCCGCCCGCGATATCATGGTTCATAAGAACATATGGCTCGAGCACATCCTGGCGCTTGCGGAAATACGGCAGATACTCGGAGATATGCCCGCTCTGCTCGGTTGTAAACGCTCCAAACTGGCGCAGCATATCGAAGCGAATAGGATCGCGCTGGTAAATTTCTGGGTCCTCAGCTGCACGCAGCACACGCGGATAGAGGTCTTCTCCATCCATTTCCAACGTCACAAACCAGGATAAATGGTTGATTCCGGCGCAGTGGAAGCGCATACGCTCGTATGGCACATCCGCGTATTCGGAAAGCTCGTAGGACGTGAGCAGAATGGAATGGCAGAGGCCGATTACCTGCAGGGATGTAGCGCGCAGGGCGGTCAACACCATGGATGAGAGGGGATTGGTATAATTAATCACCAGGGCGCGCGGGCAGAGTTCCTCGATATCGCGGCAAATAGCAAGCCAGGACGGGGCGGTACGTAAATATTTAAAGATTCCGCCCGGCCCGATGGTATCGGCGATGCATTGATTCACGCCGTATTTCAGAGGAATAGCAAAATCATCCTGAATGGTCGCCAGACCACCGACTTCGATGGCATTGATTACATAATCGCACCCTGGAAGCACACTTCGCCGGTCGGTCGTTGCCTGCACTGTCCAGGATTTTCCCGTAAGCTTGATCAGCACTTCGGCCACTTCGTGGGTCAGTTCGAGGCGTTCGCTATCCAGGTCTACCAGGGCAAATGTCCCCTCGTCCAGTCCCTCGATTGCCAGGATATCGGTGATCACCTCCTGCGCAAATGTGGCGCTTCCGGCACCAATGAGAGCCACTTTTACCATATGGTTTCTCCAATACAAAATCTGAGATGGGGCCGCTCTCTCTTATAAGACATTATAATTTCTTATTAGCCGCATAATTCAACGGATTCTTGTTCTGTTCCGCCGACAGAATGATTTGCTCGATTCTTTTCGAGCGCGTCTCGGGCCGCTTGGCGCTTTCAACCCACCAGAGAAGTTGCTTTTTTGGTTGAGTTACTGAAAGCCTCAAAGTTGGCATTTGCAATATTGTTGGCCGCTAATGCTTCCCTCAAATCTTCCGGCATCGTCAATGCTTCGATTGCGTCGTACACATTCCACGTGCCATTCTTTTTGGCAATCTCGATTGCTTTAAACCCTGCCGCTGTCATCAAACCTTGCTGGATAAGTTTCTCCACGCGCTGTTTATTTAATTTAGACCATGGACTTTTCGGCTTTCTGGGAGAAAAGAGGTGCATGTAACGCTCGTCATCCAGCGTATTGGGGCGGCTGTCGATCCAGCCAAAGCAAAGGGCCTCTTCCACGGCTTCTTCATAAGAGACACGCGGTTGATTGCTGTTCTGCTTGTAATAAATGAGCCAGACGCCTTTTGCAGTCGCAGCGTTTTGCTCCAACCACGCTCGCCACTCCTGGCGGTCCCTTGCATAAAAACGTTCTAACTGGTCGTTGGTAGGATCAGGCATACGCAGAGTTCTCCTGAACACTTATCTCATCGAACGGAAAAGTGTGAACCCAGATACCTGGCTTTTAGTTCAGGCTTATGGGTTCACACGCCGGTAGAGCTAAGTACGCGTTACACTATTAGAACTGAGACTGCTTAGCCGCCTCTCCCGTAAAGTCAGGAGTCAACGGCTTGACATCATTCGGCTGACTTGGATCCACCTGGAAGATCACCGAATCGCGCGTTGGGACACGCTGGTTGGGTGAATCTCCATAAGTGATCGGCGGATACAATCCCTGAAGATTCACCTGGTGCAACGAAAGGAAAGCATTATACAGGCCGTCACGCGTTAGATCATTTCTGGCCATGGCCGCCTTCAGAATAGCATAGGTAATCTCGGATTCGGTATAGCCAAACTCGAAATAGCCATCAGGCTTTTGATCCGGCGCGTACTTCTGGACATCCTGCAACAGCTGTGCCATGCCTGGCACGCTCGTATCACCCCAGGTTGCTCCCTGGCCGACCACCCAGACTTTCGAGAGCAACGGCACCAGGGCAGAAACGCCGAGCAAGGCATTCGCCCAGGCAGGACTCTGGAGAATAAACTGGGGGAAGTAGTTCAACTTAGCCGCCGTGCCCACCACGCTAGCCGTGACGGTAGGAAGCGCAGAGAGGAAGACGTACTTCGCTCCTTTTGCTTTCATCAGGGACACCTGAGCAGTAAAATCAGTATCGGTAGGTGCATAACTGGCCTCGGCTACATCATTCAAATGATAGAACGATACAGCCTCTTTGTAGCCTGTCAACCCATCCTGACCGTACTCATCATTCTGATAAATGATTCCTGTTGCTGGATTTTGCACATGTAGCTGGTTGACGACATAATCGAAAGCATTCTCGACCTGCAAGCGATAAGGAGTGCCAACAAGAATCAGGTACTTCTCGCGCGCCAGAGAGGAAGCAAGCGTCGCTGCCGATACCAGCATGTGATCCGCATCGGCCAGGTCCTTTATAGCATAGGTGGTGGGCGTTCCCAGGCTGTCAGCGATCATCAGCACCTGGTTGTGAATCTGCTCGTATTTCTGCACCTCTATCTGCGGATTATACTGCGTATCCTCCTCAAGAAATTTGACCTTGAAGCCGTTGATGCCGCCATTATCGTTGACATGGTCGAAGAATACCTCCACGCCCCTGGCAAGCGGAACACCAATGGGGGCCGCTACCGGGCCGGAGTAAGGGGAGAGTATACCCAGCGTGATGGTCTTATGTGCCACATCGACGCCAGGACCTACTTTGAGCGTACTTCCGCCACTACTGCCATTACTGGAACTGTTACTGGCGCACGCGGAAAATACCATCATGCAGATGGCAAGCAGACCTGCGCACGCATAGAGCGTCTTTCTGGTAAACATGTGTTACACCTCTTCATCGAAAGTTTGTGATACGACGGTTGAGAATGTAAAAAGCGCTCCATTTAACAAATTTACTCTATGTGATCTACCGCGCACAAATGGCTACGCGCTTTCACCTTTTGTGATCGTCGAGCCACCAGAATCAACCTGGGACTCCACGCTTGCCGGCAGATCAGTTATCTCGGCTGGTTCACCTCCTTCATCTTTGCCTGCATTGAACCTGCGGTTCAGCGCCTGGATGCGGCGCACAAGTCCAATCACGCCTCCCGGCTCGAAGAGCAAGAAGATAATAATCAACAAACCGTAGAGTAAGGCATTCAGATCGCCGCCGCTGATCATACCCGAGCCGCTTGCGACGGGCAGCAGGTTGAAATGATCGATGACCAGCGGCAATCCAAACACGAATGCTGCCCCAAGAATCGACCCCCACACACTGGCGACCCCACCAATAATGATAGCCGCGATGAACTGGATTGAAAGCGCCAGGCTCCAGTAATCGGGGATAATATACTGGCTGTACGAGGCAAATAGTGCCCCAGCGATTCCCGCGATAAAAGACGACAAAATGAACGAACCCATCTTGGCCTCAAACAGGTTGACACCCATGATACTAGCACCAATCTCGTTGTCGCGCACCGCCTGGAATGCGCGTCCCGCGCGAGTGCGCGCGACATTATAGACAAAGAAGGCCACCAGCACTAACACGATCAGTATCAGGAGGAAATATTGCTGACCGGATGTAAGCGCAAGGCCAAAATATGAGTTTTGCTGGCTGAAAACAGCATCGCCAATCGCGGGCACCGGAAACGTTCGACCCTGAGGGCCGCCCGTGATACTACGCACATTGAAAAACAGATATTGTCCGATGAAGATCAATGCAAGTGAGACGATGCCCAGGTAAAAGCCTTTCAGCCGCAGCGCTGTCGGGCCAATCAATGCGCCGGCTAGCGCGGCCACTACACCCGCCGCTGGAAGCCAGATGATGAACGGCAAGCCCAACCCGAGCGGGTCAAACGAAGACGTTGGTATATTGCCACCAAGCCATGCTGATGTGTAGGCGCCGATGGCCATGAAGAAAGCAATTCCAAGTGAAATTTGTCCTGTATAACCCGAAAGCACGTTGAGCGAAATGGCAGCAATCGCGGCAATGAGCGTATAGTTGGCAATCGAGAACCAGTCATCGTTGGCCACAGAGAAAAAGATGACTATGGCGACAACAAGAAGAATAGTGCCTATCCAGCGCGATACCTTTCCCCCTAGTAACCGTGACGATGCGGCAGCAGTGGATAGAGTGCCTGACCTGGGAGTTGCGCTCATACTCGTTCCACCTTTCTTGTGCCAAATAACCCATAAGGTCGAATCAATAGCACGAGAATCATGACCAGGTAAGGAGTGATTTGATGGATGCCAGCACCCAAAATGTTAGCTACCTGGCTCTCATAGCCGGCAGTCAGGTCCTGTACCAGGCCAATAATAATGCCGCCTACTACCGCTCCCGTTATCGAGTCCATTCCGCCCAAAATGATGGCAGGGAATGCCAGCAGCGCCGCGCCACCCAGCGATGTATCCATAGCATAGGAACCAAAAGCCAGAAAGACGCCGCCTATGGTAGCGACAGCGGCAGCTATCCCCCACGCCAGGGCATAGACCATGCGGATGTTGATACCGACGGCCAGCGCTGCTTCCTGGTCGAGCGCCGTGGCACGCATCGCCAGCCCGTACCGCGTGTAGCGGAAGAAATAGAAAAGCAGGGCGCAAAGAATAGCCGTCACGATAATCGTTAAGAGATCATCCGCGCCGAAATGCACTCCCCCAACAGTAAAACCATTTGCAATGGTAAATGGGGAAGCGGCCGGGATCGGATTCGAGCCCCATACGACCACGACGCCAGTACGCAGGATGGTATCCAGGCCAATCGTAATCATCAAGATGGAAAAGACCGGGCGCCCGATCATGCGCCGCAAGATAAAGCGCTCGAAGAGCAGGCCGATGACTACGGTCACCACAACGCCCAGCGCCAGCGCGAAAATGAAGTTCAGGTGCCACGAGAACACCCCTGATGAGACGACATAGGCACCAACCAGCAGCAACTCGCCCTGTGCGAAATTAATCACCTCGCTGGCCTTGAAAATAATGGAGAAACCGAGACCGATCAGCGCATAAATACAACCAAGGGCGACGCCGGCAAATACGAGTTGAACAAAATAGGCCATTTTCCCTCCTGCTCGCGCATTTAGACTTGACGCTTTTGGGTTCGACCGTTATGCCGCTTCTACAGGAAATGGCAGGAGCCAGATCCTTTCCTGAACCCGTTTAGAGATTGAAACTAATTGAAAACTCCTCGCCAAGATACGCCTTGATGACATCAGAGTTCGCCTGTACTTCGGCAGGCACTCCCTGCGCGATGGCACGCCCAAAATCCAATACCAGCACACGATCAGCAATACCCATGACGAGCGCCATATCATGCTCGACAAGAATCTGGGTGACGCCCAATTGCTCTTTGATATCGAGAATCACGGCAGCAATATCTTCCGTTTCATCAACATTCATACCGGCTACCGGCTCGTCGAGGAGCAAGAGTTGGGGTTCTAGCGCCAGGGCGCGTGCGATATCGGCGCGTTTTTGCAGGCCATAGGGCAAACTCCGCAGCGGAAAATCGCGCCAGCGAACTAAATCCAGCAGTTCCAACAGGTGCAGGCAATACGCGCGATTCTTCTTCTCTTCTCGCGCTGCCGGACCAAAATAAATGCCACCGAGCAGTATGCCGCTCCTCATGCGCGTATGTCTCCCCAGGAGCAGGTAATCCAGCACCGTCGTGTTAGGAAACTGACCAAGGTTCTGGAAGGTGCGTGCAATACCGGCGCGTGCCACCTGGTACGCCCTGAGCTTTAGCAAGTCCCGTCCATCAAAAGTTACCTTTCCTGAAACCGGTTGGTAGACGCGAGAGAGCACGTTGAAGAGCGAGGTCTTTCCGGCGCCGTTGGGGCCAATCACTGCAAATAATTCGCCCCGCTGCACCGAGAACGAGACATCCGTCAGCGCCCTCACGCCCGCAAAGCGCACTGAGATCCCTTCGACTGAAAGCAAAGGCGGTCCGCTGACCGGTTCCTGGTGAGTGCCTTCTCCCGCAGATACATCGCTCATATTGCCCACCTCCTTGCAGGACGACGCTGGCGGAGCGTAATCATGTTGTTTTGCTCTTTCTCCTCATGCAAGCCAAGATAGAACCTGCGCACACTCTCGTCCTTCAGGAGATCGGCAGAGGATTGGGCCAGCACAACTTTGCCTGATTCCAGCACGTATCCGTAGCTGGCCACGGAAAGCGCCATCTGTGCATTTTGCTCTACCAGCAGCACCGCCGTGCCACTGGCGTTGATTTCGCCAATAATATTGCGAATCTGCTGAACCATAAAAGGCGCCAGTCCAAGCGATGGTTCATCCAGTAAGAGCAACTTCGGGCTGGTCATTAAACCACGCCCGATAGCAAGCATCTGCTGCTCGCCGCCGGACAGATAGCCCGCAACACTATGGCGGCGTTCGCGCAAGATAGGGAACAATTCCATGACTCGCGCATATGCGCGGCGGACGGCAGCAGAATCACGCGAGGAGATAGCCCCCGTACGTAGATTTTCATCTACTGTGAGATCGGCAAAAAGGCGGCGACCCTCCATCACCTGGGCAATACCGCGATGAACAATCTGGATAGCATCCAGCCGGTCAATGCGCTCTCCATCAAAAAAGATAGAACCACGCACAATGCTGGCCTTGTGGAATTTCAATAGACCGGAGATGGCGCGAAAGATCGTGGTTTTGCCGGCTCCATTTGCGCCAAGCAAGGTCACGACTGCTTTATCCGGTACCTCCAATGAAACACCCTGAACGGCAGGAACAACGTTCTGATAAGTCACCGCTATGTCCTCTAGAACGAGCATTCACTTCCTCCCCGGTAGAGCACTTGCTATCTTATGAGTCAGTCACATTAAAGGATGAGCGGGATCGAGTGTGTCAGCCGCAAATCATACACCTACATTGATTTGCCGGTATATAACCGCGCGGATTCAATATAAGAGAGAAGATGGTGGGCCGGAAACCACCACAATATTACGAATACTATACACTATCATTGCTTACTCCGCAATAGACGCTGTGCTCATATTTTTAGAAGACATACGACGCGTGGCCGGCTTTCGTGTTATGATAGTAATTGACATTCAACTGTACACCCCACTGCTTCTGCCGGGTGACGCATCATCGAACCTGGCTTTACGGGCACGAAAGTGGACCGCATATCATTGCAACAGGGAGAGAGTGTGAAGAACAAACAGAATTTAACTGGCGCACAGGCTGTCATTGCTACCTTACGAGCTTACAATGTTGATACAATTTTTGGCATACCAGGTGTGCATACGCTGCCACTTTACGATGCAATACTGCAAGAACCCGGATTGCGCCATATACTCGCGCGTCATGAGCAAGGCGCCGGTTTCATGGCAGACGGGTACGCGCGTATCTCAGGTTGCCCCGGCGTCGTCTGCACCATCACAGGGCCGGGCGTTACCAATGTCGCTACCCCCATTGCGGATGCTTTTACTGACTCTATTCCGTTGCTCGCAATCAGCACCAGCTTACCGCGGGCCTCGAAAGGGCATTTCCGGGGTGAGCTGCATGGCTTGAAAAACCAGCTGGGCATGATGGAGGCGCTGGCCGGTTGGACTCGCGCTGTCGAGCGCGTAGAGGAGATTCCGGGCGCGCTCGCGGATGCTTTTCGCGTCATGCGTTCAGGGCGTTCCCGCGGCGCTTACCTGGAAATTCCGCTCGATCTCCTGGAAGCCCAAGCCGAAGTCGATATCCCTTCACCAACACCTTCTGAAGACGAGCTACCACGCCCCTCACACGAAGCAATAATAGCGGCAGCACACATGTTAAGCGCGGCCCAACATCCCTTGATTATTGCCGGCTCTGGCGTCACTTTTGCGCGAGCAAATGAGCAGTTGACACAACTGGCCGAACTTCTCCAGGCTCCCGTCCTGCTCGGCGCTAAGAGCCATGACGTGCTTCCGAGCGATCATCCACTTGTCATCCCATCTCGCGGCTATGCTCCGCGCGAATTACAGCCACTGGTTGAAAGCTCCGACGTGGTCCTGGTTGTTGGAAGCAAACTTGGAGCACAGCGCACGAACGTCACGGTTCTAGAGGGCGGGAAACTGCGCACACTGAGAACAAGCGATCTGGGCCTTCCGCTGCCGGCCCAGTTGATCCACGTCGATATTGATCCCTCTGAAATTGGATATAATTATCCAGCCAGAATTGGCATCGCTGCCGATGCCCGTCTCACGCTCGGGGCATTACTTGCCGAACTCAGAAATTATCCCATCAAAGCTATGCCGCGCACGGATGAGATTGCGGAGATCAAGCAAGCGCTGCTTAGCCGCGCTCGTCGCGCCTATGGAGAGGCCGTCGCTCTGCTTGATGGGGTGCGCGAGGGACTGCCACGGAATGGCATTATCGCGACAGATATGACGATGCTGGGATACGCCAGCACCCAATACCTGCCTGTCTACGAACCGCGCACCTTCATACATGCCTCGGAACTCTGCGCGATAGGCTGTGGTCTTCCTTTGGCGCTCGGTGCCCAGGTAGCAGCACCCGATAAGCCCGTTGTAGCGCTTTGTGGCGACGGTGGATTCCTGCTCAATGTTGGTGAACTGGCAACCGCGGTGCAAGAACAATTGCCGGTCGTGACGGTGATCTTCAACGATGCAACCTACACCGCCGTCAAGAGCGACCAGCACAGGCGTTTCGGCAGTCGCTACATTGCCACCGACCTGGTCGCCCCCGACTATGTTGCGCTGGCCCAGGCCTTCCATCTTCGTGCGATGCGAGCAGGAGGTCCCGAAGCACTCAGGGATGCAATCAGCAAAGCCATACAAAATCCAGGCCCAACGCTGATCGAGGTACCTTTACCCGCCAGGGAATGGTAGGGATGAGGCAGGCCCTAGTAAATGAGGACGTGTGTATAGAGTTGCACGAAGTTATACAGCCAGCCAGCATCGTTCTCAGACAGGTTGACACAGCCATGCGAGCCATGAATGGAATATTGCGTGCCGCCGGGATCGAGGTGCGGGAAGTTTGTTCCCGGACCATATTCGGTGCGCCACCAGCTATCGTGCAAGAAGTAGCCATTGCTATGAAATTGCATGGCATAGTGGATCGGTGTCGGTGGATACCAGTATGGAGAGGATGGCGGTACATCGGCTTTAAATTCGGTCGGTGATTTTTTCCCCTCGACCCACCAGGTTCCCGGCGGTGTCGGCAGGTCCGGCTGCCCCGTCACAACCAGGAAGGCGTTGACCAGCTTCCCATTGTCATAGATGCGCATGGCCTGCTCGATAATGGAAACCACCACGACCTTCGAGTGCATGTAGCCGTAATGCTGCAACAATTGAATATCGCTCTGGTGTACCTGGTTGTAGGGGGTCTTGTCGCTATAGTCCTGCACCATCGCTTGAAAATTCGTCAGGTCCATGTTCAGGTCTTCGATGGCTTGCTGGTAGTCGTCGAGCGTCTGGGCCGAGTCTATTTCGCCCTGCAACCATAAAGGGCCGGTAGCGCCAGTTGGCCCGTACTGGTAGCCGAGTGGGTACGTCGTATTATCATACGAATCGTGATAGGTATGTTGTTTCCCAAAACTGTTCGCTTCCGATTGCAATTCTTTGAATAAGTCCATAGTCTCGGCCTTCATCGCTGGAATACGGATAGCAGCGACATGACCTTGCAAGGTATGTAATGCATGAGTATAAGCGCTGCTGCTTGTAGCCCCTTGGAGAGCCTGCTGGTCGCTGCTATACTGCTGCTGGTAGGTGGTCACATCACCATGATACTGCTGCATCAAGGCAATCCATTGCTGAAAGGTCTGGAGTTCAGCATTTCCCTCGTTTTGCTGGGCGATGCTAATGGTCGGAGTAACGATAGGTGTTGGACTATTATTTACATTTGCGTGCGTCGTATTCTGCGTTGCCGTTCCGCTGCACGCACTGAGCAAAAAGAAACAGCCTGCGAGAACACAGAACGATGCTTTTTTAATACTTGCCCATAACGAAAGAGATTTTTTGGTATCAGCTTGATGCATAGGTTCATCTTTCATCGGCACCGGCAAGGTGCGGTTTTAAGTCTATAGAATATATTGCCTTCTGGTTGCTTCCTATTAATAGATAACGATTGAAGGGCGCAGAAAAGTTCTTAAAAGTCTACCCAGATACCCCCTTTTTGCGAGCTTTCGACGGCTTTTGTGATAAATTGCATGCCGCGCAGGCCATCATAGACCGTGGGATAGCCGCCTTCTGGTGATGCACCCGACTCGACCCGCCGGATATCGGCAATTGCCAGGCGGTAGATATTGGCGAAAGCTTCCAGAAAACCCTCTGGATGCCCCGCCGGCAGGCGCGTCAGGGCTTTAGCCTCGTCGCTCATATAGGCTAAACCCGTTCGCAGCACCTGGACCGGCTGCCCTGGTTGCTTGAAGAGCAGTGTATTCGGCTCCATCTGGTGCCATTCGAGACCCGCTTTGCTGCCATAGATACGGATACTCAGCGCATTCTCCTCGCCAGCCGCAATCTGCGAACAGGTCAGAACACCTTTTCCGCCATTTTCCAGGCGCAGCAGCATGTTCGCATCGTCGTCCAATTGCCTGCCCTCGATGAAAGCCGTCAAATCCGCGCACACTGCCACTATTTTCAGGCCGGTAATAAATTCAAGCAGGTTTTCCGCATGGGTACCGATATCTCCAACTGCACCCGCGATACCCGACTTCGTGGGATCGGTACGCCAGGAGGCCTGCTTGTTTCCTACGCGCTCAACCGGCTCCATCAGCCAGTCCTGTATGTATTCTACCAGTACCTTACGAATCGTGCCGATTGCGCCTGTGCGGACAAGATGGCGCGCGTGCCTTACAGCAGGATAGCCGGTATAGTTATGCGTTAAGGCAAAAATTAACTTCTGCCCTTCGACGAGCTTTACAAGCGCCTGGGCCTCTTCCAGATTGAAGGTCATGGGCTTATCGCATACGACATGGATACCATGTCCCAGAAACGCGCGTGCCACCCGGTAGTGCAGGTGATTGGGCACGGTTACCATAACAAAATCGATGCCATCAGGCAAACCGGCTTCGGTCTCAGCCATCTCCTCGAAGTTCTTGTACGAGCGTTCCAGGTACCACGCCCTTGCCGACGCTTCGGCGCGTTGGAGATCGGTTGACATTGCTCCCGCTACAACCTCGGCCTGTCCATCCAGTTCGGCAGCGATGCGATGTACCGCGCCAATGAATGAACCCTGGCCGCCGCCAACGATACCGGCGCGCAATTTTCTCTGCGAAATATCCTGTTTCATGGTTGCAACCCCAATATGCGATAGTTGGTTTCAACATCCTGCGCTCCGCCCGCGAAATCATCAAAAGCACGGGTCGGCACGTCGATGAGCATGCTGCGAATGAATGCGGCCCCTTCGCGCGCCCCCTGCTCAGAATCCTTGATGCAGTCTTCCCATTCAAGCACAGCCCAGCCATCGAAACCATTTTGCGTCAACTTGGAGAAGACACGCTTGAAATCGACCTGCCCGTCACCAGGACTGCGGAAGCGCCCGGGACGATCTTTCCAATCCGAATAGCCACCATAGACACCCGACCTGGGTGAAGCATGATATTCAGCATCCTTGACATGAAACGCGCGAATATAGTCTTTATAGCAGTCCAGGTAGCCGATGTAATCCAGGCATTGCAAGATGAAATGGGACGGGTCGTATAAAATGCGCACTCGCGGATGATTGCCGGTGGCCGCCAGGAAGCGCTCGAAGGTAACGCCATCGTGCAGGTCTTCGCCAGGGTGAATTTCGTAGGCCAGGTCGATGCCATACTCATCAGCTTTGTTGAGCAAGGGCAGCCAGCGCTTTGCCAGTTCTTGAAAGCCGAGTTCTACCAGCCCGGTGGGGCGTTGCGGCCAGGGATACATGGTATGCCACAGAAAGGCTCCCGAAAAAGTCGGCATGACCTGCAGTCCCAGATTGTGCGAGGCCTGCATTGCTTTAAGCATCTGATCCATCGCCCACGCAGTACGTTCCTGTGGATGCCCATGTAGCGCTTCCGGCGCGAAGGCATCGAATTGTACATCGTAGGCAGGGTGAACAGCCACTAACTGGCCGATGAGGTGCGTAGCCAGTTCCGTGATCACCAACCCATTACAACTCCCCTTGAGATCATCGCAATATTGCTTCGATTCCGCCGCTTTATCAAGGTCAATCAGGCGCTTTTCCCAGGCCGGAAGCTGCACGCCGGTGAAACCGAGTTCCCTGGCCCACTGGGTAATGTTTTCCGGAGTGTTGTAAGGAGGAACGTCCTGCACGAATTGTGCCAGAAATAGAGCCGGTCCTTTGATTTGAGACACGCACGGCCACCTTCCCATTGTGGAGTATAAAATATTTGTCCTATGAAGCTTGAAATTTGACCTATGTTACTAATTATAGCCCATGGAAGACCGCTACATGTATATTGCCTCGTATACTGTTAGCAGGTGATGCCATGAAAGTTAACCGGCCAAATTTCTATCAGGTATATTGTTGAAGAAATAGCCGCCTCTTCGTACCAGTTCAACCAGGAGCGGATTGCCTCCACGACCAGTTCTGGCTCCTCTAGATGAATGTAGTGCCCCCTGTGATGGGCAATTATCTGCCGGCTGTGAGTCGAAAGCAATGATAATTGTCGTTGCTGCTCCTGCCAGGCCTGTTCAAGCCTGGTTGCCAGACCCCGCTGATATCCTCTTTTATATCCAACCCGCTATAGCTGCGTATATCTCCTCTCAGCATACAATAAAAGCAAGAATACAAGCGGAAAAGGAGAAATGGCATAGGCCTGAATGGTGATAAAGATCGAAAAATTTGCATGACTGGTTTATAGTAGATAGACACACTGGCAAAAAGTAAATAGACCCCTTAGGTTACACATAGACAGACGGACATAAAATGAGGTAAGTCAGAATGATCCAGATATTTTTGTTGAGCGCCTTAATTGCCCTGCTTGTAGCTCTCGCAGGTACCTATATAGCGATACGAGTGCAATCTCGCGCGCTGCTGAAACTCTATGTGCAGCAAGAGGCCTGGCAACGAGCGCAGGAGGCTCAGATGCGCACCTGGGAAGTACGCCAGGCCAACCATGCCCTTGAAGTCGAGAAAAAGCTGGCAAATCAAGTGAAGCAGATACAGCAGAACTGGCAAACATGGGAAATTAAAGATCAGGAACGCGTTGCAGCCATGGTACAGGAATTTGAAGCAGTAATGGGCAAATTGAACCTGGAACATGAACTGGCCAGACTTCCCCATATAGATGAGACGCCGCTGCCTGCCATCGAAGACGATCAGCGCCAGCAGCCATTGAAGAACTGGCGTCCCCCTACTTTCTGCGGAGCCGATCTGAGCGGGCACAATCTTTCCCATCGTTATCTTGTCCGGGCCGATTTCAGAGAAGCGCAATTGAGAGGCACCAACTTCTACATGGCCGACCTGAGGGGGGCATGCCTCGCGGGTGCTGATCTGACGGGCGCTGATCTCTCCGGCGCCGACCTTTCAGGAGCTGATTTGCGGTCTGCTATATTGAAAAATGTTAATTTTCTCGTAACGGACATGCATAATGCACTTCTCAATGGCGCGGATTTACGTGGCGCCCGCAACCTGACAGCGGATCAGGCCTACTCCACCACGTTCGATGATACAACGCGATTTGATGAACATGCCGATGTGACACTGCCGCGTATCCCCAGCATTCGTCTGACGGTATACACTGAATCTAGTCCTCTGGTTTCCCTTAAATCATCCGAGGAGGTCAAACAGTTGGGGTTACTTCCCAATGCCATCGAGGTGGCACCTGCCTTCACATTGCCTGAAACTACCGAAAAGCAGCCAGCCACGGGCGAAATACTCTCGGATATATCTGATACGCTTCAACCACCACTGGCTGCCCAGTTTGAAGCGCCTGAACCTGCCAACCGGTTACTGCCGGACAAAGAAGATACTATTTCGCAGAACGGCCCGCTTGAAGATACTTTCGAGCGGGTCATCGCTGAATTTGCGACCCATAAAGAGCTTATAGACCAGCTTCAAACAGCCGGTGCTAGCGCTTTGCCGATCCCAGATGATTCTGATATCTCGCATGAGCATGCGAACCATTCACACAATGGAGCCGCGACAAACGGCACGAATGGCCATAGGGTGCAAGCTCCAGACCCGGATTCATTCATGGAACAGCCGGCTGAGGATACTCTTTTGATGCCACAAACATCGAACGGCCATTCTCACGCTCCACTGGAAAGCGCACCTCAATCAGACACCCGGGGAAATAGACCCGCTGGAGGAGCTGGTAAAGCCAATTCCAGGAAAGGACGAAACGAGAAAAGACGGGCAAAGACAAATTAGTCAAGCCTGCTGGCACTTCGCCAGTTCATCAAAAATCTCCATTTGTTTGATTTGCTTTATTTACGGCTGGCAGTCATGCAAGGACTACCGCGATTATCAGGCGTTCTAACATAGCCATAAAGGATAATGTGCTATACTAGCATCGGTGGGCTGGTTGGGATGGGATATAAAGCAACTCCTGAGGAGAAACTAGTATGACTGAACAGCAGATGCCATTAGCAGGAAAAATCGCCTTGGTAACGGGCAGCAGCCAGGGGCTCGGGCGAGCAACAGCAGAGCGGCTGGCACGCTCAGGGGCTGATATCGTCATAAATTATCGTAGCAATGCCGGTGCCGCAAATGAGACCAGGGACAGCATCAAGGCGCTGGGCAGGCGCTGTATCGCAATTCAAGCCGATGTCAGCCAGGAAGAACAGGTCACCCGGCTCTTCAATGAGGCACATGCAGAACTCGGCCCCATCTCTATTTTAGTCAATAATGCCGGAACGACACGCGACAAGCTTATCTTACAGATGCCACTTGCCGATTTCGAACATGTCATCCATACGAACTTATATTCGGCTTTCCTTTGCACGAAAGCTGCTCTGCGTGGCATGATGAGGGCCCGCTGGGGACGCATCGTCAACGTTGCTTCGGTAGCGGGCCTGCTAGGAAACGCGGGTCAGGCGAATTATAGCGCATCCAAGGCCGCCATTATCGCGCTGACCATCAGTACAGCACGCGAAATGGCGAGTCGTAATATCACAGCCAACGCAATCGCGCCCGGCTTCGTACCAACAGAACTGACCTCCACCCTATCAGAACAGCAGCGAAAATACATGCTTGACATCACACCTCTAGGGCGTTTCGGTACACCTGAAGAGGTGGCGGCAACGATCCATTTCCTCTGTTTACCGGAGGCCGGCTACATCACCGGCCAGATCATCTGTGTTGATGGCGGAATGGCAATGCACATCTAATAAATAAATGAAACAAATTTGGCGTGGTTCTCCTCTAAACGGGTAATTATCGCCCTATACAAAGGAGACCACGCTATGACTTTGATTGAAACAGAGGAAACCAACCAATATACGTTTGAGGCTTTCGCGGCCCACGATTTTTATGCCGAGATTAATCGCTCGCTTGTCCGGCGCGCACTTGCGCCTTTCGCAACTGGCCCTAATCGATCAACACTGACCATCGTGGATATGGCCTGTGGAACCGGAGCTATTTCTCGACTCATCGCGCAAGAGATTCGCCGTCATGGTAGGCAGGCACACATCATCGGCGTAGACCCATCGGCGGAAGCGTTGCGACGTGCCCAAAGAGGCATGGAAGAAGCCGGGTTAGAAGGCTCGGGAATCCACACGGATTTTATCCAGGGGGAGGCCGGTGATCTCCCAAAAATCGTGCGGAATGCTGATGCCGCATTCTTTTGCAACGCCATTCACCTGCTCTCTGACAAGCTCCCGGCATTTTGCTTGATGGCCAGCATTCTTGCCCCTGGCGGTCTATTTGCCTGCAATAGTGGCTTTTACGAGGGTACTTACGTTGAGGGAACCGAGCGTTTTTACCGCCTCTGGACACGCCGCGCTGTGGGATGGCTGCGTAAGGAACACCCCGAAATACGCCTGGCACGCGAATCAAAAGCGACGGCGATGCAATGGCTAACGCCCGAGGAATACATAGACATGCTCAAACAGAGCGGCTTCGATAGTGTCGATGCCAGGCAGGAATGTGCCATCATGACAGTCGATTCGTACCACGATATCGGTCAATACTGGTTATTCATCGAGGGAGCCCTGCCAGGCGTTCCATTGCCTGTGGGGGCCGCAGCGTTGGGAATATCGGTCTACCAGGCGGGACAGGAACTGGGAATCACTGAGATACCTCGCAACTGGCTGCAAATCGTGGCCCGTAAATTATAAGAGCAAAAACCACAAGGCAATACCCAGCGCCCTATGCTTCCATATGATATCATTAGTGAAGAGGGCTAAAACCTCTTTAGGGATTTTGTTATGAAAAATTCACCTTTCACCTGAAATAGCTTTTAGTAGAAATGGAGTAATCTTGCATGCAATGGGCCATCGCAACGGCAGCATTCCTGGCCTCTGCTGTCGAATTCGTCGAGGCACTCACGATTGTACTGGTGGTCGGCGTCACAATCAACTGGCGTAGCTCGCTGGTAGGAGCTTTTGCGGCAGCGCTTACACTGGTAGTTATTGTTGGCACGCTCGGTGTGGCACTCGTTCAATATGTCCCAATCGTTGTCCTGCGACTCATCGTTGGCATCGTACTGGTACTCTTCGGCCTGAAGTGGCTCAAAAAGGCTATCCTGCGCTACAGTGGGCTGAAAGCCCTGCACGACGAAGAGGCGATCTTCGAGGAGAAGATGGCGGAACTGCGAGGGCGCGGCGAATCCACAACTCAACTGCAACCTTTCGGCGTGGCATTATCATATAAATCCGTCCTGCTCGAGGGGCTGGAAGTCGCTTTCATCGTCATCACTTTTGGCAGTAACATCACAACCAACGGTGGAATCGGTGGTATTGCCTCCGCCGCGATAGGCGCGACAATCGCCGGTATCCTTGTTATCGGCGCAGGTGTGCTGGTAAGAGCACCTCTAAAGCGTGTGCCTGAGAATACGCTGAAGTTCATAGTAGGTATCATGCTAACGAGCTTTGGCACGTTCTGGGCAGGCGAGGGTTTTGGCTACAATTGGCCGCTATCAGATGCCTTCATTCTCATCCTGGTCGCTCTTTACCTGGTAGCTTCGTTTATCCTCGTCACCTGGCTTAAACAGGTGAAACAACACCAGACAGAGGTCATTGCCGCGCACAAAGACGCGATGGTTACCACAGAACAAGAAGGAGTACGCTCATGAAGGTAATCAACGCAATCTACCAGTTTCTCGTAGGCGACATGATTATTCTGACAGGCATAATCATTGCGATAATCATACTTTTCTTGATCGAGTACCTTCCTTTGCTGTCCTCGCTTCGTGTAGCGATGGGTCCTATCCTGATTGTAACTGTACTGCTTGTTCTGGCCGCTACACTGAGCCGGGAAGCGTTCAGTAAACGATAAGTAAGCAAGGAAAAGCTCCCTTACCCGAAATGGCCGGTAAGGAGCTTTTCCTTGCTTATTCATTTTTCATTCCCGCATACTTTGACCATGATGATGCTAGCTTTCAGTTAAAAGTCCATCCAGAACCTGCTCCTGAGTTTGCGATAAGACTTGATGCATGTTACATATCTTATAAGTGAGTATTGAACTGACTTCAGGTAGAGTTTATGCGAAGGAAGTAGAGGGAGTAGTATGGCAGACAATGATAACAGCAACAAATCACTTTTAAGCGCAGCCGCTATCGGGGTAGGAAAAACCGTGGTACGTTTCAGGCAAAAGAATGAAAGGCCGAAACTGGTCGGTCAGATAGTGCTTATAACGGGCGGTTCGCGTGGTTTAGGCCTCCTGCTCGCCCACGAGTTTGCGCGCCAGGGGGCAAAATTAGTAATATGCGCACGTGATGAACAGGAACTGGTACAGGCAAAGCATCAATTGGAAGAACGCGGCGCCGAAGTATTGGCCATTCCTTGCGACATAACCGACCGCGTGCAGGCGCAGCATATGATTCAGCAGGCGACGGAAGCATTCGGACGTATAGATATACTGGTGAATAACGCCGGCATTATTACAGTTGGCCCGCTCATGGCGCAGACGCTGGAGGACTTTCGCGAAGCGATGGACATCATGTTCTGGGGCGTGTATTATACCACTATGGCTGTGCTGCCACAGATGCTCGCGCGCAAAGAAGGACGTATCGTCAACATCACCTCTATTGGCGGAAAAGTGAGCGTGCCTCACCTGCTTCCCTACGACAGCGCAAAATTCGCAGCGGTTGGATTTTCCGAAGGCTTGCGAGCCGAGATGGCGAAACAGGGCATCAAAGTTATTACTATCGCTCCCGGTCTCATGCGCACCGGTTCCGAGATAAATGCTTACTTCAAGGGTAACAACCAGAAAGAATATACCTGGTTTACGGTTCTGGGGAGTTTACCGGTTCTATCAATGAGCGCGGAGAAAGCGGCCCAAAAAATCGTGCAGGCCACACATCGTGGCAGCGCTGAGGTGATTCTGAGTTTTCCCGCGAAAACGCTGGCAAAATTCCATGGGCTTTTCCCAGGAGCGACCACCGGCATCCTCGGGTTGGTCAATCGGCTCTTACCGGCTGCAGGGCCTGTCTGGGGGCTAGAGCGTCATACAGGCAAAGAGAGCGAAACGTCTGTTACACAATCTTTCATGACAGGTTCTACACAAAAAGCAGCCCAGGAGTACAACCAGGCATAAATTTCCCATTAAATTTTTTCAATGTAACTAACGTTCGGTTGACACACTATTGTTAAGCTGTTATCATAAACACTAATTGGGGCGTTTGTGGGCTATTAACGCAGTAGGGGCAGTGATATGCAGCAAGGACCAGGAGATTGGCGCGAACTGCTGGGAACGATTATCAGCAATCCTCAGGAGCGGCAACGCATAGCTCAAGAGATGAGAGTGCAGCCAATTACACTAGCGCGCTGGATCAAGGGAGAGGCAGAGCCTCGCCCCCATAATCTGCGTCAATTGTTGCATATTCTCCAGCCCGTACATCGTGATCTGCTCCTGAAATCGCTGGGGGATAAACTCGGAGAATGGTATGATGAGACAGTTGATGATGCAGCCAGCGAAATCCCCTCCGAATTTTACCGGCGCATCTTCAGCGCGCACGCAGGGACCAAGCCAACATTACGCTACTGGTCCATTACCAGTTTGATTTTACAACAGGCACTCAGCCAGCTAGACCCTGAACGCAGGGGGTTAGCGATTACTATTATACGATGCATGCGCTCTTCAAATAGCCAGAAGATTCGCAGCCTCCGGGAGAGCGTTGGGAAAGGCACCGCGCCATGGTCAGGCGAGCTAGAACAGAAGGGAATGTTCCTGGGAGCCGAATCGCTGGCCGGTTACGTCGTGACAACCTGTCAACCGGCCCAGATCCAGAATACTTTTGAAGATAAGTCTCTTCCGGCACATCAGGTGGAATACGAGCTAAGCGCTGCTGCCCATCCAATATTATATACGGGACGCATTGCAGGCTGCGTCCTTATCTCCAGCACCCAGCCCAACTATTTTATCTCACCGGCCCGCAATGCCCTGATAGGTGAATATGCTAATCTGCTGGCGCTGGCAATCGAGCCGGAAGAGTTCGTTGACCCACTCGATATTGAGCTCATGTTGATGCCTCCACATGAGAAACAGAAGCAATATTTCGCCACCTTTCGCCAGCGCGTGACCCAGGTACTCCTCACGACTTCAATGAGCAATCAGCAGGCCGAGCAATATGTATGGGAGCAGCTAGAGGAAGAACTCCTGCAGGCTCAACTGGAGAGCGTTGTAACCGGTTAGAAGATAGTTCAGGTGAAAGATGTTCGACGACTTCACCGCACCACTCGATCAACGCTGGACGCAAACGTGTACCGGTGGTGGTTCCCTCGAAATTGTGAATTCCGCTCTGCGCATGTCGTTCGCTTCGGCCCAACAGGGTACTTATACTGATGCGCAAATCGATGATTACGGGCGGCTCGCAAGATCGGCTTTCCCATGGAAACCACCCTTGCGCATGGAAGCGCGAGCAAGATCATCGCTGCCTGCGGCGACAGTGAGCAGCGCGGGAGAGAGTCCAGATTATTTGCGAGGCACAGCAGGATTCGGTTTCTGGAACTATCCTTTTTCCGTGCGTGGAGACATTCTGATGCTGCCAGAAGCGGTGTGGTTTTTCTATGCTTCGCCGCCCTCCAATATGGCGCTGATTCCTGGCATTCCCGGTTTCGGTTGGAAAGCTCAGGTAATACATAGTATGCGCTTAGGCGCTCTTGCCGCCACAGTTCCACTGGCGCTCACCACCGGTCTGGGTCTATTGACGGGCCATATACGGCCAGCTGCGCGCTGGATGCAACGGTTGACAGGCGCCCGTGAAGCTCTTATCAGCGCAGATATGACCTCCTGGCACACCTATGTGCTCGAATGGCGCCAGGACGAAGCCCTTTTCCAGGTTGATGACCAGTTGGTGCTGCGTGCTTCAGAACCGCCCACGCGCCCACTTGGTTTCGTTGCCTGGCTGGACAATCAGTACGCGGTTGCTACTCCGCGTGGCGTCCTGCGCTTTGGCGCAATCACGAGCGGGCAGCAGTGGTTCGAGATCGATTTCGTAAGGATTGATAGCTTCTAGTCTCTAGAACTAACTATACTACTTGTTCATACTCCAAATCATCCCCTCATTCCGCTCTTCACTCTCCTCTTGAGCTTCCTATGGATCACAGGCATCAAGGAGAAGAGCGCTCAGGCCCCAAAGTTGAGAGAACGGCTCAAACAATATGGTAAACTCTACGAGGTAGCATCACCTATCTTCCAAACAGGAGGAAACCGTGCTTGAGAAGCAATAGCTTACATGAAAAATTCCGGAGGATACATTGGACAAGACAACATTGTTGGACACGATTCAGACAGAATATGCGCAGTTCGAATCCCTCATCGCGCCCCTGAATGAGGCGCAACTCTGTGCTTCGCCCTCTGAGGGAGATTGGTCTATCAAGGATATCATGGCGCATATTGCCGCCTGGGAACAAATCTGCGCCCGCTGGCTCGATGAGGTAGTGCGGGGAGAAACGCCGCAGCCGGCAGAACGGGTCGATATGCATTCGAATGAGCGCATTTACCAGCAGTACAGGGACCAGTCCCTATCAGAGATAGAGCAGTTCTTTCATGACGCTCACCAGCAGTTCCTCAACCAGGTGGATGCGCTCTTTCAAACACTTTCGGAGGAGGATATCAATGCATCACATCGCTTTGCCTGGACCGAAGCGTGGCCCGGTGCCTCAATCATTGCCGTGATCGCCGATAATTCCTACGAGCATTACCGGGACCACGCGCAACAGGTCCACAAATTGCTCGACGACCGCAAATAGGTCGTTTACAAGCGTGTGTCTTGATAAAGGAAAAGGGATGACATCGCAAATAGATGCGCAATGTCATCCCCACTCATTCTCATATCATCAGCCTATTTTTGCATCTTCATTCAAATGAACGCCACCGGCGATCCCACTCGCAACTCGTAACACCATCAGTGGTATCAACACCCCACCGCCAGGCCATATAATCGAATACAATAAACAGCACTACTATAATAATGAGTGTCAGCATGATGGCCTCCTTTACTGTTTTCATAGGTCGCTGACTCGCTATTTGCCAGCTTTTACGCTTCAATTGTAACCCTAACCTGGTGTATAATGAAGTGAAAAGTAAAAGTCTTTTCATGGAAACAGCTAAAAGAGTAAGATAAAGGTGCAAAATGGCTTTAGAAATTGAGAAGCTGCTGGATGACACCGGCTGGCGGCTTTTAGAGGCGCTGCAAGAAAATGCCCGCCTTTCCTACAGTGAACTTGGGCAGCGAGTTGGTCTCTCTTCACCCGCGGTGGCAGAGCGTATTCACAGGATGCAAGATGCGGGTATTATCAGTGGATATCATGCTCAGGTCAATGTAGCAAAGATCGGCTTCCCCGTCACCGCTATTATCCGCATGGGCTCTGCGCCTGGAGAGAGATGTACACGTTCTGTACCTTACCTACAGGAGATGCCTGAGGTATTGGAGTGCTACCGCGTCACAGGCAGTGATTCGCTCATTATGAGGATAATGGCCTCGTCGGTTGAACATCTGGAGACCCTTATCGACCGCCTATCAGCGCACGGCCCCCTCACAACCTCAATCGTACTCTCTACGCCGCTGGCAAGAAGAATCATTACCCAAAAATTCGCTAACGCGGGCGACGAGGAGGTTGAAGCCTCCGCATGATTCTGTAGAGACCCCGGGCTCCTCTGGCAACGTTTAATCGATTTTATAGAACAGACGGGTCGATCAGGTGAATTGACCCGCCTTTCCTAGCAAGCCGGTAGCTACTTCTCGGCCAGTTTGAGTATCTCATCAACGATGCCATACTCGATAGCCTCTTCGGGGCTCATGAAGAAGTCGCGTTCAGTGTCGCGTTTGATGCGCTCCAGCGGCTGGCCCGTATGGTAGTGGATGATCTCGTTAAGAACATCTCGCGTGTGCAGGATTTCACGGGCATGGATATCGATATCGGTAGCCTGCCCGCCAATTCCGCCCTGAATCAGAGGTTGATGAATGTGGATGCGGGCATGCGGCAGTGAACGCCGCAGGCCCTTGTCACCGGCCATCAGCAGAATGGTGCCGAAACTGGCGGCAAAGCCTACGCAGGTCGTGGCAACCGGGCAAGATAGCGAACGCATCGTATCGTAAATTGCCAGTCCCGACGTGACCTCACCACCGGGCGAATTGATATAGACATTGATCTCACGCTGGCTATCTTCCGAGTACAAAAACAGCAACTGCGCCACTACCAGGCTGGCCATGGTCGACTCGACCGGGCCATTTATCATGATAATGCGATCCCGCAGCAGGCGCGAGTAAATGTCATAGGCGCGTTCTCCACGCCCCGTCGCCTCTATTACCGTTGGAACTACAAGACTCGATGTCATAGCTTTTCTCCTATCTACTCCTGGCGCTGCCGCACAAAGTAGTAATGAACGAGCGAACTTCTTCCGGTCGCTCCCTGATCCAGAATTCCGACCAGCAGCCAGCCCCGGCTACCCAGTTCATTCAAATCTTCGATTGACGGTAAATCTTCTTCGCGCGCATCAACGCTGAGAACTCGATATTCCCAGCGCAGCGGCTCACTGCGGACGCTCTCGTAGACCATAGGAATCGGTACTGAAAACCGGACATCCTTTTGATCGGATAAGAGTTCTCCAAAATGGAATGCCATAGGATATGTCCTCCCTCGTAAGGTATGTTTGCAAGAGTGACCTTTTAGCCACCCAATTGCCGCTAGAAACCCGACATTACTTTCACTTGCATATTACCATGCCAATAGCCTATACTAATAGGCAAAAGATATGCTTTTAGCATAGGCCGATCAAAGATATGCCATAAGCATAGATAGAAAGGGAATACGATGGCTGATTTGCAAGAAATTGTGGGCAGAGTGATCCGGCGCGAACGGCAAGATCGCCAACTGACGATCAAAGAGCTTGGAGATAAGGCGGGACTCTCAGAGATTTACGTGGGCGAGATCGAACGAGGGCAGAAGTATCCCTCCTCGAAGGTACTCGAAAGCCTGGCTAACGCGCTCGACCTGGATATAGCTGATTTGCTGGAACTGATGGCCGATGAGATTCGTGGTGAGCGCATGCCACAAACTGCCAACGCCATTGGCTTCACACTGCCGTCCACGCCCAACCAGCCTCACCGCATCGTGGTCAAAAAGATTGTCAATATGCTCAACGAGGGTGAGGTGGAGAGCGTAGTAAACTTCAGCGAGTTTTTGCTTTCCAGGCGCATTAATCAGTAGCTTGAGGAGCCACAGTAGGTGAGAGTTTCCTTCTCTACTCCCACGGTAGAATTGCTCCATAATCGTGGGTGAGTTTTAAAGCATCCGCCGGTGCATGAACATGACGCGGGGGCGACTCGAAAGATTGATAGGGACGCAGGCGTAATCGAACGCGCCGCTCCCTGATGACACGCTCTCTCGTGGCATCACGCACCGATTCTGGCATTGGCTGGCCAGCCATCAAGCTCGAAATAGCCATACTCATGTCAACAACTTTTTCAAGGTCGGTATCGATGGTAGCGTCGATTGAGGCATGGCAATACAGCAGCAGATAAGACGGCGGCCACTTCTCGTCGAGGACGCAGAATGAAACTTTAGGGTCCCGCTTCACGGACCTGGCTTTGCCGCGGCCCTCCATGGTAGAAATAAGCAGGTCGTTACCATCCATGATATAGTAGACAATTGTCATGGCCGGGCCTGAGTTCTTGCGATTCGTGCCGAAAACACCTACGCGGTGAGCGCGAACAAAAGCAATTCGTTCTTCCTTATTCATAGTTTACCCTTTCTTCAAGTTTCAGAGACTGGCAGAGCCTGCCCGCCTCCCTGGCTTTTTAGGTTCGGTGATATTCAAACCACCTTGTGAGATTTGCAGGGCCGTTCGCACCGCCACCGGTTCGTACTCCGGCGTCAATTGAGCCAGAAGTGTCAGCGCAGTGCGAGCGAGATGCTGAGTCAAACGATATGCCGCTGTTTCAGCGTCTCGCGCAATACAAGCCTGCAAAATCGCCTCGTGCTCGGCATCGGCGATCACGCGATTACGAGGATCGCTCTGTACATACATGCGCCGGTAGAATGTGCAGCGATCAGCGTAGCCGGCGATTGTATCATAGAGATACTCACCCGCATATGCTATAAGGAGCCGGTGAAATCGACGATGCGGTTCCTCCCGGCGCTCTGCATCACCGGCAGCGAGCAATTCCGTGAGCGTGTTTTGCAGCATTTCCAGGTCATACGCATGCAGGCGAGGGACGGTCAGTCGAATGCCCAGGGCCTCGAGGAGAACACGGCTAGCATAGATACTATCAAGAACCTGCGGATTGAAGGAGGGAATACGAGCGCGCTGGTTATGCTCAGCCTCGATCAATCCCTCCTTTTGCAACATGCGTAACGCTTCCCGCAGCGGCGTGCGGCTTACCCCTAGCACTTCCGCCAGTTCAACCTGTGACAGCATAGTTCCGGGCGCATAGGTTCCATCCAGAATCAGTTTGCGCAGGCGATGATACAGAGCTACAACCCCGTTCAAATCCTCCCCTTTAACGATGGGGGGTAAAGATCGGATCTTTCCGGGGCTATCGCTCATCATACTTCCCTCTCATTGAAGGCAATTTGGGAAGCGTACCTCCCACAATAATAAGGCGAAATCAACTTACTTTTTCATACCTCACAGTAAAAACTGTATACATATCAGCTGCTAATGGGTTGTAATTTCGCCTCCTGCATGGTATATTTAGCAGCAAGTGTATACATTAGTTTATATTTTGTCAAGATTTATCCCAGGAGTTCTCGTGCTTATGAGTATTTGTTGCCTGAACCTTACGGCAAATACTCGGTTACGCTTCCCTACGAAAGGAGATTTTTATGTCAATTGTGAACGTTAAACGAATTTCGCACGTGGCATTGAAGACAAAAGATGTGGAACAGCAGGTGAATTTCTATACAAAGATAGTGGGATTGGGTGAGACAGAGCGTGATAATGCGGGCCAGGTGTATTTACGCTGTAATGCTAACCATCATTCTTTGGTCCTTGTCCCATCTACTGAGACCGGCATCGACCACTATGCGCTGGAAGTCGGAGGGCCGGCGGAATTCGAGGCCGCGGCCACTGCTCTAACGCACGCCGGTATCCCATATGAGATCGAGCAATCGGATGAACGCGGCCAGGGAACCTCCTTACGCTTGCGCGACCCCGAAGGATTCGTGGTCGAATTGATTGCTGAGATGGCACAGGTTGACGCGAATTACGGGCCGCGCGCCGTCCAGCCCCGCAAGCTGGGCCATCTCACCTTCAAGGTTAGTGATTGCAAGCGCAGCGCCGATTTCTACCAGGAAGTGCTGGGGTTTCGCATTTCCGATTGGGTGGAAGATAAATTCGTCTGGATGCGTTGCAATCCCGATCATCACGGAATAGCGTGCTCCGTTGGCGATATGTCAAAGTTGCATCACTTCGCGTTCGAGGTACAGGATTTTTCCTACCTGGCGCGCCAGGCCGACCATCTCGCGCAGAACGGCTACTCGCTGATTTACGGGCCGGGCCGCCATGGACCCGGCAAGAATCTATTCGCCTACTTCCGGGACCCTGAGCGCAATATAGTAGAATTTACCTGTGATGTCCAACAGATCTGGGATGACGCAACATACGAACCGAAGGTCTGGCGCATGCAGGAACAATGGTCGAACGTCTGGGGATCTCCTAAACCCGCCGATTTTTAATTTTACGAGGCAGAACATTATGCGTATTCGCCCGCTCGAACCCGATGCATTTGACACGAGTCTGGCACCCGTGCTGGAGGATATTCTGCGCTTGCGAGGCGCAGTCTACAATCTGCACCGGGTGCTTGCCCATAGCCCGAAAGCCTTACGCGCGTTCATGACCTTCTCGGCATACGTTCGAGATGAAGCGGATTTGAGCGCGCGCCTGCGCGAACTGGCTGTACTACGCGTGGCAACACTGCACAACGTGGCTTACGAAATTGCGCAACACCAGAAACCGGCGAAACGGGCAGGCTTGACGGAGGAAGAGATTGCGAACATTGCCAGCTGGCACGAACATGCAGCTATCTTCGAGCCACGAGACCGCGCTGTACTCCAATTTGCTGAGGAGACTGCCAGCACATTCCGTGTTTCCGATACGACCTTTTCTGCCGCCCGGCAATATCTGACTGAAAGCGAAATGGTTGATCTCGCACTTGTCGTGGGATGGTATCTGCTCTGTGCGTCCATACTTGTGCCATTTGAAATTGAGCTGGAGGATTAACAACCGCCATCTTGCATCCTTCCCAGGGATGCTCTGTTCAGTATCGCCCCAATAATTAAAATCGTACTAAATGGGTGAAGTTTAGTACAAGCTTTTTTAGCTCATGAGTTGAAAGAGCGACGAATGCATGAGAGAGGCAATACATGACAGACCAGAATAACATCAATGAACAAAGCAAGCAGCAAAACCTGGACCCCGATCGTGTGCAGGATGAGCAACAATACCTGACGACGAACCAGGGCGTGCGCATCAGCCATACAGACGATTCTCTCAAGGCCGGAGAACGCGGACCAACACTGTTGGAAGACTTTCACTTCCGCGAGAAGATCATGCACTTTGATCATGAACGCATTCCGGAGCGTGTCGTGCATGCCCGTGGCAGTGGCGCCTTTGGATATTTCCAGGTCTATGAGCCGATGACTGAATATACGAAGGCCAGTTTCTTGCAGGATCCCTCAGTGAAGACTCCCGTCTTTGTGCGCTTTTCGACGGTCGTCGGTTCGCGCGGCTCAGCCGACACGGTGCGCGATGTGAGAGGATTCGCAACGAAGTTTTACACCGCGGATGGTGTGTTTGACCTGGTGGGAAATAACTTCCCGGTCTTCTTCATTCAGGATGCCATCAAATTCCCCGACCTGGTGCATGCCGTCAAGCCGGAGCCTCCTGACGAGATGCCCCAGGCAGCTACAGCGCATAATACAGCATGGGATTTCTTCTCATTACTACCCGAATCGACTCACATGGTGATGTGGCTGCTCTCAGACCGCGCACTTCCGCGCAGCTTCCGCATGATGGAGGGATTTGGAGTCCATACCTTCCGCCTGGTGAACAAACAGGGCAAAGTTCGCTTCATCAAGTTCCACTGGAAGCCGGTGCTGGGTACCTACTCGTTGACCTGGGACGAGTCACAGCAACTGGCAGGTAAGGACCCCGACTGGCTGCGGCGCGATCTCTGGGAGGCCATCGAGAAAGGCGATTACCCGGAGTACGAACTGGGCGTGCAGATGTTCGAGGAATCGGAAGAATTTTCCTTCGCCTTCGATATTCTTGATCCGACCAAGATTTTGCCTGAAGAAGTCGTACCCGTGCGGCTCATCGGTAAGATGACATTGAATCGCAACCCGGACAACTTTTTCGCCGAGACGGAGCAGGTTGCATTCCATCCAGGTCATGTCGTACCCGGTATCGACTTTACCAGTGACCCTCTCTTACAGGGCAGGCTCTTTTCGTACCTCGACACACAGCTGATTCGCCTGGGTGGGCCGAATTTCGCCGAGATACCCATCAATCGCCCTGTGTCACCCGTTCACAACAACCAGCGCGATGGGTATATGCGACAGACAATCAATGAGAGCCGGGCGAGTTACTATCCAAACTCACTCGGCAAGGGTTGCCCAATGCTGGCGCCGGAGTCGGCCCAGGGCTATATACATTATGCCGAAAAGATTGAGGGGAGAGCCACTCGCGCTCGCAGTGAGAGCTTCAAGGACTTCTTCAGCCAGGCAACGCTATTCTGGAAGAGCCTGACGCCGGTTGAGCAGGACCACCTGGTTGCCGCAGCCCACTTCGAGTTAGGCCATGTCAATGTCAAAGAAGTGCGGGAGCGCATGGTTACATTGTTCAATTATGTCGATCATGACCTGGCAGTTCGCGTTGCGGAGGGAATCGGCGCGCCGGCTCCGCCAGAAAGAGTACATCCCAGCATCACCGCTCCCACCGGCCGCCGCAATGTCGAGCGGTCCCCGGCGCTCAGCCTGGAGCACCTGGCAAAGGATACTATTAAGAGCCTGCGCATCGCGGTACTGGCCGCGGATGGCGTCGATGCCAATGCTTTACAAATAGTAAAAAAGGCGCTCGAGGAGAAGGGGGCGCACGTTTTCATCATCGCGAAAGGCCTTGGCTCAATTAAGGGAGCAAAAGGGCAGGAAGTGCCAGTCGATGCCAGCGCCATTACGGCCAGTTCGGTTATGTATGACGCGGTATTCATTCCAGGTGGTCAGGAAAGCGTTTCGCAATTGTTAAGGCCAGGGAGAGCTCGCCATTTCGTCGCCGAAGCCTTTAAGCACGGCAAGCCAATCGGGGCCGTAGGCGAGGGCGTCGAATTACTGGTGCGCTCCGACCTTCCGGGCCTGCCCTCAGCAGGTGCGCTGTCAAACGGAGGCCTGTCCAATTCAAACGGCATCGTGACGATGCGCAACATGTCAGAGATGAACTCCTTCATCCAGCAATTTACGGCCGCCATCGCGAAGCGCCGCCACTGGTCTCGCCTACGGGAGCAAGTGCCAGCGTAATAACCAGATGTGTGCCAAATGAACAGCCCCAGAAACGCCAGCTCGTGGCGTTTCTGGGGCTGTTCATTTGGCACACATCTGGATACTAATTCTGCGAGTAATTTGCATTTCACCTGGATACTTATGATAAACTAACAGCGATAGCTGTTAGAATGCTCGTCTCAAAAATATTCGGTCTCAAGGAGTATTTGCATGAAAGCCATTTGCCTGCATTCAAAACAAGAAATAGAAGCCTACCTGCGACGCGATACCTTTCTTCATATTTACTCGATTGGCGATCTCGACAACTTCTTCTGGCAATACACTACCTGGTACGCTCTGCTCAGCCTACAGCAAGAAATAAGCGCAATTGCGCTCCTCTACTCAGGTGTGCCGGTTCCCGTCCTGCTGGCACTTTCCGAAGAGCCAGGGGACGATATGGGTGAATTACTGCAATCTATCTCGCATCTCCTACCCAGGCATTTCCATGCGCACCTGAGTGGAGACCGGGCCTCTATCTTTGCCGATGACTACGCGATACAGTCATTCGGGCCCCATTATAAAATGGCGCTGATCTACAAAGAGCGGGTAGATGCAATCGACACATCCAGGATTGTTGCATTGACAACCTCCGATTTACCTGCCCTGCAGGCCCTCTACCGGGCAAGCTACCCGCTCAACGCATTCGACCCGCGTATGCTGGAAACCGGCCATTATTATGGTATCCGGCACGGTTCAGACATCATTAGCGTCGCAGGCGTACATGTCTACTCGCAGCGCTACAGAGTAGCCGCTCTGGGCAACGTCACAACGCACCCCGAATTTCGCGGCCAGGGTTTTGGAACAGCAGTATGCGCCAAACTCTGCCAGTCCTTGCTGCGCACAATCGATCACATCGGTCTGAATGTAAAGGCGGATAACACCAGCGCCATCGCTGTGTATAAAAATTTGGGGTTTGAGGTGGTCGCGGCGTATGGGGAGTATGAGATGGAGGCGAAGTAGAGGGAACTTTTCCCCCACTCCCATCGTCTGCTTGTTGAACCATCCAGTTAAGTTCAACAAGAGGAGACCAGACGATGATCAAACGACTTGCAATCCTTGTATCCGCACTGGCATTTTTTGTACTGCAATCCCAATCCGCCCTGGCTTGCGGCGGATTGATAGCACCCGATGGTGACGTACGCCTCGCCCGCGCCAGCACACTCGTCGCGTGGCATAATGGCATCGAACATTACCTGACCAGTTTCACCTACCAGGGAAGTGAATCCGATATTGGTTGGATTGTACCGCTGCCCGCTGTACCCATGAAAATCGAGGAGGGGGGAGCCTGGACACTGCAACGGCTCGCAATCGAAACGCATCCCCAGCCTGCTGTACCAATCAACGCTGTCGCAAGCGCCGGGGCCACAGCACAGGTTTTGCAGCAGGTGAAGATCGAAGCGCTCAATATTACAGTGATCCGGGGCAGCGGTCAGGCCGTGGTGAATTGGGCTACCAGCAACGGCTTCTTCCTGAACGGCGATACGCGCGATCACCTGCTCACATACGCAAAAGGCAGCCCAATTTTCATGGCGGCGAAATATGATACCGCGGCAGCGAAGGCGCGCGGTCAGCTGGAGGGCGATGGCGTACCGATATTGATTACAATGAAGACCCCCAATTTGTGGGTACCCCTTGAGGTGCTTGCGCTCGATGGCCAGCAAGTGCAGGCCGACATTTACCTGCTGACCGATGGGCCTGTCAATACGAGCGATGTCGGCGCGAAAGTTGGGCAATCAGCCGTAGGCACCGAAGTTCCAGGCGCGCCCGGCCTGAAAGTAGCATTTCAGGAACAGATGACCCCCACGCTTTACCATGACCTGTCAACCGACCGCAATATGAGCTGGGTTCCATCAAATGGCTGGTTGACCTACCTGAGTCTCGATGCTCCTGATACATCAGTCACGTATGATATGGGTGTTGGTACTTCAGGCGTGATACGTATTGCCCATTTCGGCACCCTACCGGCGCAGGTGGTTGCTGGACCGCAATCAAACGCACTTCTGGGCTGGCTGCCAACACTGCCTATGGGAACTCCACAGTTTGCCGAAACACTGCTCATCATGCTGGGCATCATCGTAGCGCTGATTCTGATCTTTCGTGCGCGGACACGTTACCTGGCAAAGCGGGCCTGACTGCTGTTTTACGCCGGTATCAGAGTAGCATTAGAAAAAGGATTACGCCTGCCTTCTTTGTATCAATTACAAGCCCTCATTCGTGTACATGTATGTGCGAAAAGACGTTTTGAATTGAAAGTACAAGAAGGAGAAAACCATGGCAGTTAACCCAATTCAACTGCAGAAGTACCTGAAGGGAGTGAATTATCCCGTCAACAAGAAAGACCTGATCAAGCAAGCCGAGCAGAATGGCGCCGACCAGAAGGTGCTCGAAACGCTCAAGCAATTGCCTGACCAGAAATTCGAGGGACCTTCCGGTGTCAGTAAGGCCATCGGTGACATAGATAACAAAAAATAGTGAGTGAGCATGAAGATGGGGATGCGAAGCGAATTCGCATCCCCATTTTTGCGTCCAGCATGACGCTATTCGCTTGGAGCCTTCACAGGCGCGGCGTTGACGGTAGGGCCAATCCAGATAGTCTGGATATTCACGAACTCGTGAATGCCAAATGAGGAAAGCTCGCGACCATAGCCGCTGCGCTTCACACCCCCAAAGGGCAGGCGAGGGTCTGACGCGGTCATACCATTGATAAAGACCGCGCCGGATTCCAGGTGACGAGCTAATTCACGACCTCGTTCGATATTAGTGGTCCACAGGTTACCGCCAAGCCCAAATTGCGAATCGTTGGCGAGTTCAATTGCGTGCTGGGTATCGCGAGCGCGAATGACGGCAGCTGCAGGACCGAATGTTTCCTCGCGGAACATGGGCATCTGCGGAGTCACATTGGTCAAAATCGTTGGAGCATAGAAGTAGCCCCTGTCGTCAAGGGGTTTGCCGCCGAGTATGACTTTCGCCCCCATCTCGACGGAGTCGCGCACCTGCTTCTCCAATGTTTCGCGCAGGTCGCCACGCGCCATTGGCCCGATCTGCGTCTCGCGCTCAAGCGGATCGCCCACACGCAGCTTCGAGGTCGCCTCGACAAATTTCTGCTCAAACGTATCGGCTACTGCATCGACGACGATGAAGCGTTTGGCGGCAATGCAGCTCTGGCCGGTGTTCTGGTAGCGAGCCCGCGCGGCCATCTGCGCCGCGGCATCGAGGTCGGCATCCTCCAGCACGATAAAGGCGTCCGAGCCGCCCAGTTCCAGGACATTTTTCTTCAGCACACGCCCGCTTGTCGATGCCACTGCTACGCCAGCTGCGTCGCTGCCAGTTAACGTGACAGCAGCGATGCGAGGATCGGTAATCAGCTTATCCGTTTCCGCCCCTGGCACCAGCACCGTTCTAAAGACCCCTTGCGGGAAGCCGCTTTCCACAAACATCTTCTCGATCTCCAACGCGCAGCGAGAGACATTCGAGGCATGTTTGAGAACGCTGGTATTGCCTGCCATCAATGCAGGCGCGGCAAAGCGAAAGACCTGCCAGTAGGGAAAGTTCCAGGGCATCAGGGCCAACACGACGCCAAGCGGTTGAAACGAGACGTAGCTATCGGTCGCATTCGTCGCGATATGCTGGTCTGCCAGGAACTTTTCAGCATTCTCGGCATAGTATTCGCAGTTCCAGGCGCACTTCTCGACTTCGGCCTCCGCTTCGACGATGGGCTTACCCATTTCTAGCGTCGCGATGCGCGCCAGTTCGGCTTTATGGTCGCGCAGGTGACTGGCAATGCGGCGAAAGAGCGCGCTGCGTTCGGCAGAAGATGTCTCGCGCCATTGCCTGAATGCGTTGCGAGCCTGGTCAAGCGCCTCATTGATCTGCGCCTCGGTATAAGGCTCGAAGGTTTCAATGACTTCTCCGGTGGCCGGATTTATGGATTGGATGCTCATATGCTTCCCCTTCTCTAAAAATACCGGCGAGTAGCAATAGCTGGCATTGCCAGTTGGATATTTCTCGCCCCTGTTTGTTGTCCTCATCTCTATTTTATCCCAAATATGGGAACTCTGGAGTGAGACAGGCGCAAAAGCTTGTTAATGTTCTCCCGTATACCAGGCTACTAGCCATCAAGGGGGCAAGTCATCTTACTGTACTGGCTAGAGGCCATGCTCTCCCAGCAATCCACGGCTTTCTCCATGAATTGTCAATTCGAGATAGCCAGGTGATTTGAAGATAGCTTTGTTCTGGCCAGATCATCAATCACCAGGCGGCTCGTGATATCGGCAGAGAGTAAGACTCCCGGAATACCGGCGCCAGGATGGGTACCCGCCCCCACGAAATACAATCCGCCTATGTCTTTCGAACGATTATGCGGTCGAAAGTAGGCAGACTGGAAGAGCGTTGGCTCAATTGAGAAAGCTGCTCCCAGGTGGCTCCGCAGGTCCGACGCAAAATCGAGCGGTGTGAAAGTGTGCTCCGTCACAATGCTTGTCTCTAACCCCTGCAGGTCAGCTTCTTGTTCCAGGAAGTGGATGATCCTATCACGGAAAGGGGATGCCTCACGCGTCCAGTCGATGCTGTGCGCCAGGTTAGGCACCGGGGCGAGTACATAGAGGCTTTCACAGCCTGGCGGCGCCATCGAGGGATCGGTCTTAGTAGGGGCATGCAGGTAAAGCGCCAGGTCGCCCGGCATACCTTGACCGTCAAAAATAGCGCGAATCAGCTGCTGATAGCGATCTGGCATGAAAATCGTGTGATGGCGCAGGTGTTCATACCGCCGGTTTACCCCCAGGTACAACAGAAAGCAACTCATAGAGTAGCGGTAATGTTTCATTCGGCCGGCTATGCGCCGCGGACGGTATGACTCTGGCAAGAGTGTAAGAAAGGTGGAAGCCACATCGCTATTAGCGACCACAGAATCAGCTCCAATCACCGTCCCATCTGCTAAGCGAACCCCCATCACACGATGCTCTTTGAGCATAAGTTGGTCGACAGGCATACCGCAACGGACTTCACCGCCGAGCGAGCGAAACAGGTCCACCATTGCTTCGACAAGCGTATACATCCCTCCCATCGCGAAATGCACCCCACCAACTCGTTCGAGATAGGGTACGATGCTGTAGATGGCGCTGGCGCGGAAAGGATTGCCCCCGATGAAAAGCGGGTGGAATGAGAAAACCATACGGAGATAGGGATTGCGAAAGTAGCGCGAGACAAAAGCATAAACGCTGCGCTGTGCGCCCAGGCGTACCAACTCGGGCGCAACTCGCAGCAATGCTCCCGGCGTGAGGAAAGGCTGATTGGCCAGATCCGCGAATGCGCGGCGGTAAATGTGTTGTGTATCGGCAAGAAAGGCGCGATAGCCCGCTACGTCGCGCGGCTCAAACCGGGCGATCTCTGACTCATCTTCGACGGCAGTTCTCCAGTAATCGAAATGGCGCCCATCACGGAAATAGATACGATAGAACGGACTGAGTGGTATAAGAGGCACGTCTTCTCTCAGGCTTCGACCCGCAGTAGCCCACAGTTCCTCTAGCAGATACGGCGCGGTAATCAATGTGGGTCCCATGTCAAAGGTGAATCCGTCCGCCTTTAGCTGGTAAGCTCGTCCCCCCACCCTTTCACGAGCCTCCACCAGCGTAACAGAGCACCCGGCTGCCTGTAAGCGAATGGCAGTGGCAAGACCGCCGAAACCCCCACCGATAACAATTACCTTGCCATGATAACGCTCGCTCGTCATCAAACCGGCACGATCATGAGAAAGTAGCTGCGTCATAGTTGAATGGCCTCCTCAGTATGGGAATATGCAGAACCGGCTATTTGATTCGAGAGACCGTGTACCCGTTTCTCAATGGCCTGCACCAGATGGGCAGAGTCGGGATAGTCATCGCGGAAAAGCGCAGGGCCGAAACGTAGCGTTACGTACCAACGCTCCCTTTGAACATAGCTGAATCCTGCCGGAATGATGGCTACCCTCGTGTGTCCATCTCTCTCCGCCATCTCTACCAATCTGGCAAAGCCGGGCCGGAAAGGGAGAAAAGCCTCCTTATCCTTCTTAGGTGTGGGTGCAGGATCAATGTTGGGGTATGCCTCTGGAAAAATCACAAGCGCCTCGCCATTGCGTAGCAATCGAACCGAGTCTCTTGCCGCTCGCCGCAGGTAGCGCCCGAACTCGCCGCGCGCATATACACTGCTGTTCGTCATAGGGACAGGATTTATCATATTCGCGGCATCTCCAAGCCTCTCGATGCGCAGCAGCGCTGGCCAATCAACCATTGCGCATGCCCATTCCATCAGCCTGCGTAGCCAGCGCTTCTGTACCCAATCCAGTGCCACCAGAATGTGCAGGCATCGTGGAACGGTTTCGAGCAGAACACATCCATCATAAAGATGGTGAAAGTGGCGCGCGACGATCAGCACCGGGCCAGAGCGCGGTACGTATTCCAGTCCCTCGACTATCACCTGCACCTTGCGACGGGTAAGCATCCGGCTACCAGTGTACACTGTTAGCAGCGAGAGGCGCCTGGCAATTGAAATCCTGGGTTCATCTGTTGCAGCCACCTGCCGCATCTTCCTGGTTTGTTTCAGCAGCAGGGCCAGCGATGCGGGCAGCAGGCCGAGTACTATAGCTATCAGCACAGGAATCCAGAGTCCCACGCTCAGGTTCAGGGCAATAGCAAAGCCCGTATTCGCGGCATATATACCGAAAGGAAACCACACTGCTATAGACTGCGCATCAAGATTAGCACGCCACAGCAGGCGACTGAGTCCCATGTAAATCAGGCCGGTCAGCGACCATCCAACCAGGTTACTGATCGGCATACCGAAGTAGGGACCAGCCTGGTGCCATATCCAGAAGTGGACAGGCAGGCTTTGACTGGCCATCGCCGGGTCCAAAGAGAGATCCCAAACGGTCAGGAAATAGACGCCCAGCGCCAACGACCAGCCTGTTTGATGGCGAAGCCGTAAGCCGGCAACAATCACATTCGCCAGGATATACGAGGTAAACCCCATGTAGAACCACGACAGGGGGATGGAATAAGGAACAAGGCCGGCTACTTTCCAGCCGAGGAAACTCGTGTAGGAATAAGGTCCGAAAGGAAATCCGGTACTGGTTCCCAGCAATTCCATACTGAGCGGGATCGTGGTCGCAACGACAAAGAAAATGAGCGTCTTGCGCTTGCCAACCATGAGCAGGCCGAAGAGCAGCACAGCCGCTGCGCCGAAGAGGATGTGGAGCGAGCCGGCATAGACGATGCCAAAATTGAACACTTCCACCGCAAAAGGGCTGTTCGCCCACAGTTCAGGGTGTGGCAGCGCGATCAGGAGACCGCCGAGGCCAAAGAGCAGGGCCGCCAGGTGACAGACAAAGAGGATTTTAATAGTTTTCATAAAGTTTCTCCACGAACCAGAATACGACCACGCCATATGTGCCGGCGTCGCAATGCACTTCTCGCCAACTGGATAGCCACAGGCACGTCGCAAAGCGGCGAGAGCCAGTAAGACCAGGGCCGTTGCCGGTACGCCCGGGCAGTACCAAAGAGTACTCCTATACGCATAGCCGCTAGCACGCCATTCAGCACCATAAGCCCGCCGCGTCGCGTATGTGTAATCATAAGAGAGAGAAATAGCGGTAGGGGTAGTGCCTGTACCAGCGCTACTTCGAGCCATCCAAGCAAGGCATTTATGCTTGAGTATTGGTCGCGCATTGGCAGTGAGCGAGGCCAGTTGCGCCAGACCTCGCACCAATCGGCGTACATCTTGACACTCACAAGGCCACCTGCCTCGTAAAAACCGGTGGAATAGCCTCTTGCCAACAGCGTTCGCGCAATCGTAACATCTTCACAGACAGAGGTCCGGGCCTCCAGAAAGCCACCACACGCTTCCAGCGCATCCCGGCGAAACAGGAAGCACTGCCCATTCGCCTGTACCTCCTCTGTCCGCGTGAAGGTCTTTCCGGGTATGCCAAAGCGATAAACCAGCGTAGCTAGCAGGGAAGGATGCACTAGGCCCTCACCAATGCCACCAATCTCTTGCTGTGTTGCTATACTCAAAGCCGCAAGCGCTGCTCGTTTTGCTCGCCCAAGCAGCGCGCGGGTCATGAGGGCACCAGGGCGAACATCAGCGTCCACAGTGAGGATCCACCGCGAGCCAGGAGCGGCGGAACGCAGTCCGACCTGCAATCCCCAGGCTTTGCCATTCCAGTTCGAAGGAATGGGGCTGGCGTCCACCAGGCGCACGCGTGGATCGCGCGCCGTGTAGGTATCGACCAATTGTTGTGTACCATCCTCCGAGCCGCCATCCACCAGCACAATCTCGCTTACTTCTGCTCCCTGGGCAATCAGTCCATCCAGGCACGATGAGAGCCTGTCATACTCGTTAAGCACTGGTACGATGACAGAAACACGCTCCTCACCTGTGGGGAGCGCCTCTTCTGGCGAGATGGGCTCCCCGCCTGCACTGCGCAGCAAACGCAGGATTACACGTATCCCCAGCAAAGTCTGTGCGACAACGATCAGCCCCAGGAAACTGAGGATGCTCTTAGTCTTCAAAGACTACCTCCACTTCGGTGCTGCCGGTGTGCTCACCACGACTCCAGAGCTGATCGAGCGTGAAAGCGATAGCCGCCTCCCACACTTTTTCAGAGAAGCTGGTTGCCGCACGTGAGCGGAGCACGTCGTAATGCTTACGCTCTATCGCTCTTAGTATGCGGCGGTAGAGCCGGCCAGCTACGAGTATGGGCAACCGGCAGCTGCGAGGAAGTAGCCAGATGCCCGGCATGCCATGAATATAGTAACACTGAGCGCGAGCGATCTGGTAACGCATCAGGGCGCGGAAGCGGTCATCGGGCCCATGCTGATCCTCGTAAAGCTGAACCAGGTGCGCGCGCGAACTGCCGAAACGCGCCAGGTCCTCCTGTGGTAGATAGATACGGCCGGCAGCAAGATCACCTCCTATATCCCGTAGGATGTTCGTTAGTTGCATCCCGATTCCCAGGCTTTGCGCGGCGGCCAGCCCTTGAGAAGATTTGACACCCAGGATATAGGCCATGGCCAGCCCTACCGTTCCCGCGACGCGGTAGCAGTAGTGGTAAAGCTCACTAAAGTCGCGCATCTCCCGCGGCTCCAGGTCTGTTGCGAGCCCGTCGAGAAAATCGAGGAAGATAGCGATAGGAACGGGATGTTCGGACAGCACAGAGGCAAGTCTCCCTCCAAGCGGTTCCCTGGGCGCAGGAAGAAGGGATCCCCCCGTGAACCAGCCCTTCCAGGCATCCAGTTCTAAACGGATATCCTCGAGACGACATCCCTCCACCGGTTTATCTACCAGGTCATCCAGTGTACGAAAAAAAGCATAGAGAGTTACCACCAGCTGCCGGTACTTCGGAGGTAGAAAGCGTGCGGCAAAATGGAATGTCCGTCCATGAGTTGCCAGGAGCCACTCATCGGAACGGCTTGAAGTGGCAAGCCATTGCTGCGCAAGGATACCGGCCTGGTATTGGCCCCCTGCTGGTTCTATGCTTCCGCTATCCTTTTTGCCTATTTCGACCATTCTCATCTCGAATTTACGCTTCCTTCTCTACACTAGCAGGTGTACCGGTCCATACCCGATTCCATTGCTGGCCACGCGTGGAAAGATTTGCTCATGCTCATGCTTAAAGAATCTCTATTCACTAGATGCGAGATCGCTAGAGAACGGGTGTATTTCTTTAACCCAGGGCCTGTTAATCAGGTTCTATACGTGGAGGACTTTGATACGCTGCTCCGTTTACCGGAACATCAGAAAGGGGGAATGTACATCGATGTGCGATAGAGTATCTTTTCGTCAGATTGCACTGACAGGCTATTGCTACAATCAAGCCGATATAAAAATTCGCCGGGGTGACATTCGACCGGCCAGTTGCGCAGGATAAAACGCGCCCAATACGCCAAGCATCATGCCAAGAGCAGCAGCAGCGACAACAGCCCCGATGAATAACAACGGCGACCAGATATGATAAGTCAGGAGAAAGATCAGCATGGCAACAATCCCTCCTGATAACCCGCCAGAAAAGCCTAATAGCATGCCCTCGCGCACGACTTCTTGCGCGACGGTGCGGCCGCGCCAGCCAATCGCCAGCAACATAGCAAATTCGCGTTTCCGCTCGCGTACCATCATCAAGATAATCAATCCGGCCGTCAAAACGGCGCTGGCGCAGGTCAAAGCAGCCGTCACGAGATGGATACCTGAAAGGGTGATCTGCACCTGCTGCCCCAAGAGTGTTGTATAAAGCAGGCCATCCAGTCCCCAGTAGACTAGCAGCATCAGACTCACCAATCCGCAAGCCCCCAGAATAGAAAGCACGACGAGCGCTATACTTCCCGGGCGATTGACAGCCTGCCTATAGAACACGAGCAACCACCAGGGTTGATTGTTTGAACTTGCCCCATAGTTACCTCGGTACGAGGATGCCCGTAGGACCCGATTGATCGCGCCCACCCTCAATTGATCGGCCCCCCGTACCACTTGCTTACCACCTTGCGAAGAGATGATAGCACGGCTGGCGAAAGTGGAAACAATTAGGTAAAGTAGTATTGCAACGCTTAAAGCATAGAGGATTGTAACCGGCGCAATAGATGGTATTCCCAACTGGTTTAACAGCAAGGCAAATCCCCAGGCGGGTAGTGCTGCCAGGAAAGCCGTAACCATCGATTCGATGAACGATTCGATCAATATCTTGCCACTCGACCATCCTATGCGCATGAGGATCGCAAATTCTGTTGCGCGGCTGCTGGTTGACAACAACGCGGCAGCTATCAGCGCCAGGGCAGCGACACTGACTTCTGAGAGTAGGAGCAAAATATTTGCGCCACTCACTCCATTTGCAATGGTGACAGCGGCATGTGGTTGAATCCAGACTTCGGAGAAGGTAGTGATGGATTTATTAGTGAGAGCAACCTGAATCTTTATTTGCTTTCCCGATGCGCCTCTCAGCACATCAACATGCAGACCTGTGCGACGTTCGATATCGGCAGCAACCTGTTGCAGAATCGCCTCGCTGCGCTGGCTGAACGAATCTACCCCGGCAACGCGCACGCGAACGGCGCTCACACACTCCGATCCTGTTAGCTGGCAGGCCGCGCTCACGGTCGTGAAGAGCAGCGGCGGGAGGGAAATAAGGCTGTGCTGTGGCGATAGCCCTGGTGGTGCCGTTCCGGGCTGCGGCAAATAAAGCCCTGCCGCTCCTGATGCTTCCCATGATGACGCATTGTCGCGTATAAGAGGCAGTTTTGTGCTATCGAACGTCGTGAAGCTGCCACCACTGCCATTAAATGTGATCCACGGAGTCGTTGCTTCCGGCAGCAGCGGCAAGCGCGTAAGGAGACCGCCAGCATCCGCACCCATAGTGAGAACGCTGAGGACCGTCGGAGCATTATTGGCATTGTCTGGTAAAGTCGTTATTGTGTAGCCAGGGCGCGCATAACGTATGATACCTCCGCCTTGCAGTGGCCCATTGAGCCTGACACTTACAAGGGATGCTCCAACATTGTTACCGGCACATGCGCCCAGGCATGGTATTTGCTGTTTTCCACCCAATTCTAGAGCTAATATATTCAGCAGACTTTTGCCATCCAACTGCTGCTCTGCGAACATGGCCCAGGCGGAAGACGGAACCTTCATATTATCGCCATTTGCTGTGGCTGGGCGATTATCGCCATTTTTACCAGGGTCAGGTAATGCGGCATATTCCGCCGTAACCATCGCACTGAGGGATATCCAGGAGTGTGTATCCATCAGCAGGGGAACTCTGACAGTTCCACCAGACTTCATGGATGCAGTTTGCCATTGCAGACCCGATAGCCTGGCTTCTGCGCCTGGATCGATACCCACCAGCAAAGTTGGCAAGGGCCAGAAAGCCGCGACGGTAGCTGTGCCAGAGGCATCGAGTGGTATGTAGGTGAGCTTTGCTGTTTCCCGTCCTGCTATCGCTGTATATGCCGCGAGTGGAAGGACTTCGTAAAGATTCTGGAGAGTAATCGGCGGGGATTTCGATCCCTGCACCATCAGCTGGGTAGTGACGCGATACAATCCTGGCCTATTGAAGGTGATGAGTACATATGGGCGCAGCGTTACCCAACCGATTACGGCCTCAGGGGCGACGGCAGCAACATGGGGAATATGAGCGATGGCGTCAACTTGCTGAAGCGAAATCCCTCCATACGTCTGTTCTGGAGCGCTCGGATCAACGATCTGCAGCTGCCGCTCAACAGAACTGAGCGCAGAGGGCGAGCGCACAAGCAGGTCGTAAGGCGCGGATTGCCAGGCGCGGTTTAACTGTTGGTCGGCGCTCAGTGTTGAAAGCTGGGCCAGGCCGGCCAGCAGGGTTGTGCAGATTGAAATGCAGATCAACCCCAGGCAAAGTGTCAGGATACGCGGCCAGCGACTCCGCAATGACCATAAGGCAAAACGCAGCAAGGATGCACCTTTCTTCCTATGGGTTTATCGGCGTTGGTGTGGGCAGGCCAAGCTCTTGCCGCTTTTCTTGCAGCGAAACCACCGTTACTTTCATTTTGGCATAGCGCGTGCCATCAACAGTGCCAACGAGGACGAACTGGCGCACCTGTCCCGGTCCAACATCCTCGGCGGTACCCGTGGCACTCCCCACAGATTGACCGTTGTTATCCATCAGGTTCGCCTGCATGGTTACATCAAATGGAAATTTCATCGTGCTCGTATTTTCTACGTCGCCAAATATCTCCGCCTGATTATCGGCTATCAGTACGCGCGAATCCAGAACGGTGAAATATTTGAGACGCGGATCGGGTTTTGAGGATGGATCGTTGCAAGCAGTCAGTGCAACCGATAGGAGCAGCAACAGGCAGAAGACCTTAGCAAGGATAGAGATCATAGAGGCTCTTTTTTTATCAGGACTTATTGCTTTGCCCATTATTGCATTCCATCCATCTCAAGCACAGTGATTGCTAAATAACGATGTAATAGCCTGCACGCGGACGTTTGCGGGCGCAGGCAGACATAGCGCGCGTGTGGCTGTAGCCGCCAACGCGAAGCTGGAAACCGGATTCTGATCTATTATGCCTTTTGCGATTCCTGGACCGGAGATCACCAGTGGAACGTGTAGACTGCTGCCAACGCCCTGTGGTCCCATGCCGTAATAATTATCAAAGGCAGTCTCATTCACCTGGGCTTCGGAAGCGGTCACCAGGATAACAGTGTTGGAGAGCAGGCCCGCATTAGCCAGCCAGTTGCGTAACAATCCCAATAATTCGTCGTCGGCTTGCATTGCGCGTGCATAAGCGCCGCCGGGCGCATCGGGAATAGCGCCTGCCGCGCCCGCCGGGCCAAAGGGCGGGTCCAATTCGCTATAGAAGACAAAGCCGTTGGGGTTGCTTGCCATATTTTGAATAAGATGCTGAGCAGTCGCCAACCAGCCGGCGCTATCGAAGACCAATCCCACCTGGGTAGTCTGTACACCGCGCGTACTGACATCGCTTAAAGCATACCTGGGACCACCGAGCGCCGCTGTACTCATACCATAACCGAGGGCAACATCGAACAGGCTCTCCTGCCCAAAATTCAGAGCCGTGGGATCCGAGTTGTACCAGAATGTAGTGTCTATGCCATCAGGAGTGCCCCACGGCACCACGTTGGGCCAGGGATCATAGACACGCCAGGATGGATAAGTGCCACTGAGCAAAGCATATTGATCGGCGGGATGCCAGCCATAGGGGGCATTCACCTCTGTAGCGGAAGCACCGGAAGCAGCAAACGCACGCATGTTACTGGCCTCGAGTTGCAGAGCAGGATCATCGAACCAGGAGTCGGCATAGATCCCGCTCATGTCCAGGATAATCAGGTTTTTAGCAACTCCCGGCGTCAGATAACGCTTCCCTGGAGCAGGTTGAGGCTGGAGCGATAGGCGCAAAGAAGATTTTTGGGGCACCACCACTCGTGTTTGCACCACCTCCGGATACATGAATTGCCCATTGCCATTTTGCAGATAATAACGCGCCGCCGCCAGGTCGTACTTTCCCGTTGCGAGATGGGGAAATGAAAACTCGCCAGCCAGTGTCGATACCGAACGCAGTTCCGGCGCGGTACGCTGGCCGAGAGCCGGCGGCAGCGTAATCCAGACTGAGACACCACCGACCGGGCGTTTCGACCGCGCATCAATTGTCACGCCGCTTAATGTATAGCCACCACTTTTGAACTGAAACGAGGGTATCGCTCCAAGCGCCACGGTCGCGCCATCATCCAGATCACCGGCATCCACATCACCCACTTTAGGAACAAATACTGGGGTCGGAGTGGGAAACGACACAACGACCGGTGAGGAGCGTGGCCATACAGCGAACGCCCCCGCAACCGTAGCGATAATAATGACAATCAGTGCAAGCATTATGCCCGCCCACACCGATTTCGAGTGAGGCCGCTGCTTGCCAGGGGCAGGCGAAACCTTATCCGGTTGTAGATTAGTCGGAACCTTGACCATCCACATTCTCAGTGACTTTGGTGATGACAACGGAAACGGTTGACCAGGTAGGCTGGGTAAGCGTACCATCCAGCATATATGTATCCGTCTCGCCTCCTGGCACATTATCAGCCAGGCCCGTAGCAGTACCCACTACTTTGCCGCTGGCGTCCTTAAGCGTGGCCTGCAGGTGAATATCATGCTGTTTGGTATCCAGATTCTTTACCTGGCCCGTTACCTCAAAGTTGGCCCCTGATGTGATTTTCGCCGTTGGCGTGCCGATTAATCTGGCCAGTGAAATATGATTCGGGTCGGTGGGAGTAGCAGTACTCGAGCGTGTAGTACTACCGCTGCCGGTGCTGGTCGAGCCAGTATTGTTCCCGCAAGCGACGAGCAGAAACATACTGATGACGATAAGCACCCCAAGAAACTCGAAACGAAGATTGATATTATTGCGCTTAGACTTCAAGGCGACTTCCTCCTGATCCTGCTTTATATCAAACTACACAATCATCAGTACTACAAATCTAAACCTGACTCCGGGCAAGTTTTCCGTTAAGTCCTCTTAATTTAGGGCAAATAGGCCACGTTCACTGACGGAACCGACAAAAAGCATACCGTTGACCAGCACCGGCGCTGAACGCAACTCTCCCAGGTAGATATGCCATTCCAATGACCCGTCATTAGCGTCGAGGGCGGTGAGCATGCCGTTCTGATTAGTAACAAACACATCCATTGCTGTGCCGCTTACCGAGCGTACAACAGGAGTCGCAACTATCGATCCATGATCCTGGTATATCCAGCGTCTTTTACCACTATGAGCATCCAATGCTGTGACCTGGCCCGTATAGTCGCCAATAAAAAGGGTATCGTTCGCGAGCGCCGGGCCAGAAGCAAAACCCGTTCCGATATTGCCCGCTCCCAGCAGACTGAAGCGCCATTTAATGGCACCTGTGCGAGCATCCATCGCATAGACATGACCCGCCCAGGTCGCGACAAAGACGAGACCCAACGATGCATCGTAAACGGGCGAACCAACCATCCGCGAATCCACTGTTTGCTCCCACATTTTGCGGCCCGTGCGCAGGTTCAAGGCGTTGAATTCCGTTGAGGCGCCAAGAGCCGCGAAGACCAGCCCACCATCATCGATAGTAACCGCGGGAAATCCCTGGCTGGGCCAGAAATTGCTCAGCACATCTTCTGATTTGAATTCCCAGTATTCTTTTCCGGTCGCTCGATCCAGGCACAACAGGTCATTAGCGCCTGCCATAACCAGGAGCAAGGACCCGACAACAATGGGAGCCGCACGCACCGGTAAACGTGTGTCAACCTGCCATAGTGTCGTGCCAGATTGTAAATCGAGCGCCATTAATCCATGACCCTGAGCCGCGACGTAGACGACGCCCTCCGCCACCGCGGGAGTACCGGCAACCAGCGCATCACCGACCGGTACGCGCCACCTGAGATTTCCGGTGCTGCTGTCGATGGCATACAGTACACCATCTCCACCATTGACCAGCGCCAGCCCACCAGCCACGATAGGTGATGCCAGCACCGGACCAGAGGTCTGAAAAAACCAGCGTGTCGCTCCCCGCACGGGCGAACCCGCCGTGGCAAAGGTATTGGCAGCATCGTGACCGGCCAGCGACCAGAATAGATTTGTGGCAGCGATGTCACTGGCGGACGGCAACGGAGCCATGCGATACAGCTTTTGCAGTTGCGGCAATACCGGTTCGCCACCCGCAAACTGCGGCGTTGGCGTAGGCACAACCGTGGATGAGCTACTATTCCACGGAGATGAACAACCAGCAAGCAGTATCGCGACCAGTAGGCTTCCAATGACCAGCAACTGTGCCATAGGCTTACTACTGCTTCGCCCTGATTTGGCTCCCATTGCCTCGCTAGTCCAACGCATAAATAAATCCCTGTACTGTACCTACATAGAGCCGGCCAGTCCCTAACGCGAGGTCATTACGCACATCGCCTAAAGCAAGGCGCCATCCCACAGTTCCATGCTTTACGTTAAGCGCGTAGAGCGCCTGGCCGCCACTTACATATAACGTGCCTCTCGCGACAACTGGCACATCAAGCACCGGCGCATCGATGAGACGAGACCAGAGCAGCCCCCCATCGCCGGCATTGATGGCAAGAATATCCCCATCGTAGGTGCCTATAAAGATAGTCCCATTCGCCGCCGCGGGCGACCCGGCAATGCCATCTCTTGGCATACCACGTGGCAAAGCAGCGTTCACGTCATACATCCATTGAAGCAGGCCGGTCGTCTTATCCAGAGCGATAACATGGCCATCATAAGTGCCTGCTATCACATCCTGCTCCGTCACAAGCGGTGTGGAAATCAAGCGCTCGCCAACCCTATAAGACCATACTATGTGGCCATTGACAAGGTTCAGAGCATAGACAACCGGATTCGTCCCCTGCACTACATAGACCATGTTGCCCTGCACTGCTGGAGCCGCCGTCGTTGGCCAGCCCGCTCCTGGTTCATGGAAGCGCCACCGCACCATACCGGTTCGCGCATCCAATGCCAAAGTCGTTGTGCTGGCATTGACAAGTACCATACCACCGGCATACGTGGGAGCCGCCTTAATCACCTCATGCGTGTCTGTGGCCCAGAGTTGCTTGCCGCTTGTTGCGTCCAGCGCCAGTATCCACGTGCTTTCGGCCGCCACAAAGACAACGCGGCCCACTACTACCGGGGTAGAATCATTGAAAAATTGGCCTATGGCATGTCTCCAGCGCACTACACCGGTTAAGGCATCCAGCGCCAGCACATCCCCGCCCGTCGAGCCGATGTAAATAGTTCCATTCGCCAGTACCGGCGCCGAGAAGACAGAACCACCCGTATTCTGCTGCCATACAACATGTCCATGCAATTCCGGTAAACTTTTCTGGTTTTGAGCTACATACATACCCGTATGGGCCGCATCATGTCCTATGGTCGGCCATGCATTTCCATCCAGGTTGGCAGCTAACCAGGAAGTCGCAATTACAACGTTGGTCTGGGGACGGACTGTGGAACCACAGCCCTGAACCAGAAATAATACTATGCAGCAGATCCCTAGCAGCGTAATCCGGTGCTTTGTCTTCAAGTCCTTCCACATACCATGCCTGTCACTGAATCGAGCTACTTGCAACGGTTATAGCCTGGATCCGCCTGCTAATCCAGGCTATAACCGTTGCAAAGCTGTTACCTCTCTATGAGTTTCAGCATGCATCAGCCGTACATCACAAAATCCGACGTGAGCAGTGGATCAATTTCGCCTACAGACGTTTTGTAATTATTGCCGAACAACTGCAGTACGCCGGTCGTCACCACCTTCTCACCTTGATGGAATTTGCTCAGGTCGATGTTCTTCTGAGCATAGGAGTCGAAGTAAGCGTTGCATTGTACACCGCTGCTGTCCGTCAGCCCTAGCGAGGGCGGGTTATAAGAGGTGATTGTGGAAACCGGAATCGTGACCAGCTCGCCATCAATCGGAGAGTTATACTTCAACTGCGCGATCTGCTGAGTCGTCACAACTAGCGGCGCTGGTATTTTACCGGTACCGGTTTTAATGACATCACTGGCGCTGCTCGGATCAATTTCAAGCTCACCGCTATACGTGGTCAGCACGCCGGTCACGGTTTCGATATCACCGTCCTGCTGGCCAGCGCCTCCTCCGACGTAAACGCGAATGCCGCCGGTACTATCCTGAATAAACCAGTTTGGGCCGAAACTGCGGGTAACAATCGCGCCAACGACTGTCACGACCAGACCATTGAATGAACTGAAATTCTGTCGCAACTGGCCGATGGTCAGGACTAACTGGCCCGTCTGCGCCTGGCTGCCATCGTAGCTACGCACCTCACTGCCGCTGTATGTTACAACGACCGAGGAATGCTGAAAGGCGCTGGAAGTCACAACCGCCGAGCCCTTAAAGCCGGCAGGCAGCCCTGAAGATGAATCTCCCTGGTTGAATGTATAGGATGCACCGGGCGCGAGAGTCGCCGTCGGCGTGTTCCCAACAGACTCGCCGTTATAATTGAAGTACTGAATCTGTTCCGTCGTTGATTGCGTACCTGTATTCGTCACGGTCACCGAACTGGTAACACCTCCCACGGCATTCTGTACCTGTGGTTCGTACACCGAGGTATACAAGGTATAATCCAGTGAGCGCACGGCATTGAACGCACTTACATACTTGCCGTTGCTTACCTGCGAGATCACAGCGACTCTATGATCAGATGTAATCACTGCCGAGCCTGTAAAGCCGGAAGGTAAACCAGCGCCTGATGCCGTTTCAGTTGCGCTGCCGCGCGCGACAACGGTCACGTTCTGTGTCGTCACCGCCTTGCCGCTTGTATCGCGATAAGTAATCGTGACGTGGTCGGTCATGGTAGCCGAATTTTCCAGCGTGAGGCTGGTACTCTGCCCGCTAACCGCGTTTTCGACCAGAGGATCGGTCAACGAGAGATCACCGTTCGAAAGCGCATTGTATGTAAATGAGCGCACCTTGCCGCTTAGTGTGTAGATAGTTGCCGCGAGCGCTTGTGGTGGATTGCTGGTGATTATAGCATCAACAGTTGCCCCTTTCGGTAAGCCAACTTTGCCGGAATCGACGCGAAGCTGCCCGAAAGGCGCGATCTGCGAGGCTGTATGCGCCACAGACTGCCCCTTCGCGTTATAGAATGTTACCGTTACCGTTGTCCCGCATTGCTGGCAGGGTGAAAGATTCGAGATGGATAGATGACTGGTGACTCCATTGACATCGTTCAGCACGAGCGGAGCATAGAGGCTGGAGCCTGTTTCCAATGCTGAATAACCCTCCATGCTCTGCGTCGGGCCATTCGGCGATGTCTCGTTACTGACAACGGCAAGCGGCTGATCGGCCTGAAGCAGTGCTGTACCGGCAAAACCAGCGGGCAGGCCCAACTTCGCGGCATTAATGACCCAGGCACTGTTGGGCATCAAGGGCGCGTTGAGCTTCTTCGTCACAACCACATTACCATGCCGGTCATAAACAGTAATCGTGCCTGACTGGATGGGAGAAGTACTCTCGTTCTGAGCCGAGATGGTCGTGGTATAACCGCCAACATTATTTTCAAGCAAGGAAATGAAACCCTGGCTCTGCAACAGGTTCGGGTTCCCTGCCAGGAATAGATTACGCTCTTGAGAGCTGAGAAATTGGGCATCGAATCCACCAGCACCGCCATTTCCGGGTACAAAAGCCACGCTTTGACGCCCCTGAACAGGTGGCTGCATCACTTGCGGCTGATGAATGAAAAACTGTGGGATCAGGTGACCACGTGAATCATATGGTGCAGGTAGGCCCAAAGCTGCCATCGCGTTTACTGATGTGTCATCGATACGCATCTGTGCCTTATAGACCTTGCCCTGGTAGATATTTGGCCCTTCGATAAGCCAGGGCGTATGGCGAGTGGTACCCAATCCAGGTTCGCCCGGACCCGTAGGATAGAAGTTATCGAAGTTGGTAATGTCGTTCTCTGCCTCGTCACCCGTCACGATGATCGCGGTATCCTGGTAGAGAGTTGACGAACCTTGCTTCGTTTTCTTGAGGAAGTCCAATAACTGACCGAAAGCCTGGTCATCCCAGATACTGGCCTGTGCATAATCCCAGCCATTCTCACTTGAGCAGCTGAAGACCTGTGGAGGGGCATCGGGACTGGTGTTCTCGGTATTGAAACCCTCTGCCTGCGTCAGGGGCGCGTACAGCAGGAAACCGTTGGAATTGTTAAGACTGGAGCTAATAAAGTTCTCCATCTTTTTGATTTCACCTGACGGCGTTGAGCAAGGGTTCGTGCTGGCCAGGTTAATCTCGTCAATGTTGGCATCGGTGATATGGCCTGAGGGGTAATCGTTGCCACCGATAACGGCAGTGTTCATGCCATAGCTCTTAGCGACATCAAAGATGGATTCCTGCCCAAATTCCTCGGCAGTCTTCGGCCCTCCGCTATACCAGAGATTCACATCCAGGTTGGGGTCGGGCTGTGTCCAATACTTTGCCGGCCCGTCAGGAGTGCGCCATACGGGGAAGCCGCCGGTGGCTAACTGGTAATGGTCAATAGGCGAATAGCCGTATTGGGTCCATTCTTCGAGAGCATTCACGGCCTGCTTCGCAAAACCATGGATCGCGGGAGTCACCTTTGGGCTGGCTACCGAGTTGTAGTCGGTGAACCAGGAGTTGAAATAGGTCTCATCCATGTCCACGATGATCAAATTCGTGGCATCGTTACTGCCTATTCTACGGTAACCCGGCGACTGCAAGGGTGTGAGAGCAACATTCACAGTCACTTTGCCAGACCCGACAGGTATCTGGTATACCTCACTGTCCCGGTAGAGCGGCTCAGTACCCATGACCGTCCAGCGACTGGCAGAGAGATTGTAGGTGCCAGGATCCAATTTGTTGAAATCAAAGGTACCGTCTGCATTGCTATGGGTGTAGCAAGCAAAGCTATTGACTGTTCCAGGACTGATGCCGATGTAGGCATTGGCTACCGGTTTGCCCGTGTTCGCATCCGTAATAGTCCCCTGGACAACGCCTTTACCTGTTCCCGCTCGCGTACAGGTGATCGGCGCAGTTGGCGCTACTGGAAGATCATCCTTATCCCCCAGCGTATCAATGAGTTGCCGGGTTCCCTGACCAGCATGAGCGGCACCTAAGTTATTGGCGAGTTGAAAGCCGACGAGCGCTACCACAGTGAGAAAGATCAACAACAAAAATACTTTACCTTTAGTCGAACCGATGAAAACCTTAGTGCGTGTATGAGGACGAAACATCGATGGCCTCCTCACTTTCATCCGGCGAAGGAATGAACGAAAAAAGTTACAGTCAACAAGGGCTACCAGCACGAGAAAAGAGAACCATATCCTTCCTTACCCCCATAAAATAGTGTGGCTTACTTTTGTTAAGAGAACATTAAATAAATGTTAAGAGAGTGTTAAATAAGCTCTGAATTTCGTTAAATACTGTAAAATAGCTATAAAAATTCGCATAAGCCGTACAATATACAATCGCTGGTGGCCCCTGGCTATTTTATTATCTGGCGTTGGGCTGCCGAAAAATTTGTGAACCACTTCCTATTCTTTCAGCATATTTTCCTGTATACTATGCTTTAAAGATCAGGTATGCTCAGATCAAGACGTATCGAGGCCAAGATGCAATTTGGAGGGATTGTCGTTATGCGCTTCTGTTTTATCCTGGAGGAGTATTATGCGAAGAAGCCCATGCCATTGGTCATAGCCGATCAGTTGCAACAATGGGGGCATAGCATTGATATCTTGCAACCATATGCCGCTGTAACCAACCTGACCGATCTCTCATTGACGACCTACGACGCCTACGTTCTCAAAACCGTCTCCGATGGCCCCGGGCTAACGATTCTGGAAGCAGCTGAAGCCATAGGCATACCAACCATTAATAATTCACGCGCCATTCGCCTGGTGCGCGATAAGGCCGTCGCCGTCGCATTCGCCCAGGCGCAGGGGCTTCCTGTCCCCCTGACTTACTTTGTTGGTCATCCTCGTGCTTTAATCCACGTGCCACACGAAGTCTACCCCATTGTCGTCAAACCGAGCAACGGCACCTCTATGCAAGACATCCACCTTGTACATACTCCAGAAGAAATGGCGAACCTTGTATTGGATGAGCAAACGTACTATCTGGCTATGCACTATGTCGAAAACACCGGGTACGATATCAAACTCTACGTCACCGGCCAGGAAGTTCATGCGATTGTCAAAAGCTCGCCGCTGCATGGTGAGGTGCTGGAGCAAGAAATACCGGTGAGCCGGGAGATGCTCAAAATTGCTCGCCGCGTAGGACAGGCATTCGGTCTCGATTTATATGGCGTGGATGTCCTGGAGACCCAGCAGGGGTTGATGATCGTCGACATCAACGATTTCCCCAGTTTTTATGGTGTGCCCCGAAAAGTGGCCAGCGTGGCTGAATATATCCTGCACGCCGCATATCGCGCGCGGCGAGAGCGTGAGAAACGCCATATCTCTCATTTGAAAACACGCTCCAGGCCTCTCCACAGGCAAGATGCCTCGCTTGTCCCCGCCGAACTGGTGGGTCATAACCTGAATGTAAAGCGAACGCATATGCATTAATATGCTTTGTCTCTTACCAAAGTTTTCTTGCATCGTTGTGTATCAGTTGCCTGCCCCCAAAGCGTATTTTCTAGTAGAAGTATCGCAAAGCGATAAATTCAACGGTTATGGCAATAACAAGTGGCGCGGGCACGAAGACAGGGAATCGCAACGGGGAGCCAATCGTGGCCTATGCCCCCCGGCGCGCAATGTCATTTCGCCCCTACTAGAAAACCCGGTGTGAACAATCATGAATACGCATATTGTATTAGCGGCAACGGGCTACTTCCCGCTGTGGGAACGAATCCAACACTATTTCAACCTGCTCTTCATCGGAATAATGATCCGCAGCGGCATTCAAATTTTGGCGGCACATCCACGGCTCTATTGGAGAGATAGCAGCAATCCGAAGAAAGAATGGATCAAATTTACCAAAGCTAAAGTGCCTGAGAATAAACTGTACACATCGATGGATGATGAGATGCCTGTATCACCCTGGCTGGCGCAGCCAGGAGGAGATAACCTGGGCCTGGGTCGTCACTGGCATTTTTTCGTCGCCATCTTCTGGTTGTTGAATGGTATCATCTACTGGGCACTTTTGTTCGCGACAGGCTATTGGTCAACTCTTATCCCAACATCCTGGACGATCTTTCCGCATGCCTGGCATGCCTTCGTCACCTATATTACGTTCCATATCCCACCGAAAAGCGATTTCACTCCTTATGATCCTTTACAGCAGCTAGCTTACGCTTTTGTGGTCTTTGTGCTGGCTCCATTCCAGCTGGTAACCGCCGCCGCTATGTCGCCGTCAATTGAGGCCCATTATCCCTGGTATCTCAAGCTCCTGGGCGGCAAACAAAGCGCGCGCAGCCTGCATTTCATAGGCTTGATTCTCTTCATCGGCTTCATTATTGTGCATACGGCTCTTGTCTTCTACGTCTATCCAACAGATAATATCCTCAATATCACACTTGGCAGCGAGCATGGAACCTTCTGGTTAGCTGCCCTGATATTCTCGCTCGGTATCACCTTTGCGTTCGCCTTCTATGCATGGTCAACGGGGTTCACGCTGCGGCATAAGAGATTGATACAACATGCGCTAGGAGCGGTTGTCGATCCCGTCAGAAATTTTTTGTTGCACCGCGAGACATCAAAACAACGCTACACGACCAAGGACATCACGCCATACTTTTGGGTCAACGGCCGTCCACCGGAAACCGAGGAGTATCGTCAGCTTGCGCAAAATAACTTCCTGGATTGGAAACTGGAAGTATGTGGGCTGGTTGAGCAACCTCTGCAGCTCTCACTCGCCGATCTGCGGGCTATGCCTAAACAAACGCAAATCACCAAACACAACTGTATCCAGGGCTGGAGTGGCGTGGCAGAGTGGGGAGGCGTATGTGTTAGCGAGGTTCTGAAGCTCTGCAAACCGCTGCCCAATGCTCGCTACCTTGTTTTCGTCTCTTACCAGAAAGGGAAAGAGTCGGTAAAACCGGAACTTACCGAAGCCCTGAGCCATACGTTCTATGAAGTGATCGACATGGAACTGGCGAACCATCCACAAACAATACTGGCATATGAAATGAATGGAGAGTCATTACCAATCGTTCATGGCGCTCCCGTCAGGCTGCGCGTCGAAACGCTGCTCGGTTACAAGATGGTAAAGTATCTCCGTTCAATCGAATTGGTCGAAGATTACAGCCACGTGGGGCAGGGACAGGGCGGCTTCCGCGAAGATTTCCAGTACTATGGTCGGGGAGCTGAAATCTAAATTTCAACCCCTGTTGATGTAATGAAACCCAATTCACCTTTTAACCGTGCTGTAAGTAAGCTTTGAACGTGATGCTTTCGACGCCAGGCATGAAAAGATGCTATTTCAACGTCGGGCGCACCAATATAGATAGAGAGAACATCCTCCCTCCGTAGTGGGGATAAGAGGTGAAAGGAAGCGAGGCGTACCATGAAAACAATGGACATGCAACAACTCAATGGCAACGACTTGAAGAATAAAGCCAAAGATGTTGCGCAATCGAGCGTCAACGTGGTTCAAGACAAGGTACAATCAGCTGTATCAACTGCTCAGGATACAGCACAGGCGGGACTGGCAAAAGCTCAGGAAGCTGTTCTTCTGGGGCTAGAAGCGGCCCAGGATTTGTTGCAAAAGAATTCGGCAATCGCTGCGAAGAAAATGTCGAAAGCGCAGAAAAAGGCACAGGAGAAAATGCACGATGTGCAAGATTCGGTGCAAGGCAAAGTCTCGACGGGTACATCAATGGCTCAGGGCGCCTTACAAGTCGGGCTGAACGCGGCACAAGAAATGCTCGCAGAGAATGTGAAAACTGCGCAGAAGAATCTAAAGAAGGCCCAAAAAAACGTGAAGCCGCTCGCATCCTCAGTCCAGGAGAATGTCCAGTCAGGATTGTCGCAGGCTCAGAGCGCACTGCTAGCAGTATCAGACACGGCACAGGATACCCTGCAAAAGAGCGCGAAAAAGGCTGGACAGAGCCTGAAGCAGGTGCAGGATAGTTTGGGCGACACACGCGACTCCATTCAGAACCAGGTCGCTCAGTTCCAGCGCAGGAGGAGACGAGCTCGAACCCTCTTCCGTCTTGGCCTTGTCGCCGGCATTGTTGTGGCGCTGCTCTTTACACCCTGGCCTGGCTCAGAAAGCCGCCAGCAGATCATGGATCTCTGGCACAGATTTTTCCCGTCTCAGTAGTAGCAGTTAACTATTCCAGCAGTAGCAGATCGATAGCAGTGGGCTTCCTCAAGGAAACTACGTGGCAGCATTGAGGAAGCCCGCTTCATGTGTATCAAGTCGTCTCCATAGACCTTTTTATATGCCCGATATCATTCAAGATGTAGAGTACGCGGTGCGTCCCTGCGACACGTACCACAGTAATTGACGTATTAGCGGCGGGAAAAAAGAAATCTTTCTCCAGGCCTAATACCTCGGCAGCATAGGCATTCACCACACCTCCGTGAGCGAAAATCAGCACTCGCCCGCCGGTATGCTGATTTGCAATACCATCTATAGCATCAACCACGCGCTTGCGAAATGCCTGGGACGGCTCGCTACCGGGAATCGCATCCCAATGACCGGTTTCGCCGGCTATACGCACGATGTCTATTTGCCGCTTCTGCAACGCGGCATAAAGCGCGGCCAGGTCATTGCCATCCCTGGGTATCGGATTCACTTCGCCCAGCCGGATTTCTTTCAGGTCTTCAACAACAATCGGTGTCAAACGCAGTTGTTCGGCAAGAGGCGCCGCGGTTTCCAGACAGCGCCGCAGGGGGCTACTATAGATCGCATCGAAACGCATTTTGCCGAGGCGTTCGGCTAATGCCTGCGCCTGCTCACGCCCAATGCGACTGAGGGGCAGATCATCGTAGACTCCGCTGGGAATAATCTCTTCCGGTCCTGGAATAGCGTCGGCGTGACGTACGATAAACAATTCGACGGCATTGGCGCGCTCAAACAAAAAAGGGTCTTCCATAGTTATGCTCGTTTCCTATGCTTCTTTACGTGCCAACTGGCGAATGACAGACCGGGCAAGCGAGCGTTTATGCACCTCGTCAGGGCCATCAACGATATGCAGCGTGCGACCATGCGCCCACATCGAGGCCAGCGGGAAATCATCGCTCAGGCCCGCACCGCCGAAAACCTGGATGGCGCGATCGACGACATCTGTGTTGACCTGTGGCGCTACGATCTTGATCATCGCAATCTCATTCTGAGCCGCCTTTTTGCCCAGGTTATCAATCATCCAGGCCGCCTTGAGGGTTAAGAGGCGCGCCTGCTCGATCTCCAGGTACGATTGCGCGATCCATTCCTGTATCAGGCCCTGTTCGGCAAGCGGTTTGCCAAAAGCGATTCGCGTAGTAGCGCGCTGGCACATCAATTCTAAGGCGCGCTGCGAGACACCTATAGCGCGCATGCAATGGTGAATGCGTCCTGGACCCAGGCGCGCCTGAGCAATGGCAAAACCGCTGCCCTCTTCGCCCAGTAGATTTGCCACCGGCACGCGCACATTCTCAAAAGTCACCTCGCAGTGGCTTTCATTATCCACATAGCCCATAACGGGTAGGTTTCGCACGACCGTCACTCCAGGGGTATTTTTAGGCACAAGAATCATACTCTGTTGCCTGTGCCTGTCCGGGTTATCTGGATCGGTCTTACCCATAACGATGAAAATCTTGCAGCGTTCGCGGGCCGCGCCCGATATCCACCATTTGCGGCCATTCAACACGTATTCAGCGCCCTGGCGCTGAATAGTGAGTTGGATGTTCGTGGCATCCGAACTGGCTACATCAGGCTCGGTCATGGCGAAAGCCGAACGCATCTCGCCATTCAACAATGGCATCAACCACTGCTCTTTCTGCTCCGGCGTCCCGAACTGGGCTAATATCTCCATATTGCCGGTATCAGGCGCGGCACAATTAAAGACTTCGGAAGCCCAACCGACTCGCCCCATGATCTCAGCCAGAGGCGCATATTCCAGGTTGGTCAAACCCGCGCCATATTTTTTGTCGGGCAAAAAAAGATTCCACAATCCCTCAGCTTTTGCTTTTGCCTTCAGTTCGTCGACGATTTCAGCATGATGATGAGGGTTACCGGAAGCGGCAATCTGGTCGCGATACACCTGCTCATTCGGGTAAATATAGCGGTCCATGAAATCATTCAAACGCTGCCGTAGCGCATTGACTTTGTCGGAGTAAGCAAAATCCATCGTGATCCTCCATGATTGACTAGACACCAACTGCCTTGACTATACCATATTTGCTGGCTTACGAGCGAAGCCAGCCTCATCTTTTTCAGGACAACTGAGTGATAACGAAAGTGAGGGAATATCTCCTACCCAGTGCACGTTATCATAAATGAACCAGCACTCCCACCCATAAATTGCCAGATAGCTTCCTGCCCGCTCATCATGCAACTGCTTGCCAACTCCTCTCAAACCGGGAATATCTCACTATTCTCCCCTGTTATAAAGAGTGAATTAGCAATCTCACACGATGAGTGCTAGACAGATCGAAAAAACATGTGCTATAATCTAGCAATCACAAGGTGGGTCTGCTAAACCCAGACGCGATTATGAAAGTTGCTTGCAAACGAGGTAGCAGGTTAATGATCGGGTGCTTCCTTCAGGGATATCAAACCTTTCAGGTAAGTTTCCCCTTAGCCGGTGTGAACGAGTAGGTAAGATTTTCATGATCGTGCTTCTAGAACAAGGAGCATAGAAATACATGAAGTGTGAACGTTGTCAACAAAACCCCGCTCGTGTGCGTGTCGACGAAATCGTCAACGGACGCCGTGTGCAGCATTATCTGTGCCAGCAGTGCGTCGAGGAGTTGATGAGCGCGATGGGACAGACGGGTGGCCTTGACTCAGATATGCCTGAGAACACTCCCTCACCTTTCGGTTTCGTTTCCAATAACGGCAATCCCGCTCCCGCTGCTGGCGTCAGGAATACAGCCACTGCTCAGCGGCAGGCTAACAATAGCAAAACGCCAACCCTGGATCAATATGGGCGAGACCTTACGAAAGAGGCGGCGGAGGGCAAGCTTGATCCGGCTGCCGGTCGCCAGCGCGAGCTTAAACGAGTAATCACGGTGCTGGGCCGTCGTCAAAAGAACAATCCTGTACTCATCGGTGAGCCGGGTGTAGGTAAGACTGCTATCGTCGAGGGGCTGGCACGCCGCATTCACTCCGGTGATGTCCCCGCCACACTGCGCGGCAAGCGCATTGTCACTTTGAACATCGGCAGTATGGTTGCAGGTGCCATGTTCCGTGGGCAGTTCGAGCAGCGCATCAAATCAATTCTTGAGGAACTGCGCCAGGCCGATGATGTGATCGTCTTCATCGACGAATTGCATACTGTCGTTGGAGCAGGAGCTGCAGAGGGCGCAGTTGGAGCTGCCGATATGCTGAAACCCGCCCTGGCGCGTGGCGAACTGCGCTGCATTGGCGCGACCACGCTCGATGAGTACCGCAAACATATAGAGAAAGATGCCGCCTTAGAGCGCCGCTTCCAGCCAGTGATGGTCGATGAGCCGTCAGTCGAAGAGGCTATCGAAATGCTGCGCATCGTACGCCCCAATTACGAGCTGCACCACGGCATTGGTATCACCGACGAGGCGATCGAAGCCGCTGTCAAGCTCTCTGATCGCTACATCAATGATCGCTTCCTGCCTGACAAGGCTATCGACGTGATGGACGAGGCGGCTTCAGCCTTACGCCTGGAGGCGACAGAGAAAGGCATTATTAGCCCGACCCTGATTTCTGATCTAGAGAAAGAACTGGCAGATATTCAGGCCAAGAAAGAAGCTGCGGCGAACGCTGAAGATTACGAGCGCGCGGCTACACTGCGCCAGAAGGAACTGCAGACCCAGGCGAAGCTCGACAAGGCACGAGCCGAGTCCGGTAATGCCGTGACACTGTTGGTAACACCTGAACTGATCGCTCAAGTTGTTGAGAACTGGACAGGCGTGCCCGTCAGCCAGATGGTCGAGGGAGAGCGCCAGAACCTGTTGAACCTGGAAGATGACCTGCGCAAGCGCGTCATCGGCCAGGACGAGGCTATCAGCGCCGTTTCCCGCGCCATTCGCCGCTCACGTGCCGGACTAAAAGATCCCAAGCGCCCAATTGGGTCGTTCCTGTTCCTTGGTCCTACCGGCGTCGGTAAGACGGAACTGGCGAAAGCCATTGCTGCCGAACTGTTCGGCGGTGAGGATAACCTGATCCGCCTGGATATGTCAGAGTACATGGAGCCGCATACGGTCTCACGTCTGTTCGGTAGCCCTCCCGGCTATGTCGGTCATGACGAGGGGGGCCAATTGACCGAGCAAGTACGCCGCCGCCCATACAGCGTAATCCTGCTGGACGAGGTCGAGAAGGCACATCCCGAGGTCTTCAACGCGCTGTTGCAGATCATGGATGATGGCCGTTTGACCGATGGCCAGGGTCGCACGGTAGACTTCAAGAATACCGTGGTGATTATGACCAGTAACGCCGGCAGCGCCGACATGAAGCGCGCCGTTCGCATCGGTTTCTTGCCAACAAGGCCTGAAGACGAGCGCGACGAGCGCCAAGAGGTGATCCGGTCGAAGGCAATGGAGGGTCTGAAGCGCATGTTCCGACCCGAGTTTATCAACCGTATTGACCAGATCGTAGTCTTCCACGCGCTGGGTCGTGAGGAGCTGTACCAGATCGTTGATCTGTTGCTGAACCAGGTACGTGCCCGCCTGAGTGAGCAGCATATCAGCCTGGTTGTCAGCGACGAGGTTCGCGACCTGCTCTTACGCGAAGGGTTCGACGAAGAGTATGGTGCGCGTCCTCTGCGCCGCACCATCCAGACTTACGTCGATGATGCGCTGGCCGATGCATTGCTCGCGGGCGAAATCGCTCCTGGAACGACTGCCCACCTGGTCTTGCGCGATGGCAAAGTCGTCGTCGAAGGCGAGAAAGTGGCACAGGCCGCATAATAGAAGATCTGTAGTCAAAAAAGCCGCGTGAGGGATTTTTCCTCACGCGGCTTTTTTGACGTCAATTGATGAAGCATATTTGCCCAAGTTTGTAACTCCACAGGGGTTCATCGCGTGTATAGTGTAGAGTATTCAATACTGCTACCAACATTACGTGGAAAAGGGATTTGTCTGTATGTCGATTGAACAATCATCAGAAATAACGAAGACACCGGCAGAGGCTCCATTTCATCATCGCCCTGCCGAAATTGAGAAATTTGTAGATCATTTCTTGTCTATGATGTGTGATAGCACGCGCCGGCAAATTCTTGAGTTGCTGGCTATCCCGGATAGTAACGATCAAATGCTTCCCATAGAGATGCGCTCCGGCGATATCGCGAAACACTTGAAATTGTCTCCCGCTACTATATCGGGCCATCTGAAACAACTTTCCAACGCGGGCCTGATTACTTCACGTAGGGAGGGCAATGCTATCTACTACCGGCTGCGCAACCACACGCTGGTGCACACATTTAAAGACCTGTTACATGCCCTCGACAACGAACACGCTATCCGGCAGCATTAGCTGATCGCTTTCAGGCAGGCTTTAGCTGGTTGATGGTTTGTAAGAGCTTACTCATTTTAAAAGGTTTGCGCACGGCAGGAATATCAGGGAAGCGGGCTTTGACCTGCGCCAACTCGTCCTGACTGCACGCAGAAACAATGACGATAGGTAGTGTTTCTGGCGGGATGCTTTGGCGGATGCGATCGATGGCCTCGACCCCAGACATATCGCCCGGCAGTAGCAAATCAACGATGACAAGGTCATAGGGGGGCAGTGAGCAAACCTTTTCCTGATCAAAGAGGGCGGCGAGAAGCGAGGGAATCTCGACGTGCGTGTAGACGTTATGTCCGGCCATACGCAAAGCAGTAGACATGTAATCAAGTATGGCCGGGTTATCTTCGAGCAGTGCAATGTTCATGAGCAGACTCCCTCCTGCTGGCAGTACATATGCCCCTCTCTTATTATCCATGATGTGTCAACCGCTGCCCCTCCATCCTGGAAATATCACCCGGCAGTCCCACAACTTACCGGATTTATCTATAGGCTAATTCTAGCAGATTTGGAATGAATTTTCTAAATAATAGGAAAGAATGGAGGTAATTGTTGGAGAAAGAGGCACGTTTTCAAGGAGGAAAGAAAACCACCTGAAAATGATGTTCAGGTGGTTTGGCAGGGGCGAGAGGACTTGAACCCCCAACCGTTCGATTTGGAGTCGAATGCTCTGCCAATTGAGCTACGCCCCTAGGGGCGGAGAGGGTGGGATTCGAACCCACGGAGGTGGTTAACCTCAAGCATTTAGCAAACGCTCGCACTAGGCCTCTATGCGACCTCTCCACTATTAGTTTTATCGATTTGCCTAAAGAGCAAAGCAGTCCTGATGCAATCTTGACGAATCAGAACCGGGAACTCCTTACCGCTCCGTTATGAAGAGAGTATACCAAACCGCACCGTGGGTGTCAAGCACTTTTTCCCGCTGATTCCCCGGAAAGGGGTCACGATGCGGAGCACCGCGCAGCACCTCCGGCCTCCTTATCTGAACGTAGGGGCTTCTGGGAAATCACCAGCTTTTTCACATTTCTGGACGCGCTATTACGTGGGTAAATCTGCCGGGAAAGCATAGTAACGGTCAGGCGGCGGATTGTGCGAACCATACTCCAGCGTGATGACTTCGTGCGAAGTCAGCGGCACTTCGGTATTGAGGGGCGAAGTGACCACTCCGGTGAAAGGCTTGCCCGCGATATAGACTTTCCATCCAGCCTGCTGTGTAAGCACGCTGGGAAAACCAAGATAGGCAAAGCCGTCATGCCAGATAGTCATGAAATCATCAAGTTTCTGATTGGACGCTTGCTGTGGCGCCTCGATGTGAATAATGCCATCACTGGTATGTGTGTGCAGCCAGTAATAGCAACTGCCATCGGATGCGATGCCAATCCCCTTGGGGATGGTTAGACTCTTGCCATTCACATAGATGCTCAGGTGAACATGAATATGGTAGTTAACAGACATGCTCGACTCGCACGGTACGCCATTAATAGCGGGATATTTGGCATCATGATTTAGCAGCCACTGGATGTTCCAGTAAATAAAGCCGATCAGCCCGAGCAAGATAATGCTGCTGCCAATTGTACCCCACAGGATGAGTCGGGCACGCCGGCTCTGCTTGCGACGTTGCGCACGCGCCATGCGCCGTTCGCGTAAAATTTCATCCTGCTCAGGACTAGCCGGTGGCATAAGGCGCTGGTAACTCATGATCTAGACCTTTCCCTATCCTCGTACTGGTGCAGCATATATCCCTCGTCTCGCTCATTTTATGGAACGCGGTACGCAAGTGAGAGTAACAAGAGGAATTGCAGCGCTAGCATTTTATGGTAGCGAAACGTAAAGCGCAAAAATACCCCGCAGTATTAGCTTGCAAGGAAGCACAGCGCAAGCTGGCGAGACGCGAGGGGGATAGACGCCCGCCAGCATGGACATCGGATTTACAACAAGCCTAGGCAGGCAGCTGGGGACTCTGAAGCAGTTTATCCATAGTGGATTTCTTAACGCGGTAGGCCTGGCGTTTACCACTATGCGGAAGAGTAACGGCTTCGAGAGCGCCATTTTTAATCCAGCGGCGCACTGTAGTGTCGTCGACTCGCAGGCGACGAGCGACTTCCCGTACTGTTAGTAGTTCATCCATTTGTTCTGTCATACGGTTCTCTCCTACGAAGATGTGTGATGGTGAGCGATCTATGATGCTATTATCAGAATGTGGCATGGGTACCTGACTTCGTTCTCCTTTCGTATAGCTGGTCCACTTGCTTGATTCCCCATCCCGGCGCCTCCCGATTTTCTAGTGGCCCACTCTGTTTGCCGGCCGGACAGGATGGACAGATACCATGAGATACTGCGCCGACACATCTTGTGCTACCTATTGTAACACCATCTGTCAGTTCAGTTATCTTTACTATACATTTCGACACAAGTGTACTAAAATAAAGCTGTCTCGCCTCATTACGCCTTGGGCGCGTAGCGCCAGAGTCGCTGGCTGTGAAGGCTAGACGATATAACGCCTTTATGATAATAACGAGGTTTGTATGACTTTCTTCAAAATCGTGATCAGCGATCTCCACCTTGCCGATGGCCATGCTGTTCTGGACGGATTTGGTGACCGCCAACAATCCGCACTCGAGGGATTGCTCTCTACAACTGCGAATAGGGAGTTTGCTGAAGACGTTGAGCTGATCGTTAATGGTGATTGCTTTGACTTTCTCGCTATTCCCCCTTATAAGACGGATGAAACAACCGATTCGAGTACAGCATTGGAAAAGCTGGAAAAAGTGATTGGGGCCCACGAGCCATTCTTTACAGCACTGCGGCGTTTTGTAGAGCATTCAGGGCGGCACATCACATTCATTGGTGGCAATCATGATATTGAACTGGGTTTCGCGGAGGTGCGAGAACGCCTCCACGAGGCAATCGGGACATCAAAAGGGATAAATTTTTGTCTTTCGCGGAGTTATCGTCCATTGCCGGATGTTTTGATTGAGCATGGCCATCAACACGATTTCTGGAATGCAGCCCACGGACTATGGGACGAGAAAGGCGAGCCGCTAGCAACCAGACCGGCGTCAATTCAGTTGCCGTTAGGTACCCAATATTTCCAGCAGGCGGCCTATCCCATGAGCGTGCAGTATCCATATTTTGACCATTTTGAGCCATCTATGGATTTGATGCATCAGATCGCCATGTTATGCCTGCTCAATCCCCCGCTCATTCACGAGACGGCAGAACTTAGCATGCAAATGCTTTCCTATAGGCGAGAGGCGGCAGCGGGAGCAAACAAAGAGGGAGGCCCTCAAACTCTATTCGAGGAGGCGATGCAAGATTTTCTGGCCTTTTCCCAGGATATGAGGACGCGGAGGCAAGATTGGCACAGCCTGCCTGAAGATGGACAGGCACAGGCTGAGCAATTGATGCAATTTTTCCGCCTGAGGGAGGCCCTGGAATGGCCTCTTGCCGAGGCTCTCGCCCAAATTTGCCTACCTGGTCCCTACGCTATGGCAGAGGATGTAGCACGAGGTATGCAGGCAGTACTGGCGAAAGATCCAGCTGTGCGCTATGCTATTGCTGGTCATACGCATATGATGCGGAATGATCGTCTTAAAGATGGGACTCAGGTTTATCTGAATACGGCGACCTGGACATCGCGTTACGCATTGCCGGTAAAGGGCGAACTGACCTCACAATTGATCGAGTGGTTACGCCAACCAGACTGGAATGATGTTCCCCTACGGGATGTCACGCAGATGGTATTTGCATTGATTGAAGCGGAGGAGGGCAACCCATCAGATGCCAGCTTATGTGCCTGGGAGGGTGGGATAAATGGGCATTACCGGGTTTTGGCATAGACAAAAGAATGGAATATATATGACAGCAGAACAAAGCAAACAAACAGATGGCCCCGATCAATCTTACCAACATCTCTCGCCAGGAGTTCAGGCTTCGGACTCCGGTAAGACACAAGGAGAAGGCAAAATACTGGTCTTGATCGATGGCCATGCCATGATTCATCGTGCCTTTCACGCCGTACCGGAAGACCTGGTAACGAGCAAGGGTGAAGCCGTCAACGCGACTTTCGGCTTCACCAATTTGCTGCTGAAAGCCTACGCCGACGTTCATCCCGATTACCTGGCAGTAGCTTTTGATCGACCATCGCCAACGTTTCGCCACCTAGAATTTGCCGAATATAAGGCGCACCGGCCCACATTACCCGAGATTATGCGACCGCAGTTCGGTCGCATTCGCGAGGTCGTCGCAGCTTTCGGCATCCCCATTTACGAAAAAGACGGCTATGAGGCTGATGACATCATAGGAACACTTTCGGTGCAGGCCACACAGTTAGGTGTGAGTACGATCATCCTGACAGGCGATATGGATACGCTGCAGCTCGTCAATGAGCATGTGAAGGTGATGGCAGCAAAACGCGGCATCACCGAAGTAACTAACTATGACGTGAACGCCGTCATTGCGCGCTATGGGCTTCCACCCGATAAGTTACCTGATTTTAAGGGGCTGGTCGGCGATAAATCCGACAACATCCCCGGCGTACCTGGCATCGGCGAGAAAACGGCGGCGAAGCTGCTGATCGACTATGGAAGCGTAGAGAACGTACTGGCCCATATCGACGAACTGACCCCAAAGGAGCAACGCTTACTGCGTGAAAAGGGCGAGCAGGCATTGCAAAGTAAGCACCTGGCAACCATCGTACTGGATGCGCCGGTAAAACTCGACCTGCAAGCCTGTCGCGTCGGACAGATTAACCGCGAGCGCGTGGTAGCACTCTTCCGCGAACTGGAGTTTCGCACGCTGGTCGATAAAATTCCCGGCAATTCAGATTCAGGTCAATCCAGTCCGAAGCTTGAAAAAATGAGGCCTGAGCCGGTACCGGCTCAGGAGGAAGAACTACTGCTGGCCGCCCCCGTTGGCGTCGTACCGATTATAGCACCGCCGAAGCCGCCGGCTATGGTTACGGCAGCATTTCCAACAACAGTGACAGGCCTGGCCCATTCGCGGCAACATGCGGTACAGGATGATAGTGAAGTGGATGAACTGGATGGGCCGGAACAACTACGTCTTTTTGGGGATCTGGAACCTGCCGCGGAAGTTGTTACCAGGCTGCGCCTGCCCACGAACCAGTATAGCGAGCCGCTCTTCCTGGACACCGGTGACGCCGGCAAAACGAATACTATGATCGTCAACAGTGAGGAGGCGTTACAGGTACTGGTAAAAAGCCTGTACGCGGCGGGTAGTTTCTCACTTGATACCGAATCGACCTCGGAAGACCCCTGGCACGCGCAACTGGTCGGTATCTCTTGCAGCATGGCTCCTGGTGAAGCCTACTATATCCCCGTCGGGCATAGCGCGACGATTGATGGGCAGGGACCAGAAACACAGCTGCCGCTGAAATTTGTGCTGGAGCAATTGCGTCCGGTGCTTGAAGACGCGACCGTGAACAAGTACATGCATAACGCCAAATACGATATGCTGCTGCTCGATCTCAATGGCATTAAGATGCGTGGCCTCGCCTTTGATACAATGCTGGGCGCTTACCTGACAGACCCCGGCAGGCGGGGATTAGGACTCAAGGACCAGGTCTTCCAGCGCCTGGGATATGTGATGACACCGATTGCGCAGTTGATCGGCACGGGCAGCAAAATGATCAGCATGGCGCAGGTGCCTGTCCGCCTCGCCGCAGATTACGCGGGCGCAGACGCGGATATGACGCTGCGCCTGGTCGAGCCGATCAAAGAAGACCTGAAACGCAACGGCCTGTTGGAGCTGTACTACAACATTGAGTTACCACTCTTGCCGGTGCTAATGCAGATGGAAAAATATGGCGTGGCGCTCGATGGCGCTTTCCTGCGTGAATTGAATGGGCGGCTGAGCGAACAGATCAGCGCCCTCGAAAAGGAGATATACGCCTCTGTTGGGCACCAGTTCAATATCAATTCGACGAAGCAACTGGGCGATATCCTGTTTGGGGAGTTGAAACTGCCGTCGGGCAAGAAGACGAAGACCGGCTACTCGGTGAGCGCGGATGTCATCGAGAACCTGCGTGGAAAACACCCCATGATCGACCTGCTGCTGGAGTACCGGCAACTGGCAAAACTGAAGTCGACCTATGTCGATGGCCTGCTGGCATTGATGGACTCGGTGACGGGCCGCGTGCATACGTCGTTTAACCAGACAATAGCATCGAGTGGCCGGCTCTCATCGAGCAATCCCAATTTGCAAAATATTCCTATTCGTACCGAAGTGGGGCGACAGATTCGCCGGGCCTTCATCGCCGATCCAAGCTACGTGCTGTTGACCGCCGATTATTCGCAGTTCGAACTGCGCATCCTGGCGCATATTACGCATGAGCCACGACTGGTAGAAGCCTTCAACAAGGACGAGGATATTCATAAAATTACCGCGGCTTCACTTTTCAATGTCCCCGTGCAGCAGGTCACCAAAGATCAGCGCCGCCTGGCAAAGACCGTTGTCTACGCGGTGCTGTACGGGCAATCGGCTTTTGGACTGGCTCAAATTACGGGCATGACCAACAGCGAGGCATCGGACTTCATCAAACGCTATCACGAGACGTTTCCACACATCAAAGATTACGTTGAGAGCACGCTTCATCAAGCCCGCAAGCAGGGTTATGTGAATACGTTGTTCGGGAGAAAGCGTTTCTTCCCAGATATGCACGGCCTTCCATTTAACGAACGGCAGGCGCTTGAACGTGAAGCAATCAATATGCCCATCCAGGGCGGAAACGCCGACCTGATCAAAATTGCTATGATCCGCATCCAGCATGAGATCGAGCAACGGCGCATGAAGACGCGTATGATCTTGCAGGTGCATGACGAGCTGGTCTTCGAGGTGCCTGTGGAGGAACTCGAACGAACAAAATCCCTGGCGAAGCGTATGATGGAGGGAGTGGCAGACCTGGACGTACCGATCAAGGTGGAATTGAAGACCGGCAGAAACTGGTACGAGGCGGAGCCGGTGGAGTAGAATATTGGAGAGAGCATTTTCATGAAGGAGTGCCATTTCAATGCATCTATCCAATACCATACAAAACCTGCCACCCTATCATTTCGCAGATGCCAAAAAGAGAATTGCCGACCGTAAAGCAGCTGGCATAGACGTAATCGGTCTCTCGATGGGCGATCCCGATCTGCCAGCGCCACAGGTCGTTATTGACCGGCTATGCGAAACGCTGCAAAACCCTGAAAATCACCGTTATCCAGAATATCGCGGTATGCGCGCGCTCCATGAGGCGTTCGCGGGCTGGTTCGAGCGGCGTTTTGGCGTGAGGTTGACTCCCGAACGCGATATGCTGCCCCTGCTCGGCTCAAAAGAGGGCATTGCTTACGTGGCAACCTCCGTGCTCAATCCAGGAGATATTGCGCTTATTCCTGATCCAAATTATCCAGCATATATTACTGCCTGCACAACGATAGGCGCCGAGCCATATATGCTACCCTTGTTGGAACAGCATGGCTATCTTCCCGACCTGGAAAGCATCCCGGCGCATGTGCTGGCGAGGGCGCGCCTGCTCTGGCTCAATTATCCGAATAACCCGACAACGACGTGCGCCGACCGCGCTTTTTTTGAACATGCCGTGAAGTTTGCCTATCGTCATAACCTGGTCATCATTCACGATATGGCTTACGCCGAGGTCTACTACGAAGATTTTCGTCCCATGAGCATCCTGCAAATTCCGGGTGCCCTTGATGTCGCGGTCGAACTGCATTCGCTCAGCAAGACATATAACATGGCGGGGTTTCGCGCCGGCATGCTGGTGGGAAATCCGGAACTTGTGGATGCGGTCGGGCGACTGAAAAGCAATATCGATAGTGGTATGTTCCGGCCCATCCAGTATGCAGCTATCGAGGCCCTGCGCCTGCCAGAATCATGGATAGAGCAGCGCAACGCTATCTACAGGCGCAGGCGAGACATGCTGGTGTCCGGGTGCAACGAATGCGGGATGCGTGCACAGACGCCACAAGCGGGATTGTATGTATGGGCACGTATACCCAGGGGGTTCACATCACGCGATTTCGCCACCTGGCTTTTTGATCAGACAGGCGTTTTCATCACTCCCGGCACAAACTTTGGAGATGCGGGTGAGGGTTACGTGCGTATCTCATTGACCGCACCCGATGAGCGGATCGAGACGGCATTGGAACGCATACGAGCAGCGCTGACGGCCTGACCATCCCTGGGCGACACTTGCAAGTGGCCCAACTCCATGGCGATAGCCTCTCATGACAAAAGTGGGTGATTTTCTCGTACATCTGTACGCCTTGTCAGCCGTATCCGGTACAGTGTAACATTATGGGGATGTGCCTATACTGAAAAGAAATTATGACGGCAAGAGGAGAATCCCTCATGAGCATCGACTATCAAGAGACTGCCGCCGGCTCTCCTTCCAACGCATGGAATTTATTTGTGAGTCATGATATTTGTGGAGACGTGCAGGCAGCGCTGGATCGCGAATGGTTTGTGACTAACGGGTTGGGAGGGTATGCCGGAAGTTCTATTGCGGGGGCGACAACGCGCAGCTATCATGGCCTGCTAGTGGCCGCACTCCATCCACCCGTCGAACGCACTGTGCTGGTAACAAAGATCGATGAGGAAGTCGCACTGCCGGATGGACATGTGTTGAAGCTAGGTGTTAATGAATATCAGGATGGCACGATTGACCCACAGGGATACAACTACCTTGAACGCTTTGCGTTGGAGGGCGACGTAGCCTGCTTTAGTTATACACTTGAGAATAATCTTCACCTGGAAAAGCGTATCTGGATGGAATATGGACAGAATACTACCTACGTGCAATATATGGTGCATGATCTGTCCGAGAATGAGCTGAACGAGGTAACATTGAATTTGCGCCTCTTCCCATTTTGCCTGTATCGCGATCATCATAGCACGACACAGGGTTCTCTCGATTGGCATTTCCAGGTTGAAGTTAAGGGCAATAGCTGCTGTATGCGGGCCTACGCCGGTGCGCAGCCTTACTGGCTGATTGCCGGGCCAGTAGCTAAATTTGTCCCAACGGATTACTGGTACTGGCATCTATTGCACCGGCGAGACAGAGAACGCGGCTTGCCGTACCTGGATGATGTCTACCAGCCGGGCGTTTTTCACACACAAATAGCGCCGGGTAAGCGTGTGACGCTGGTTTTAAGCGCGGAAGAAGGCGCCGCCTCAGAATTTGGTGGCTCATATCATGAGGATGCGGTAGTTGAGGCCCATAGACGCCACTCGAGACGCATCCGGCAACTGCTGGATATCGCCGACCGCTCGACCAGGAGCCTGGCGCAGCAGGACCCGGTGCGTGCCCGCCTGGTCATCGCCGCAGATCAGTTCATTGTTGCTCGCCCCGAAAAGAGGAATGAACATAGTAAAGAGACCGAGTCTTTCCGACTTTCCCCTGATCGCAAAACAATCATAGCAGGCTATCCATGGTTCACCGACTGGGGGCGAGATAGTATGATCTCCCTGTCCGGCTTACTGCTCTGTACAGGGAGATTTAGCGAGGCACGCGGGTTGATCAAGGCCTTCGCCTCATACGCACAGCAGGGCCTTATTCCCAATCGTTTCCCCGACAGCGGTGAGGCCCCCGAATATAATACTGCCGATGCTACATTGTGGATGTTTCACGCCATTCATAGCTACATTGCGATGACAGGAGACTGGTCTCTGGTAAAAGATTTGTACCCCACACTCAGCGATATTATCGATTGGCACGTGCGAGGCACGCTATACAATATTGGCATTGACCCATCCGATGGTCTGCTCCATGCAGGCGCGCCAGGAGTGCAATTGACATGGATGGATGCAAAAGTGAATGATTGGGTAGTAACACCACGCCATGGAAAACCGGTAGAGATCAACGCGCTCTGGTATTGCGCACTGGGCTACATGGAAAGTTGGGCTATACATCTCTCTAAGGACGCGCTTGAATATGGTCAATTGCGTTCTCGCGTGGGCGAAAACTTTGCCCTCCGCTTCTGGTATGAAGATGGCGGCTATCTTTACGATGTTGTGGATGTTGATGGGATAGCAGGAAAGAACGATTCTTCGCTGCGTCCGAACCAGTTGTTCGCTGCCTCGCTCACCCGCAACCTGCTCTCTGAAGAGCAAATCCGCAGCATGTTCGCGAAGGTGACACAATATTTGCTGACCCCCATGGGATTGCGCACATTGAGTCCTGAGGATCCAGCCTATCGCAATCATTTCAATGGCAACCCCGAAGAACGCGATGGAGCCTATCACCAGGGGACGGTCTGGCCCTGGCTGATTGGACCATATAGCGATGTGTATCTGCGCCTTCACAACGATAGCGCGGCAATAATCCATCTTTTGAAACCGCTGCTCAATCACCTGTGGGATTTTTGCCTGGGCACAATCTGCGAGGTTGCAGAACCGGAACCGCCTTTTGCGCCGGCCGGTTGTTATGCACAGGCCTGGAGCGTAGCTGAGTTGCTGAGAGCATGGTTGATGGCAGCAGGGTGATAGCCGTTTTACTGTATTCCTACGACTATGGCGCTCACGTTCCCCTCACCACCGGCCAGGTTCGCTTCATCAACCAGCTTGCGCGCAAGTCTCTGCGGATCCCCGCCTTGAGCAAGGAGCTCTTTCAAACGCTCATCGCGCACCATATGCCATAATCCATTAGTACAAAGCAGGACGAGGTCATTTACCTCAACTTCGCGCTCAATAAAATCTATGTGGATCTGATTATTTTGACCAAGATAGCGATAGAGGTGTTTATTCTTGGGATTGCTATAGATTTCTTCCGGTCTAAAAAGTTTGGCGTCAACCAGATTCGCCGCCAGGGTATGATCGGTCGTGATACAGGTCAATCCTTTTGAGGGACTATAGTGGTATGCTCGACTATCGCCAACACCCGTGACATAGAGATGGCGCTTATAGACCAGCGCTGTGGTCAGAGTACTGGCCATACTTGTTTCATAATCCGCGTTGCAGTGGTAAATTACCAGATTTGCTCGCCTGACCGCCTCTTTCATCCACTGTTCGACGATTGTATCGGGTAGGGATGCGGGCATGAAAGTTCCCCTCCCGGGACCACCCGGCGATAAAAACGAGTTATTCCCCGGCGACATTGACGAATTTGAGGGCAGCGGTGTTGCTAGCAGGGGCAGCAGAACATCCGCGACGGTCTCTATCGCCAGGCGGCTGGCTTCATGCCCCCCGGCAGGTTTGCCTTGTGGCCCGCGCAACCCATCGGCTACCGCAAACAGGCCAAATGGACGTGGTGGCGGCGCGAGGTTTGCGCACAGCCCCTGGACGATCAGTAGCATATCCTCATTCTCGGCGGCCACATAACGGCGGCCGGTATCGCTCACATAGCCAACCTGGCATACATCGGTTACAAGCGGCGAAGTCTCATCCAGGCGATGCCCGCAGCGGCGGCAGAAGCGCGAAGTCTTGCGGTTTTCCTGCCCGCAGGCTCCACAGGGATTCTCAGGAATAATCGTGCGTATCACGACATTAGGGCTGACGATTGTGGCCAGGTTAGTGGAGACGACGGCGGGCGGCTCATGCTGCCTTTCAGTTTCGCTTTCATAGATCGCTTTATTGACGGCACCGGCGAACTCGCGCGCCGTTTTGTACCGTTTCGCGGGGTCTGCATCGGTCGCTCGCATAATGGCCGCATCTATCGCCGGGGGCAACAACGGATTCAACTTGCTGGGCACCGGGAGTTCGGCAGAGCGCGTGCGCACGATGGCCTGGAACGGCAACAGGCCGGTAAACATCTGATAGGCGACCACTCCCATCGAGTAGATATCGCTAGCCGGTTCGGGTTTTCCCTGCCCCTGTTCGGGAGCCGTATAGTGTTCCGTACCCAGAGCCCATCCTCCCTGTGTCAGGGGACGCTCTTTCTGCATCGCTCGCGCGATGCCAAAATCGGCAACGACCAGGCGCCCATCGTCCTGGTGGATGAGCAGATTCGATGGTTTGATATCGCGATGCACGATGTTTTGCGGGTGCGCATGGATGGCATCGATAGCATCCGCCAGTTCATTGAGGTAGCGCTGCGCCAGAGCTATGGGCAACGGCTGTTCGGCCTTCAACAGGGCTTTGAGCGTGCCACCGGTAATCAGGGGCATGACAAGGTAGAGCAGGTTGCCATCCAGACCAAAATTCAGAACAGGTACGACATTTTTATGATGAAGCTGGTGCGCGTAGCGGGCCTCACGGCGGAAGCGCTCGACCGCCGTTACTTGATCCTCTGAGCTTTTACCGGTAGTCGTGAGCACCTTCAGCGCCACCTGCTGCATCTCGAATGTATCGCTTGCGCGATAAACCGCGCCCATGCCGCCAAGGCCAATCAAGGTTTCAACACGGTAGCGCCCGGCCACTACTGCCTCGGGCAGCAAACACTGGCAGAATGGATTGATGCAGCGAAATGTCCCAGGCGGGTAATCGGTACGACACCTGGGATTCGGGCAGCGCGGCATAGCAGTTCCTTATCCTACATTACTGTTGCGAAGGCGCAAAGTAGCGCATCTTTCAATGATCGAGAGCCACTTTTATTGTAGAGGCAAGATAAACGTGTGTCAATACAAGTACAATTCTTCAAATTTCATTCCGCCGACCACCTCTGCTGGATACGCCGCACGACAAAGACGATAAATGGCAGCAAGAGCCAGGTCCAGAAAATATTGGACGGGGTGATGGAAGAAAACAGCAAGAGCAGCGAAAGGGAGAAATAGGTCGGCGCCAGCGCAATATTAATTGCGCGGGAAATAATTTCGTTCTGCGTCATTTGTGGGTCGATTAGCCTCTGATGCCACGAAGCATATAACCAGAGCAGCAGTGAGGAGAAGCCACATCCGGCGAATGCTAATGTATATAAAATGACGGCGCTGCGATATCCATATCCTTCTCCCACAATGCTGGAGGTGACCGGGAAAAAAGCAATAAATGCCAGGAACAGAAAAGTGAGACTGATGAAACGCCGGTCTATGCGCTCGATAAGTTTCATCAGGCGGCGATGTTCGCTCCAGTAGCCGGCAATCACCAGAAAAGTAATCAGGTAGAAGAGGACTTGAGAAAATAATTCTGTTCGTAAAACCGCGTTGAATTTATCTTCTGTAAGACCTGCAGGAATCTTAATGTTGATGACGAGCAGCGTGATTGCGATAGCAAATACACCGTCGCAAAGCATAATAAGACGATCATCAGCCAAAAATGACTCTAGCTGGTTACCTTCATCGAATTGCTTTTCGGTAGAGATTTGATGATCTTTGACAGGCACTTTCATCTTTTCCAACCGCTCTTTAGAGCGTTTAAAAAGAGACTCCACCAGAACCCTCCTTAAGTGAAACAAGAGATTAAGCCACTTTAAGTTATAACACAGGCTCAGGAAAATATTTAACTTCCCTATGCTGTAAGCATAGTTTCTCTATTGAAATCTATGCTAAAAGTAGGTATCGTTACTGCTATGAGTCTACAACGATTCGAAAACTGAAAGGTAAATATGATGCATATTCTTGTTATCGGCGGTACGCGCTTCATGGGTCCTCTGGTCATACGTTCGTTGATTGATGCAGGTCATGAAGTCCTGGTTTTTCACCGCGGTCAAAATACCATTGATTTGCCACAGGGAGTCCAGGAAATTCTGGGAGACCGTCGATCTCTTGATTCTCACGTCGACAGGTTTAGAAATTTTGAACCTGAAGTGGTATTAGACATGATCCCGCTTACTGAGCAAGACGCTCAGGAAGTTATGAATACTTTCAGAGGTATTGCCGGAAGGGTGGTTGCGATCAGCAGCCAGGATGTATACCGCGCCTTTGGACGAGTCAATAACAAGGAATCAGGGCCGGCAGAACCTGGGCCGATTACCGAGGATTCGCCTTTCCGCGAGCATCTCTACCCTTATCGTGGCACGACTGCGCGCAATGAGGAACAAAAACAGTGGATGAACGATTACGACAAAATTCTCGTCGAGCGTGTTGTGATGGGGAATCCAGAGCTGCCCGGCACCATCTTACGGCTTCCGGCGGTCTATGGGCCAGGAGATTACCAGCATCGCATGTTTTCGTGGTTAAAGCGCATGGATGACAGACGCCCTGCTATCTTGCTTGATGAAAAGGAAGCTCAATGGCGCTGGTCACATGGATACGTGGAGAATGTTGCTGCTGCGATTACCCTGGCCGTCACCGATGAGCGGGCACGTGGGCGCATTTATAACGTGGGAGAGCCTATCACGATGACGATGGCGGACCGCATTCGCAAGATCGGAGAGATTGAGTGCATCATAATCTCCCTCATGCAGTTCGACATAATGAACAAAATACCCAACCATACGATGATAGGCACTCACGTCGTTTAGATGAGCTTTTGCGTAATCGGCAATCGTCTGATGCAAGGTGTAGCGTTCCGGACCGCTCCCTTCAAGCATGCCTGCATCGGTCAGACGGTCGAGCATCTCAACCGGCCCGTTACTTATGGCTAACGCAGCTTCCTCTGAGAAGCTATTAGGTTTAGCCGGAAAAACGGCAAGCGCACGCAGTCCCGCGCGTGCCTGCTCATCAAGATAGTGATCTCCAACCTCAATCACTGCAGACAGGGACATGGGCGTTTCTACCGGCAAACTGGGGGATTTTTCCAGAAACGCCTGTGGTTCGACGAGTCGCAGCCGCTCCTCGACATTTTGCAGCCTCTCTATAGCGGCACGTATGCGTCTGGGTTGGCCGCTATGGGATTGCAGCCGCAAATATTTGCCGATAATGGTCAAGGCAAGGGGTAGCCCGCCGACCGATTGTACCAGCACTCGCGCGGCTTCAGAGTCCTGAGCAACAACTTCCGGCGCAAGCCGCGCTAATAACTCAACACCCTCGTCTTCACTGAGTTCTCGAACAAGCGTAGCGCCCTCAGACGCAAACCGCAGCGCGATATGCGGAAAGCGGGTCGTCACCAGGTAGGCACAATGAGGGCCGCCGATTTTGAAGGCGAGCGCGTCATCGATTTCCCAGGCATCGTCAATCACGAGCAGCATACGGCGATCACCAAGCAGTGTGTGTAACGCCTGAACCCAGGATTCGATGCTGGTTAAACTGTTTACTTCCGTCGATGCCAGGCCAAGTAATGTACCCCAGCGTCCGAGAAGCGCCGGCACATTTGGATGCGGTCCTAAGCCCGACCAGAGAACGCCATCGGAGAAATGATCGCGTACATCCTGATCATGAGCCAGTATAACCGCCAGGGTCGTCTTGCCAACCCCCGGCAAACCATTCAAGGCCGTAAGCACCACACTCGTATGATTGCATAAGCGCTGCTTGAGTCGGCGCAGCATGTCATGACGCCCGACCAGTCCTACCGCTCCTGCCGCTGGAAGAGGAATAGTGGGATCATATATCGTATCTGGAATGGGCGGAGCAGCTAAGGGTTGTACAGGAACGACCTGCTGGGAGTCGGCTGCGCTGGAATCTTCAGGCTCATCACGGTCACCGGCAATCAAACCCAGCTCCCTGGCATCTTTCCCGAAGAGCGTACACAGCTTGCGTCGATAATATGGACTCGGAGAGGCAGTGCCCCGCTCCCACCTGCTCAAATAGTAGTGGTCAGCCCCAATCTGGTCGGCTACATACTTTTGTGACCACCCACGTAGTTCGCGCTCATTCTTTAAACGCAGATTGGGACCTGGATGGGCAGATTTTCTCATGCGCCAGAGCCTACTTTCTCAGCTGATATGACTATAAGAAACACTCTCAACTGAACATCCACAAAAGCTGCCTGGTTAATGATAACACGTCGCTATTCTAGCATAAAGCATTTTCAAAAATACTTAGAAAAGGAAATGCTGAAAGTCGCAAAACCTTGACAAACCGTAGAACCGTCAGTATACTTTCACCATACACAACAGCATACCAAAAGCGACGAACAGGAAAAGTAAACGACCCCGCAAAGGTCACAGAGAGTCGGCAGCAGTGGAACCCGACCCGGTGCAGTCGTTGAATGGGCCTGCGAGCAAGGAGCGAACATTCTTCTCATGAAGAATTAGTAGTACTCTTTCGGAATGTCCCCCGTTACTGAGGACAGGATATATATCTTTACCATCGTAGCATGGTAAGAACTCGTATCCGGCAAAGAGGGATTATCCATCTAACACAGGACAGGCACGGTCCCTACAGGAATTGACATGGATGATCTGAATTAGGGTGGCACCACGAAAGCTTCACGCCTCTCGTCCCTGGCAAGGGAAGAGTGGCGTTTTTTTATGACAAATTTCCAAGGAGGAGAGATATAAGGATGCCTACCGAAAATGTGGCAAAACAACCCTCGTATTCTGTAGAGACAGGGCCTGGTGCCTGCCCTGATATAACCATAAACAATCGCTCAACATTCGAAGATATTCGCCGCAAACGTGATACAGAAATGGCAGCGCTTGAAGATAGGCGACGACCATTATTGGCGATCTGTCGCAATATCCTGGCTGATATGGAAACGCCTGTTTCGGCCTATTGCAAAGTCAAATATGGACAGGCGCCAGGCTCTGTCCCTACTTATAGCTTCTTACTTGAAAGTGTGGAAGGTGGAGAGCATATTGCGCGCTACTCATTCATAGGCATCGATCCATACCTGGTTATGACACAGCGCGGCGATACGGTGACGCTCAGGTGGATGCCAGGGAGTTATGGCGCATCCGAGAAACAAGATGACACAGGAAAAATCGAAGAGATTTCCTGCCACGATCCATTGAAGTTTGTTGAGTCCGAATTAAGTCAGTATCGATTGGTTGCGCCCATTGATAGTAGCCAGGATGAACTGCCGCGTTTTCATGGTGGCGCAGTCGGCTACCTGGCCTATGAGGCCGTAGCTCACTTCGAACATTTGCCCGTTCCAGCAAAAGATGAACTCGGCCTGCCACTGGCCGTCTTTTGCTTCACTGAAACGGTTGTGGTCTTTGATCATCTTAAACACCGCATCAGAATCGTCACACACCTGCACCTCGACGCGCCGGACCTGGAAAAGGAATATGCCAGGGTACGCGCGATACTTCACCGCTTAGAGCGACAATTACAGCAGGCACCAAATTTGCCAGATGAACCGCCGCCTACTGCTGATAACGCAGTATTGCGGATCAGCTCAAACCGCACAGCAGAAGAGTTCGAGGCTATGGTGCTGCGGGCGCAAGATTACATCCGCGAGGGCGATATCTTTCAGGTTGTACTCTCCCAGCGCCTCAACCGCCATGTAAATGCTGCGCCTTTCACCGTCTATCGCGCGCTTCGCGCCATTAATCCTGCTCCCTATATGTTCTTTCTCGACCTGCAGGATTTTCAAATCATCGGTGCCTCGCCAGAATTATTAGTGCGCGCCGAGGATGGTGTTATGACCATCCACCCCATTGCCGGAACCCGCCCACGCGGGGCCGACCCGGAAAGCGACCAAAAGCTCGCGGAAGAACTAAAAAACGACCCTAAGGAGCGGGCCGAGCATGTCATGCTGGTTGATCTGGCCCGCAACGATGTTGGACGTGTCAGCGTACCCGGCAGTGTAAAAGTAAGCCAGTTCATGGAAATCGAACGCTACTCGCATGTAATGCACCTGGTTTCAAACGTCACCGGCCAACTGCGGCCGGATGTTACCCCTTACGACGCCTTGCGCTCCGGTTTTCCAGCCGGTACGGTTTCAGGCGCGCCTAAAATTCGCGCTATGGAGATTATCTGCGAATTGGAGGGCGAGCAACGAGGCGTTTATGCGGGAGCGGTAGGCTACTTTGGTTACTCAGGTAACCTAGATACGGCCATCGCCCTGCGCACCATGGTCATGCGAAATGGCAAAGCCTATATTCAAGCAGGTAGCGGCATCGTCGCCGATTCTGTACCCACCGGGGAATACTGGGAGAGTATGAACAAAGCTAAGGCCCTCTTACGCGCCCTGGACGAAGCGGAGCTGATTGCGAATGCCAGGCGCTCCCATTCTGAGATTGGAGGCTCCGATGCTGCTACTGATTGACAACTACGACAGCTTTACCTACAACCTCTATCAATACCTGGCGCAGCTGGGCGCGAACGTAAGCGTCTATCGCAATGACGAAGTGACCCTGGAACAGATTGAGGCAATGCAGCCCGCTCACATCGTCATCTCGCCCGGTCCCTGTACTCCCAACGAAGCGGGCTTATCCTGCTCGATCATCGCAACCTTCGGGCCGCGCATTCCCATACTCGGCGTATGCCTGGGACACCAGGCCATCGGGCAGGTATACGGGGGACGTGTCATACATGCACCTGCACTGATGCATGGCAAAACTTCACAGATTCATCACCGGGGAGAGGGCATCTTTAAGAATCTCCCCATCCCTTTCGAAGCCAACCGCTATCATAGCCTCATCGTCGAGCGATCTTCTCTCCCGGACGAACTGGAGATTACTGCCGAGACGGCAGATGGTTTAATTATGGGTCTCAGGCACTGTACCTACCCTGTCGAAGGGGTGCAGTTCCATCCCGAGTCAATTCTGACTCCTGTGGGAAAAGACCTGCTACGCAACTTTCTGGAGAGGAGCAAATCATGATTCGTGAAGCAATTGCGCATATCGCAGCGGGAGCTAGACTCAGCGAGAGCGAGGCCGCCGCGGTGATGGAAGAAATTATGACCGGCGTAGCAACTCCGGCGCAAATGGGCGCGTTCCTGACGGCCCTGCGCTTACGTCCGGGAGGTGAAACGGTCGAAGAAATCGCGGGCATGGCCTCTGTCATGCGCGCTAAGGCCGTGCAGGTGTTTCTGGATGAAAATATCGCCTCTCGCGCCATAGATACATGCGGCACGGGAGGCGATGGAGCAGGAACATTCAATGTTTCCACAGCGGCAGGAATTCTCGCCGCCGCTGCAGGCACGTTCGTGGCAAAACATGGCAACCGTTCCGCCACCAGTCGCTGTGGCAGCGCGGATGTGCTGGAAGCTCTGAATGTGCGCATCGACCTTGGTCCCGAAGAGGTCGCTCGCTGCGTAAAGGAGGTCGGCTTCGGCTTCATGTTTGCACCCACCTACCACCCAGCCATGAAGCATGTCGGCCCGACACGCCGTGAAATTGGCATCCGCACCGTATTCAATATTCTTGGCCCGCTGACCAACCCCGCCCATACCCGTTACCAGGTGCTGGGCGTGGCCGACGGCTCGCTTTTGCGAAAGATGGGCGAGGTGCTGCTGCGCATGGGCTGCGAACACGCGCTCATCATCCATGGTGAAGACGGTATCGATGAATGCTCAATGAGCGCCCCAACGCGCATCTGCGAGGTACGCAAGGGACAGGAATTGCGCGAGTACACCATCACACCGGAAGATGTTGGACTCACCCGCGCCGCAGACCGCCAGGCATTTCAAGGCGGCGATCCGGCTTACAATGCCGAAATGCTGCGCAATCTCCTGAGCGGAAGTTCCAACGGCCTGGCAGCGGATATGCTGTGCCTGAACGCCGGGGCCGCGCTGCTGGCAAACGAAAAGGTAGCATCATTGTCCGATGGAGTCAAACTCGCCCGTGAAACGTTGCGTACAGGGAAAGCGAAACACAAACTGGTCGATGTTATCGACTCTTCCCGTTCTCTAGCAAGGTGATCTATGTTTCTCGACCGCATCATTTCCCAGACACGCATCGATCTTGAACAGCGCAAGCGAGAAATCCCGCTGGAGGACGTAAAACGCCTTGCCGCTGCCCAGCCCGCACCGCGAGATTTGCGGCAGGCTCTCAGCGTTGGCTCAAACATACGTTTGATTGCAGAGGTGAAACGCGCCTCGCCATCAAAAGGGCTACTCGCACCTGACCTCGATCCTGTTGCGCTGGCACGAACTTACGAAGCCAACGGTGCGGCGGCGATCTCAGTATTAACCGAGCCACACTTTTTTCTCGGCTCGCCTGCGTACCTTGCAGCAATTAAGCAGGCTGTAAATATTCCGGCGCTGCGCAAGGATTTCATCTTCGATGAGTACCAGGTGTATGAAGCGCGTTCATGGGGCGCAGATGCCATCCTGCTAATCTGCGCTATTTTAGATGATACCCAACTCAGGCACCTGCTCAAGATTGCGCAGGGGTTGGATATGCAATGCCTGGTCGAAGTTCATAGCGTGGAGCAAACACTGCGAGCTGTCGCGGCAGGGGCAGGCATTATCGGCGTTAATAGCCGCGACCTCGCGACATTTCAGTTGCACCCCAACCTCATTCGTGAATTGAGCAGGCTCATCCCTGAAGATCGCGTCATCGTGGCCGAAAGTGGTATTCATACAGCGGCAGATGCTCGCAGGCTCGCGCGCTATGATGTACAGGCCATGCTGGTTGGCGAATCGCTTGTCACATCAAGCGATATACCCGGCCAGATACGCATGTTATTACAGGGGGCAAATGAGGACGTACAGGTCAAAATATGCGGTCTGCGAGCTCCTCACCACTTGCAAACAGCTATCGAAGCGGGCGCGGACATGATCGGCCTGATGTTCTACGAGCCAAGCCCGCGCTATATCGAACCTCGCCAGGCCAGGGAGCTGCTTAATACGATAGAGAACCAACCGGCAGCGCCTGACGTGGTCGGCGTCTTCGTGAACAAGGAGGCCGATTGCGTTCATGACATCGTTGAACAGGTTGGCCTGGATTTCGTGCAATTACACGGCAGCGAAATTCCGGAGTTCTGCTGGCAAATAAAGCGCCCGGTCATCAAGGGATTGCGTTTGCACAGTCGTGATGACCTCGGCTTGATTTCCGCATATCGCGAAGCAACTTGGCGCATCCTGCTCGACACGCCCTCGTCTCACTGGGGCGGCTCAGGTCTGACTCATAACTGGACCCTCGCTTGCGAGATAGCGCGAAAAATGCCCGTATTGCTTGCCGGTGGCTTAACGCCGGAGAACGTTGGCAAGGCAATTTCCCAGGTAAGGCCATGGGGCGTTGATGTCAGCAGCGGCGTTGAGACTTCTGGAAAGAAAGATGATTCGAAGATACGCGCCTTTATCCAGCAAGCGCGCAGTGCGGTCACTAGAGAAGAGAGATAATCTATGCAAATACCCGTTTCGACTCAAGCATATCATCATTCTTGCTATCCCGATGAGCGAGGGCGCTTCGGAGCCTTCGGTGGCAAATTCGTTCCCGAAAGCCTGATGGCCCCTCTAGCAGAGTTGGAACAGGCCTACGAACAGGCACGAAACGATGCCGATTTCACGAAAGAGTTACAAACACAGTTTACCAGCTTTGTTGGACGACCAACAACCCTGCATTATGTACCCCGTTTCTCCCAATTAGTAGCGCCAGCAGCCAGAATTTATCTTAAACGCGAAGACCTCGCGCATACCGGCGCGCACAAAATCAACAATGCGCTCGGCCAGGGGCTGCTGGCGAAACGCATGGGCAAGCAGCGTATCATTGCCGAAACGGGGGCGGGACAGCATGGCGTCGCCACCGCGACTGTCTGTGCTATGCTTGGCCTGGAATGTATCGTCTACATGGGAGAAGAAGATATTCAACGCCAGTCGCTCAATGTCTTTCGCATGAAATTGTTGGGCGCTGAGGTGCGCCCGGTCAGCAGCGGCAGCCGCACATTAAAAGATGCCATTAATGAGGCCATCCGCGATTGGGTAACAAACGTGGAGACAACCTTTTACCTGATCGGCTCAGCGGTCGGGCCTCATCCCTATCCGCGTATCGTACGCGATTTCCAATCCGTGATCGGCTGCGAGGCCCGCGAACAGATTCTCGCCCAGGAAGGACGTTTACCGGATATGGTGATCGCCTGCGTTGGCGGCGGCAGCAACGCCATCGGCATTTTCTACCCTTTTGCCGGCGATCCAGAGGTGCGTTTGATCGGAGTAGAGGCAGGGGGCAGAGATCTACAACAAGGGCATCACGCGGCGACCCTGGTGGCAGGTAGACCCGGCGTTTTGCACGGCGCATACAGCTATCTCCTGCAAAATGAGGATGGACAGGTGCTCAATACACACAGCATCTCGGCAGGACTCGATTATCCCGGCGTCGGACCCGAACACAGCTATCTGAAAGAAACACGGCGCGCAACGTATGTTTCCGCCTCTGATGCAGCCGCGCTGCGAGGTTTGCAAGCACTGGGCAGGAGCGAAGGCATCATTCCCGCCTTAGAACCGGCTCACGCGCTTGGACTTCTCCTGGAGATGGGCGAGCAGGGTAACATCTTGCCGGGTTCACTCATTATAGTGAATCTGTCCGGGCGCGGCGACAAGGATATGCTTACCGTTGCCAATGCCTTGAACGTGACGCTGTGACTCCTTAGAAAGAAAGAATTGCGACCAATGACAACGAATATACAAACCGCAAACCAGAATCCGCAAAACGCTGCCTTTGATACAACGACGCCCGCTTCTCGTATCAGCAACACATTTGAAAAAGCCAGGCGCGAAGGACGTGGTATCCTCATACCATATTTCATGTGCGGCTACCCATCGACAGCACAGTGCATCGAACTGGTGCTGGCAGCAGTTCAGGCAGGCGCGGATATGATCGAACTGGGCATACCTTTCAGCGATCCGCTCGCCGACGGAGCAACCATCCAGCATGCAGGTCACGCTGCTCTCGAAGGTGGCATGACCATCGAGGGTTGTATGGAAATTGCGCGCCAGATTTCCTCTCAGTGCGAGACTCCCGTTATCTTCATGGGCTATTACAATCCTATTCTGGCATACGGTATCGAACGTTTCTGCCAGCACGCGGCAGCTAACGGCATCTGCGGTCTGATTATCCCCGATCTGCCTCCTGAAGAGGCCGCCCCATTACAAGATGCGGCCCAAAAACATGGAATTTCCCTCAATTTCCTGATACCCCCCACTGCTTCTGACGAACGCATTATTCAGATTCTCAAGGCGGCCAGCGATACGAGTAGCTTCATCTATTGCGTTTCCTTGAGCGGTGTCACGGGCGCTCGTGCAACTTTATCACCTCACCTACGCGATTTTATAGCTAGAGTCTATGGCTATAGGAAAAACGATTCGTTGCCTGTCGCGGTAGGTTTCGGGCTTTCAACACCTGAACATATCGCAGAGGTGTTTAGCTTTGCTGATGGCGCTGTTGTGGGCAGCGCCCTCGTGAAAATCATCGATCAATATGATGAGGGTGAGCAAGTTGAGGCTGTGAGGCGCTATATCAAAAGTCTACTGAGGAACACGAGCGAATGAAGGTGAGAAACAGGTTACCAGTCTTTTAAGACGAGCGCTATACCTCTAGACAAATCTCCTTTTCTCAGTTATACTTGTCACTAAGCAAGCATACGGTGTTTGCTCCCCTTAGCGTTTTGTCGTCCCCTTATTCACCCTCGATGTTTCTTCGAACTCATTCATCCTCTCGAATGAGAATACCCCAAGGAGGTTTCCCCGTGATCCCTTTATCCTCAACCGGTGAAATTGCCAGCTTTCAGGATGTAGACCAGTTCCAGCCGGCAAAAACACAATTCGCCTGCGGATTCTTTGCCTGCTCGATTGTGAAGTCAATGGCTCCGGTCGGTCATGCTCCCACTCAAACAGTCGCACAAATGATTGCCGAGGCCGAGCAGTGGTATGCTCAATACGACGGCAATAACTCAATCTCCAATACTGATGGCATGACCTTGCAGCAGTTGTATAAGCTGCTCGCGCAAATCGGACTACATTTCGTACCCGCAAGCCTCGATATCGCTACCCTACGAGCATGGCTGCGCCTTGGCTATCCCATTCTTATAGCGGGGCTTGAAACCACCTTTTTTGATATGGGTCTTGGAGATGTCGTGCCATATCCCTGGCAACCATCCGGCAACCACATCATCGTACTGACAGGCGTTACAGCCGACGGGAATTTCCTGGTGCGCGATTCGGCCAACGTGACCAATCTCTACAATTCAACCACGCTACGCCCCGGGCCACGCAAATATGACGCTGCGAAGATGCGCCTGGTCAGCGCGACAGTTGTAGTCCCGCCATGGCTGCCGGTGCCACCGGCCGGTTTCGACCCAGCAAAGGAGCAATTTGTGCCCATCATCCCGGCAGGCTGGCACGATGACGGCAATACGTTGACCGCTCCCAACGGCCACAAAGTGGTACATGGTTTTCGCGAATATGTCCTGAAAAACAACTGGCCTCCGGCCAACATGCCACTTCAAGAAGAGATCGGTCACAATCCTCTTGAAGAATCGAACCCATCGCTCGGAGGTGGCACACAGCAGGTGTTTCGCTGGACAATGCTCGAATGGACGCCCTCAAGAGGTGTCTTTATTGCCTGGATCGGGCAGGAATTCTTGAAGATTCGCAGCGATAATACTGCACTTCAGGCACAAGTAGCCGGTCTTGAGACCAGATTGAAAGCCTGCACATCCTCTCATTGATTTTATAGAGGCTTTCCAGCTAAGAGATTTCATCCACGAAAATCTCTTATTTAACCCGCCAACCATTGAAATAAATTCGGAGAGCTATGACAAAACTTTCCGGGCATACAGGAGATACGTCTATGCCACATCCAGTACAACCAGGAAATACTCAAGCACAATTTGCCGATGCCGTCCTCGAAGGTGGGGGCGTGCGCGGGATCGCTCATGTGGGAGCCCTTTCGGTAGCTGAGGAAAAAGGCTACCGCTGGCGCAATGTTGCCGGTACATCAGCCGGCGCATTTGTGGCAGCGCTGATGGCCGCTGACTATTCAGCCGGCGAACTGTACACGATTATGAGCAGCCTCGATTTTCGCCGCTTCGCTAGAGATCGCGGTTTCAACTGGTTCTTCCTGCGAGAAGCCCTCAATCTGCTCACGCGTTGTGGTATTCACACCGGAAGTTACATCGAGGAGTTCATGAGGGAGCATTTGCGGGCAAAGAAAAAAAGCCAGTTCGGTGACCTGATTACTCCCGGTCGAGAAAACGAGCCAAAGGATTCACGCTTCCGCTATCGTCTCACAGTGATTGCCTCAGATATTACTTCTGGATGTATGCTGCGCCTGCCACAAGATGCGCTTCAATATGGCATCGATCCTGACGATCTCAATATTGCGCTGGCAGTGCGTATGAGCGCGAGCATTCCTTTTTTCTTTATGCCTATAAATCAACAGGCGAGAGATGGTACAAACTGCCGCATCGTCGATGGCGGCTTGCTCAGTAATTTTCCGGTATCGCTCTTCGACGTGCCAGGCGAGCCGCGTCACCCGACGTTTGGCTTTCACCTGGTGGATTCGCTGCCGTCCAGCACCAATCCATGGCCGGTTAACCCGACCGGAAATGTCTTACAGGTTGGAAAGGCGCTCTTGAATACCATGCTTACCGCTCACGACAGGCTCTATATGGACGATCACACGTTCGTGCGCACGATTGTGATACCGGTCAATGGCATCAGCGGCACCAGTTTCAATTTGAGCAGGGAACAAACCGACATGCTGTATCAGAACGGTAGAACCGCTGCCGAGCAATTCTTCTCGACCTGGGACTTCGAGGCGTATAAAATTGCTTACCGCAGCGGCCTGCCGGAAAAAGGCCGCCGAGAGCGCCTGCATGCAGAAATGCAGCGGATCAAACGCATGACGAAACCAATGGCGCAGGCAAGCCAGGAACAGGCCTACTCGACCTCATGCAGCGATTCACGATAATAGGCCACCTGTGTAGGCGCCTCTGCTACACCGACCATGATTGTGTGCAAATTGGAGATATCATACGCGGCGAGTTTGCGGCGCAATTCGCCGCAGACATATTCCGCTAGCCGTTCGGCGCTGGAGTTATCAATGGGCAGCGCGACAACATCGGCGCGTGGGAAATGATAACGTCTCTCCTCAAAACATATTTCCCAGGCATCGGCAAGCTCGTTTATCTCAAGATGCGGATTACGCAACGGCAGCAAAAATCGTTGGTTGAGTTCCTGGCACACGTCGCGAACAAGCCGTTTGAGTACGGTAAAATCGAAGACGAGTTTATCCTCATTCAATGTTCCCTCGATCTCAACCATCACTCCATAATTATGCCCATGCAACCGTTCACACTTACCACCATAGGTGATGAAGTGAGCGGCACTAAATTTCAGGTTCCCTCCCTCCACTTTCACTTTGCGCAGCGTCCGTTCATTTCCCATTGCTAAGCCTCATTCGATTTACATGTATATCAATATACGTAAACCAGCATACCATCGAAGCAAAGCATATACAAGTGAAGGATAAAAATGCCTCTCCATACTCCCATAACTTTTTCAGGTAATCTTTTTGCTCACGAGCCAGATAGCCGGCGCGAGCAAAGCTATTGCTAATAGCAAAAAGATCGCTGCTTCTAAGGACTGGAATAGCCAGAACCGATCGATTGGTTGGTAGAAACTTAAAGAGTGGAAGCCTTGCGCGTGTTCGCAATTTCTAAATGCGGAAAAGGCGCTGGCGCTCCCATTCCCCTTGAGTTGTGGACATATCTGGCCGATCTGACTGTCTGAAAGTTCATGCCCATACCGGTCGATTGTGCCAACATGAATCGTCCAATCGGTAGACAATGGCGGGCCAGGGTTATCCACAGAACTGGTATAGCTAAGTGGTGGAAGAAAGTATGGGCGAAGCAAAAACGCGATTGCTAATCTCAGAAGTAGAAATACTACAATCGTGATACCAATCGCAGGCACTGACTTGCGTACAAGGACACCAGCGACCACTCCGAGCGCAAGCGCGAAAAGAGCATACGCGGGCAACACAATTCCCCGTATATCATACGTCGACCAGGGTATAACTGCATTCCATGGACCACTCCACCATGAGGCAAGGATGGTGAGTACAATGAAAGCTAGAAGAGAGACACCGAAAAGCAGGAGCAGCTTCGTTCCGAGCCAGCGTACACGAGTAATACTCTGAGTCCAGATCAGGCGATACGTTCGTTGTTCCAGTTCACGAGCCACCAGCGGGGCTCCAATGAACATCCCGGCCAACAACGGCAAAGAGCTGAGCGCGATTGATAGAAGTGAGACACTGGCGCTGAACTGACTGATGAAATTTCCTTCAAGTTCACCGCATACGACCTGCGGCGTCACACATCTAGCGAGTCCGGTGCTCTGGTAAGTGGAGAGCATATCGACCCCGGTAACAAGCAAGCTGAGTACCAATGTTGCCAGGATTATTCCTGCAACCAAAGCTTCGAGGCGATGCTGTCGCCATGTGACCCAAATCATGATGCAACCTCCTGCGTATCTTTATGCTGCACTGAGAAAGGAACAGCGCTCTTTAGAGCGAGATAGGCCAGAATAATGTCTTCAAGGGAAGCTTCTTGCACTTCCCAGGCGGGATCAAGAACGGGCCCATTCAATCGTATCAATAAATTACTTTGGCGTTCACTCGACCGCTCCTGAAGAATGGCATGTGTCCTGGCTACGGACGCTTTCCGTTCGCGTGGGCCAATCAAGCGTTTGTGCGTTTTAAGCAGAGATTCGACATCGCTGGCGACCTGCACTCTGGAAGCTGAGAGAATGATCAGGTAATCACAGATGCGATCAAGGTCCGCGATGAGATGAGATGAGAAGAGGACGGTCAAACCACCCTGGGCAACAGCGTCCATCAGGGTCTGTTGAAACTCATAACGGGCAAGGGGATCAAGATTCGCGATAGGTTCATCCAGAATGAGCATCTCTGGCCGTTTTGCCAGGGCCATGACGAGCGCAACCTGTGCTTGTTGACCACCTGAAAGTTTGCCGGTAGTGCGATTGAGAGGGATGCTAAGATTTGCCAGGCGCTCCAGAGCAAGATCCATATCCCAATGCGGGTTTAGCTTCTGTCCGACTGTCAGCATATCTTTCACGCTAAAAGTGCGGTAAAGGGGGCGTTCCTGGGCCACGAACCCGATGCGTGGTAAGATGGTGGATGAGTTCTGGCGCGGCGCTATACCCAACACCTGAACGCTGCCCGTACTCGGCTCAAGCAAGCCCATAGCAAGGTGGAGTAAAGTTGTCTTGCCCGCTCCATTCGGGCCAACAAGTCCGGCAACGCGCCCGATAGGAAGCTTGAGGGTACAATCACGCAGCGCCCAGTCTTTTCCATAGCGTTTTCCAAGATTAGTTGCCTCTAATGCCTGGATCATGCAATTTCCTCCCTTTTATGAAACTGTTGAAATGTAGAGACAAAGAGGGCGGCGATGCTCTCTTCGTCTAATCCAGCCGCTTCTGCTTCTTGCAGCCACTTGATCAGGCCCTGACGCAGCTCACCATGACTCGCTAACGAGGCATCGGCCAGCGTCTTGCGCACAAAAGTCCCCTGTCCCGGACGACTTTCAACCAGGCCCTCATACTCCAGCTCTCGATACGCTTTAAAGACAGTGTTAGGGTTAATTGCCAGTCTTGAAACGACCATACGCATCGTCGGTAGCTGGTCACCTTCTTTGAGATAACCCAGGCGTAAAGCATGCTTGACTTGCTGAACAAGTTGCATGTAAGGGGAAACGCCTGATCGCTGGTCAAGATAGAACTCAATTACTGGTTTCTCAGTGTCCATCTGTCCCTTCATTTCTTCGTTTACCTAAATTACTAAATAACTATGTACATAGCACTATAGTAAACTACAATGAAGCGGTTTGTCAAGAGGGGAGGAGGGAAATTTTCATTTGACAACTCAACCTCACTATGTTATCCTGATAGCGTTAATCCACCGGATTCCAACTGAACAGGACAAAAGGAGTAAAGCAAAGATGGCCCATGGAATGTGTCCGCGTATGCAGGACCGGCTCGCGACTCTACGCCCCGTCGCCCATGGCCGTACTATGCCCTTTTTCAGGAGGTCTCGCTACTACATCCATCGATGAAACCGCGTAGATAACTCAAGCAGAAACCAGGCCGTGAGCGAATTTATTAACGCTCACGGCCTTTTTGCGTTTTGGAACAAATATAGTAGTAACTAAGGAAGGAATAAGTTATGCCCAGCGAACATATCGACAACTACAGCATCATTCCTCATACCAGGTTGCCACTCGTTCTGCTTTTGCGGGAAGAGCAGGGTTGGTCGCTGCCTCACCATCATAGTTCAGACCCGAAAGAAGTCAACGCCGCCATGAAAGAGCAACTGGGACTGACAACCACAGTGCTTTTTTGTGCGTATGACCGCTATCCGAATGAGGAACGCGAAGATGAACATCTCGTCTTTGCCCTGGACAACCACAGTCCGGCAACACCTCTTCCCGCCAATGCACGCTGGGTAAGTCGCTCAGAACTGGCAAATCTCCCGCTTGCTCTTCCAGAGCATCGCCCTGTTCTCGAAACCTGGTTCGCCGAAGTCGAGGATGGACAGATTTCAGAACTGCGGGTACCATGGATGCGCCTGGGGTGGTTCGACAGTGCGACAGCCTGGATAGGTGAGCAGCTTGAGCGTCTTGGCTATACGAAAACTGCTCCAGTTGAGCAGCTTGTCTCCAGACCATGGGCCGCGGTACTGCGCGTGCCAACATCGAAAGGTTACCTATACTTCAAAGTCCCATCTCCAGTGTTCGCCTTTGAGCCAGAGCTGACAGAGACGCTGCACCAGCTCGTTCCCACGTTTGTGCCAGGAGTACTTGTTCGTGACAGGCAGCGGAACTGGATGCTCATGCGGGATGCAGGAATACCGCTGCGGGACATGCCGCCGACACTTGAACGCCTGGAGATTGCATTGAGACGCTTTGCCGAGATGCAGATTGAACTGGCAGAACATGTGGAGACGCTTAAGGCAACCGGTTGTCCAGATCGACGGTTACATTTGTTGCCACACCTCTATCAAGAGATACTGGCGGCAACGCCATTTCTGTTGATCGATGAGCCTAATGGATTGCCGCGCAGCGAGCATGAACAACTACTGGCTTTAGCTCCCCAGCTTCAGGAAATATGTCATGAGCTGGCGAGCTATAGGATTCCTGAATCCCTGCATCATTTCGACCTGCACAACGGCAATATCCTGTACAATGGCGAGACGTATGTCTTCATCGACGCGGGTGAATACTGCCTGGGGCACCCTTTCAGCACGATGTTTATTGTGCTGCGTGTCGCCAGATATATCCTGGAGTATGATGAACAGATGCTTGGGCGACTGGTGCGGGCGTATCTGGAGCCGTGGACGCGCTACGAACCAATGGAGCATTTGCGTCGCATATTCGAGCTTGCTCATCGCCTGGGCAGCCTCTACAAGGCACTTAGCTGGTATGATGTCATCTCGCAACTTGAACCCTGTATGCGCTGGATGCATGCAGATATGGCGCTGTACTACCTGCGCGTGTTTCTTGGAACCGAAGAATAGTGTTGAGGTCCGGCCAGCAAACAAACCATAGCGACGCGAAAAACTTCGTGCTATACTATGATTGTCCCAACAGGAACTTTTCCTGCAAGTATTAGTAAGGAGAAAATAGTAATGACAATAGCGGAAATTTTCGAGCAAATGCCCAGCATCATGAACCCTGCCGCCGCTGCGGGTATGAACAAGACTTTCCAGTGGAATATCACCGGAGATGAGGCCGGGAAATGGGCATTTCGAGTTGCCAATGGAACTGGAGAAGTTATCCCCGGTGGCGTGGAGAAACCCGATATCACCTTCACCGTCAGTGACAAAGACTGGATTGCCATCACGGAGGGCAAGCTGGACCCAATGAATGCCTTTATGACCGGCAAACTTCGAGTATCAGGTGATATGATGCTCGCCATGAAGCTACAGCAGCTATTTCCAACAAACAGGTGATACCCTCGATCATCCATTTCAAGCAGCCAGGCAAGTATCTCACAGATACTCACCTGGCTCATTTCATATGCATCTATCCACGCGAATTGATGAGTTCTGCTAACCACACTTGCCTTCACGCCGCCTTCTATGTTATACTCACGATGATTGACTATGAGTTTGCTTGACACTTGTATATTACGGCAATCCGTAGAAAGGTGTCCGCTATGGCTCTGAGGAGCGATGAATTACACCGCAACTTGCAGCACCTCAATGGCATGTTAACAACCCACGAGGCAGCCGAACAGCTAGATTTGAGTTACTGGCATTTTATGCACCTTGTCGAAGCAGGACGCATACCAGGAATTCGCATTGTTGACCGCTGGCTCTTCTCTCCGAGTGATCTCGACGCATATAGACGCAGCCGCTACGGCGAACTGGAGGATATGGCTCGAGAGGCCCTCGAGCATCCCGCGGTTGACCTGACTGAGAAGCAAGAGATTATCTGCCGCCATCTTGTCAACAGTGAACGCCCCTCCGAAATCGCTCGTAAACTCAAACAATCCCGCCAGGCTGTACACTCCCAAATTAGTCTGATCCGTGAAAAGGTCTCGCGCACCCAACCCAAAAAAACACCAAACTCCACCTCTCGCGAAACACCCAATCGCTCTCATAAAAAAACCGAACCCATCCCGTTCCGTCCCCCTAAATCCAGCAAGTCTTAGTGGACCTGGAGAGGACGACCACAAGAGTACGCCCTTACTATGGACTACGGTTTCGTATCATAGTAAGGGCGTACTCTTGTGGTCGCCTTCCGCCTGAGGACGCACCACTCACTTCGATCAATTTTTCAACGGCTTTACGTATGTAAGATCAACTGCTGTAAGAGCTTCGCCGCATTAGGCGTGCCTAAACCGGTAACCGCATCCCATCCGGGACCAGCATTATAGCCCTGGATGCCATGCGCACTATTATTGCCCTTAGTTACATCATGCAGAGATGCCGCATATTGATTGCCGGCGCTAATCTGGTACAGCGCCTGGTTGATGAAACCAAGAGGGCGACCGGCCATCTGGTTGCCATCTGCAATGATACCTGCCCACGTAGGTGACGCCTCGCTTGTGCCGCCGATTCCATAGTATCCTGCCTTACTAGGGCCAAGGAAGCTCAAGTAGATCAGGACAGGGGTGGCTGGATCCGCGTTAGATGAGATATCGGGCAAACCGCGATACCCATTCAACAACTGTTGATCTGAGGAAGGGAGGTATGCTTGCTGGTAAGCAGGCTCCGGGAAGTACTGGCTGATGCCCCCACCACTGCCGCTCCAGCCCACCTCAGACTGGTACTGCCCATGAATAGTAGCCATCAGGCTGGTACCGCCAACCGCCGTGATATAAGGTGAGGAGGCCGGGAAATTGACGGTGGGGAAAGGATAGATCTGGCCGTTCACATTAGGATTGCCAACGCCACCATCGCCCGATGAGCCAAAGATCGTTTCACCCTGGGCATCTGCCTGCTGGTAGAACGTCTCGAAGTTCTTGAGAATCTGCCTGCCACCCGGATGATTGAAGAGCGTATTTTCCGTGGTGGCCCAACTCTGAGAGATAATCTTGCCATAGTTGTGCTTTACAGCATACTGCTCAAGGTACAAGAACTCCGGCATGCCCTGGTCGCCCTGCGTCTCCGAAACCGGGCTGGTCATGAGGACGATATTCGCGCCGGGCGCCATGGCATGCGCCCACTCCACATCGAGCGTCGTCTCAACGGCCCAACCAACCATGTCACTATTGCTAGGATCAAACTTCACTTTCCCCAAGGGGGCATAGACCTTGAGGGAGGGAGGGTCAGGCAGGCCATAGCCGGCGTCGAAGATATGCAGGTCTTTCTGGATGGTGGGGCTGCCAAACGAATCAATGATCACAATTGACTGGCCGGTGCCATCATAGCCCGCGCTTAGTACGGGATCAAGGTTATAGGCATGGCGTATTTCCTGCGGGCTATAACAAGGATGACCAAACTTTTGCCGGCACTGCTGATCCGTCGGTGGCTTAGGCGTACTGCTAAGCAGATCGTAGTTTTTGCCCCTGAAGGTAATGCTTATTGGACTTGCGACTGATTCGCTGTTAAGGCCAGCGGCCCTGGCTTGCGTGATCGCCCCTAGGACCGGAACCACAGCTAGCGCCAGGACGATGGCAAAGAAAGCAATTGCAATCTGCCAGCGTGAACGATGGGCAACAAACTGCTTCATGTAGTGGGCTCCTTTCTGACGAACGTGAGAGGAGCTATGCAAGTAACGAAGCGTGTCATCAATACGAGAAGATGATTGCTATTCCCCCATCAGGCAACCCATGAGACAAAATATTTGCGCTAAACCGGGAAGTACGTCTCTTTCACACATCGCTTGCACACCAATCGCACATGAGTACTCTCTCCTAGCACTTCCTAAGAATCGTGCGATAGGTATACAAGGAAGCAATCAACAGGTTGAATATATTTCGCTACGCCCCCTGCCATAGCTCTTTAAAAAATATACAACAGAATAAACTGAATGGTTGGCCCCTGGTTAACAGTAGCATGAAAAGATGTGACTGTCAAGAGTTTCAAATGAATTCTTCATGCATAAATAGAAAAGTTCATGCCTGAGCCTAAAATTGCGCGTCAGGCCGATGCAACAAGATCGCAGCGGTTCTGATTGATGAGAAATCTCAGCCAGGTGATAAAGATGCTTCGATAAATGATGCCATCTGCGGATCATGATCCGCAAAAGCACGCAGCAATCCAAAACAGCCCGCCAGCATCATATCGCCATGAGGCACCGCTTCATAGGGATACAGCTTTGAGCCGCGCAGCAATTCCCGCCGCGGCCCGGTAACGGCCAGAAATGGAAAGCTGCCGGCACGAACATCAGACCCTGAATCGCGCAATACTAACGCCCCATGGCCGCTCGTATTGAACACTTCTTCATTTGTCAGCGTCCCTTTGGCCAGCTTCACTAGCATTTGTTCAAGCTGCGTCCGATCTATCTCACCCGTATGATGTTCAAAGATGCCCACAATGCGTCCACGCACCAGGTGGAAAGCCAGGGTGTGGAAATTGCCGATATTGCAGAGCAGGCTATTTTGCTGCTTGCGCACGAGCGGGTCTTCCAGCGCGCCTAGCGCTGCCGCCGAACCGGTATCCATCAACAGTAATGGGGCCTGCGAATTCGAACCACTCAACTCACGGTAACGCGCGGCGCTCGTCGCTATCGAGCGCAATCGCGTCAGGTCCGCAGGCGTATCCTGAGCCGCGTAGGCAAAAGCGCTTGGAACCGGATTATGACGTACAGTCCGGGCAATAAAGTCAAAGCGAAAACGCCGGTCACTCACTCCCGGCGGCGCAGCCCCGTGGTCAAAGGCTGCAATGGCCAGAGCATCGACAGCAGGATCAACATCAAACGCGCGCAACGCACGGATAATGGCTTCTGCATCGAAATCTCGCAATTCGATATGTACCAGCGCTTCATCCTCTATGCGCTTTTCCGCCGCACGTTCGTCAACGATCTCGAAACCCATCTGCTCAACCATTGAGAGGTCATCGTCAAACGTTCGCGCAGCCTGGGGTGTCACGGCAACAGGGTAACCGGCCAGCGCGTGATCCCGCGCGGCCCAATGTGATGGCCCACCACCCATCGTCACGCCCGTCAATAAAATAGGTTGACCATGTGCAGTGGCCTGTTTAATGCGTTCCGCGACAATCACTGTGGGTGAGGGCATGACCATCTTAAAACAATTCTCTATCGTTTTGCCGCTCTCGAAGAGCAGAATATCCTGTGTTCCCGTGCCGACATCGACGGCTAAGATACGCATTGGTTTGGGCATGAACATACTCCTAAATGAATACAATAGTACCCCTGGAGTATATCACTTATGGGCCACTTATAAATATCATCAGAAACCTCATAGCAGCAACCCGAGTATGATAAGATACTCATAGCAAGCCGACTTTCTATCTCCTATCATTCGCTGTCACACGTGTTCGTAAGAAAGAAAAGAAGTTGCTATTTCACAATGGAGAAAAAACAATGGCACAGGCAGAACATGAAGATAAGCAACAGCCTTACACAAAAGTAGAAGAATCACCGAAGCATTCATCGACCTATCAGCCAATCGAGGACTACGCCTTGATCGGTGACCTGCACACCGTTGCACTGGTCGGGAAAAACGGCTCGATTGACTGGTGCTGCATACCGCGCTTCGACTCCCCCAGCGTCTTCGGCGCCATTCTGGACGCGGAAAAAGGGGGATTCTTTCGCATTGCGCCTCCCGAAACACCCGGCATGGGCCGCAAGCAACTCTATTTACCTGAGACCAATATTCTCATCACGCGCTTCCTGACCGTTGATGGCGTTGGAGAGATCACAGACTTCATGCCTATCAAACGCGAAGGCAGCGCACGCCATCAGCATCATATTATTCGGTCGGTTGCCGTAGTACGCGGATCGCTCTCATTTGATTTGACCTGCAGGCCCGCGTTCAATTACGCGCGAGATGCGCATGAAGTTCACCTATCAAACGAAGGAGTCATCTTTCATAGTAAAAGCCTGTCATTAGGATTGGCGTCCTCTATACCGCTTGAAGAAGATAGTCAGGGTGGAGTACGCGCTCATTTTACCCTGCATGCGAATCAGAGAGTATATTTCATCCTTGAAAGCGCAAAAGATAATGATCTTGCGCCCCACCATTGCTCGCACAGTGAGTACGATGCCGCCTTTCAGAGCACGATAAAATACTGGCGTCGCTGGTTGTCACAATGTAAGTATCATGGCCGTTGGCGAGAGACGGTACACCGTTCTGCCCTCGTCTTAAAACTGCTGACCTACGCGCCCACCGGAGCTATCGTTGCCGCGCCTACCACCAGCCTGCCAGAGACCATTGGAGGGGCACGCAACTGGGATTATCGCTATACCTGGTTGCGTGACGCGTCATTCTCGTTGTATAGCCTGCTCACACTCGGATTTACAGAGGAGGCACAGGCCTTCATGGGCTGGCTCGATGCGCGTTGCCATGAACTCGGCGAGAAAGGCACACTGCAGCCCATGTATGGCATCGATGGCGAACACGATTTGACCGAATATACCCTGGACCACCTGGAAGGATATCGCCACAGCAGGCCGGTGCGTATTGGCAACGGCGCATACAAGCAGAACCAGCTTGATATATACGGTGAGTTGATGGATGCAATCTACATCTATAACCGTTACGACACTATCTCTTACGATCTCTGGCAAAACCTACGCCGGCTGCTTGAATGGCTGAGCGACCACTGGCAGGAACCCGACGAAGGCATATGGGAGGTACGAGGCGGACCCAAACGCTTCGTGCATTCACGCTTGATGAGCTGGGTAGCCTTCGACCGCGCACTGCGCCTGACACGCCACCGTGGTTTACCAGCTCCCATGGCCGATTGGATGCAAAAAAGCGCGGAGATTTACGAACAGATCATGCACGCAGGATGGAGCGATAATGTGAACAGTTTTGTCCAGTATTATGGCAGCGACGCCATCGATGCCAGTTCCCTGCTCATGGTGCTGACAAATTTTACCGGCCCAACTGATCCACGTATGCTCGCTACCATCAATCGCATCGAAAAAGAGCTGACGAGCGATTCGCTTGTGCATCGCTACGACCCCAAAAAGGCGGCGGCCGATGGTCTTGGCAGCGTTGAGGGTACCTTCACAGCGTGTAGCTTCTGGCTGGCGGAAAGCCTCGCTCGTGCCGGTCGCCTGGATCAGGCTCGTCTAATTCTTGAGAAGATCATGACTTACAGCAACCATGTAGGTCTCTATGCCGAGGAAATTGGTCCCACCGGAGAGGCTCTGGGTAACTATCCGCAGGCTTTCACCCATCTTTCATTGATTACAGCCTGCTACAACATCGATCAGATGCTCAACAGGGCTTACGGCCACCAGCCACTCGATACATTATGAACCAGCCCCATAATGCTTACCGTAACGTTCCTGAGATGCTGATATGATACACTGAGGCCCCTGGCTCTTTCACAGCAAGCTCAGGTGGAATATTCTGTTCCTGACCATTGTTTCTGCTTGATACAGGCAGTATTATTTTTTCTGCCACTGTCTCTCGTGCAACCATCCATTATGAAACAGGAGCAGAAACGATGAGTAGCATCACACAACCTGAAAGCGACCGCGTGTGGTCTATTGAGATGAATGGCATCAACCCTATCGGCCAGGAACAGCGCCATGGACATCCGTTCGAGCTATTCTGGATCTGGTTCGCCAGCAACGTGAGCATCCTGGGCATTGTCTATGGCGCCGGCTATCTGACCGGCAACGGCCTGAACCTGTGGCAAGGTCTGGTGGTTGGATTGCTGGCGACCGCTGTTTCTTTTCTCTTCGTTGGCCTGCTGAGCCTGCCAGGGGTTTGGGGAGGCGCGCCCATGTTGACCCTTTCGCGGGCAGTTTTTGGCACGCGCGGCAATCTTGGCCCAACCTTTATTAGCTGGATCAGCCTGGTAGGTTGGGAAACCATCCTGGTCATCGCCTCCACCGGCGCCTTTCTGGAGCTTTTGCAAGTGTTCGGCATAGCGGCGAATCCTGCCTGGACCGTTGTCAGCATCCTGTTCCTGGCAGCGCTGGTTGTGGCCTGCGGATACTGGGGACACGCCACGCTCGTCTGGATTCAACGCGCCGCGACCTGGGTCTTCGGTCTATTGACCGTTGTCATCATTGCTTTTCTGTTGCCACAGACTAACTGGGCTAACCTTGTGAGCCAACCCCCGGCAGCATGGGATACTGGAGTCATCACTGCTTTTGTCATCATCATGGCCGGCACCGGAATCGGCTGGATTAACGCAGGCGCGGATTATGCACGCTACCTCCCGCGTCGCAGTTCAGGACGCGCTATCACATTCTGGACCGTCTTTGGCGGCACTTTTCCCCTCTATGTCCTGATGATTACAGGTGTACTACTGGCCTCGTTCAAACCTAATGTGCTAACGGCTTCCGACCCACTGGCCCCGATCCGAGAGGCCCTGCCAGCCTGGCTTGCCGTTCCTTACCTGCTGACCGCTATTGGTGGCTTGTTAGCCGGGGCCGCCCTCGACATTTATTCCTCCGGCCTGAATCTGCTCGCTATGGGAGTTCGCCTCAAGCGCCAGTATGCTGTGCTGATCGATGGAGTGCTGATGATCGCCGGCTCCATCTATGTATTGCTCATCCGCAATGATTTTCAGGGCGCGCTCACCAGCTTCTTGCTGGTGCTGGCCGACGGTTTGACGGTGTGGGCCGCGATCTTCCTGGTGGATATGATCTGGCGTCGTAGCTATGATAGCGATAGTCTGGTTGACCTGAGCCCCAACAGCGCCTATTACTATACCGGCGGTTTCAATATTCCCGCCTGTATCGCCTGGCTGGTCGGAGTCATTGTTGGATTGCTCTTTACTCAATCTTCTTTCTTCACCGGTCCGCTGGCAACCGGCATCTTTGCCAGCACCAGCCTGGGCTACTTGCTCGGGGCAGCCGTGAGCATCGCCATCTTTCTCATCCTGCGCCCGTTTTTTCCGCAGCGGACAGGCGTTAAGGCAGCGCCCGAAGAGAGTGCTCCGGCTGGCTCATGAGAGGGGAAAGTGATCATTAAACAGACGGCTATGGAAGGAATCCAGGGCGACCGCAGGAGGGTCGCCCTGGATGAAGATCCCTACTTACTTTTCAGATTGAGACTTCTTATATTGAGCGATGATCTCTTGCTGGATGTTGGCAGGCACCTCTTCGTATTGATAGAATTCCATCTTGAACGAGCCGCGTCCCTGGGTGATGGAACGCAGGTCGGTGGCATAATGCAGCATCTCGGCTTGCGGCACATTGGCGGTAATCTGCTGCATGCCGTTCCCGAGTGAAGCCATACCGAGCACGCGCCCACGTTTGGTGTTGATGTCGCTCATCACGTCACCCATGTTGGCTTCGGGCACCGTTATAGTGACCGTCATGATAGGCTCCAGGATGGTTGGACTGGCCTGTGGAACGGCTTCCTGCATACCAAGTGAGGCGGCAATTTCAAAGGATTGTGCGGAAGAGTCAACCGGGTGGTATTTGCCATCGACCAGGGCCACCTTGACATACACCATCGGATTGCCGGAGATGAAACCACGCTTCAGTGAGTCGCGCACGCCTTTTTCAACACCTGGAATATACTGGCCCGGCACGACGCCACCAACAATTTTGTCTTCGAAGATGAAAGTCTCCTCGCCATCCATTGGTAGTGGCTCAATCTCCAGCCATACATCACCGAACTGGCCATGACCGCCACTCTGACGCTTGTGGCGCCCATTGGCACGCGCCTTCTTACGAATGGTCTCACGATAGGAGATGCGTGGGTCGCGCGCTTCGAGATCGACGCCGTACTTGCGCTTGATACCCTCAATAGTGATCTGAATATGCGACTCACCCATGCCCGAAAGCAGCACCTCTGCCGTTTCTGGATCGCGTGTGACACGCAGCGTACGATCTTCTTCAACGACTCGCGCCAGGGCGTTGCTCATCTTATCGAGGTCGGCCTGGCTCTTGGGGAAAACGGCTACGGTGTAACATGGTTCGGGAAAGTTAATCGGGGCCAGTGGCTCAATAATATCCTTGCTGCCGGTAAGAGTATCGCCCGTATGGGTATTGGAGAACTTCGCTGCCGCTCCAATATCGCCGGCGGCAAGTTCCGTCGCCGTCTCCTGCATCTTGCCGCGCGGAATAATCAACTGCCCTATACGCTCATCTGCTTTTGTCTGGACGTTATACACATGGCTATCGGGCTTGAGTGTTCCAGAGTAGACTCGGAACGTGCTGATTATACCAACTTGCGCCGCCGCGGTCTTGAAGACGAACAGCGAGAGATTGTCACCGAGCGCTTTCGCATCCTCAGGCAAGGCCTCCGCCGCACTCGGCAGATAATCGACGATAGCATCGAGTAGCGTCTGCACGCCGATGTTCTTGCTGCCAGCCCCGCATAATACCGGAATGAGCTGGCCGGTACGCGTTCCCTGTTTGATGACGGCGAGTATCTCGTCGTCGCTCAGTTCTTCACCTTCGAGAAACTTCTCCATCATGGCGTCATCGCTTTCAACAGCTGACTCGATCAGTTGTTCGCGATAGGTACTGATGCGGCCCTTTAATTCAGTGGGCACAGGAATTTCCTGCACTTTGTTGCCGCCCTCAAAGGTATATGCTTTCTGAGAGACGAGATCGACGACGCCTCTAAAGGCGGACTGCTCACCAATGGGAAGCTGCAAGGGAACGACCTTGAGGCCGAACTGTTTGCGCAGCGACTCCAGGGCATTATCGAACGAGGTATTCTCACGGTCGAGCTTGTTGACAAACACCATACGCGGCAGGTTACGCTCATCGGCATATTGCCAGGTAAGTTCCGTGCCCACCTCCACGCCTTTTTCAGCGGTGACAACGACCAGCGCGGCATCTGCCACCCGTAGCCCGGCTTTCACCTCACCCACGAAATCAGCATAGCCGGGCGTGTCGATAAAATTAATCTTGGTATTCCTCCATTCAACAGGAAGAACTTTGGCATTTAGCGACATGTGGCGTTTCAATTCATCAGGGTCATAATCGGAGATCGAGGTACCCTCATCAACCTTGCCCTGCCGTGTGACAGCGCCGCTATCGTAGAGAGCTGTGTCCACCAGAGACGTTTTGCCTGCTCCAACATGAGAAATCAATGCGACATTGCGAATGTGTTCCGCGGTATAGACCTTCATGAAACCTTGTATCCTCCTGATAATCTTAGCGCCTATCCATCTTCTCTAAGCCTATTGCGTTTTGTCGCGTCTGACTACGCCCAGGAAGACGATAGGAGCATGCGAGCGATGATTCGACCCATTCAAATAACAGGTAGCGAAACGAATCACCTGCAACCCCACGCAAATTAAAGGGTATTTGGGCTATTTCAGGGTGAAAAGCTATGCAATACGCCCATCCTGCTTCATTGGTATGGTGTAGTATATCAGTATTCGACGTTTTGTTCAACACAAATTTCTTGAGGTCTGGAGGTATCAATGATTGCTCTTCCTAAAAGCCATTACCTTCTTATTTCTTAAATGCTCGGCCCAATCCGCCATCACAGCCGACTCATCTAACGATCACCCATCGATAACATCTTCAATAATTTGAAAGCGAATAATAACAGGATTCCCTCCTAGCTTTCCTTCTGGCCAATCATACCGGCGTTCTATGAGATGCCGGGCATGGATGTATTCTTCTAACTCTGAGGAATCTTTAGAGTTAATGAGGTGCGGCACACCGTGATATTTTACTTCATCTATATAGAAGCTCACCCTATCTTTCTCTTTTACAGCTTCATAAATAGAAAAGAAAAAAGTATGAGCCTGTTCTAAAACGTAGCACTTATTTCTTCACCGCTTTCATAATGTTCACAACATTAAACTAGCTATTAAATGCAGCTAATTTATCGAGAACATCATTTATCCAATATATCGGTATTCATAAACATCATGGCACTTATTTCAGTACACTACGCTTAATCTTTAAGTACCGCTAAATCTGGCAACATAACTCATGAATCACCAAAACCACAGCAAGGGAAACAATATTAATCGCTCGGATCTAGAACGTCGATTGCACCAATTTTTCAATGGGGCCTTGATAACTTAAAGCGGTATAAAGGTCAGAACATGAACTTGCGGGAATCATTTGATATATCAGCCGCCACCATCCTCACCCGGATCGGTACTCTTCAACTGGCTCATGATCAGTGATGCTTCCTTTTGCAGCGCATTTATGACAAGGCTTGGTAAAAAGCCAAAGATCGCCGCGAAAATCACCCCCTGGACGTTCGTGGTGAGGCTGTATACCTGATCGAGTGAGGGATAATTTGGAACTACGCGACTAGCCGGCGCTGTAGCCGGACCCAATACTGCTGTTGGAGTAGCGGTGGCGACAATAGCCGGATGGGTTGGGGTCGCTGTATTATTGCTTGATTGCGCCGGCGTGAGGGAAACGAGTGCTATTGAGAGCATGCTGGCCAACACTACACCGATCAGAGCCGCAAGACCGGAGAAAACAGGGGTAGCTAGAACCCTTGCTATGGTCAGTCCATAATCATCGCTGGGAGGCTTGTCATCGCTCGATGAGCCATTCGAATGCGCACTTCCATTTTGACCGGCGGATTTTCCATTGCCATTGCCCTTAGAGCCGTTAGACGGCCCGGCAGTTTTAGCCATCTGCCCGCTCGCGCTACTAGATGTATTGGCAGAAGATGATTTCTTCTTTGCAGAAGACGGACGACTCACATCCATCTTGGGAGTAAGACGTGGAAAAAGTCCGGCCACCGCGCCGACAAAAAAGAAGACCAGGCCTGCAAGAAGCGATGACGCTGGGGCATTACCAAGAATAGCAATAACAAATAAGATCAAAATGAAAGTCGATGCAAAAAACGAGGTTCCCATGAGCCGGTTACGAGACTCTATCAGCCCGGCCCAGCGATTCGTAATATATGAATTGATGGCGACGCGAGCCTGGCGGAGACTCTCCCGCGCCTGCGCCTCAGTCTCTTGCACCTCCGGTGGTGGGTCCGCAAAAGCGCTTTTTAGTAGTGAGAAGAGCGCTGGCCCAAGGCTCCGGGGAATATTGGCATCGTCTAGCGGCAACTTGGACGAGGAAACGGTTGCCTTGATCAAATCCAGCAACGCCTGCCCCAATATCTGCTGCTCCGTCGCCACCTGCTGTGTTTGACCCGCAGACTTTTTTTGTTTGTCGACCTTCTCAAGGGTTGCTTTCGCCTTATTGATAACATCAATCCAGTGTTCCCTATTGGGAACAGTTGAACCATCCAGGCGCAGCAGGTCATAGTCCGCATCGGCCACAAGTGTCTCTTTGGGAAGCAAAGCAATCATTTCTTGATCTGCCGCCTGGAGCCTGTTCCATATATCGATGTAGCCGCTACCGAGTACCCATTGTATACCATTCTTTTTCAACTGGCCCTCAACACTATCATCATCCTGCTCACCATACAGATTGGCATAGGCCCTCTCAAGCGCCCCGGTATCACTATTCTGCTGCGGCGATTCGATAGCTCCATTCGCCCCGGCAACGCCCGCAGATCCAATGGCAGAGGCAGCTAGGGCCATTTCTTCAGCATCAACGGCATCGACAATTTCGACGGCCTGACCCGTTACAAGAGCTTCAACAACTTCTTTCTCCTCAAGACCTTGATCTACGTTGTTCACATCTATATGATCGTAGTTGATTTTCAGCCGGGTTAATTCCTGCATAATCGCATCATAGCTGACTCTATTTGAATATTTGGCCGTGGCACGTCTCCTGCAGAAGATAGCAGTGATGAGCCAGGCAAGGAGAGTTACACCCAGACCAGATACTAATGCTACCCAGTTAAGCCAGATGGTCGAGCCGAATTGTTGTCCCAGGATGATATAAGAGATGGCAGCGATGAACGCCGCGAGTAGAGGGATAGGCACAACGATGGCCATGAACACTAATGCCGCTGCATAGGTGTTTTTCATAAACAACTCCCCCGTGCACGTTGTTATTTATCAACCATGCTGTAATTTATGGATAAGATTATACCATGTTATGGGAAGCTATTGCTGGCCGCTTTTAACATCCTTGCGGGTGATCGTCAGATAACCCACGAAGATGATGATCAGAATTCCGAGTACTACGCTGACCGGTCCATCTCCCATGCCAAGTCCACTCAGGCTATGAGGTTTCCCAAACCAGTCGGCAAACGAAGCACCCAGCGGGCGCGTTATGATATAGGCAAACCAGAAAGCAAAAATCTCGTTCAGGCCGAACAGAAAGTAGCCAATTGCCGGTATAGCGATTACTACCATAAACAGCACGGCTGACGGGAAGAAGCCCAGGTTGAAAGTAAAGGCGGTCAAATCTCCAGTAGCGGTACCTAGTGCAAAAGTCGCCATGATCGCAGCCCAGTAAAACAGCTCGCGGCGGCGCGTAGTGATGCTATGGATGGACAACGTTTTCTCGCTCCTATACCAGACAATGAAGATGATGGCCAGTACAATCGCAAAGAAAATAGTTGACACTACGTATGGGATGCCGAGCACAATATGCACCGCATCAGCAGCCATAGTGCCGAATACAGCGACCATGAGAGCCGCTAACCAGTAGATCCATGCGACATATCGACGCACGTAGAATTGTAGTATCAGAGCGATCAACAGGCCAATACCTCCGAGTCCCACCGCAATCACCGGGTCAATTGCATGAACCAGATAATCAGAGGTTGATTCACCCATGGCGGTAGTCAACAATTTGATGATCCAGAAATAGACCGTAATTTCCGGAACCTTCCTCAAGCCCTGGACTATACGAGGCATGGGCCGGGTATCAAGAACGCTGAGATCGCCAGGATGAGTATCCAGCTGGCGCCCTGGCATAAATTCGCTCATCGGTTGTCTCTCCTTGAGCCAAAAGTATTTTCTACTGTTGGCAATCATTATTGTTATATACCTTAATTTAAATTACGAAGCGAGATGTCCGAAATCATCGCTTCCAATGTCCAATATACCACGCATGAGAATACTCCAGGCAAGCAGATATCCCTGTATCAGGACGCGTTACCAGTCTCACAATCATATCAATTGAACTTGGGGTTACCCATAGTTGGAACAGGAAAACGGAGCCCGCCCTTCTCCACTCACTAGCGCCACCCACGCCTGGACATCGTGGGTCAGAAAATCGGTCAGCGTGACCAGATCCTGAACCCAGGCACGTTTGGCAGCATTGAGTACCTCCGGTCGATTGAGCCGTAGCCTTGCCAGCGAGCCATTGACTTCACAACGCATCGTCTCTAGTTCTACTGACATCCACTCATAACTCGGGGTGCAGGGGTTTCACCCCTGCCGGGGTGCGGGGTGTCCCCGCTTGCTTCCCCTCCCGTCCTGACGGGCCGTAGGCCCGCTGAAAGAATTATGAGTGGATGGCAGTAGTTCTAGTGTTGACATCGCACCACCTATCCCTTTCAATATAAGTCTTATCGCTATGCCTTTGTTTTGTTCGCGACCTCTTGCAATCCCAGGGCCTGAATAGTCCGCTCGCGCAGGATGAATTTTGCACCTTTCCGCTGGCCGTCATTGGGAAGGCGTCCACGAACTGGAAGTAGCGCGCCTACACCTACGCTCCAGTTTGCTTGCATGTGATATGAAGTAGAAAGTAAATATGTCACAGAGAAAGGATATTCAAACTATGGCAGCTCCTCAAAAACCTATCAATGATCGCGCAGCAGGCGAACTGATGTTCACGGAAGTCTTTAAAGTTGTACAGCGACTCAATGCCACGGCAGGTAAAAGCATGATGAACAAAGGTTCGCGCAGCGGAACGATGACTTTTAACCCTAAAATTCTCCTTTCCGAGGATGGGAATAAGAATTACGCCTGCATCGTTGAGATCTCCACGCCGGCAAGCAGTAAAGCAGGAACAGATATAGACCTGGAGTGGAGTTGTGCGGATACCGAACAGTTCAAACAGACCCTGGCAACGCTGTTTCCGGCGCTTTCGGCCTTTGCTAAAGAGGGCTTTCTCTCTGAGACATACACAGTAGGACTTATAGACCCTGATGATGAGGAAACAGAGATATATAGACCCGGCGTTCTTGAGCCAGGCGTATATAGCCTCTCCGAAGACGAGCAGAGCTGATTTTGCATTACCCAAGAGTCACTTTCAAGCAGCCGGTTCTTGACAGATAGGCAGCAGATGCATACAATTCCAGTACAATTCGCTTAGATATGTTTGTATACTATATCCAGATCATATGGGGCGGCAAGTCTGTTGCAGTATGTGTGAGCAGAACTGCTCTCTAGACGAGGAGTCCTAAGCCATGGCTCATATATATTCTGCACCCTCGCTGGCATTTGTCATCAGGCATCTCATGATTTACCGGCTCACGGGAGTGCTCATGGTGCGACGTGCCAGCAGCACGCATAAAGAAGAGGCGAGTCTGGCCATCGTGCATGGCCAGGCTGTGCGGGTGCGTTGGGGAACCTACGAGGATGATGCGAACGAGTCTATCTTGAGGTGGATGAATGGCTGGGGCGAGATTCATTTTATATTTTACGCCAAAGAAGCTCAACGACAGTTACCACCTCCCAGAACTCCACCGCCCAGCAACCAGAATCCGCAGGCTGGCTCTCAAATTCCATCCTCTTTCTCAGTAACACCACCAACTCCCCCCATCCAAGCGAGTAGGCCAGGCAATTCTATGATCAGAAAACCGGTGAGAGAAGAGAGTCGCTATACGCAAACCGTTCTTGAGGATGGCATTGCCTACACAGTTCCCTCTTCAGATATCACTAAACAGCCGCCGGCAAAAGCTCCGGGGGCAAACGATATCGCCGGAGTCGTGCCTGAAAAACATATCCCCTTTCTCACCAAACAGGCAGGAAACTATCCAATCACGAATCTTACTCGCTATGATCGAACCATCTTCCTTCTCATCAACGATAAGCGTACAGTTGCCGATTTGATCCAGCTTACACGGCGTTCTTTGCCGGAAGTGTACATGTCGCTCCAGAGGCTCAAGGACCTGCAATTGATTGAAATCTGACCGGCACGTCAATTCAAAATGCTGCGATCAGGAGTATCAGCATGGAAACGATTACTCATGGTCAGTATCTCACGCATGAATGGCACTTCTTTACGCAGGACATATACTTCCTCTTGCAAACGCTGGATAGTTGATGTCAGTTCCAGAAAACGTTGTTTTTGCACATCCTGTACATCAAGGAAGTAAGCGATGAAATGTGAAAGTTCCTCTGGATCGATCGGTAAATTAAAATCGATATGCTCTTTCCCAACTACCTCAAGCAGAATCTGTAGGTAGGATTCGAAGAGATTGCGGGCATAGCGCGCGAATCTCAGCAGCGTTTCCTCAGGCTCGACCACATCCGTATAGAGTTCAACTATGCCGGAGAGATAGGGCTTCTCTCGATGCCGGCTCAGGATACGGAAGCGCCGCGTGCCTTTAGCGATGAGGTTCATCCGACCGTCCTGCAATCGATCCAGGGCCTCTATCTCGGCCATTGTACCAATAGTATATGGTTCCTCCTGGTAAAGCTCGCTTTCCGGCTGCGCCAGCACAACGCCAAAGGGTTTTGCCTGCGCATAGCATTCGTTGATCATTTGCCGGTAACGCGGCTCGAAGATATGTAAAGGAAGCTCGGCCCCTGGAAAGAGTACAACATTTAGAGGGAACAAGGGTAACTCAAGTGCCATGGTCTTCCTCCTGTTGTTACTGATTCGCTTCGCGTGTGATCGAAACGCGCAACATCTCCTACTTGTACATCGAATATCACTTTGACGGCACACATTTCCCTTTTCGACTGCCTACAATAACATCTCGGGTTCTTCTACCATAGCTTAACGAAAAAATGGGGATCGAACAAGCAAGCGAACGGTTAGCACATTAAGCTAATGACCTCTCCCCCCCGCTGAGCCGATAACTTAGCGGCCTCCATCACTGCGATATTGCGGCGCGATTCTTCAGGACGTACAGCGAGTGGCTCATCACAATGCAGGTGATTTGCCAGGTTGCGATGAAAGGCATAGTGGGGAGCCTGGGGCAACATCAAGTGCCGCTCGTGAATCACGCCACTTGTTTCATAGGTATAGACAAACACTTCAGGCAACGCCTCCGACGGTGCCAGGCGCTCTTCGATCAGATCACCTGACCAGCGTCGTGTTTTGACCGTTTCTTGCCGCCAGTGTCCCACAATCGCGCCCCGTTCACCCAGGATATACCACTTCGGTTTCATTGCAGCCGCGATATCCGAATGCATAAATTCCGCTTCCTGCCCGCCCGCGAAGCGCAGATAAACCGCTGAATGGTCGGCATTGGTGACATCGTGCCAGACCCGCTTGTGTTCGACGCCGCGCACGCTTACTACCGCATCGGGAATCAATTGCAGCATCCAGTCCAGGTAATGCGACCCCCAGTCATAGAACACCCCGCCAGAGACTGGCTCATGCGAATGCCAGTAATCGCAGGGATGGGCATAGCCGCCAATGAACGTTTCGATGTGAAACACAGGGCCGATAATTCCCTGCCTGAGTACCTGCTGGATTGCCAGGAAGTCCGGGTCCCAGCGCCGGCACTGGTAGACCGTCAAGGCCAGCCGCTGCTCTTGCGCCAGCTGGATCATCTCATCGGCCTCGGCCGTCGTCAAACAGAATGGCTTTTCTGAAACCACGTGCTTGCCCGCGCGCAGCATCCGCAGGGATATTTCGGCATGCGTATTAGGCGGCGTGGAAATGATGACCACATCGATATCGGGGTCTTCGGCAACCTGGGTAAGATCGCTGCAGGTGCGCACACCGGGAAAGGCCTGACGAGCCACCGCCAGCCGCTCCTCGTTACGGTCACAGACCAGGGCATATTCCAGTCCCGGCACTTCGCTGATGGCGGTGCCATGCTCAAAACCAATCGCGCCATAGCCGATCATCGCCACGCGCTTAACCTGCTCCTCCGTCTCCACGCCAGAAGCATAACGGATCGCCCGGCTGAGCATCTGCTGGAAAATCGGGAGTTCCTGCGTTTCAGGTGTGCTGCCCAGCGTGGTACAGAAGACACGTCCCCGACCATACATACGGGTATAGGCCAGAGTATGCGTCGCATAGTGCCAGGAGGTACGCCAGAGAACTTCGGCATCCGGCGGAACGCTATCCAGCACATAAGCGGCCTCATACACGGCGAAGGATGGGTCAAAACGACGAGTGAGATAGTGATCGGACGCCGCCACGCGAACGATGATCTCGGTACGCGGTGTGCAGAAACCATGAATATGGCCCAATACCTCGCCCAGTAGCAGGTTTTCATGGTAGGCTTCTGCGGCATCACCTACACACACCAGCCCACCTCCTTGCGCAACGAATGCGCAGAGCGCCTCTTCCTGTTCAGCGGTGAGAGGGCCAATAGCTCCATTCAGTACGATAACACGATCTGTTTTGAGGTGTTGCAACGTCTGTACGTCAGCAGCAGTTTGTAACTGTACGCCTTCAAGCAAGGTGAGTCTCCTGTTAAGAGTGTCACGTCTGACACTCATGCTTTTCCTGATTAGGATGACGAGTGATCGCAAGTATGACAACACAGGCAAACAAATCGGCCACTAGCTTCTGCGCTCCATCCAATCTAGTCTGCCTGCTCAGCTTTTCACACATACTATTACTACTTCTGTTTAGTATACGTGAGTTTAAGTTCCTTAGATGAACTGTTTGCTTATGGCTGCCGGATCTCATGATAATGGGGATGCTCATGGGAATGATCGGGCCAGTGCTGGTGGGTATGCGTGTGCATCGTACCGGCAGGAGGCAGTTCATCCGGGGAATGGTTATGGGTTCCCTCCAGGTGGTAAGGATGATCGTGGCCACGCCAGAGATTTTCAGGATGATAGTTGGCGACGAGCAGGCTCTGGCCGTGATGCCAGCGATCGCGGAAGATATCATAGTTCTTCTTACTTTTGGTGGCGCGTTCCTCCTCGCTCAGGCTAAACCACTCGCGGTGTGGATGCTTCTCGATGCGTTCAGCGACCTCTGGAACGGCCAGGACACGATAGCCAGAGGTCTTGAAGAAAAAGCTGTAATAGATATCCATCAGGCGATAGAACCGGAAGCGCTCATCGATCCAGCCAACTTCTGCCAGCAATTCGCGGCGGAACGCCATGAGATAGCCTTCGACGGCATCCACATCAGGCCCGGCTGCTTCAGCAAATTCCCGCAGGTCTTCAGTCACCAATCCATATGGGCCAACCACACCCATGTTGCGATCAGCCAGCGTCATGGCTAACGGTTCCCAAATATTGCCCTTGACCTCAATCGAGGTGTCTATGAGAACGATGTAGTGGCCACGACTGGCGCGCATGGTGGCATTGCGACCAGCAGCAAATCCCATATTGTGATCGGCAAACAGCACCTGCAAGCCGACGGGTTGACCATTTTCACCCCTCAGATCACGGTGGCGTGCCAGTGCTTGCAGATATGGCAACGTCTCATCCGTCGAACCGTTATCGACGATGACCAGTTCGATGGAACGATTATATGTATGGCGACAAATGCTGGAGATGCAGCGTTCCAGGTCGTCGCGGCTGTTATGCGCCAGCAGGTTGACCGAAAACTCATACCGGTCGGGTGCATGCGTGTTATTGGGAGCATCGCCAGAACTCGAAAGCACGGTAAATTCGTCTTCCAGGCGGCGCGGCCGCACCAGCGACCCATGCCCGGTATCTCGAATCGTATATCCGGCGGCCTCGATGGCTCCCCGCAAAGAATCGGCCTGAGCATATTCACCACGATTGCGCAATGCCTCACGCTCGCGTACTTTTTCAGCAATGTCAGCAGGAACCGCGGCCCGGTAGGTTTGCACATCAGCTTTTCGCCGCGGGCGATCACTTTGCAGGTAGCCATTGAGATCAAAGCCCAGAATGCGGTCAAAATCGAGCAGTAAGGCAACTTTTGTCGTTGGATCAAGTTCGCCGTCGTGCAGCATCTCCCAGACCACGGCCATCGCACGCGGGATATTGAGATCATGCTCGACCTCGGCCAGAAACGCTTCTTGCCAGGAACCAACTAGCGCCTCTTGTGGAATAGCGCCCTCTTTACCAGCACTCTGTAAGGCTTGCTTGATCGCGGCCACCGCCGATTGATCGGCCTGCGTATAGAGCCGGTAGGCATGGTCGCGCAGGCGCTCGAGTGAGATCTGCGCGGCTTGCAGAGCGCGGAAGGTAAAATTCAGGCGGCTGCGATAAAGCGCGGTGGTGTAAAAGTAGCGCAGTGACATCGGATCGAAACCCCGTGCCTCAATTTCGGAGCAGGTATAGGCGTTGCCGGTAGATTTAGCCATTTTCTGCCCATCGGCCAGCAAATGCTGCGCGTGTACCCAGTAATTAGCGAAAGGCTCACCCGTGTAGCCCTCGCTCTGTGCTATCTCGTCCTCATGATGGGGAAAGATGTTATCGACACCGCCGGTATGGATATCGAAATGCGGCCCCAGATACTTCATGGACATGGCGCTGCACTCGATATGCCAGCCAGGAAAGCCGCGGCCCCAGGGGCTATCCCATGCCATCTCGCGCCCCGGTTCAGCTACTTTCCATAACGGAAAATCTTCTGGATTGCGGCGGTCGGCCACCACTCCTTCGCGCACGCCCGCCAGCATATTTTCCAGCTGATTGCCCGAAAGCTTGCCGTAATCAGGGAAGCGTTTGATATCGAAGTACACATTGCCATTGACTTCGTAGGCGACGCCTTTTTCCTGCAAGCCCCGAATGATCTCGATCATCTCAGGAATATGCTGCGTGGCCCGTGGGAAGATGGTCGCCGGCTCGATATTGAGCTTGCGCTCATCCTCATGAAATGCCTCAGTATAGAACCGCGCGATCTGGGCCGAGGTTTTCCCTTCTTTGCGCGCCTGGGCCAGTATCTTATCCTCGCCTCGATCTACCAGCTCCTGGCGCATGTGACCAACATCGGTGATATTCTTGACATGCAGCACCTCGTAGCCACGATACTCAAAAGCACGCCGTATCCAGTCGGCCATCGTAAAAGTGCGCAGGTTGCCGATGTGAATGTAGCGGTAGACAGTAGGACCGCATGAGTACATTTTGATCTTGCCAGGCTCTATCGGAACAATCTCTTCGACTTTGCGAGTAAGGGTATTGTAGATTTTCATGGCGACTATTTCATCCTCAACACGGCGTCGTGTCTAAAAGGCCCTTGAACCGCTTCATCGTGGCATCAGATATTTTTTGAATACGCGACCGCATTCTTATGGTTACGCATCAGAACAAGCATTCTATCTCATATCGTACGAGACTACGCCAGCTTTTGTCAAGGCAAATCTAGCGCGTAACTCCTTAAGAAGTCTCCAGGACGACATAGACCACGTAGTCTTGAATAGCATGCGAGAGAGGAATATGCGATCAACCTATTACATTTTCGTAAAATCTATCCGATTAACAAGAACAGAAAGTTCTGCCTGCTCAGATCCAATGGCTCTATACACCTAGAGCAAGCTGTACCGGAGAAAGGCAGGACGACTTGTATTATGCCTATCCATTTCGATTTGTATGGATAGAGATACTAAGTCTAGGCAGGAGTATTCATCATGCACAAGCCTGTATTCCGGCAACGCGTCCTCTACATGCTCCAGGGTGCGCTATGGCTACTCTTCTTGTTAATGGCTATCTTTGTTATGAAGGTGTTTTTCTTTCCGAGCAAGCGCACCTTCATTACGTTAAACAATGAGGGGAAAAGGTCGCGACCGTTGCCTGAGGCCATGCCAGAACCGGTGATAGCAGCAGGGGAGCCAGGCAAGCCTACCAACCTTTACACATCCCTGCAGGATACGACACAGGTGACGCAATCGCATCCACATCCACAACGACGAGTGATTCTTGTTGCATCAGCGCTGACTCTGGTAGCACTGGTCGCCGTCAGCTTTCTATTTTCTGTGCGCTACTATTCAGGAACGCTCTCATCGGCAGGTACGAAACCTGCCATAGCCGTACAACCCCAGGCAGTACAGGGGTTTGAAAGGGGCATCATCTATCCACAATGGTCCCAGGATGGTTACGGAACTCTGGATACGCAGTGGCAAGAGAATATAGGAACCATGAAAACCCAGACCGGTGCGCAATGGATAGAAATTCCGGTGCTGTTTTCTCAGGCTGCTTCCAATTCCACAGTCGTCGAAATTTCGCCGAGCACACCTGGACAGCAAAGCTTTGCGGAGGGTATTGAGAAAGCTCATGAACTGAGGTACAAAGTATTCTTTGTACCCCTGATGCAAGTCCGGCAGCCAGGCGCATGGTCAGGCAGCATTACGTTCACAAAAAGCGAACAGGTACAGGCATGGTTTAATAGTTATTGGAACACGCTTCAGCCCTATATTGCGATAGCCGCGCATGAACACGTGGAACAAATGGCTATCGGCACGGAACTACAAACGCTGCAACAGATCATACCGGAGAGGTTCTGGAACCAGTTGATAACGCGCATTCGCAGCATCTTCAAGAATACACTGACCTACGACATGAACTGGTCATCGCTCGATCAGCCGCTGGCTGGCTGGCTGAAGAATCCAGCGCTGACCTATATCGGCGTCTCTGAGTACATACCACTGCTCAACTCTCCGGCGCGTATCGATCCCAAAGCTCTACCCGCGCTATGGCAGCAAAAGATCAAGCCTGAGCTTGATGCGCTCGCTACAAAACTGGGCAAGCAAATACTCCTCACCGAAATCGGTTATCGTAACAGTTCCGATGCGCTCTATCATACCTGGGAGGCGACCTCTAAGGCACCTTCCGACCCAACAGAGCAAGCGGCGGCCTTCGATGCTGCCCTTTCCAATGTATTTCATGACAGCCGGATTGCGGGTACATTTTTCTGGGGATGGGATGATGTCGGCAGATTCGCCATTGTAGGTCAACCTGCGGTTCAGGTCTTGCTGAAATGGTACTCACTGCCACAGGCATAAACGAATGGAGAACAAAAAAATGCAAACCAGCCTGAAAGCGGATTCCGCGCATCCAGATTCCAGTCAGCTAACAAGACTCAAAGATGAACACTTCGAAAGGCAGGTAGTTCGCTACAAAGCCTGGCTTGCTATGCAAAGGCGGCAGCATCACGACGAGATGTACCATGAAATGCAAGAATATGCCGGGCGAGCGATGACCGCCGTCGAAGTTGGCAACAACAGGATTCAGACGTTCGCCCCTTTCCGCTATAAATATTCCGCGCTGCAAACCATCGTAGATAAACAGGTCATTTTCATTGGGAGTCTCACACTCGCCTGGATAGGTGCTATGCTGTGGAACTGGAAACTGGCCTTAGCCTGGACGATTTCTTTGATCACGCTTGGCTATCTCTCGCACCTGGTTCTGGATGTCTGTCTGGCATTGCGTGTCGTTAGCGGTTCGAGCGAAGAACACACAGACATGCAACTGATCGAAGCACTACAGGATGCCGACTGGCCGCCGTATACCATTCTCTGCCCGCTCTATAAAGAAGCCCAGGTTGTACCGCAATTTGTTAAGGCCATGCAAGCGATTGACTACCCAGCCGACAAGCTACAGATTCTCTTTTTGACAGAGGAGGATGATACCGAGACACGCCAGGCAATCTTATCGCTGCACCTGCCTCCAAACTTTAAGATTATTACCGTGCCGGACGGCAAACCGCGCACCAAACCACGTGCCTGCAATTACGGATTGATTGAGGCAACGGGTCAATACGTCGTCATCTATGACGCAGAAGACATACCCGACCCCCTACAGTTGAAAAAGGCTGTGCTGACATTCGCCAATCATGGACCCGAACTCGCCTGCGTCCAGGCCAAATTGAATTTCTATAATCCGCAGCAAAACTTGCTGACGCGCTGGTTCACAGCGGAATACTCGCTCTGGTTTGACCTGATCCTGCCGGGGCTGCAGAAAGGGAAACTCGCCATTCCACTTGGAGGCACCTCAAATCATTTCCCTACGCAGGCGTTACGCGCATTGGGTGGGTGGGACGCTTTCAATGTCACAGAAGACTGCGACCTGGGATTGCGACTGTCCTGGTTTCACCTGAAAACAGTCATCGTCGATTCAACCACCTACGAGGAGGCGAACTCGCGTGTCAAGAACTGGATACGCCAGCGTTCTCGCTGGATTAAGGGCTATATGCAGACCTACCTGGTACATATGCGCGAGCCAATGCACTACCTGCGCGATGGCCGCTGGCGCGAACTCTTTTCGTTGCAAGTGCTGATCGGCGGAAAAACAGCCATCCTGCTTATTAACCCCTTGATGTGGTTACTGTTTGCGTTGACGCTCATCTTCCACCAGCAGACGGCGCAGGCATTCGCGACACTGTTTCCTGCATTCGTTCTCTACCTGGGAGTCATCACCTTGATCCTGGGAAATTTCTTCTACGGCTATATCTACCTGCTGGGTTGCATGCACCGCGAGCAATTTCGACTGGTGAAGTGGGTGTTACTGGTTCCCGCTTACTGGGTTTTGACCAGTGTGGCAGCCTACATGGCCTTGTACGAACTATTCACGCGACCACATTATTGGCAGAAAACGACCCATGGGTTGCATCTTAAAACAGGTGACGCGGAGAGCGAAATAGATCAGGAGTGGGAAGAACTGGCAAAACTGGCTGAGTCGCTTACACCTCTTCCCGCGACCACAAAGACACCTCTGACACATGGCACCGGCTTTGCCGCGCCGGTGCAAAAATACGCCAGACTTGAAAATGTTCCTGTCGCCTCGGTGCAGGATAGAGTTGAGATGATGATTGCCCCCCGCAAACCGGCGCTCTTACCATCAGAACGCGCATATCTGGAGCAAAGCAAACGAGCTAAAAAAGACGGGTGGCTCATCACTACAGCGGTGACGGCCATGGTACTGAGTATAGCTGCTTGTGTCTACTTCTTCAAACAGCACCAACTCCTGCTGTTCGGCGCTGTCATCTCACAATTGAATGCCGCGCATAGCCTCGTGTTTGAATCTCCGCTCCTGGATTTCACACGATTAGATGGCACCAACCTCCCATTACCAACTCTGTTGATGACACCTTTCGCCTGGAATGATTACCTGTGGCACACCGGGCTGGCGGGAAGTATCCCCTCAATGGCCTGTTATACCCTGACGGCTATCTACCTGTTTCTCTCAGTTCGCGCCCTGATTCGCAACAGCATCGTAAGCTACCTGGGAGCATTGATTTTCATGCTCAATCCGACCATACTCTACCTTCAGAGTACCCCGGCCAACGACCTCGTTTGTATAGCAACTTTGACACTGACCTGTTACTATATGCTGGCATGGATTCAGAACGATACCCTCGGAAACCTGTTGAAAACAGCAGGAAGCGCTTGCCTGGCAACGCTCTGTCGCTATGACGCATGGATTTTTCTGGCAATACTCTTCGTAATCATCCTGCTGGCTGGGCTGATCAAACGACATAAATGGGAGCGTATTACCAGCAACCTGCTAGTTTTTAGCATATTGGGGGGGTTAGGGATCGCATTATGGGTTGCATGGTGCTGGATCATCTTCAAAGACCCCATCTACTTCATGCACACGCGCTTTGTGAAGCAGGCAATTTCACAGTCTCCCACGTTGTCCACGTATCATGACATATGGCGACCCTTACACTTTTATATGGTAGACGCTCTTGAAACGTTAGGGCCGATCGTAGGTATACCTGCGCTTTTTGCAACCGCTCTCTTCCTGGTACGCTCATGCTTCAAACGAGAGATGTTTGCCGCGCTGGTCTTCCTTGTCCCCATTGCAATCTATGTCGCTGCCCTCTACAACACACAGTTATTGCCGGCGCTCCCTTTATCGATCCCCTTAGCGACTCAGGATTCTTTGTTCAAAGCCAACCTGGGAGCAGAACTTGTGGTTCCCGCGGCCATTCTTATCGCTGCATTGATAGGAAGTTGGAACCTGGAAATAAAAAAGAAACCCGCGTAGAGCGCTTCTCATAGTGCCATTGATATCCTGAAAGAAATGGACCCGCGAGCACCAAAATCCGCCCATAATTTTCTTTGAGCGGATTTTGATGCTCGCAGCTACTCGGTCATCTCCCTCACAATACGCTGTACGCGCGCCCCATCGGCACGCCCCTTAGTCTCTTTGATAGCAAGGGGCATAATGCGGCGAAATTCTTTACCGTTCTCAGCAATTAGCCTCGCTATCGCAGAGCGTAGTTCGTCATCACTCATCTGCGTCTCCTGGATATAGGTTTGCAGGATACCCATTTCCTTCTGTTCTTTTTCAGCAAGGTCGTTGCGGCCTCCCTTCTTATACAATTCAATAGCCTGAGTGCGCTTTTTTACTTCCTGCTCTAACACTTTATATGCGTCTGCCTCGGTCAACGGCTGTCCATATTCAGCATTCTTACGGTCAGTTCTGGCAACCTCCAGATTGTGGATGGCGCCAAGCGCCATCCGCAGGGTATCCAGGCGAAGTTGATCTCGCGCGCGCTGGGCATCTTGAATATCTTTACGCAGGCGCTGCTCAATAGGAAATTCCTCGCGTGATGCGGCCATGGTCTTCTTAACTCCTTCATGTTGTAATCTGTGATGCCATTTAGTATACTATGTGGGAAAGGAAAAATCATCTGAAAGCAATCCCCCGGAGAGTTCCTGTTCGCCCGGCTTGTAAGTCCTCCTGATTCTCGTCTAATCCTACTAGCAACCTTAGCATAAACATGATAGAATAGCCACACTAATCCGAATATCTTTCTATGAATTGAGTGGACTGAAATATGCGTTATGCCGTCTTCACTGATATACACGCTAACCTGGAGGCACTGGAGGCAGTGCTGGCGAAGATTGACGAGATCGCCAAAACAGAACCCATTGATGAGATCTGGTTCCTCGGTGATCTGGTAGGCTACGGGCCAAATCCGAATGAATGTATCCTCAAACTCCGCGAACGCACCGATGTCATCATTGCCGGGAATCACGATTGGGCCGCCGTGGGCAAAATCGACCTGGAAGATTTCAGCGCGCATGCACGCATTTCGGCAGAGTGGACCGCAGAACAGCTCACTCCTGAACACCGCGAATTTCTGGCGAATCTGCCCGAACGCCTGATCAAAGGCGAGGTCACGCTGGTACACGGCAGCCCTTTCGGTCCACTCTGGGAATATCTGACCTCTGAAGTACTGGCTGAGCGCAGCTTTCAATACTTTAGTACGCGTTACTGTTTTGTAGGACACACGCATGTCCCGATAATTTTTCAACAACCGGATACCATCGCCAACACACCCACTCTTCCCCTGACAGATACAGAACAGGACGTACTTCTCCCCATCCAGCCCAACGGCATAGAAAAGCATACTGCGGAAAATGACGAGGAGGCCGGAGAAACGGTAACAGTCCATCCCTCCGCCCAACAATCCATGCTTGCCGCTCAATTGGTGCAAGAAGCAGCCAGCGCCTACAGGGATCCCGAAAGCGGTTTGACAGTCTCCGAGGCAGAAGCGAACGCAATCATAGAAAGTCATTTGAGTTCTCCGGATATGGCAGATGCCGCCAGAGATATCGCCATAAACGAAACTGTCCAGAAAGCCGCGACGGGCAGCACACGTGAAATGAATACCCTGGAGAATGAAGATCACATTCTAGATGATGCAGACAAAACCGCGGCTGAAACGCCTACAAACAACAAAGAAACGATGCCCCTCGAAGCTGAACTACCTCTATCACAACACGCTACCTCCATACACCATCCTCCAAACGAGCACGATATTTCCGGCGAAGATGAAACTCCCACAGAAGCGGAGCTGACCGCAGTGACAGCGGCAGATGCCGAAGGAGCAAACATTCCCCCCGGTCCAGAATCCCCAGGCATATCGCAGGATGACAGCAATCCTGGCTATAAGAAAGTGGATGATCCTGAAGGGGAAGAAGACAAGGAGATGACACCCGAATCTGCCATTAACAATACGGAAGATCGTTTGAATAGCGAGATCGAGGAACTATTGGCGCTGCTGGGCTTGAGCCAGAGTATGATTCAGGTGACTAATGAGATGCTTACACCACCGGAGGGTCACTGGGAAGCCCCGCATGGCTACCGGGCCATTATTAATCCGGGAGGAGTGGGCCAGCCTCGCGACAATGACCCGCGGGCCGCGTTTATGATCTATGACACTGAACGCGGTTTTGAATTTTATCGTGTCCCCTATGCAATCGAGAAAACACAGGAGAAGATCATCAGGGCCGGCCTGCCGCACTACCTGGCGGTACGCCTGGCCTATGGTCGCTAACCGGTCTTTATGAAATTGGTAGTTGGCCTGGGCAATCCAGGCGTTGAATACGAACGCACGCGGCATAATGTTGGTTTCCGCGTAGTAGATAAATTGGCGGCAAAACATGGTTGGAAGTGGGATGAAAGGCGCAGTCGTGCCGCGCTTGCCAGCGGCATAATAGGCTCCGAGAAAGTTGTGCTGGCTAAACCCCTCACCTTTATGAACCTGAGCGGCCAGTCTGTTGGCGAACTTGTACGCTGGTATAAGCTATCACCGCAGGACATCCTGATCGTAAACGACGAACTTGATCTTCCAGTTGGTAAAATACGTCTGCGTGCCAGGGGCGGCGCTGCCGGGCATAATGGGCTACGAGATATCATTGCTCACCTGCATACCGACGAATTCCCACGCCTGCGCGTTGGCATTGATCACCCCAAAAATAGCCGCGCCCGTGGACGAGATCACGTGTTAAGCGTCCCATCCGGCGACGAGCGCATCCTGCTCGAAACTGGCGAAGATCGAGCCGTCGAAGCGATAGAGATGGTAATCACCCAGGGCCTGGAAAGAGCTATGAACTTCGCCAATACCGATCCTGAAGAGGCCGCGCGCAAGGAAGCCGAACGCGAACGCCGCCTGCAAGAACGCCAGGAACGCGAACGCCTGCGCCGCGAGGAAGAGGAACGGCGAAAGAAGGAACAGGGTGAGGCAGAAACAGCATGACAGAAGCAAGTGAAATTTGGACTGGCGAAGCCACCAGATACGACCGGGCTCGTCCCACGCCACCCCGGGCTTTGCTCGATCTGCTAACACAGTTGATAGGCATGCCTCATCCCTCGCTGGTAGTGGATCTGGGCAGTGGAACCGGGCTTTCAACCGCAATTTGGGGTGAGCGGGCTGAGCGCGTGATTGGGATCGAACCCAACGCCGATATGCGTACCCAGGCTGTACGCAAGATCGAGCAGTATCCACACGCGGCATATATCGAATATCGAGAGGCAGCTGCCGACCGAACTGGTCTCCCCGGTGGGTGTGCCGATATCATCACCTGTGCGCAATCATTTCACTGGATGGAGCCGACTTCGACTCTGGCCGAGATTGCACGTATCCTGCGACCAGGCGGACTCTTTGCTGCTTATGACTATGATTGGCCCCCAACACTCAATTGGCAGCTTGAGCTGGTCTACCAGGAGATCGATGAACGCTTCGAGGAGCTCGTCCAGGAGCGCGGACTTGCTTACATCTTGCAGAGATGGTCGAAGGAACAGCATCTCGACCGCATGCGTCAGAGCGGTCATTTCCGCTACACACGCGAATTGTTTCTGCATCATGTCGAGCAAGGAGGTGCCGCGCGCTTCATTGAGATGGTTCTGACAAATGCATACGGCCACCAGTTCAAGTTGAAAACCATTACCGAACAAGAGGTCGGTTTTGATCGCCTCAGACAGGCAGCATTCCAATTTATCGGGTCCGAACCCATCCCATGGTATTTTAGCTACCGAGTCAGGATCGGGGTAAAGTGAGTGTAGGATTATGAAAAAGAAAGTCCATCACGATTTGTTCATATGATGAGCTTTCCCTCCCTGCTTGAGTTTATCTCATTGCGCAACCCCTGGAAGTTGTGGTTCCTGCTCTACCTCTGACACAACCGTTCGATCCCGCAGCGCCCACAAAACCCATATAGCCCCCAGGCCAACGAGAGCGATGATCAATTCTACGATGAGATTAGTACTGATTTTGCTTGAGCCGAGTACCTGCACCAATGCAACAGTTATAAAGTCGAAGACGGCATGTGCCAGAATTGCCAGCACCAGCCAGAGGATGCTTTCCCGCCGGAAGACTTGCAGCACGATGACAGAAAGCGCTACCTGTACAGGAATGGCCCATAAACGTTCCCAGGCGCTCAATAATGGTAGCCAGACCGGTTCAGCGTTGATGGCATTGATCTGTTGGACGACCTGCGCGTGTGTGGCAGCCGGCAAGGAGTTGAGATTGATACTTGATAAAACGACGACATTCACCAGTGTCAGCCAGCTAAGTCCGCCTACTAACAGCATCGATTCCAATCCGCCATGTCCAAGACCATACATCACGGCCTTGCTCCAGGTCTTCTCCTCTTTCCCCATGAACCAGCGATACCCAAGGTAGCGCCCAATTTCTTCAAACAATCCTGCTGACAACGCAAGAATTGCCAGCCATGTATAGAGGAAAGCAGTTGAAGAGTTGAGTTTGGGTGCAAGTACTCGCCCGAGAATGGTTACTGCCGGCACGCGCGTAAGGACCTGGAAGATCAGGAAAATCAGCAGTCCAAAGGCAAAGTACTTCCAACTAACTTTCAGGCGGCGATGAGCTATGAGAGCCAGCGCGAATGGATAGATGATAGCGAAGAGGCTGGCGATGAGCGTTGCTATGACCCAGCCGCTATTCACATGTATACTCGACAGCACCTTTTTTACTCTTTTCTGGTATTTTTTACATTTCTCTATCCATGATCACTATTGTCGAATGGCGGAGAAAGCGGCTCGTGTCCCTCGACGGTATAGTGCTGATAAGCAAGGTAGGAATATACGATGGGAATGACTATTATTACCAACAAAACGACCATGAATCCCCAGACACGCAACCATGGGATAAAACTTACGATGATCCCAAGCAAGCCTCCAACAACGAATAACCAGCCGCCGAGGCGATGCGTTCGTTCCCACACAACCTCGCTTGCAAGAGTCCAGGGCGTACGTATGCCTGCCCAGAAGTTGCGGCGCAATTTGCCCATGTAGTTGCCGATGAATATGAACAGAATGGAAACCGCCAGGATTATCACAAAATTGATATCTAACTCCACCCCAAGAGAGATTGCCGTCACGATTAGCTGCAGCACCAGCATCAATAGCAGCACGGCATTGATGATGAGATTTACCACCTCCAGGTTGGCTCGTTGCGCATTTTGGGTGCCTAATCTGGGGCCTGCCGCCAGTAGAAGCCGTATGAGCGCATACACCCCTATACTGATAAGTGGAAACAGTACAGCATTTAGCCATTTGGGTCCATAGCTATCAACTTGTCCGGCTGCATTCCAATGCATGGGCACTCTAGCAGGCAACAAAGGATAGGTGATGAGCGAGATAAGAATCTGCACTACTATAACGGCCAGGGCAAAAAGAGTCACGGGCGTAAAAAAAGTTGATCGCGGTGTAATTTTATCGCTGTTACTCTCCGATGGATTCATCTTATCCCTCCAGTCATTCATTGAACGTTTCTTCGGGCAAGTTTTCTTGAGCAGGATTGCCCTGCACCGTATCTTCCTGCTCAGAGGAATCCTCCATTCCTCCAAGCCAGCTTAAAATCTCAGTAAGCAAGTCCTGAAAAACTGTCGTATTGAGCGAGTAGACCTGAAACTGACCGCGGCGTTCAACACGCACAAGATCGGCAAGTTTCAAGACCATAAGATGATGCGAGAGCGCGGTACGTCCAACGCCCGCGTACTCTGCCAGTTCACCCGCTGTACGTTCCCCTCCTCGCAGGTATTTTAAGATGCGCCGCCGCGTCGGATCGGCAATAGCTTTGTACGCCTCTTGCATACCAGGCACTACGATTCTCCTTTTATGCCAGCATTTCAACATCTATTGAAATATTAACGTATGAAAGGGCAAAATGTCAAATGGAGAAATCAATAATCTCAGTATTCCGCCGAACAGCCTTGTTCAAGAGCCTTTTAGCCATCAGACAATGGAAGATTGCTCAAACACTATGCGAGTATGTGGGCCTCGATACCTTGCAAAATCTCTACAGACAGCATCCCACCCTGCGCCTTCACAGTTGCTTGTGCAAACTCTCGCTGGAGCGCCTTTCAGTGTCTCTGGCAGAGACAATCAAGTCTTCTTCCCGATAGCAAAATTAGCATGCGATTATCCCCGGTAAATGCATGTCTTTGAACTAGAGACATTTTGCGCTTACAATTGGAAGTGATACATACATTGCGTTTGTTTTCACTTACCATTAGAAAAAAGGAAAAACGTGGCAGGACCTAAATATACTTATGAGCAGATTCGCCATCAAGCGCAGGAGAACGCACTTGCTTATCTGTTGGCCGCCGTCGTGTTCTTCAAACAGCAGGCTCGTTCTCCTCAGCAATTCTTTGCTTTTGTCGGCAAAACGCTTTTACCTGAATGGCAACATCTCAAAGGACATGGACCCAGAGTAGTTATAGAAACGCTTGGCCTGCATATCGTCTCACTCGGAGCAACCCTGGTGGCAATGGAAGGAGATGATGAGCTGGCGTATGCTACATTTGCCCATCTACCCCCTTCTGATCGCTTAAAATTTTTGGGTCTGAGCAGGGACGAAGCAGATGCGATCTGGGATATCTACGCGCCAATTGCTGCTTCCCTCAATCTTACTTACACCTGGTCTCGCCAACAGGATGAAGTAACCTTCAAACTTGCGCGAGCAAAACTCCCTCGTAAGTAAATTCGCCTATTACTTTGCTCTCATGAAAAAAATGTCAGGAAAAGGATCATCAAACATATGTTGCCTCCCAGATGGCTGTATTTTTTGCTGCTACTCGTCGCGTTCGAACTGGTGGCCGATATCCTGGCCAAACAGTTCGCGGTAAGTGGCAAATTTGTCTTCGCGGTTCTCTCCATCCTGGGCTTTATTGCCGCCAACACTGCCTGGCTCATCAGTTTGCGCACTGATGCCGAGTTAAGCCGTGGTGCGGTGCTGTTCTCGGTACTTTCGGGTATTGGGGCAGTCGTGATCGGGTTGTTCGTGTATCATGAGAAGGTAAGTCCGTATCAAATAATCGGGCTGGCGCTGGGTATTGCCGCTATTGCCTTCCTCTCGGTGGAATAAGAAAATATGTGCGAAGTGTTGAAGTAAGTGTGTGGATGCGGTAGAATAACAAACGCACAGGCCAGAATGAGGACGCGAGAGATCACGACAATGGTTTGTGGGCAGGGGTATATCTAAAGCGTGCCACCCTGGATAGTAGAGGGTACAGTTCCAGAGGCGGCGCTTCGTTATGCCCATTTCGGAGGATTGAGTGACACTTAAGGGTTTACTCGCACTGTTAACACAGCGGCCAGAGTTTCGCCGCTTGATACAACGACTGCGTGATGCTGAAGGAGTTCCTGCCCTGACAGGGATTACCGAGTCGGCTCGTCCTTATGTGCTTGCGGCCCTGGCTTCGAGCCTGAAACAGCCATTGCTGGTGGTTGTCTCGAATGAGGAACAGGCGAACGAAATAGCTGACACACTGAAGGTACTGGTTGAAGATCCAAAGGATGTGTTTTTCTTGCCCGACCGCGACGCGCTGCCCTATGAGCGCTTGATTAGCGATGCCGAAACGACCCAGCAGCGCATGAATGCTCTGATTTGCCTGGCCGAGCGTGAACGTAACGCCATTATTGTCTGTTCAGCGCGCGCGCTTACCCAGCCCGTCATCCCTCCGCAAGAACTGCTCGCCTCGCTCTATGACCTGAAGCCCGGGCAGGAAGTCGATCTCACGCTAATGCTCGAACACCTCTATAACCTGGGCTATGAGCCGGTAACCGAAGTTGAAGAACCTGGGCAGTTCAGTCATCGCGGTGGTATTGTTGATCTCTTCCCACCCACCTTGCCTCGTCCTGTGCGTATCGAGTTCTTCGGTGATGAAATCGAATCGCTACGCACCTTCGATCCGGAGACACAACGTTCGCTGAATCCCATCGATTTCTGCGTGGTCAGCCCCGCGCGCGAAGCGTTGCCGCTGCGCGGACCTGAAGCCGCCAAAGAACTGGCGCAATTGAACAGCTCGATGCTGCATCACGACGCCGAAGAGCGCTGGAATCGCGATCTTGAAGCATTACGAGATCGGCACTCGTTCGACGATATTACCTTTTACATACCTTACCTGCACGCGCAGGCCAGCGTTCTGGATTACCTGCCTTCAAAAGGGCTGCTGGTTCTTGATAATCCTGAAGGCATCCAGAATCGCATCCTTGAGCTGGACGCCCAGGCGCAGGAAATGAAAGAGCGTTTTGAACGCGAACGCGAGAACCCCACGCAATTGCGGGCCATGCATATTGGTTGGGATCAGCTGGAACCCAAGTTACACCAGCGCCGCCAGCTGCGTTTCGCCGATATCCTTTCGGCAGCCGAAAGCGATTTCGAGTCAGGATTACAAAGTGGAACCGAGCACCTCGTGCCAGCCTTCACTACGAGCAATTCATACGGTGGGCGGCTGCGCGCGTTCGCGCTTGATTGCCGCAAGGCGCTGGATCATCGCGAGCGAGTCGTCATCGTCACTGCCCAGGCGCGCAGATTGGCCGAAGTTCTCAGCGACGAATCCATCCTGAACAACGCGACCATTCATGTCAGTCCAGGGACACACATCAATGAATTGCCGGAGAGCAGCAGCCTTACTCTCATTCAGGGACAACTGCCAGAGGGGTGGCAATCGCGTGGGCTGGCGTTCCAGGTCTATACCGACACTGAGATTTTTGGTTGGTCGCGACGGCGGGGAGCACAGAGACGCAAAGTGGTCACCCCGGCCTCGTTCCTGGCCGATGTCAATCCGGGGGATTACGTCGTTCACCAGGAATACGGTATCGGGCGCTTCGAGGGTCTTGTCAAGTTGAACAGCACGGGCGTCGAGCGCGAATACCTGCTGATCCACTACGCCGGTACCGATAGGCTCTATATTCCAACCGACCAGCTTGACCGGGTGACGCGCTACATCGGCATGGGCGATTCGATTCCTGCACTCAGCAGATTAGGCACATCAGAATGGACACGCGCCAAATCGAAGGTCAAAGAGAATGTGCAGGATATCGCGCGTGACCTGCTGCGCCTGTATAGCGCGCGCGAGGCAAGCCAGGGGCATGCGTTCCCGCCAGATTCCGAACAGCCCTGGCTGCAAGAACTGGAAGACGCATTCCCTTATGAAGAGACGCCCGACCAGGCTCGCGCCATTGAAGAGGTCAAGGCGGATATGGAGCGCCCGCGGCCAATGGACCGACTGGTGTGTGGAGATGTAGGTTACGGTAAGACTGAGGTGGCGCTACGAGCCGCGTTCAAGGCTGTGCTGGATCAGCGCCAGGTTGCTATCCTGGTTCCTACAACCGTCCTCGCGCTCCAGCACTTCAACACGTTCAAAGAACGTCTGAAGCCCTATCCCGTGCGGGTTGAACTATTAAGCCGCTTCCGTTCAGAGAAAGAGCAGAAGCAGGTACTGGAAGACCTGGCACTGGGCAGAGTGGATATTGTGATCGGGACGCATCGCCTGTTGCAGAAAGATGTCGTCTTCCTCAATCTGGGTCTGCTAATCGTGGACGAGGAACAGCGCTTCGGTGTCGTGCATAAGGAACGGCTCAAGGAACTGCGCACTGAGATCGATGTGCTGACGATGACGGCCACACCTATCCCGCGCACACTGCATATGTCGCTGGTTAATGTACGCGATATGAGTGTGATCGAGACGCCTCCACAGGAGCGCCTGCCGATTCGCACAACCATCCGCGAATACGATGAGAAACTGATTCGCGAGGCCATCCTGCGCGAAATTGATCGCGGCGGGCAGGTGTTTTTCGTGCATAATCGCGTGCATGGCATCCAGGTGATCGCGCAAAAACTGCAGAAACTGGTGCCAGAAGCACGTATCGTTATCGGACATGGCCAGATGCCCGAAGATCAACTGGAACGGGTAATGCTCGATTTTTCCAGCGGCGAGTATGATGTGCTGGTCTCGACAACCATTATTGAGAATGGGTTGGATATTACAAATGCCAACACCATCATCGTAAATAACGCCGCCTTATTCGGCCTGGCGCAACTGTACCAGCTACGCGGTCGAGTCGGGCGAGGCACACACCAGGCTTATGCCTACTTCCTTTACAACAAGGATACGAAGCTGACGCCCACCCAAGAGAAGCGTTTGCGCGCTATCTTCGAGGCGACTGAATTAGGGGCCGGCTTCCGCATCGCCATGAAAGATTTAGAGATTCGCGGCGCCGGCAATTTGCTGGGAGCGGAACAATCCGGCTTTATGAATTCAGTGGGCTTCGACCTCTATTGCAAGCTTCTCGCAGAGGCAGTAGAGGAAATGCAAGGCAAGCGTGCAGAAACAGCCGCACCCGCTGTGTCTATCGACCTGCCGCTTGATTCTTACCTGCCCGACGAGTATATTGGAGATCGTACGCTCAAAGTGAAATTCTACCAGCGGCTGGCCAACCTTAGCACACCCGAACAGGTCGAGGCAATGGAAGCGGAGATGGCAGACCGGTTCGGCCCACCACCACTGCAAGCGCGAAATCTGCTGGCGATGGTACGTCTCAAGGTAGAGGCAGCGCGACTAGGTTTCGAGGCCATCTCCGCGCGCGATAATGAATTCGTGCTGACGGTAAGACGCACGATTGTGCCCAACCGCATCGTACTATACAGGCGCTTCCGCAACGAGGCACGTGTTCAGCAAGGTGTTATTCGCATCCCGCGTCGCTTACTGGGTACTAACTGGATGGAGCAACTACGCGAATTGCTGCCGGCGATTACGACGGCCGCTTGAGCCCTGATAGCGTGACACTAAACAGCGATCAGGCCCTGTTCTTGCAATTCGCGCAGAATCAGCTCCACTTCCTGAATACTCTTGCCGGTGGTGCGAGAGAGGTCTGCGATGGAACGACGCCCATCAACCAGGAAGTAGATATAGCGCTGGCGACGGGTCAGCAGCAGAGAGGAGACATCTTCCACCAGGCGACTCTTTTGTGGAACGATACGTTCGGCTCCCGCAGGCGGAAGGAAAGGAGTGGGCGGCACGTGCATAACTGCGCCAGAAGAACCCTGATTCGCCAGGCGCTCTTCTTTAGAAACACCTTTGATGTCTTGACGAGGTAGGCGCACGGGGGCTGTGATTGGCCCGGTGATAGGGGCAGCATTGGCTGATGGTTCTGACATGTCATTTGTGAAGGCGAAACGCACATTATGCCAGGTCAGGAGCCAGTTTATCGCATCCTGACCGGTTAATGGCCCAACCTGTGCATAGATAGGACGCCCATTTTGGAAATATATCTCCCCCTCCTCAATCCGTCCTCCCTGCGTATGCTCTACACTCAACAAGCCGCTTTGCCGCCTTGTCCTGACCATTTCAATCACATCATTTATGCTCTCAGCAGCTAAATCTCTGCTTTTTGCCATCGCACAATATACCCCCTACATTGTGATACGCTTTGTTATTCTGAGCATTACTCACCCACCAAGGGGTCAAAACATACTAAGCCGGTTAAATAAGATAGGAACCAAAAGTGACCACTGCAAGGATATCTGCCCAATTCACAGATATGTTTATACCATACCTATAGACGAGTTTGGAAGTAGTTAGTAAGGCAATTTAGGCCTTTACAACTATTCTTAATGGATTTTTAAGAGACAACGATATATCAGTGGTAACGGCGGGTGTGCATCAGATAAAACATCATCGCCTGCTTGTAGTCGAGCACGTTGGCATGCCCATTGGCAATGACCTGATTGCAGATATTCAATAGAGTGGAGATGACTTGCAAGTGTGTCTCATCCAACTCGCCCTGCTGCTTGAGTATCTCAAGGAGCTGGCCCGCACCTTGACCGGAGATTTCTAAACCCGCGTGTACTGCCTCAACACGCAACCACATAAGAAGCTGGTAGCTCAGTTGCTCAAAAATGACGATATCCTCATCGCTCAGAATGACTGTAGCGCTGCCAGGTTGCTTTGAGGGTACTTCTACGATGGAAGATTGAGCCGGTTGAAGTGTCCGCGAGACTTCACGCACCGTTTCCTGCTCTGGAACGGCAGGTGAATGCGGCGCCTCAACAGGCCGGGTCTGAGGAATAGGTGGAGTTGCGCGCGCCACATTGTGTGCCGGCGCACCTGGTAGAGGAGTATTGGCCATCGCGATGACGTGATTATCTTGCTTTTTTGATGAGCTTTGAAGACCAGGTACAACTGGCGCCCCGGCGCTTTCAACAGCAGGACGAGCCGGAACCTCAGGAGCCATATGGAGAGGTCCTGATGGCGGAGCCAGGGGATTGGTGGTTTTCGGACCAGGAGTGGCCGGCGTTACAGTCTTGTTATCCTCTATAAGCCGGGCTTCGATTCTCTGCAAAGAGGCAAGCTGTGGCACTGGGGGTTGCTGCGGCTGGGGAAGATGAGCGGCTTTTTGGGGAGCAGCGGGCCGCGCCCCGGACTCGACACTTCCATTTGTGCGACTGGCATGACCATTTGCCGTTGCTCCACTACCAGGTGCCCGGCCGGGAGTAGTTACAGCCGGGTGCGCTTCGCCAGGTAGAGAGGGTTTGATTTCACCTCGTGCTTCCTGTAATTGTTGCTGCAATAGCATGGTACCGGAGACGATCTGTTCCCATTTCAGTTCAGGTTGGCCGCTGACGTTTGTTGTTGACCAGGATGAAATAGGACGCGGACTGCCGAAAGGAGGATTAGTTGCCTGGCGGCGGGTCAGGTGGCCGCGAAATCCCTCGGTAACTGCCTGTGAAGAGGTATTGATGAGCATCTTAACGTCAGCCATCCGCTTGCGGCCCTGCTCGCCAAAGAAATTCCGATTGCGCTGCACAAAATGAATAAACAGGCGCTCAACCTGGCGCTGAAATTCGGGAGATAGCAAGTCGATGCGATTCCAGGTGGTAAAATCCATATTACCAAGGAAAAGCCAGACTTCCTGGCGTTTCGTACGATCTACCGGTCGCATACGCAGCGAATTTGTGCGATAATCAAAAAAGCGGGGATAGCAGAAATTGGCTATCAGGGTCTCCGCTAATTCAGCTTTCAAGCGTGCAAGTTCGGCAGGCGGCAGTTGACTCAGATAAATGCCCATACCCACACCCCTTTCATTTCAGGCCTCTCTCCAGGAGAATTTTTCAGGTAATCGTGAATGTAGCGACCTGTACGGCATTTGTCCCCGGCGCGGGAACAACTGTGTCAGGAGCGCTCACGATTCGTAACGGCAGTCTATCCTGTTGCGCTGCTATTGTACCTAACGGAACAGTTAAAGGCAAGAGGGCAATCGATACATGCGCCAATCCTGTTGGTAAACCACCAATGTAGAGAATCCTGCTGGCCGCGCTTATGATTGTTCCCGGCTTCCAGGTACTGGTAGGACACCACGTGAGGGCCGGAAAATCGGTGCTCGAATACTCCTCTTTGTTGGACTGATTCGCCAGCCGCACCTGTACCCGCAGGTCGGGCAGAACCGGTGTATTCACTCTCCAGTAGGTATTCACCTGCATATAACGGGTATTGGCATTGGCAGTGAACGAATCTGGCGGCGAAAAACTGTAGCCTACCAGACTCAAGCTCTCGTCAGAACCACCGGTTGCGGTGAAATCGACCCGCAGCGGGTTTGTCACCTGCTGCTGCGGCACTCGAACAAAAGAACAGAAGCTAGCCGGTAGATTCGGTATTACATTGGGACCGGACTGAGCCGGCGAGTAAGGAGCAATACCTGGAGAAGGCAGTCCCCGCTTGAGCAGCAGATATCCATCCTGAGCGGCTACAACACCATAGTTTCCACCCAGCAGAATATTATTCACATCCGTATTATATTGGTCGGAATAGAGGGGATAGGTATTATTGGTCACATCCAGAAAAATATAATCAGCTGCATTGTCTTGATAAGGAAACATGTAGATATGTGAGCGCTCACTGATATGCGGCACAAGGTTCGATTGAGCCGAGACCGAAGCTGATGAAGGAATCATATTGATCAGTCGCTGCGCCAGCTTATCGTGATCCGTGATCTGTGGCCATTTAAAACCCTGTGAAAATGGCAACGAACCATAGGTGAAATCCTGACTCACCACACTCACTAGCGCAAAAATGATCAAGACGCTCAACAAAACGGGGTGCAACCAGCGCGAAAGGCGCCACGAAGGAGTAGGATTGATCCTAGCAACTACAGTTTCAGGCGCCTGAATCTTTGGGCGCATTTCTTGTACATAATTGATATACCACTGGACCAGCCAGATGATAAATACGATAGCCTCAATGGTCGCAAAGATAAGAATAGGCACGATCTCCGCGCTGTACTGGAAAACGCCCACATACTGATTGGGATCAGAACTGAACAGGTTCAGTGCCAGCGAAGGAACGGCAAGTACGAGCACCCAGGGAGCAAGCAAGGGTAAATAACCCGCGGGAGCAAGCAATAGCTCCAGATAAGCGCGGTGGCGAATTTCCCAGACATGCTGTTTAAACATGCTGATGGGATGCCGGAGCACATGCAGCACAATCTGTACGGGACTGCTCCCAAGATAGCTATAGCGTGATACCAGGAGCGGATGACCCGTAGGACTAAAGAAATGATAGCTGAGCAGGGTCATTCCCAGCCAGCCAAATGCAAGCACAACCAATCCCAGGCCAGCACGCCAGCGCTGCTGGAAGAGAATCATCCACAGGCCCAGCAAGGCTATCACAGCAGGAAGTTCCTCTTTGCAGGCCATAGTGAGTATCGCAAAGACAAAGAGCCACACAGTTTTGCGCGTATACATGAAATAAAGCGCGAAGAGCAATAATGCCGCAGTCAAGGCGACAGCGTGAAACTCAAAGATGGTGGCCTGTTGCTGCGCCGGGTAAAGCAGGTAGACAAGAGCAAAAGGCACCGCCGCCAGGTTACTACGCAAACGCAAACGTGCCAGCCAGAAAGCCGGAAAAGCCCCACTCGCTACTACCAGCGTTTGGAAAATTACCAGGGTATTGGGGCCAGGCCAGAAAATGTATAATAGCGAAATGGGAAAGAGAATCGGCTCAAAATGAATAGCAAAACGCGAAACTCCAGCAGAGCTATAACAATTGGTATCGCTTACGATATTGCAGATAGTCATATGGAGTGGCTGTCCATGTAAAATACCCCAGACAGCCTGGTCCATGATGCCCATATCCTCAGCACCAGTCAAATACGCATTATGCCTGCTGGTGAGAAATGCGATGAAAAAGGCAGAAAACGCCACCGCCAGGAGAGCGACAAGCCCCATTGCAATCCAAAACACGCCGGTGCGGGGCATTGGTTCAGGTGGCGGATAGAGATAGAGCCGGCTCCGCCACACCGCGAAACGTTTACGCCAGGTCGTGCTAGTCACCCACATTTCCTCCTTCAGCAGAGATGCCGGCCGGAGTCTCATCCGAAATAGATGCTTGCTGTTCTTGATTCGCCTCGTTCACAAGCGGGGATCGATCCGCCTCTTGTTCTTGTTGTATCGAACGTGCAGGCCGGCCACCACTCAGATAGGCGACACTGACACAGAGGAGTTCGGCCAGAGTGGAGACGGCACGCGAGAGCAAGGCCAGGATAGCAACCAAGGGAACAGGCACAGATGGCAAAGAAAGGGCAAACAGTGCAGCAATCGCCAGTTCTCGAAATCCCAGGCCGCTGGGCGTGATAAAGGTAACAAACCCAAAATCCCAGGCTATCGCATAGATGCCGATACAGAGAGGCAGCATCGCCAGCGTTGTGTGCGGCCAGAGGGCTAATAAAAGCGCGAAAAATGCGCTGCCCGCGATAAGCCAGCTTCCACACCACGCCAGGGTAACCAACAGAATGTCGCTGTAGCTCACAGTCAATACCACCTGTTCGCGCTTCAACACGCGCAGGGCGAGATTAAGCAAGCTGTTGAGGATGCGAGGGTGGATGAGAATAAGCAGCGCCAGAAATATTGCGACCCCCACCACGATGAAGAGCGAACCGTGGAATAGAGAACCAATAGCCCCGATATCTCCCCAGAAAATCAGGCTCAAGGCGAAGATAATCGCTCCGGCGGCCAGCTTGGTAATCAACTCGATGGCCATGCTGGCAAAAGCAATTGTGCGAGAGGCACCGTATTTGCCAACCCACAGAATTCGCGTGAGAACATGCCAGACATTGCCGGGGATGTAACGCACAAATTCTGAGGCCAGGTAGATGCGCAGGCTGGCACGCAAATCTAAGGTGAAACCGAGTCGCGCTAGAACTGCCTTCCAGATCAGGCCGAAGGATAACTCTTGCAGCACAAAACCGAAAAATGCCAGAGCTAGCAGCCAGTAATTCCACGAGTGAGCACTGGCCAGCAGTGCATTCCAATTTCCCCAATCGCGCAATTTATACAGCAGAGAAGCCAGAACAACGATGGGCAAACCTATTTGCAATACCCGCTTGCCAATTTTCACTAGAGTAGACTTCTGCATTAATCCAGTTCCTGCCGAATACTATATTCCTCATCTGAGCGGAAAGCATAGTGCCGTATCATCTCGCTTTGCAGGCCTGTGAGAATAAACTGGACGCCAAAGATCATCAACAGGATGCCCACGAAGAGCATAGGCTGGTTGTGAATCGGCTCATATGTGAAAAAGTAGCTGCGTATCACCACATACAGGTCTACTATTACACCTAACAAAAAGGTCCAGAACCCCAATGGGCCAAAGAGCCGCAAGGGCATGCGCAAAAAAGTGGTGAGAAAGAGTACGTTCAGCAGGTCTATCAGACCTCTCGCGAAACGGCGGGCTCCAAATTTCGAAACGCCATGGATGCGGGGATGATGCTTTACCTTGATCTCCGTCACACTGTACCCGCGCCAATGAGCCATGACGGGCACAAAACGATGGAACTCGCCATATAGCTTGATATGGCTATCCTCGATCACCTCACGCCGGTAGGCTTTGAAGCCATTATTGATGTCGTGCAGGTGCACGCCGGTCATTTTGCTGACCATGCCATTGAAGACGCGCGACGGAAACGTTTTCGAGATGGGGTCAAGGCGCGGGAACTTCCAGCCAGATACGAGATCATATCCCTCGTCGAGCTTCGCCAGGAAATTCGGAATCTCTTCAGGATCGTCTTGCAGGTCGCCGTCCATAGTGAAAATGATTTCACCGCGACAGCGGCTGAAGCCGGCCACCAGCGCCGGGGTTTTGCCAAAGTTCTTGCGGAAACGGATCACGCGCACCACGCCAGGATGTTCGGCATGCAATTTTTCCAGTTCAAGAAAAGTTTTATCAGTACTGCCATCATCGACAAATATGACTTCATAGCTCTGACCGAGGGAATCGAGCCGCGACGATAGCTTGTCATATAAGGGTCGTATATTCTCTTCCTCGTTCATGAGGGGTATAACGAACGAGATCGCTACCTCTTGCGGCGAGGAAGAGCTTAGAAGAGTTCCTGGTTCAACAGAAGTTGGTATTTCGTTCTGAGCAGGTAATGATGAAATTTCGGTCTGTAACATTCTCAATATACTCCATACGGTAACTGGAGCAGTTCATATCTCCATTCGCCCGAAGGCTTCCATTGCCGCCGATTATAGCATACTTTCCTTCGAGAACAACACAAAGTAGTACCATACCATACTCTTGACGCAGCACACGCAGATACTTCACACCTCTTGAAGAAGGTGTTTACTTTCTCACTAATACAACGCACAACATGCCCGAAGGGACACGAATTTGTACAAATTAGGTAGTTCGGGTCAACAAAACTCAATGCAACCCTACTGAAGAATTTGTAATGCGGTAGGGATAGGATATTATTCGATTTGATCGTCAACATTTACCAGGAACGGCAGTTGCGCGAACAAGTCGGGACGATCGCTGGTAATCGAATCTACCCCTGCCGCTGCAAAACGGCGCATCTCAACGATGGAATTGACCGTCCAGACGCCCAGTTGCAATCCATGCTGATGTGCAGCTCCAGGCATATCATGCGTGAAGAGGCGGCAATCCATATTGATCCAGTTGAATCCGAGAGACGAGACTTTCTCAGTAAGGGTTTGCAGGGCATGGTCCGTGCGCGGATTCCAGACATCATCTGAAACGATAGCTCCGGTTTGCAAAGCCGGTTCCAATGCCTTGACAACGGACAGTACCTTCCAGTCAAAAGAGATGATTAGCGCCTGAGTGAGCATACCCGCGGCCCGTACGTCCCCCACGACTGCCTCGGCAATGTTAGGATAGCGCCCATGCACTCCATTCCGCTCGCTGGATTTGATCTCGATATAGACTCGGACATGCCCTTTCGCAAGGTCGAGGACTTCTCGCAGCGTTGGAATCCGCTGCGGCTCCGGCCAACCACCCGGAAAATGCGCCGCCGCGTCGAGCCTGCGCAGGTACGCAAAATCGAGGTCAAGCATATTGCCAGAACCATTGGTAAGCTTTTCGACAAGGGTATCATGAAATACGACAACGTATCCATCGCGAGACATCTGCACATCAAGCTCTATAGCATCAATTGGCAGTGTGAGAGCATTGCGAAATGCAGCCAGTGTATTTTGCGGCGCGAGTGCAGCGCCGCCCCGATGCGCGACCTTCTCTACAAAATGAGGCATAAATTCTCCTAATTGCTTCCCTTGGGCCGATTAATACTTCTCTAATATCTGATCAGCCCAGTCACCAGTACTCCTACTCCGCCGGCCTTTTCTTCCCACACAAGCCACATTGTAGTATAGTATGCCATCAGGAAGCAGTGAGCAAAAAGAGAAAGGATCATTTGAGTATGGCACTTGAACCAGGCTTGATGGGAGAGATGACAACAACGGTCGTGCATGAAAATACGGCGGCATATGTAGGAGCGGGCGGAGTAGAGGTATTTGCGACTCCGATGATGATTGCCTTGATGGAAAACGCATCCTGGCGCGCAGTTGCCGATCACCTGGACGAGGGATATGTGACGGTGGGAACATTAGTCAACGTGCGGCACCTGGCAGCAACACCGCTCGGACAGCAAGTGCGCGCGACCGCGAAATTGATCGAGATCGATGGACGGCGTCTGGTTTTTCAGGTCGAGGCCTATGACGAGCAGAGAAAAATCGGCGAAGGTCTGCACGAGCGCTTTATTGTCAACCTGGATCGTTTTATGAAGAGTAACACCTGATTGTTTGATAGGAAATGAATACAATCTCAGGAATGACCTATGTTTAAGATTAATGATGCCCATGCGCGTTCGGATGCGGAAAAACTCAAGCAGCATCCTGAACAGACCGCCAGACCTATGGCTATAGGAGATTTTTCCTGGAAGTATTTGCTAGATATCGGTATCGTACTGGTGATGGGGGCCATTTTATTCTGGGGCGCCACCAGCCAGTTTTCTAACCACTATAACGATGCGACGCGCTACCAATGCTATGCCATCGCCTTCTGGCAAGGAAAGGCAGGAATTGATGCGCTGGGATTGGATGCCAACTCGAAGAGCCAGTGCGCCTTTCTCGATAATAGTTCATCAGCCACGCTTGCGACAAAATTACAGGCAAGGCACTTCCCCAATTTTTTGATTACGCTGGTGAAATCGCAATCCACCATACAGCCATTCCATGCTTTGCCGCCGGAGTATCCTTTCCTTACCCTGGTCGCATTTTCGCTGCCCTTGCTTGCTCCCTTTTCATTGTACCAGGTAGTCTTCGCAATCTTCATGGCGCTTGTAGCAGGCCTGATTTATTTCGTCATCAAACTCAATCGCTCAACAGGAGCCGCTATCGCGTTCGCCTTTTACCTGGCGCTCGGTAGCTGGGCGCTGGCGGAAACGCGCTTTGATCTGATTCCTGCCGCATTGACGCTAGGGGCAGTGATCCTGGCGGCTAAAGCAAGATGGAACTGGTCTTTCGTGCTGCTGGCACTGGCGACGATGCTCAAATTTTACCCGGTAGTGCTTGTCGTACCATTCCTCATAGCGCAACAGATGCAATACACCGATAAATGGGCATCCTGGCGCAGGTGGTCAGCTTTAGGGCTATTTGTAGGGATTTGCGTGCTGGTGACGGCCATTTCGCTTGTGCTGAATGTTGCCAATACGCTGGTTCCTTTCAGCTATTTCCTCAACCGGCCCATTCAGGTAGAGTCGTTGCCCGGCGTTTTGCTATGGCTCGGCAATTTCGTGGGTCGTCCGGTACAATACACCTTCATCTACCAGTCGCTTAACTTTACCAGTTCGCTATCAAGCAAGGTTTCATTGCTAAGTACCGGTCTTTTAGTTGCCGGTTTGCTATTCACATGGTGGTTGCAATGGCGCGGGAAGCTGGATATTTTTACCGCCAGCCTGATGACGCTACTGGTGGTGATGGTGATGGGCAAGGTGTTCAGCCCTCAATACCTGATGTGGGTAACACCTCTGATTGCTTATATAGGCAAGGCTAACTGGCGCTGGCTGCTCAGCTGGGGAGTTGTTTGCCTCCTGACGCTGATTGATTTTCCCATCATCTACGTTGACCTGCCACATATCGAGAAATATTATGGCGTGATTGCTGCTCGCGATGCTTTGATCCTGTTGATTACGTGCGTCTTGTTGTTCATAGCGACGCGCAGGTCATTCAAAATTGCTCCGAAATGAAGCTCAAATACGCTTGAATCACAACAAATAAAGACTGGTTCAGAAACGCATCAAGTCGCCCCGGAACCTGCCAATTTTCTCTTGCTATCTGATAAGATATATGGTATCATAAAGATGCATCAGGACATGGATAGAGCTTGATGCAATTCCATTTTACCTGGGGATGTCGGGTTTCGACAGACGAACAGGTTGAAGAATTGCAGGTCGAGGTGTCGGTATGCACTCTCGTTAAACAACCGACAAACAATAGATGCCAAACCGGCACCTGCTTACGCTCTCGCTGCCTAAGAAACAGTAAAGCGTCGTCCTCCTGACTTTTTCCCGTGGGGTCAGATCAGGGCGTCACACACGCGGGACGCGATGACGAGGACCGCCTTCTAATCGTCATCTAAGACCAGAGGGCCAGCGCTGAGGAATCCGGCCGGTGGGAGTCCGAAGCGCAAAGCAAAAACACCGGCTAAACCTGTAGTACATTCTTCGATGGGTCCGTTTGGACGGGGAGTTCGACTCTCCCCCATCTCCACCACACGAGCCGCCTGAGAACTGCCTTCCCAGGCGGTTTTGTTTTGTTTCCAATGTAGTCAAAACCTTACTTGACAGTTTAACTTACAGTTTATGCCAGCGGGGCAGTTTGAACCATTACCCTACTGCCTCATTACCTGCTTACGCTTTGGATAGCAAGATGCATGGCTTTTCGTGCGTTGCATCTCAGCGATGTTTGACTGGTTTGTTGGGACCAAAGAGCAAGCAGACATCGCCTCCCTCGCTGCTACGCCAGTTCGCGCGCAACGCGGATCATGGCTTGCAGGCTACGTTCAACATCCGCCCCGGTCGTGGCCCAGGACGACACACTGATACGCATGGCCGTTTGCCCCTGCCAGACGGTCTCTCCGCACCAGCAGGTGCCATCCTGCTGAATGCCCGCAATAACGCGCCGTGTCCTCTCCGCATCCCCAAACGTTACCAGCACCTGATTGAGCACAACCTCGTTTAGAATAGTGTACCCTGCTGCACGCAAGCCATCGGCAAAGCGCGCCGCATAGCGGCAGGTGCGCTCCACGAGATCAGCCAGGCCTGACCGCCCCAGGGAGTGCAACGCGGCCCAGACTTCGATGCCGCGCGCCCGGCGCGAGAGCTCTGGCGTGAAGTTAGACGGGTCTCGTGTTGAGCTTGAGGGCAGGTAGGCCGCTGAGACCGCCATCGCTGCTTGCAGTACATCCGGAGAGCGAACAAAGGCCAGACCACAATCATAGGGCGTATTCAAGTATTTATGGGCATCCGTCGCCCAGGAATCGGCCTGGTCATAGCCCGCCATCAGGTGTGCTTTAGAAGCGGCTGCCGCCGCCCAGAGCCCAAACGCACCATCGACATGCACCCAGGCGTTGGCGGCTTTCGCTCTAGGGATGATCTCTGGCGCGGGATCGAAAGCCCCGCTATTGACATTCCCGGCTTGCAGGCAGACGATGGTGGGGCCAGAGAGGGTCGGAAATGCATCAGCACGCATGCGGCCCTGCCTGTCCACCGGGACGCGCACCACACGGTTACGACCAAAACCCGCCAGCCCCAGCGACTTGAACAGCGTGGGGTGAGCTTCCTCGCCAACGACTACGGTGACTTCTGGCGCACCAAACAGACCATCAGCTTCCACATCCCATCCTGCTTGCACAAGCACGGCGTGGCGTGCCGCGGCCAGGCAAGTGAAATTCGCCATCGTCGCGCCTGTGACGAACCCTACACCTGTTTCGGGCGGCAGGCCGAGCACACCTCGCAGCCACCGCAGCGCCACCTCCTCCAGCTTCGCGGAGAGCGGAGTGATCGTTGCCAGACCGGTATTCTGATCCCAGGCTCCTGCCAGCCAATTCGCTGCCAGGGTTACCGGAAGCACCCCACCGATCACGAAGCCAAAGAAACGCGGCCCGGCCATGGCCATCGTTGCTGCTCCATAAGAATCGAGCAGCGCCAGGGTTTCATCCGCCTCAGAGGGATGATCAGGCAGTGGAATATCAAGTTTTGCAAGACGTGCAACGGCCGCAGGATCAGGGGCGATAGCCCGCCCGCTCAAGCCCTCCTGATAGCGAATCGCACGCTCTGCAGCATCGATGAGTAGCTCGCGCACGGGAACCTCCCCTGCTTCTGCTCGAAGCATAACTTTAACAAAAGAGTTACTACATTCATAGCTAAGCTAGTATAGCATACAAAGCGTAAAATGAACTCCTCAACGGAATCTTCCGCTCAAATCCGCCTTATTGCAGACACTCCCACTGGCGGTAAAATTAAGCTGGCTCCTGGTGCAGGCATCGTTTGTTCTCCGTCCTTCACGTTCTCATCTTCCTGTCTGTGCTTTGCTGTGGACCGGCTGGTAACTGCTGTCGACTGGCGCGCTTCCCTCGCGGGCTTTCGCTGTCACGCCAGGTTGTTGCCTGAACACGGCCAACTCCTGATGAAGCACAGCCAGGATGATGCGTGGCTGGAACAGCGCTCTTAGGGGTTTGAGCAAGTTCCTCACCCGCAACAAGGTTGCCGCCATCTGCGGATCGGATGCGGCCAGTTCGATCACGCGGCGCATATACCGGTTGAGCAGGCGTACACTGAGCGATCTCTTCTCCTCAATACCTGGGTAGCGTAAATCTTCGCTCGTTGAGAGCAGCCACGGAGTTTTGATATCTCTGGCAATCGCCTGCTGGAATCGCCGTGTGAAACCAGCCATGTCGTTGTTCCTTGCGGACATCTCCTGTTCGCGCAGGCAGCGATCGAGGGTTTGCGCTTCGACAGCCGCGACTGACATGCCTTGACCATAGATCGGATTAAAGCTGCAGGCGGCGTCACCCAGGATGATGAAGCCCTCTGGGAGGCGTCTCATGCGCTCATAATGCCGCCAGCGATTCGCTGAAAACTTATACACTGCGATGGGTGTGATCGGTTCTGCATCCTTCATGGCTTCGTAGAGATGCGGCTGAGCCAGGCTGCGGGCAAATTCCAGGAACGCTGTCTCTTCGTCCGGTGGATAGTCACGCAGCGACCCTGCCAGCGTGACCATCCAGCGACCGCCCTGGATGGGAAAAATGGCTCCCCCGCGTTTGTCGCCGGGAGGTCTTCCAGAGATGAGCAGCGCCTTCCAGTTGGTAGGAAGTTGGTCGGGGCAGCGATAGATGCGTGTGGCATATCCAATATCGATCTTGACGCTGCTCTCCTGCACATGCCCGTACCCCAGCGAGCTGAGCCATTGTGGTGCGCGCGAACCACGCCCACTGGCATCTACGACGAGATCGGTGGACAGCAATTCCTCGCGCTGCTCTCCCGCACGGTGTCGCAGCAGGACACCGGTGACGCGGTCGTTGTGCACGCACAACTGCGAAACCTCGCAGGCGTCCATGACGTGCACATTCTCCCTGGCTACTAGTTGTTCTCGCACATGTTGTTCAAGGAATGGGCGGCTCTGGAACGAGATCTTCACGGGACTCCGAACGGACGCCAACCAGATCCCGAGCTGGTTCCAGCGTATACTATCCGTGCCCACCGGAATCGCGCCGTCCCGGGCAAGAGTACGAAACAGGTCAGGAAAGTACTCTCCCATGATGATCGCTCCACGCGCCAGCAAGCTATGCACGTGCCTTCCCTGCGGCACTCCTTTGCGCGGCTCTGCAACTCCTGTCAATTTCTGTCAAGAGGCGTTACAAAGCGTTAGTTCATGTGCTATCCGCATGTGCCTACCAGACTACAGTTGTTCGAGGAGTAGCCGGGCCGCCTGCAAGTCCGGCGTCTCAAACCCTTCTGTGAACCAGCCATAGATGTCCTGGAGCCGGCTTCTCGCGTCGTTTGAGCGATGCTGGGCGTTCCACAACCGCGCCAGGCTCATTGTTGCCCGCAGTTCCAACGACCGAGCCTGCTGTGCTTGAGCGATTTCGATCGCATGCAAGAACGCTGCTTCGCTATCAGAAAGGTCTGAGCCGCGCATGAGCAGGAACTCGCCCCGCAGCCGATAGAGCTCCGCGTCCCACCAGCGCTCGTTGTGTACGCGCGATTCGGAGAACGCCTCGTCGATGGCTGCCAGTCCTTCCTCAACGCGCCCGGCTTTCCCACAGGCCTGCGCGAGTAGCGCGAGGTAATATGGCAGGCGTAATCGGGCACCCGAGGCTTTGAATACTGCGATCGATTCGCGCAGGCGCGCGATGTGCTCCTCGTCGGGCTGCTCCATGGCCAGGGCAAAGCTGACTAAGATGGCTGCCCACACTCGGTAGTAGGGGGCCTCGTACCTGTCCGCGAGCGCGAGCGCCTGCTCAGCATGCTCTCTGGCAGCTGCCTCGCCGGTACACAACTGCTGGAGCATGGCCAGATACGCTGACACCAGCGCCTGGTTGAAAGGCTGGTCCTGCACAAGCTTAACCGCGTCAAGCCCCTTCTCTAGTGCCTGCTGCGGATAGCCGAGGCACCAGAGCGCATGGGCTTGCCACGCCCGCCCATGCGCTGCATAGTTCGATGCCAGCAACTCTTGAAATTGAAGGATTTGATTGGGATCGTGCGCCGCGATGATCTCTGCAAAGTACGCGCTGGCCTCAGCGATCCTGCCCAGGTGCAGGCGCGCCCCGCTCAACACAAAATCGGCAAACAGCGGCGGCACGGTGCCAGAGCGCCGATACAGAGTAGACACCTCATCGGAGAGCATTTGCGCACGTTCGAGCTTGGCCTGGACAACATAGGCGGCCTGCAATCCGAAGAGCGTCTGCACGCGCTGGGCATCGTCACCAACAGTGTCGCATAATGCCAGGGCGCGCTCGAGCACCTGCTCCACCTCCGGCGCTGCCCAGCCCTTCGTCACAACATAGAGTGGCACCAGTGCCAGTTGCAGGCCAAGCTCCTGTTTATCGCGTTTTGCACCGGCAGGTAGCATCTCAAGCAATTCCAGGCTCCGCGAGAGCAGGCGGATGGCATCCTCGTTCGCGTAAACCCGCTGCGCCACAGCAGCTGCACGCCGGTAGGAGGAGAGCGCCTGCTCGATCAGGCCCGCACGCTCAAAATGCGAGGCAAGCTGACCGCTGACCGCATCGAGATCATCAGCGTACATGGTCTCCAATGCTTGCGCGACGCGGCGATGTAGCAGGCGGCACTGGGGCGGACTGATCTCCGCATACGCTACCTCGCGCAGCTTATCGTGGGTGAAATCGTAGCTGTTAGCACCGTATTCACGCACAATGCGTTTGTGCCAGAGTTCGTCCAGCGCACGTACAGCGTCATCGGTATCGGCGAGGCCCACAGTGAGTAACAGATCAAGTGTGAATTCATGGCCAATAATCGCGGCCAGTTCAACAAAGCCACGAGCCGAGGCCGAGAGTTGCCGGAGACGACCGGCGAGCACCGCATACATACGTGGTGGAAGCATTCGCACACCATCAAGCGGTGGTTGACTGGAGGGGCGATCAGTCTCGCTACGCTCGGGCCGCGATACATCGTGCTCTCCTGTGGACGGGCCAGCTATTGTTCGTTCTAAATCCGCCTGTATCATTTCAACGACGAACAGGGGATATCCTTCGGTTTCATGATAGAGGCGCAGCCCCTCGTCTATATCCAGCTCACGCTTTGCCACCTGCGATGCCAGTTTCGCGGTTTCTGCTGCATCTAACGGTTCGAGGGGAATCTCTGTCACAGGCACGGTGTTGCGCAGGTGCAGCAGCAAAGTGTGCAACGGATGTTGCGGTGACAGTTCTTCCTCGCGGGCACACCCGACAACAAGCAGTCGCGCCGTGGGATCGAAGCGCAACAGAAAATGCAACCAGGCCAGCGTTTCCTGGTCGCACCAGTGCATGTCATCGAGCAATAAGAGAAGTGGCTGTGGTACGGCGAGGATAGCGTGCACCAGGGCCTCAAAGAAGCGCTGGCGCTGCCCCTCGGTCACTGATTCGTAGTGCGGTAACGCCGGCTGCTCCGCCAACAGCTCAGGCAAAATGCGCGCCACCTCGGCGAGCCAGACCGTGTCGAGTTGCCTGAGGGGAGCTCGCAGCCCCTCGCTCCTGAGCCAATCGGTCACGGGTGCGAGCGAGAGTTGGCCCTCGGCAGCATAGGAGCGAGTCTTGGCGGTGACGACACCCTGCTGGCTTACCCACAGTAGAAATTCCTCGGCGAGCCGGGATTTGCCGATGCCCGCCTCCCCGCTCACCAGCACAAAGTGGGGGCCTTCCTGCGTAGCGCGTTGCCAGGCATCGAGTAGCTTCTTCCACTCACGCTCTCGCCCGATGAGAGCCGGAGCAGCAGCAGGCAGGGGTTGCTGGATGGTGGGTTGGATAGTGGGCGCTTTTTGCTGCAGGAGGCGCTTATAGAGTTCGCGGGTTGCCGGGTCGGGCTCAACGCCCATCTCACGCTGCAAGGTGCTGACACAGGTGTGGTAAACGCGCAACGCATTGGTTCGGTCGTTGTTGAGCACAAACAAGCGCATCAGATGGCGATAAAGGTCTTCGGAGAGAGGATCGAACGCGAGTAAGCGCTGAGCAGAGCGGATAGCGGCGGCGGTATCGGCCTGCGCCTCAAAAAGGTGGGGCAGGTGCTCGAGCGCCTGCCGGTGGCGCTGTCGGAGTCGCTCTCGCTCAGGATAGATCCATTCATCATAACAGTCAGGCAGCAATTCACCGCGATATAAGCTGTCGGCCTGCTCAAGCGCGACCTGGAGGACGGGCTGATCGTGCTGGCGCGCCGCCGCGTCCGCAAGCGCGAGCGCCTGTTCGAACTCGGCGACATCGAGGTGGAAAGGCGTGACGGGAGGCCAATGCACCATGTGCGTGTCGGCAGAGAGGAAGTGCTCAACAGCAGGAAAGGCCTGGCGCAGTTGGTGGAGCAGTTGACGCAAGTTATTGCGAGTCTGGGCCTCAGTGGTATCGGGCCAGAAGAGGAAAGCCAGGTGCTGGCGTTGCTGCGGCACAGCGCGATGCAACACGAGATAGGCCAGCAAGGATTGCAGGCGCATACTGTTGAGGCTGGTCACCTGTTCGTTATCGTAGATCAGGCTGAATCCGCCCAGCAAGCGCATCTGAAGGGCTGGCTCCATCGTAATCTCCTCGCTTTGCTTGATGTGAAAGGGCAGACAGTATCAGCCGGCAGGATCGCAAAATATTCCTCCAACGCCTTGCACGCAGTCACGTTCAGCGATACCTCGCGATATTTGTCGCGTTTCCCAATGATTTCAAGGCAGCCATTTCGCCTGGCCAGCTTCACCTGGCCATATCTGAGTTGGCAGATTTCTCTCCGTTTCGCACAGGTTTCTTGCGCAAAGCTATCTTAGCCGGCCTAACGACCTGTACTGCCTTCCCATTCTGGCCGGCGAGCCCGCCCTTGAACTGCTCAGCATTCTCACTCCTGAAGTTGTGGCCAGCCATTCGAACGAAGCACACGCCCTGGTACACGACCTGGAGGACCTGCCATTTGCCATTCAAGTGGCTGTTAGCCGGCCTGCAGCCCGAGCAGGCGTACGGCGTTCCCAGCGTAGACTGCAGCCATGTTCTCTCCGGAAAGACCGGCCGCGTCGATGTCCGCTATCGTCGCCTCAACCGCGGTCGCGGGCCCAAGAGGCATGTCTGTGCCGAAAAGCACGTGTCGCGGGCCGAAGAACTCAAGGACGCAACGCACCGCGTGTGGCGCGCCGAAGAGCGCCGTGTCGACGTAAAACCTGCGGAAGTAGTCGAGCGGCGGCAGCGGCAGGCTGTCTTTGACCTGCCGGTAGCCTGGACCCATCGCGAGCCGGGAGGAGAAGTGCGGCACCATGCCGCCACCGTGGTGCGCAATCACAAGCTGGCGCGGGTGACGCTCCATGTGCCCCGAATAGACGAGGCGTGAAAGCGCGGCAGCGGTCTCGTAAGGCCAGCCGAGGGACCACCAAAGGCCAAAGTCGGACCGGTTCTCTGCCGGATAGTCGGACCACGCCGCGCTGCGCGTCGGGTGCAGCCACACAGCACGGCCGGCATCCTCGAGCCTGCTGAACAGCGGTTCGAAACGCGGATCGTCGAGCGCCACACCCAGGACGTTGGTGTAGAGCTGTGCGCCCAGAGCGCCAAGCTGCGTCAGGGCGCGGTCGAGCTCGCGCAAGGCAAGGTCAGCGTCCGAGAGCGGCAGCGCGGCCACGAATCCAACGAAGCGATCTCCAAATCGCCGGACCAGTTCCGCCATCTCGTCATTGGCGATGCGGGCAAACTCCGCTGCGATCTCCGGCGGCCCGACCTCTTCGAGTGGCGGCACAGCAAGTACGAGGACCTGCGCGTAATCTCCGTACAGCTCGATCTTCCGCCATCTCGCCTCCAGGTCAGTCAGCACTGGATCGAAGGAGAAGACGCCCTCGCGATAGTAGTCAAGCTGGCCTGGAGCCATGGTTTTCTCGAGATGCCGCTCCAGGCGCTCGAGATAGGAACGAGGCAGGATGTGTGCGAACGCATCGATTTTCCGCATGTATGACTCCTTCTCCGAATGGGAGACCCATCTGGCTGCAGTATGTGGCGAGGGCAGTGGAAGTAGCCGCCTGGAACGGCATGATTTGTCATGCCTGTGCATGTATTGTGCCACAATCCACTGGAATCAGCAAGGGAGTCAGCAATATCAACAGAACCATTTAAAAGCGCGGTGAATGCGCGTTCATTTTCTCTTAGGCTTCGCAAAAAATACGTATCCTGATACGTTATTTCATCCAAGTTCATTTACTGAATAGACTTTTCCCAGAAAGTTTAGTATACTTTCTACAGAGGTATATTGTAGAAGCGCTTCAGGCAAACAATCCAGGAACAGGCTACCCATGAACGGTTCCACGAAGGCCATGCAGTCCGGTAGCATAGGCCTCAGGTATTCTATTGCCGGAAGTTTGAGAGAGCAATGAATACGGGAGGAAGTATGTCACGACCTTCGCGCACTTCCGTGAGCACAGCAGAAGTACAGCGATTAAAGAAGAGACGGATGCAGGCTTTCCTGGCTCGTGTGGAGTTCCGGTCTTTGATCGAAACAGTTCCCGATGCCCTGCTGATGGTAGATGAGCAGGGGAGAATTGCCCTGGTCAATCACCAGGCTGAACAACTCTTTGGCTACTCACGCCAGGAACTGCTTGGCCGGGATTTAGAATACCTGCTTCCGGAGCGATTCCGCGCACTGCATCTTCAACACAGATACACTTATTTGCAGGGCCCTACGGTACGTCCAATGGGCCTGGGCCTGGAGCTCTACGGTCGGCGCAAGGATGGCAGCGAATTTCCGGTTGACATCAGCTTAAGTCCCATACAAACTATTGCCGGGTTCTTTATCATCAGCAGTATTCGCGATACCACGGAACGAGGACGACTGGAACAGGCGGCCCACGCCCACCTCACGCTATTACAGGCAGTCATTGATGCCCTGCCCAGCGGCGTGTTTCTTGTGCAGGGGAAAGAGGCAGAACTGGTATTTGCCAATCGCGCGGTCGCCGAGATCTGGGGCACAACCTGGACACCAGGCCAGTCCTTGCACGATTTTTTACAGGCATACCATATTCGGGTCTTTGATAGCGATGAACGAGAACTGGCTTACGACCAACTCGCCACCATCCGTGCCATTCGAACCCGCCAGCCTATCCTTCAATACCAGGAAGTGATCCGCCACCCTGATGGCACACACCTTCCCATTCTGTTCAATGCAGTCCCGCTTCGGCAGGAATATTTCCAGCACCTGCTGGCGACCAATGCCGAGACCGAAGGAGTACTCGTCATCATGCAGGATATCACAGCGCTCAAGGCTGTCGAACAGATGAAAGAGGAATTCATCGGCCTGGCCGCCCATGAATTGCGCACACCCCTGGCAGCGTTACAAGGATTTGTCGATATGCTGGTCATCCAGACGCAGCGAGGCAAAGGCCCAGCGCTGGCAGACTGGCAGAACGAGGCCCTGGCAGAAATACAGCTGGCCACCAGCCGGTTGATGGAATTCTCAGAAGCCCTGCTGGATATCACACATATTCAAGCCGGGCGTCTCATACTGCATGTGAGACCTACAGACCTGGTTGACCTTCTCCAGAAAGTGGTGAAGCGCGTACAGGACAGCACGTGGCAGCATACGTTACACCTGCGTACAGCAACTGGGGCTCTTTTCGTGCCAATCGACGCCCTGCGCATTGATCAGGTCTTCTTTAACCTGTTGAGCAACGCGGTTAAATACAGTCCGGGCGGCGGCGTGATTGAGATCGACATGAGCCTGGATCAACAACGGCGCCAGGCCCTCATCTCTATACGCGATCAGGGCATCGGCATCCCCGCACACCAACAAGCGCTCCTGTTCCAACGTTTTACACGCGCCGATAACACGCAGGGCATTATCGGAGCAGGCCTGGGGCTCTGTTTGTGCCGCGAGTACGTCGAACGACACGGCGGACGTATCTGGTTCGAGTCAGTCGAGCACCAGGGTTCCACCTTCTTTGTCTCCTTGCCGCTTCTCGCACATACCTCATCTCCCTAGCAGCAGCCGCGCGACCAGGTGAGCCATTGGCCAGCGTTACCATCGCCAGCTCTTCAAACTGTTCTTCCTTATATAAAAACGGCATAGGCTATGCTGAGCATTCGCGATGTGGTTGCTCCTCATCAATCTTTTGTTGATATAAATTGAGCCACATCCGCAGATCATGCACCCTCTTCTCTTGATCCTCGACTTCTCTCCTCTGCTGTTCCAGCCAGGCTCGTTGCTCTAAGAACCACTCATGCTGGGCGTCTTGTTCTTTCTCTCTCGCCTCCAACCACGCTTGCCTCTGTTCTAGCCAGGTTTTCCTCTGCTCCAGCCATTCCTGCCTCTGCTCTAACCATGCATGGCGTACTTTTATGCGGCTTCGTTCTCCTTCAACCAGTTGATCATCGAGCCCCGGTACATCAGGATTCAGATACCCATAAGTGGGATTGGGGATACCGGAGAAAGTCCCGGTGAGATGGCCAAGTGCCTGGAAGAAGTTCTGCATTGTGAGATGACCCTCTGGAAGTATAACCACCTCAGGGAATGTCTGCCATGTGCGCAATTGCTCACTACTGGCGTTCGTAATCAGCATAATCGGTAGAGGTTTGAGAGCAAATAAGCGTTCCAGCGTTAAAAGAACAGGGATTTCGGTGAGTGCCTCCACATGCACTCCACCAAGAATGAGCAGATCATATGGAGACGAGGGAGCCTGCTGCAACTGATCAAGGACAATCTGAAGGTAGACAGCCAGGGAGTCCAGGCCCGAGCTACCAGGTAAGCAGAGATGCCCAGCCTGTGAGAGCATGGATCGGACAAAAGTGAGCGTGGTATATTCTTCGATATGCACGCCAGCGCGTAAACTGATGAGTTCTTGCATATCCGCTCCTTCCTTTTCCTTTCATTTGCAATTTAAGAATCGCCTACCTCAATCTCGATAAGGCTCGCGATAGCAGACGGGCACCACCAGATTGTGGTTAGTATCTCCCTTGATAGGTTAAATAGCGTCTAAAGGCGGCGTGAGTAGCTTTTTTCACACTACAAGCATCTCTACATTGAGATCGTTTTACGAGGGCTGAACTTAGAATATGCGAATTGCCGCCATCTATCATATAATATGGCACTTCATACGCGCAACACGCTATTCCTGTTAAACAGGGGTATTAAAAAGTTGTGATTGTTTTGTGATATGCTGTCTTTTCAGCAATTGTAGATGGATTTTTTATCATCGATTTTAGTAAAAATCTAGAAGGTACAAGAGAGACAATCAATAGACCGGTCCCTACCACCTGCTCATCGACCCTACCGTGAGCCATCACCACGAGCCAGCTCTCCTCCTCGCCGCAAAGCAACCAAGCACTAATATAGCCGGCCGGACTGTCAGCTATTTTATAATTCCATACTGTAACTTCATCAGTAAAATGCGCTGTACAGACTGGTTAATACGGTCGATGGTCAACTTGCCTTGCTGGATAGCCTGCTTGAGCGCGCTGACTACGGCCGCGACCTGGTCAGGCGTATAAGGCCCCTCCACAAGGTCATCACCGGCAATGATAGAGAGCACTGCCGCTTGACTTAACGTCCATTGTTCGCTGATACCCTGCATATAGAGCCCATCGGTAATCACAACACCATTGTAACCCAGCTGATTTCTAAGAATGCCTGTAATCGTCCTGGGCGAGAGTTCAGCCGGCAGATGCGGATCAATCGCTGGCATCAGTACATCAGTGGACATGATCATTGCGGGTTGCTTCGAGGCGATCAATAATTTGTAAGGAGCAAGATCAATTTTTTCTAAGTCGGCTAGACTGCGGTTGACGGTTGGGAGGCCGGTATGGGGATCAGAGGTAATTGCGCCCAGCCCTGGAAAGTGTTTGAGGCATCCCGCCACCTCATTTTGTTGCAGGCCATCGAGATACGCGCCTGCATACTTCACCACAGTTTGCGGATCGCTGCCAAACATGCGCGTCTCCAGTACAGGCGGATCAACAGTATGCACATCGACGACCGGGGCCAGATCGGTATTGATGCCCAACTGCAACATCCACTTTGCGGCCTGCGCTCCCTGCTGGTAGGCATAGTTTGGATTGCCCGTCGCCGCCATCTCCGCCGCCGATGGCAGGTATCCATGAAACACATAGAGTCGATTGACCAGCCCACCCTCCTGGTCGGTGCCGATTAATAAAGGAATCCTGGCATCTTTCATGGCTTGCTGGGAGAATGCTGCGACATTGCTTATCTGATCGTAGGGCGGATCAAAATTATGATTGCTCTCCTGGTAGAGAAAACCACCAACATATTGCTGCGCAATCATATATTGTAAGCCGCTTGCTGAGTAATCATTACCCAGATACTCCACTATGATAAGCTGGCCCAATTTTTGATCCAGGGTCATTCCGGCCATAATCTGTTGCACTTTCGCTAGTTCGACCTTGAGCGAACTTTCAGCAGCGATGTCCGTCTTTGACGAACGCGTGGGAGTGAGTGAAGGCCTGGCAGCAGGGGAAGATACTTGCCGCGAGCTCTCAGAGCTCGCGCTGCTCAGCAAATTGGAGCAACTGGAGAGCAGGAGCAACACGCAACACAGGGCGAGGATATAACTCCTGGAGACCCAGCGAGCCAGTTGTTTTGCCTTCCATGGCTTATGCGCCAGCAAAGAATGCCCACATACCATGAACTCTACCGGTCGTATAAAATCAACTTTGTTCAAAGCAGAACCTCACGTGATTTAAGAAGACCAGGCTTCTGGAATGATGATAACATAGGTGTATCCGTCTATTAAAGCAAACGGTAAAAAAATACCAGAAGTAGCTTTTGATCCCGCCCTGTGAAGAAATATCTCCGCTAAATAGTTTCTCCTGGCCTGGCTACCCTGTTAAGTATACGAGCATAGCAGGCGGCACGGAGCATGAATCTTGTTGATCGCTGCGCCCCACCACTTTTCCTTAAATTCCCCGCTGTTTAAAACAGTTTTCTGGCGGCTTCACTTGCTCACCGTATGAGACCTGAGTCGAAGAGCAACTAGCAGGATCCACACGAGGGCCAGACCGGTGAACGAGGCCAACAATTGTGACTAGCCCCAGATTCGCCGCCAACTATTCATTTTTCGCGGGCGCGACTGACAACGCCGCAGTCTTGCCGCCAGGTAAGTTCTCCATGAGATGACCTCCTCTATTCTGACCTCGCAACTAATTCCTGGGCAATATAGCTCGCCACCATAGTCGCATTTGCTCCTGGCCCAAAACCCGCATCGTAACCCAGTTCCTTGGCGAAGGCGTGAGAAATACGTGGCCCTCCAACAATGAAGAGATAGCGTTCGCGCACGCCCTCCGCCTCTGCTAGCTCGATCAATTTCGTCAGGTTATGGATATGCACATTCTTTTGCGTCACTACCTGCGATACCAGGATAGCTTCTGCTCCTTCAGCTGCAGCACGCCTTAAAAGAGCTTCGCATGACACCTGAGCGCCTAGATTTACGGCGCGAAAAGCGGGAAAGCGTTCCAACCCATAGTTTCCGGCAAATCCCTTGGCATTGAAGATCGCATCAATGCCCACCGTATGCGCATCGCTTTCTATAGCAGCGCCAACAACGGTTATCCGGCGGCCTAACCTCTTTCCAACCAGTTCGTTGATTTCATGAAAATCCAGTTCGTCATGAACAAGCTCGTCCACCTGAATCTGATCGGGATCAAGTGTATGCGAGCATGCGCCGTAGATCACGAAAAAAGAGAATTCCTTGTCGATGGCCTCGGCATGCGCAACCAGGGGATTGCTGATGCCCATGAGCATGGCATAATGCCGGGCCGCCTCTCTCGCCCGGGCATCCAATGCCAGAGGTAGGGTGAACGAAAGCTGCACAACACCATCATTGGCAGTGTCACCATAGGGACGTATTCGCATAGCAGCACACCTTCTTGAGAAGAAGAACGTTATCCTCTGATTAGTAGTATAGCACCCTGGGAATTCCAGGGAGAAACTCCCACTGGGACTGCGAGTAGACGCGGCAAATAAAAGGTTCTTTTTAACGCAGCAAGCGAACTATTTTGACACAATATATTAAATTCATGTGTTAATAAATAAGTATGTTACTTGACAGATTATGTTAGGTTATGTTATAATGATGGATGTGAAGGTGAGTTTCTAATGAGTTAAGGCTCACCTGCTCTACTTTCGAGCATGAACAGTGTTGTTTGCAGATTGCAGTAGTGACTATAAAAGATAAAAGGAGGATACTGAATATGGCAGCAATTACACGTTACGACCCTTACAGTGAAGCCTTGTCGCTGCGTAATGCCATGGACCAGCTCCTGGCACAGAGTTTTGTCAATCCCAGCTGGGGATGGGGATGGAGCCGCACACAGACCATGATGGCCCCGATGGATGTTTGCCAGACAGACAATGGCTACGAGGTGAATGTTGCCTTGCCCGGAGTGAATCCCCAGGATATTGACGTGACGGTACACCAGAATACTATTGATATCAAAGGAACGTTCAACTACCAGCACCAGCACGAACAAAACCAGCCACGGCAACAGAGCCAGCAAACTGTCCAAATGCAAGGGCAAGGGCAGCAGCGCGGTGAGACCCACAACTGGCTTATGCGGGAAATAGGCTCAGGCACTTTTGAGCGCACCATCACGCTTCCCCAACCCATTGACGCAGATAAGATCGAGTCGAGCTACCATGATGGTATCCTTACACTCAACATCCCATTGAGCGAGTCCAGCCGCCCCAGGAAGATCAACGTGAACAAGGGGCAGAGGCAGGGGCAGCCGGTAACGGTTGAGTCAAGATAGTGTTTTAATCCCCCACCGGGAATGCCGGCTCCTGCCGCTTTCCCACGCAAGCAGATTAGCAGCCAAACCCGCAAAGGTCGCCCGCAAATGCATTAAGAAATAGCGGTATGCAAAAGTGGGAGAAGGTCGGTTTAGCGACCTTCTCCTGCATTATTTCCTTTCCAGAGGTGGATGGTCTCGGCCATGTGTTATACTATTCCCAACCAGGATTTGTCTATCCTACTATTTCATTCCAGGGGAGCAAGACCACATGGCACAATCAACCGATCAATTCGATGTCATCATTATTGGCGCAGGACACAACGGACTCGTTGCAGCCGGCTATTTAGCCCGCGCAGGCAAAAAAGTGCTGGTGCTGGAAAAACGCGATCGAGTAGGTGGCGCATGCACGCTCGAAGAACCCTTTCCCGGTTTCACTATGTCGCCATGTGCCTATGTGGTGAGCCTGCTACGTCCCGAAATCATTCGCGATCTGGAATTGCACCGGTATGGTTTTGATGCCTATGTCAAAGATCCGCAAATGTTTGTGCCGTTTCTAGATGGCAACTACCTCTTCTTCCGTGCCAGCACGGAGAAAACGGTTGAAGGCATACGCCGCCTCTCGCCCCATGATGCCGAAGCCTATCCCAAATTCCTGCGTTTCTTTGACCTCGCTTCCGAGATACTCACCCCCATCCTGCTCGAAGAGCCTCCATCCATAGCCGACCTGGCCGCTCGCTTCCGCGGCGAGGACGAAGAAATCTACCGCTATTTGATGTTCGGCAACCTCTACGACATGCTGGCCGATTATTTCGAGTCTGACTACCTGCGAGCAGCATTCGCAGGTCAGGGCGTCATTGGTTCTTTTATCGGCCCTAAAACTCCAGGATCAGTGTATGTGATGTGGCACCATATGTTTGGCGAAGTTAACGGCGAGCATGGCATGTGGGGATATGTGCGAGGGGGCATGGGGAGGATCAGCTTTGCCATGGCCGCGTCCGCCGAGGCTCATGGCGCAGTCATTCGCACGAATGCTCCCGTCGCGCACATCCTCGTGCATAATGGACGCGCCGAGGGCGTGAAATTAGAGAATGGAGAAGAATTGCGCGCCGCTGCGGTCCTCTCAAATGCCGACCCCAAACGCACCTTTTTACAGTTCTGCGCTGATGTGGGTCTGGATAGGGGATTTCTCAAACGCATCTCGCACATTAAAACCGAGAGCGCCGTTATCAAATTGAACATCGCGCTGAAAGAGCTGCCCAGTTTCAAATGCATTCCCGGGACAACGCCCGGCCTGCAGCATGCCGGTTCCTGCGATATCACTCCGACACCCGATTGGGTGCAGGAGGCATTCGAGGATGCCGAACGCGGCGAACTCTCGCGCAAACCATACATCGAGGCTTACATGCAGTCGGCAACCGACCCCACGGTCGCGCCTGCCGGGTATCATGCCATCTCAATGTTCTGCCAGTATGCTCCCTATCACTTAAAAGGTCGCGCGTGGTCTGATGACGTGAAAAACGAGATGGCCGACCGCATCATCGCTACCATGACCGAATTCGCGCCCAATTTCGCAGACGCGGTGATTGATCGCCAGGTACTCAGCCCTATCGACATCGAACAACGCTATGGCTTGCCCAACGGCAACATCTTCCAGGGCGAGATCACGCCAGACCAGCTCTTCTCACTGAGGCCCACACCCGAATGCGCGCGCTATCGCACGCCTATCGAGGGGCTCTATCTCTGCGGCTCCGGTTCGCATCCCGGCGGTGGGGTGATGGGTGCGCCAGGTCACAACGCGGCACAAGCACTCCTGAACGATTGGGCAAAGAGGTGATTTTGCATGCGGACCAGGCGTTTCAGCACTTCAATGGGCATTGCTTTTACCCTCTTAACAGCAGGTGTCGTTGTGCAGGTGACCGATCAACTGGAGTTCTTCGGGAAGGATAGCGTCATCCCACTGATTATCGGACTGATTATCATTGTAGTAGGAATACCATTCGTCTTCCTTCTGCGCTGCATCTTGCAAACGAAGGAACCATAACCGGCCAAAGGCCCAGCGACAGGAAGGAGAGGTAACGGATGGAAATAAAGATAGCCGTAGTACAATTCGCCATCAATCAATTTGCCCCACAAGACAACCTCAAAAGGGCCGAGCAGTTCATTGAAGTGGCCTCATCGCAGGCACAGCTTATCGTCTTTCCTGAAGATTTTGTTGTCGGGCCACTGATTGGTAGAAGACAGTTTGCCGATTACAACGGGCATTATTTCAGGCATTTCCAACACCTGGCTTCTAAATACACGATTGACATTGTCCCCGGCTCAATCCCGGAAGGCACAGAGGCAGGCATCTATAATACGACCTGCTATATTGATCGCAATGGAAACGTCCTGGGTAAGTACAGAAAAGTGAACTTATGGATACCCGAAAGAGCCTATAATACTCCCGGCACTGAAAGCTGCGTTTTTCAAACGCGCTTTGGCAAAGTTGGGCTGATTATCTGTTGGGATTTGATCTTTCCTGAGATTTTCCGGGCAATGGTGCGAGAAGGCGTGGAGATGGTGATCTGCCCAAGCTACTGGTGCCTTGAAGATGCCGGCGAGGGTATGAAGTACGACGAAAACTCCGAGATCAAGCTTGTGAATGCTTTGTGTGTGACAAGAGCATTCGAAAACGAGATCGTGTTGGTCTACACCAATGCCGCCGGACGATTGGATTACGAGGGCAACACGGGAACATTGATCGGTCAATCGCAGGTCACCGTTCCTTTCAAGGGATCTCTGGGAACAATGGAGCATAACAAGGAAGAGATGCGCTACTTTGTCGTGAATACCTCTATTTTGGATGGCGCCGAGAAGGTGTACAAGATTCGGGAGGACTTGCGAAAAATGGCTTTGTCTTGACATAGTTCTCCTGGCTGCGGTATAGTTTTCCCAGGTTTTGTTTTTGCAGGAAGTGAGATCATAATGAGTAGTGGACATAGTTGTCCGCATCAAAAGCGCTCAAAAGAATCGGATACCAGGCGATATCATAACCCTGCCTGTGAACCATCCGAGTCCTTTGTCGCATGCTATTCTGTGGCATTTCTGCCCTTGTGGAGGGAAAACAGGCACATCCCGGTAGAGTAATACCTGTCCCTCATCAAGTGAGCCTGCCACCAGAAAGTACTGGTGGCTTTTTCATGTCTATTGTGATCGAAGGAGGTGAGATGGCGTGAGCGCCGATCCTGAACAACGATTTTCAATCGCAGTAACATTGTTTTCTGTCCTTTCATGCAGCACGGAGAAGCTCTGCAGGTACATCGCGCCATGCTCTTCTCTGGTATAGGAATGCCCCCCGCTGGCACGAGGTAGCTGACAATAAAGGTGCCTCCATGCTGCCTGAACATAAAGGATGTATGGAGGTATCAGATGGCTCAAGTTTTCATTCCCGATAACCCCCGCGAGCGTGAGCAGCTCACGGGGGCAAGCACGAAAAAAGAAACGACTTACACTCAAGAGCGCCGTTCAAAGGCTGCCCGCCGTTTGGGTGGCGTCGATCTCCTGGTTGCGCTGGGCATACTTGCTGCGATAGCCTTTCTCATCACAGCCGCCGAACGTTGGGCGGCTCCGCTGACCCCCAGCGTCTCTATTGATCTGAATCCCCAGGTGCTGCCGCTCTATGCTGGCTATTCGCTGCTGCGTATGATCCTGGGTTACATCCTCTCGCTCATTTTTACCCTGGTCTATGGACATATCGCGGCCACCAACCGGCGAGCAAGTATCGTGATGATTCCAATACTCGATATCTTGCAGAGCATTCCTATTCTCTCATTCATGCCGGCTGTCATTCTGGCATTGGTCGCCGCATTTCCGCACTCCAATATCGGTCTTGAGCTGGCAAGCGTGATACTGATCTTTACCAGTCAGGCCTGGAACATGACCTTCAGCTACTATCATTCGGCACGCACTGTCCCTACCGAATTGCAGGAGGTGGCCACGATTGCGCGTATGCGCCCCTGGCAGCGCTTCCTCAAGCTAGAAGTGCCTTCTTCGATGATTGGACTGATCTGGAACAGTATGATGAGTTGGGCGGGTGGCTGGTTCTTCCTGATGGCCTCAGAACAATTTACGCTGGGCAACCAGTCATTCCAACTGCCCGGGCTGGGTTCCTATCTCCAGGTAGCCACGAACGCCGGCAATATCAAAGCCATCCTGCTTGGCCTCGCGACGCTCATTATCCTGATCGTCCTGCTCGATCTGCTCTTCTGGCGTCCCCTGGTAGCCTGGGCAGATAAGTTCAAATTGGAGTTGAGCACTGAAGGGGAAGCGCCCCACTCGCCGGTACTCGACGCCTTGCGCCGCTCAGCACTCATTGCCCTATTGAACCGGCGTATCTTTCGACCTACCGGCCACCTTATCGCGCTGTTCCTGAACTGGCTCCAACCGCTACCAGACCAGGAGCATACAGCATCTGTAGCCGCTCAAAAAGCAAACACCTTTTCTATACGGCGTGTCATTGGATGGCTGATAGCAGCATTAGCATTCGCAATGATTATTGTTGGTCTGTGGTTCACAATCAGTCTGCTCATACAGGTAAATCTGGCCACATGGGGAGGACTAGTGGTCGCCGGCATTGCTACATGGCTGCGCACGGTCGCGGCGCTCGCGATTGGCATCGCCTGGACTGTGCCGCTTGGGGTTGCCATTGGACTCTCGCCGCGCTGGTCTCGCCGCCTGCAGCCGGTCGTACAGGTAATTGCCTCTATTCCGGCGACCGCAGTCTTTCCGGTACTGCTGCTGGCCCTCGTTAGTCTGCCCGGCGGGCTTTCGCTTGCCGCCATCCTGCTGATGCTACTGGGCACCCAATGGTACGTACTCTTTAATGTCATAGCAGGAGCGATGGCTATACCTGGCGATCTACGCGAGGCTACAACGATCTATCATGTGAGCGGATGGCGCCGCTGGCGCACGCTGATACTGCCCGCCATCTTTCCATACCTCGTAACGGGTATGCTCACCGCCAGCGGAGGCGCGTGGAATGCCAGCATCGTTTCGGAATATGTGCTGTTCAATAATCACACCTATAAGACAATAGGTCTGGGGGCGAGTATTGCTGAGGCAGCAGCTACAAGAAACTTCCCGGTCCTGCTTGCAGCCACCCTTTTGATGGCGATTATCGTCGTCATTATTAACCGCCTGCTCTGGAAGCGCCTGTATGCCCTGGCAGAGCGCCGCTATACATTAGGATAGATTGGAGGTAAGAAACCATGACACAATTTGATCGGCTCGCCCAACAAGATGGCGCCAGCGAGCCAAAAGAGGTGCTGCTAGAGGCGCGCATGTGCAGCAAATCTTATCAGGCTCAAGATAAGCATGCAAAGGATGCCCCCTCCCATTTAGTACTCGACTGCGTGCAGGTAAAGATTCATGCCGGCGAATTTGTCGCTTTACTCGGGCCGTCCGGGTCGGGGAAATCAACGCTCTTGCGTATTCTCGCGGGGCTGATCCAGCCTACTGAGGGTCAGGTACTCTTCAAGAGTGTGCCACAATATGGCCCGAATCCGTATATAGCAATTGTGTTTCAATCATTTGCCCTCTTTCCCTGGCTCACTGTTTTACAAAATGTAGAGCTTGGCCTGGAATCGCGCCCAATGACCTCTACCCAGCGCCTAAAGAAAGCGCTGGCCGCCATCGATCTCATCGGTCTGGATGGCTTTGAAGATGCTTATCCCAAGGAGCTTTCCGGCGGCATGCGCCAGCGGGTCGGTTTTGCCCGCGCCCTGGTTGTCGAACCAGAACTGTTGTTTATGGATGAGCCTTTCAGCGCGCTCGATGTCCTGACGGCTACCAACCTGCGTAAGGAACTACTGGGTCTGTGGCGCGCGCAAAGTATGCCAACGCGCGCAATCCTGATGGTGACGCATAATATCGACGAAGCTGTGAGCATGGCCGATCGCATCCTGATTATGGGTGCTAATCCGGGGCATATTCGAGTCGAATTACCCGGATTGCCAGTTGAACAACGAACCATCCAGGACGAAGCACATACAGCTCTGGTTGACTTGATCTATCGCATCATGACCAGCCCGCAGGAGGATGTCGCTAGTCTGCTGGCAACACGAACACCACAGGCTCAAACAGGGCCGCTGGTTCGCTCGACCCGGCCTTACCAGGTCTTGCCTCATGTCTCCATTGGCGATGTCACAGGGCTTATTGAGCTGGTGCATACAAAAGGAGATCAAGAGGACCTGTATCAGCTTGGCCGGCACTTGCACCTGGAGCTAGACGATCTGCTGCCACTGGTGGAGGCAGCAGATGTGCTTGACCTGGCGGAAACGCAGGAAGGTGATCTTGTCCTGACGCAACCAGGTATACATTTTGCTGAGGCAGGCGTACTCGAAGAAAAGCAGGTGTTCCGCGAACAGGCACTCGCCCATATCAGCATCCTACGCCAGATCGTACAGGATTTAGAGTCAGCACCAGGACATACATTGCCGGAGGAATTCTTCCTGAGTATCCTGGAAAAGCACTTTAGCAAAGAGGAAGCCAAGGCTCAACTTCAGACCGCGATTAACTGGGGACGCTATGCGGAACTGTTTTCTTTCAATGAGGACCGTGGCATGTTTCGCCTTGAGGAACCTGAACCGGCTGAGACAAAATAATCAATCTGAGATAGTATCGAGTATCGCGCGGATAAACTTCACGGCCACCGAGAGCCAATCGAATGAACGCGTCCACGCGATCCATGCTTGCTGTGTTGGCCAGCCGGGTTTATAGCGAGGGATGATCTCTCTGGGCATCACAATTGCCCAGCGACTACCCTCGCCCAGGCTACCGGGCGTAATGCGAACCGAAATATTAAATACATTCTCATTGGGCAGGTGGATTTTCCAGTCCGGCATGACTCTCAAAAGAGGGTCATGTCTCCAGCTAGTGAAGAGCACCGGGTCTTCAGGCGCTCCACTTTGCGAGCGCTGTAGCGTAATTACCTGCCCTACCACAGCCGAACGCTCCCACTCAGGGAAACGCATCCAGACAGAGTAACGATATTCATCAAGCCCGGTGCTCTTTATAAAAGCACGGTAGCCCTCGCTCTCGATACGGTGTTCCGTGTCGCTCTGCCAGATTCTGACCATGGCATCGAGGCGTTTTTTCTTTGCCTCCTCGCTCAGGTTTGCATAGGGGCCGCTATTCTGCGGGTACTGTTTTTCTTGCATCGAGAACTCCTGACCACCGTGGAAAATATCGCTCCTGCCACGCTAGCAGGTCATCGGCCAGCGGCGCGACAAAAGTGCATAAAACATTATCGGGATAGCGCCGCAGCTCAAGACTGTAGGCATGCAGAAATTGACGGACCAGGGCCGCCTCCGGCGTTCCAGCTATAGCAGGCGGCCCATAGGTCTGATCACCAACAAGAGCATAACCCAGCGCAGCCAGGTGCGCACGAATCTGGTGCGTGCGACCGGTAATAGGACGCGCTTCCACCAGGCCAAAATCGCTCTCAACCGCCAGCACTTTCACCATCGTCGCCGCGTGCTGTCCCTCAGCGCTAACAATGCAGCGGCGTCGATCAGCCGGGTCGCGCATCAACGCTCCCTCAACCATGAAATCTTGCTGCCCCATACTTAAAAGATCAAAAGGCAAATCGAAATCTTGCTCGGGTTCGCTATCAAATAACTGTGCTATTCTTAAGCCTGCCCGCGGCCTTGCCCATGCCGGCGCACCTTTTTGCACGACAGCAAAGTAGCGTTTGACGATGGTATGTCGCTCAAACTGGTGAATGATGTGGCGACAAGAGCGCTCTGTACGGGCAAGAGCGACGATACCCGACGTATCTTTATCCAGGCGATGCAGCAGGCAGGGACGCTCCAGCAATCCTTCTTTTTCCCAATACCATTGAGCACGCTTCTCACGCAGCATCTCGCGCACATGTGCCGGCGCCTTCGCCCACGCAGGCTCGTCTGGCAGCTTCGGCGGCTGCCAATCATCTCTTCCCCATTGCTCGAGATATACTAAAATTGCATCCCACATCGTCCCACTGGCATGTTTGTACGTGGGATGAATGACCAGGCCTGCCGGTTTGTTTACAATCAGCAAATGATGATCCTGGTAAATCACAGAGAAAGCATCGGGTCTCATGCTTAGAGTATAGATGCCGCTATAAATTTGGTCAATAGTCTACGGCTATAAGAAACATCACTCCTTCCACGCACATAATTTCTCTTTTTCGATGTGATTAAACGCAGGACTCAGCTAGAACAGGCTCGCCATGATTCCTACACTCCCAGGTGGGTTCTTGTTCACTCGACTGGCCAATCGCCGTGCTACATTCCCCTGATATTTATCCATCCCTTTTCAATCGTGATACAATAGAGGCTACAAAACTCAAAGGATACCTGATAAGCGCAGGTAAATGTAGAGGTTATATCATGGATTACGTACAATATTATAAGCAGCCGGAACTGCGCGATCCACTGCTCATCGCAGCATTTGCGGGCTGGAATGACGCAGCCGATGCCGCAACAACTGCCGTAAAGTTTCTGATTGACCGCTGGAAGCCAACGAAACTTGCGGAGATCGATCCTGAGGAATTCTTTGTTTTTACAGAAACTCGCCCCTTAGTCCAATCTAGCAAGGGTATACAGAATACGATTATCTGGCCTAGCAATCAATTTTTGTCCTACTCAGCTCCCTACCTGGATCACGATATCCTCATCTATCTAGGAGCTGAGCCGCAACTGAAATGGAAAACTTACACGAAGACATTTATGGATGTATGTAAGGGTTTCAACGTCTCCCAGGCTTTACTACTCGGCGCATTCCTGGTCGATATTCCGCATTCTATGGATGTACCAATCTCCGGGTTCTCATCCAGTCCTGAGTTGTTGGAGCGATTGCGCGAGTTGGACGTGCGCAGTTCGAGTTATTCCGGACCAACCGGCATGGTCGGAGTGCTTCACGATAGCTTGCGTAACGCCGGCATTCCTGTCTCAAGTCTCTGGGCGGCAGCACCACATTATCTTGCCGCAACTCCGAATATTAAGGTGACCGCTGCGCTGCTCACCTATATGAACACGTTCCTCTCATTTGGCCTGGATCTGAGTGACATTCAGGCTGATGCCGTGCGTTTCGAGGAGCAAATAACGGCGCTGGTGGCCCGAGACCCGGAAGCCAGCGCATACGTGCGCAGATTGGAAGAGCAGGCCTCCGATCTGCTTGATGAAGAGGAGGAGGATGAAGAGAGTGAGGATGACGAGCTGATTGTCAATCCCGACAAACCCATCGGCACTGGCCCATTACCCAGTGCCGATACCCTGATTCGCAGCGTCGAAGAACTCCTGCGCAAGGAACGCGAAAATAACCAGCAAAAAAATGGCAATGACGAGGACGATGCATGAGCAGCACTCTATATACCCTCGAGGAAGTGCTCCATCCTCACTCGGTCGCTATCATTGGTGTTTCACGTTCTCCGCACAAATGGGGGAATGTGGCCGCCAGGCAACTGATAGCCGGTGGATTCCCCGGCGCTATTTATCTCATCAACCCCACAATTCGCGAGGTCCTGGGGCGGGCAACCTATGCGAGCCTGCGTGATGTGCCAGGGCCCGTCGATCTGGCAGTCATTGCCACCTCTTTTAACCATGTTGCTCAGGCAATCGATGACTGCATTGCTCACGGTGTCAAGGGCATCGTTCTCATTACAGCCGGATTCAGCGAAACGGGTTCTGAGGGACGCGCTCTGGAGCAGCAGATGGTCGCGCGATGTCGTGAGCATGGTATGCGTATCATTGGCAGCAACTGCATGGGAATCTATGTTCGTCGCTCGCATCTCAATGCGCTGGGTATGGTATTTCCCTTGCCTGCCGGCCCCATAGGGTTAGTTTCGCAGAGTGGCAACCTGGGCATGTACTTTTATGCCCAGGCCAATTTAGATGGTCTTGGCTTCACCACATTTTTAAGTATTGGCAACGCCGCGGATGTGACATTCCCTGAATGCGTACAATACCTGGCGAACGATCCGGAAACCAGCGTGATCGCCGGATACGTTGAGGCAATCTCGGAGGAAACACTGCGCCAGGTCACGCAGGAGATGCGAGAACATGGATGCTATAAGCCCGTTGTCATCCTCCTGAGCGGCGCTACAGAGGTTGGTGTGCGCGCATCACTCGCGCATACAGGAACGGTTGCCAGGGTGCGACCGGACAACGATGCCGGCCTGCTTGGTAGCGGCGTAGTGCGCATCCTGCGCTCGGACGAACTCTTTCCGGTAGCTCAGGCGCTCGCGATACAACCATCCACGCCCGGCGGAGGACGCCGTATCGCTATTATTGGTGATGGAGGCGGCAGTTGCATCGCTACGGGCGATGCGGCCATACGCGCCGGGTTGCAGGTACCTATACTCTCAGCGGAAACGCAGCAAGCATTGCGCAAACTTATGCCAGATCGGGCCACATCTACCAATCCCGTCGATGTGGCGGGAGCGGCAGATGAGGATCCCATGTCATTCGCCTGGTTGACGGAGAGCTGCCTGAAAGACCCGCAGGTCGATGGCGTGATTGTGACCGGTCTCTTTGGAGGATATCGCCAACTCCTCTCAGAAGAATTTGGCGCGCGCGAGGAAGCCGCAGCACATGAGCTAGGCAGGCTCGTCAGGCAGTACCAAAAGCCGGTCTTGTTGCAGACTGTTTACGCCCGTCATGATATTCCCGCTCTGCATATTTTGCGGCAGGAGAATGTACCTTATTACGAGTCCATCGAGATTACGTGCCGGGCCATGGCGGCGCTGGCAGAAGTTGGAACGTTTCTGGCCGGCAAGCCTTGAAATATGGAGGGAAATACATGAGTCTTCGAGATCAGATTCGCATGACTGACGAGGAAATACACGCTTTCCTTGAAGAGCAACGCACTTTAGAAGTGGCGACTATTGATCACGATGGATGGCCACATCTTGTGGCGATGTGGTATGTCCTGATCAACAACCAGATTGTTTTCTGGACCTACGCAAAGTCACAGAAAGCCCTCAATCTGCGACGAGACCCGCGGCTTACCTGTCTTGTAGAGACCGGTGTACGATATGAAGAATTGCGAGGTGTTCAGATCAAAGGCCGGGCAGTACTCAACGATGACCGCGAAACTATTCAGCGCATAGCCGAGAAGATTTTTGAGCGTTACACCGGCGGTCCCCTGAATGATGCTATGCGCCAGATGATCGCAGCCCAGGCCCCAAAACGTGTATTGGTCTTTGTGGAACCGGTAGAGATTGTCTCGTGGGATCACCGGAAGTTAGGCGGGGTATATTGATAGACTGATGCCCTGCCTCAACCAGGCAGGATTAATTTCTTTCTGAAGAAGAAGCCTGGTTCAATTGTAAGAGCCAGGCTTCTTCTCATTCTTCAAGCAAACAGCTAACCTACAAATCCTACTTCTTTCACCGCTTCCTGGAGCTGCTAGTGTACTGCCGCCAGCAGGGATACTGCCGCGAGAACCACTATAGCGAAGACAACAGCTATGAGCGCTATCCCATGACGCGCGTAACGGGTACTCTCATCCTCCTCATTACCCAAACTGCTGTAAAACCGCTGTTCAGCCGATGGACGTTCGGCCCGAGCTGCAAGCGACCCAATGGGATGAACACGGCTATATCGACTCGGCCCCAGCACTCCCTGGGAAAAGAGGAACATATTCAACCTCGTGCCTATAACTATCAGCGCTACCAGCACTCCTACAAAGATGAATAGGAAGACTAATTGTGCCATAGCCTTTTCCTTGTTCTACCGGGCGGGACCAATTACCCGATCCTGTGTCACGTCCCTTTCAATGTATAAGACGTAGCACAATTTGATTTATCAAATCAAGATGCTTTGAGTTTCGATGCAATCACAGGCATCTTGCTATTGAAAAGGAAAAGATTATAACACTACAGTAACTTTACGCTGTCTCCCTCCTCTTAAGAAACTGACGACTACTTTTTCGCCGGCGCGATGGCGGCGCACGATACGTTGTAAGTCTTTGGGTTCGGTGACAGGTTCACCACCGGCAGCAATGATGATATCCATGCGCTTTAGCTCTGCGAGATCGGCAGGGCCACCACCGCGCACTTCGAGAACCTCCATGCCATATTGTTGCGTCAGATTGAGGCTTTGCCGCAGCCTGGCATCGAGCTGCACGCGCATTCCGCCAACACCCATAGATACGCTGCCCGGCCTGGCTTCGCGTCGCTGATTAATACGGGCAATCGCGGCCTTTACTGTATCCAGCGGGATTGAGAAACCAAGTCCTTGCGCCATCGGCATCATGGCCGTCGTGATGCCAATCACACGTCCCTGGCTATCGACAAGCGGGCCACCAGAATTTCCGGGATTGATGGAGGTATCCGTCTGAATCAGATTGGTCATTCTGCCGCGCACACCCGCACCCTCGAGCGTGCGACCCAGCGCGCTTATTACGCCCGCTGTGACGGTCCAGTTCAATCCATAGGGATTTCCGACGGCAATCACCAGTTGACCTACTCTTAAAGGGGTGCGACCCAGTTCGGCGACCGGCAGGTGATCGGCGCCAATGCGCAGCACTGCTACGTCGACTTCGGGATCACTGCCAACCAGTCCGGCGTCAAAGGTCCGTCCATCGGCCAGGGTCACACGAATACGCCGCGCATTGGCAACAACATGGGCATTGGTCAAAATCTGACCATCCGAGGCAAAAATGAAGCCAGAACCTAATCCACCACCATATTCCGGGCGGGGAGCATAATACTGTCCATAGCGTCCCCCCTCGCGTTCTATATCAATACGTACAACTGCAGGTCCAACTTTTTCGGCAGCAGAGGTTACTGCGTTGGAGTACGCATCTAAAGCCTCTGCATCCTTCTCATTTGTACTCATCATCTGTGTAGTACTTTCTCGTGGAACCCACTCTCTCTGGCGTGCGTGCGAGGCAACGATTCAATGAGATTGATAGAGATTGTATCACATCTACTCGCAAATGTCATGTTTGGGGCGGGCATCCCCAGCGGTCGGACAGCCTCCGGTAGACTTCCCACCTTTCTGTGCGAGAATATTTGTTCAGCTCCATTCACGTGCATTCAACTTTATTCAATCTATTAGCTCTCACTTTGGCTCTCTCACGTTCCGGTATCCCTGGACGCGTGGGGGATCACTTTCGTGAAGTGGGATATCCTGTTGGATTTGATTCCTCTTTCTATGCTACGCCTTTGGCTCGTCCGAACGTAGACGAGGCTGTAACCAAACACGCATACCGCACAGGGAGGAGCCAGCTACAAGCTTAGCCCTGAGAACCTGGCACCGCCCGCCGATTTGCCAATGCGGCTCGTATCTCGTGCAGGGCTTCCTCAGGGCTGGCCGCAAAGCGCAGGAGATCGAGGTCGGCGTCGTCGATCACCAGGTGTTCGTCTACAGCCTGGATCACTGGACCCCAACACTCACCCAGAAGGATAAGTGGCAAGCCGCGCACCTCGGTCTGGCCCGCCGCCCAGACGATAGCCAGCTCTGAAAGGGTACCAACACCGCCGGGCAGGGCAACGACAGCCTCACAGTGCAGCAGATGGTTCAGGCGCATGCCGTAGTTTGCCGACCAGCGCAAATCAGTATTCCAGGGATTCGGCTCTATGTGCGTCCAGTGCCGCATGGGCAAGCCGATCACGTACCCGCCCACTTCGTGTGCTCCACGGCTGACTGCGGCCATGAGACCGCTATAGCCACCTGTCACGATAGTAAAGCCCTCCTGGGCGAGCAGCCGGCCTAGTTTGTGAGCTTGCGACCACCGGTCATCACTCTCGCTGAGGCGTGCAGAGCCTATAACCGCCACCTCAACTCCAACAGTTCGTGCAGGCTTGCTCTCGTGCATCGCTGTATCTTCACTCATACTGGCTCTCCTTGTATGATCTATCAGCCGCTCGTTACCGCGAGGTCAAACCGTGGCATCAGGATCGCCGGATATGTGCTTGTCCCCGGCGAATAACCCGGCACCGGCATGGATAAGGTCTTGCTACCAGTTGCCTCCCTGTTATGGGAAAGCCAGGTGGACGATATTCTGATGGGCTTTGTAGCTCTCGATGAAGAAGCGAAAGCGGTCAGTGCGGTATAGGACGCGGGCGTATTCAACGGGCAATTGGTCGGCATCGTAGGAAACTCCTGTGATGAGCAGGGCAGGACTGTGTACTCGGATGCCGAGTAAGCCGGCATCCTCCGCCGTGCAAGGAACGACTTCCAGGTAGTTCTCGGCGCGTAATAGCTTCACCTGGTAGTCTCGCTCCAACAGGTGATACAAGGATTGCCCGGTGAATTCCGCCTTTAACAGGCTGGGGAAGCGAGACTGGGAGAGAAAAGAAGTAATGATGGTAGCAGGCTGCTTATTCAAGAAAAACAGACGTTTGAGTAAAATCGCTGGCTCACGCTCACCTACGCGCAGCTGGGCGGCGACATCAGGTGGGGGGCTGATGCTGGCCTGGGAGATCACCCGCACTTCTGGTTGGATGCCTTTACGCCGCATACTTTCGGTGAAGCTCGTGAGAATGCTGATCGTCTCCTCGATTTTAGGACCGCACACGAAGGTTCCTTTCCCCTTGGATCGCTGTACATAGCCCTCGCTCGCCAGTTCCAGAATCGCCTGCTTTACCGGGGCCTGGCTGATGCCAAGTGCCTCGGCCAATTCTTTCTCGGTCGGCAGTTTATCGCCTGGGCGCAGTATGCTGGCTTCGATCTGTCGCAGGATAGCTTCTTTAATCTGGTGGTGCAATGGTACGGGACTTCCACGGTGAATCACAATCGTCTTTGCTTCGCCTGCCGCCTGTACTTCCCCGGCAAGCCGATCTCCCGATGCATAGAAACGTTCGCTTTCTGGCATGTACTTCTTCTCCAGGATCAATTTATACGGTAATCGCACCTAGATACATATGTCGAGAGCAGGGAGCGTGCGGCTCCTTACCCACGGACCAGTTGACAGGCCTGGACACCTTTGTGATTGAGCGTCACCAGGGCGCCATCGAGACTGCCATCGCCATAAGTACTACCGGGGTTGATGCACGTCGTGCGGCCAATGCGCACGATGCCGCGCGATTCATGGATATGCCCATGGAGCGAGAGAACTGGCTGTACCCGCTCGATCACCGTGCGCACCGCGTGGCTTCCGACGGGTATCATGCGCGGTTGCCCACCCTCCAGTACGACCGAGAGGTCCGCTCGGAGTTCGGGTGCGGTGTCAAGTTTTGAGCGATAGGGTGGGCAATGAAGGTTAAAGATGAGGCCGCGCTGTGGGTCCACGCGAGCCAGCATCTGCTCAATCCGGGCCTGCAATTCCTCCTCCGAGCACTCGCGGGGCGAATGCCAGGGTGTGAAAGAGACGTAACTGGTACTGATCATTTGAAAAGCGCCTACATCGACGACTCTGCCATCCGGATTGCACAGGAAGCGCCTACCTGCAAGCACATCGTCTACGAAAAATCCATCGTCATTACCTGCCATCATATAACATTGCACACCAGTGCCGCTCAGTCGCTCTTCGGCAAGGGTAAGCCACTGTTCGAGCGTCTCCACCATCAGTCGCTCAAAGACCATGTTAAGGTAATCCTTGTCGCTAGCCAGGCGCTCAAATTCGTCCTGGTCACAGCGGTAGGGATAGAAACCGTTGAAACGGATGCGCTTCTCCGCCTCATCCAGTTCATCGGCGTGGATCGGGTGGCTGGCGCCAAGGTAGGTGAATTCGTACATATTATTCGCCCGTGTGACGATTGGCACCATCGCTTTGCCCGTGATATCGCCTCCCATGATGAGTACCTGCGCACCATAGAATCTGGCGGCATTAAGAAACTTGCGAAAGCATTTCTCGGATCCGTGGATATCGCTGCTAAAAAATAGTTTCAGTTTCTCAGCCATAGCCTCTTATTCCTCTCTCATCCTGCCGCGCTTAGAAAGTAGCGAAGCCGTTGATCTCTCTCTTGCTTAAGTGAACCTAACGCATGCATCGCGCCAAAGTCTTCGATGACTAGCGAGGCTGAGACCGTGCCACAGGCAGTAGCTACCAAAGGTGAACCATAGCAGATCAAGCCCGCGAGGAAGCCCCCACAGAAGGCATCACCAGCCCCTGTTGGATCCACTACTTGTGCCGGAAAAACCGGTAGGCGGTAGAGATGCCCACCCTGGGCTGAACGCGTAAGAGAACCGCGCTCACCGAGCTTGATGCTCACCAGCGGGCAGCCTTGCATACAAAATCGGGTAGCGGCTTCTACGCAGTCTTGCCTGCTGCTTGCTTCTCCCAGGGCACTTGCGATTAAGTCAACCTCCAACTCGCTGGGTAAAAATATCACGCCCCGCCGCAGCATCTCCAGCAGGGTATCAATGCAATCTGCTACATCTTCCTCATACGGATCCAGTGCAACGAGTGCTCCTTGCCGTATAAAGGCGGCTACCAGCGCCCCCTGTAGCGGTGTGGGCATAGCCGCCACGTGATAGGCCGCAGCGCCTCGATAGGCCACTGGTAGATCCTCGCTCTCAGGAGAGAGTTCTGCCAGGCGATCAGGCGGCGTGAGATGAATGAACCGCCGATCATTGGCACTCTCGTAGAGAATACGATAGTGTACCGTTGGCCCGCTGCAGCGACGAATACCAGCAGTATCAATGCCAATCCGTTGAAGTTCATCGAGATAAGCCTGCGGGTAATCCTCACCAACACGGCTGAAGATGCCGACGCTAACATCCCACAGGCGAGCACCGATGGCCGCATAAAGCGCATCGCCACCCGGTGCGCACTCAATGCATTCCTTTCCAGGTAAGATCGTGTCGTCCAGCGTAATATTGCCAGCAATCACGAGATCGAGGTGTCCACTACGGTTACTCATAGAAGCTCCGCCACTAATACATGCTGCCGGGCCGCTGCAGAAAACGACGCCGGTGGGATCAGACCGCTCTCCGTTACGTAGGCATGCACGAACTCACCTGGCGTCACGTCGAACAGTGGAGAGTATACCTCTGTAATGCTCTCCACTGTTCGACGTGACGCCAGTGCCTGCCCGTAGACAGAGGGAATGGAGAGTTTCATCAGCTCGGTTGGGCAGTAAACGGGTACGCGAAAGTAATGGGCTGTGATGGCCAGAGGCAATGTACCTGTCGTGTTGATCAGTTCACCACTGGCCAGTACGGCATCGGCCCCTATAAGGAGCATATCAACTTCACCAGTGGCCAGAAGCGTACCCGCAGCCAAATCATCGACTATGCGGGCCTCGTGACCAAAGCTGGCAGCCTCGTGAACTACGCGTTCACCATCCGAGCGTGCAGCATGGCAGACGGTGGCATAGACAGACAATTTCTGCCCGCACCCTGCGCAGTACTGCAAGGCATCCATTACTGTACTGCTATAATCATGCACCAGGACGGTCTCGACCACGCCGAGGATGTTGGCCAGAAAAGTTGCGATTCGCTGTTTTGCCTGCTGGCAGGTTTCCAGCAGGCAGGAATAACGCTCTTCCAGCTCGGTTTGTACCTGTGCTATTTCAGGCTCGTTGTGCAGCGGAACAACCAGTAACCATGCTGTTCCGTTCAGGAGGGCAGCCTGGTAAGGCCAATCATCAGTCAGCAACTGTCGTACCTGGCGCAGCCGGTCAAGTAACGCCCCGGCGCTTGTTGCGTCTGCCTGCCTAGCGAACCGGGTCAAAAAGGCTGCCGTGGTACGCAGGCGAACACTTGAGCCTAGCGCCTTCTTACTCCAGAGCAGATCGAATATCTCTTGTAGCGGAGGGGCCAGCCCAGCGCGGAGGTGTACTGCCGCTTGTTGCCGGTCGCTTTCACCAACTGCCATCGCTATCTCCTTTGTCATTAGAAGAACAGATTTGGCCTCTTGACAAAGGGCCTATGAGAATATAATATTATTATAACATTATGATTTGTACCTGTCAAGAAAAAGAGTCTGCCATCTAATTCTTGCAGCGGGCCTACGGCCCGTCAGGACGGGAGGGGAAGCAAGCGGGGACACCCCGCACCCCGGCAGGGGTGAACCCCCTGCACCCCGAGTTATGAGTGGATGTCAGAAAGAGTGGCCGGCGCTGGCGGTGTCGCGGCTTAAAGCGGCACGGCGCAGAAAGGAGGCAGATAGGGTCCTAATTTCCATTGCCTGATCAATTTCCTTCAACATCGTCAGTACTGCTTAGCTATCTAGTGGAGGATGCCTCATGAAAGCCACAAGTATCAGACCGGGCGTTTTTGTGCGCCAGGCCACCGGCCTGGTCCGCAATGCTACAATGTGGGATGCCTTCTGGATGAATTCGATCGGCATGGCCCTGGGCATCGGAGTCGGGCTGATGTTCTTCCAGGGTCCCTATCTCTTCCCTGGTGGCGATGCGGTTATCGCCACGCTCGTAACCACGGTTGTGACCGCGTTTACCTACATCTATGTTTACGCAAAATTCTCCGCAGCGATGCCACGCTCTGGAGGAGATTATGTTTTTGTTTCCCGGGCCTTGCATCCTTTCCTGGGCTGGCTTCTTTCCTGGAGCCAGGGGATCTGGCTCATTTTCTTCTGGGTGGGGTTCGGCGGCTGGTTTATGGCCACAGGTATCCTGCCCGTCGCGCTCAATACTCTGAGTGCGAGCTTAAATCTCCCCATATTGGCCGAATGGGCAGGCGCTGTAGGAACTCCTCCCTGGACCATTGGCATTGGAGTAGTCGTCATCGCGGTCTTCTGCGCCATCCTCATTCCCGGGGGGCGCTTCTACTGGCGGTACCAAAAAGGCCTGGTGTTCTTGATGTATTTGAGCCTTATGCTGGCGGGGATTCTACTCGCTATCCATATCGGCGACTATGCCAGCCAGTGGAATGCATTCGTCGCTCGTTCGCACCAGGGCATTCCTTTTGACGATATCATCGCTAAAGCGCGCAGCCTGGGTTTTCACTACAACAACAGCTTCAATCTCGTCAATACCATCAGCCTCGTGCCGTTAGTTTTCTTTGTCGTTGGCTATGCCCAGGGTTCAGCGCAGATTGGGGCCGAGGTCAGGCAGCCAGCTCGCAGCCAGTTCGTCGCTATGGTTATCGCCTGCCTGGCTAATGGAGCAGCCCTGGCGGTACTCGGATGGCTACTCATTCAGGCGACGAGCAATGAGTGGCTGGCCTCTCTTGGATTCCTGGCTTTCCAGCACCCGGATGTGCTGGCACTCGCAAGCCAGCCCTATTATCAGTTTCTGGCGGGTATCCTCACCACCAGCCCGATCATCCTGATCCTGATGGCGCTCGGCTATATTGCGTGGGGTGTTGGCGGCCTGCCTCTGAGCATGATGCAGGCAACCCGCTATATGCTAGCCTGGTCTATCGATGGCCTGGTACCTGAAAAGCTCGGCGAGGTCAGTGATCGCTGGCATACCCCTGTACCAGCGATCATCCTCTGCTTCTTCACCGGTGTCGCCACGCTCATCCTGTTGACTTTTAACTCTACCGCATCGCTGCTCGGTTCGCTTATGGCTCAGGTGATCGCCTATATCCTCGTGAGTCTGGCGGGCGTGGTCTTTCCATACCGGCTGCGCGATGTGTATCAGAGTTCGGGCCCGCGCAGCATACTCGGGGTCCCGCTGGTGACCTGGGCCGGGCTGGGTGGTCTGATCTTCTTGCTGGTGGTGCTTGTGCAGTTTATCATCTTCCCGGTCTTTGGGGCTACCGGCACGCTCTCGCTGATCGTGACCTTCGGTATCTTTGCTGCCGGCGCTATCTGGTACTTTGCGGTAAAGTACATCCAGCGGGCGAGAGGAATCGATATCGCCCTGGCAATGAAAGAGATTCCGCCTCAGTAGCAGATAGCTGTTTTCTATTCCCCGCTCGGCTGGGCAGGTGGGCTTCCTTGCGATGTTAATGCCAGTCAAGTCAGGGGGCATGTGTGAGGGAGTCGTCTGACAGGAGTCTGGAGGAGGAAGAGCGTGTCATCAGTACGAAATTGGTCGCCTCTTGATTTGCAACCACTCTTTGCGCCACGGTCGATCGCGATCATTGGCGCCAGTGAGAAAACGGGCAAGCGCGGGCGTGAAGTGCTGGACAATCTGTACCGGGTGGGATTTCGCGGAGCTATCTATCCGGTGAATCCCCACTACGAGCGGATAAGCGGCCTACGGTGTTATCCCAGTGTCATTGACATTCCTGCGGAAGTCGAGGCTGCTGCTATTGCCCTACCAGCGGAAGCCGCGGTTGCTGCCGTGCAAGAATGTGCGCGCAAGGGCGTGCGGGCTGCCGTAGTAGTCGCCGCGGGCTTTGCGGAATCTGGCTCGTGCGGAGATCGGGCAGAAAGCCTGTATAATGGGGCTGGGGCAAACGTGACACACCCGGGTGCCGCGTTGGAGGCGGCCCTCGCTGCCTGTGCCAGGGAGAGCGGTATACTGCTTGGCGGTCCAAACTGCCTGGGGGTCTGGAGTCTACCTGACCACTGCGCCTACTGGGTAAGCAGCCCCCGGCAGGATAGCGCTTCACAGCTGGCTGCTGTCCTGCAAAGCGGGGCGCTCGTCTCTTCTCTGGCTGATCCAGCCGCCGAACGCGGATTGGTTTTTGCCATGCTTGCAACCGTGGGCAATGAGTCGGTGCTCACAGCAGGAGACTACCTGGCCTATCTAGTCGAGCGTCCCCACATTCGTGCGGTGGCCGTGGTGATCGAAGGCGTGCGCCGCCCACAGGTATTCCTGCACGCCCTGCGCCGTGCTGCTGCGCTAGGCAAGCCAGTTACCGTACTGAAGTTGGGGCGCTCTCTCGCAGGGCGCAAGGCAGCGCTGGCACATACGGCATCGCTTGCTGGAGAGCAGGCGGTAGTTGAGGCGGTGCTACGCCAGTATGGAGCGCTTCTAGTTCATGATCTTGATGAGCTCTTGGAGGTACTGGGTTTGCTTGAGGCTGGCCGATTGCCAAAGGGAGAGCGCTTTGCCGCGGTCACAGTATCAGGGGCTGGGGCTGGTTTAGTGGCCGATCTTGCGGGCGATGCAGGCTTAAGCCTGGCATCGCTAAGTAAGGAGAGTCAGGCGGCCCTGGCCGGACTTTTGCCCGGGCAAGCCATTGGCAACCCGTTAGATGTCGCGCGGGCGGGCGATGAAGCGGGGCTCTACCGGCATTGCTTTGCGATACTGGCCAGGGACCCGGGGATCGATTTGCTAGCGATGGCACAGAATACACCCTGGGGGCGATCTCCTGATGCCACCGCCTTCTATGTAGATCATGCCGCCGCGGCTGTCGCTGCTGCGTCGAGCACCGATAAACTGGTTTTCGCCTTTTCACTTACCTCTGGCGCGCTGGATCCGGAGGTAGCTGCGACGCTGCGAGCGGGCCATGTTCCCCTCTTACAGGGCGCACGAGAAAGCCTGAGAGCCGCTTCTTTACTGATACGCTATGCAAACTGGCGGCGCTCACTGCTGGCACAAGAAGAAACCACGGCATCCATAGTGAATGATAAACGCCTCTCCAGCGAGCGGTGGACGCGGGCGCGGGCATTGCTGCACCAGGCTCTGCAGGGGGTAGGTGAAAATGGTGTCTTATCTTACCAGGCCACCAGTGAGTTGCTCTCGATGTATGGGATTCCCCTGGCACGGGGTGTCCTGGTACGTTCGGCGAAGGAAGCCGCGGAAGTGGTGGCCAGTTGGCGACGCCCCGTAGCCTTGAAGGTGCTTTCGCCTCAGATCCCACATAAAACTGAGCACGGGCTCATCGCGCTGGATATCGACTCACCAGGACAGGCAGAGGCAGTCGCGCGGCGGTTGCTGGCGCAGGCACGGGGGCTGGCTGGCGAGGCCGCCACAGAGATCGAAGGACTGCTGGTGCAGGAAATGGCCACCGGTGGCCCCGAGCTCATTGCAGGCCTGGCACGCGACGAGCAGTTCGGGCTACTCGTTGTCCTCGGTTGGGGCGGCATGCTCGTGGAGGCACAGCGGGCTTTTACGCTGCGTTTGCCTCCAATTACACTCGAGCACGCTCACGAGATGATTACCGAGTTGCCCTATCAGGAGACGCTGCATGGCTACCGGGGACTGCCAGCGCTGGATATAGCCGCGCTAGCTTCTCTCCTACTGAAGCTGGCCGACCTGGCTCAAGAACTCGAGGAGGAAATCGAACATATTGATCTCAACCCTGTAATTAACTGCGGCGCCGAGCGTGGAGTGGTAGCCGTTGACGCTCTTATCACAGGCAGGAGATTGGCATGCAATGGAGTATCGGAGACACACAGGTAATGCTCATCAGCGCGGGCGCTTTTGTAGATGACGCTGCTCTCTTCTTCACAGGGAATACTTATCCAAATAAGCGCCCCCGGCAGATAACATTGGCGCTGAACTGCCTGCTTATCTGTTCTGGCAACAAACGCTTGCTCATTGATACGGGATTCGGAAATAAGCCGGGATGCTGCGATGACGTCGAATTTGTCAGCGAGGCACGCCAGCTCATGCAGGAACTGCGGGCCAGGGGTGTGGAACCAGGAGAAATAGATATAGTCATCAATACTCACCTCCATGCTGATCATAGTGGCGGGAATACCATCATCTCAGCCAGAGGGCTCGAGCCAGCCTTTGCGCATGCAGAGTATTGGATCCAACAGGGCGAGTGGGAAGAGGCCTTGAGCATTGAAAGTTGGCAGCGAGCGCTCTACCGCCCGGATGATTTTGCTCCATTGCAGTCAAGCGGTAGGGTCAGGTGGCTGCACGGTGATACGCAGGTGACACCTGGGGTGCGCTGCCTGGTGGTACCTGGGCACACTTCGTGGCACCAGTGCATTGAGGTGAGCAGCGCTGGGCGTTCGCTCCTCTTCCTGGGTGACCTGGCGCCAACCCGTCATCACCTGGAGCATCCCTCTTTGTGCTCAGCGGTGGATCTTGATCCACAGTTATCGGTTTCTAGCAGGCGGCGTTTCTGCCAGAAAGCAGTCGCAGAGCAGAGTATAGTGATCCTGGCTCATGAACCCGCTGCCGGGTACCTGATGCCTGGAAGTGACCAGAGGGAGGAATTTTGCTTTGTTCCCATCACACAATGTTCCAGTGCCTGATGACACCGGTACAACGTCATCGCCAGGTGAGGAAGTGGCGACAATTGCTTACGAAACTGTGCTTTACCGCCATTGGGGGCCCGTGGCGGAGATCAGCCTCAATCGCCCGCACGTGCTCAACGCTTTGAACCGGCAGATGGACCTGGATCTGATTGCGGCATTTGCTGTTGCTTCTGCTGATGAGGAGGTTCGAGCCATACTCCTTTCAGGGGAGGGGAGGTCATTCTGTGCGGGTGCCGATCTCAAAGAGCGAGCTGGCAGCCCGCCACCGCGCGTTGAATCCATCATGGAGGAGGTGCGGCAGGGCCTGGTCTTTACACACCTGTGGGAGCTGGATAAACCCACGCTTGCCGCTGTGCAAGGATACTGCCTCGCAGGCGGCTATCATCTCGCGGCAATGTGCGATATCATTGTGGCTGCAGAGAACGCTCGCTTCAGCGAACCCGAGATTCGTTTCGCGAATCCCCTGCTGGTTCCGGCTGTACCGTTTCAGCTTGGGCATAAACGAGCGCGCGAGGCGCTCTATAGTGGGGATTTTATCCCTGCCAGCCAGGCACAAAAGCTAGGCCTGGTGAGCCGGGTGGTGCCGGAAGCGCATTTGATAACGACTGCGCGACGCATGGCGCTGGCGCTGGCGCACTTGCCGCCGGCAGCAGTTCAGGCCCAGAAACGCGCACTGCGCTTTGCCGATGAGCGGCGCGGCTTTGGCACAACCCTGCGCGCTAACGCGGAGATGCTCGCTCTCACCTTGAGCTTGCAGCCGTACCTGGTGGGTGAGGATGCCGAAACGTTTCTGCGCACGGCTCGTGCAGAGGGGCTTAAGACGGCGATACAATGGCGAGATGCTCGGTTGCAAAATGCTGGCGTACCAGGTCACTCTCGGGATAGGCGGGCAAACGCTGAAGAGAAAAGCGTGGAAGCGGATCACATAGGGCTGCCGGATGAGCAGACGAGCCAAACAATGGAGGTAGGTAAGATAATGGAAACCTATCGAACGCTGGAATACCAGCTGGCAGGTGATGGCATTGTGAAGATCACTCTCAACCGGCCAGCTGTACTCAATGCGCTGAATCGGGAGCTGTGCCGGGAACTGGATGCCGCCCTGGCCCATGCCGCCACCCTACCCGGTGTGCGGGCCGTGATCCTAAGCGGGGCGGGGCGGGCCTTCTCGGCAGGCATCGATCTGAAGGAGCCTGAGGAGGAGCCGCTATCCGAAGCCAGAGAGCGACGCCACCTCCGGAGCCTGGTAGAGCGGTGTCTGGCCCTGTGGAACTTTCCGGTTCCCGTGATCGCCGCTGTGCACGGCTATGCCATCGGTCACGCCTGTGACCTGGCGTTGGCATGCGATTTCGTCATCGCGGCTGAAGATACGAAACTGGGGGTGCCGGAGATACGGCACGGAGGGGGGGTGGCTGCACTTTTCTATCCCTACACGCTCGGGATGCGGGCGGCAAGGTACCTTCTACTCACCGGAACACTCATCGCTGCTGAGCAGGCGCTACAATTCGGCATGATTAACCAGGTCGTTCCTGCCCAGCATGTGCAGGCCGAGGCACAGCGCCTGGCACAACGCCTGACGCTGCTCCCTCCTGGGGCGTTACGCCAGATGAAGCGGGCGATCAATCGCTCCTACGAGATGATGGGTTTACGCGATGCTCTGGAATACAACCTGGAGACGCTGATCCTCTCCCAGGTTGCGCAGCCCGCTGCTTACTGGGAAGAACAGCAGGAACGCATTGCCAGGGATGGATTAGCGGCTTTCTTGCGGCAGCGTGACCGGCCCTTTGAGGACCTCGATGGACCGGTGGCGGGTAGTTCATCATAGTAGCCAGGGGGCAGATTATGGCCATTCGTTTTCTCGTTATAGGCGGCATTACCATCGATACGCTGCTTGGCCTGGGGGGAGAGGAGCATTCCAGATGGAAGCAGGGGCTGCAAGCCGGAGATGAAGCGGAGAGGCAGGGCTCGGGGGCTATTGGAGCAGTCGTATGCGGTGGAAACGCAATCTATGCAGGTATTGGCGCCGCTATATGGGCTGATCAGGTCAGTGATATCGGGCTTGTTGGATGCATAGGTGCCGACTACCCGCGCGCCTGGATTGCTGCGCTGCGAGCATCCGGGATGAACCTGGCGGGAATAAGAGAACTGGATCGGCCGCACGCCTTAACCTGGCAGGCAAGCTATGACCGCCTGGGGCGGCGCCATGAGTGCGAGACCGGGGAGGAATTGTCAGCAGAGGCACGCGCCCACTTTCTTCCTGTGGCAGATGAACAGATGCCCCAAGAATACCTGGGGGCAGAGGCAGCTTTGTGTTGCCAGTATGAACTGGATAGGCAGTATCCATCCTGCCAGTTTTTGTATGAGCGCGGGATACGAATCTTTCTCGACCCGGATGAAACGCGTAGTGCCCAGCTCTCACGCAGTGGGTTGCGCAGGTTCTTGCAACCCGTCGAGGTATTCCTGCCCTCGGAGAGGGAGGTTCCCAGGTTTCTAAGCCGGTACCTGCCGTTTCAACCTGGCTATCTCGCACACAGGCTTGGAAGGTACGGGCCGGGCATTGTCGTTCTCAAGCTCGGCCAGCTCGGCTGCCTAGTGTATGATCGTACGCACCGCGCCTGTTGGCAGCTTCCACCCTGGCCCGGCCAGGTCCTGGATCCAACAGGAGCCGGTGACGCCTATTGCGGAGGTTTTATGGTATCCTATATCCAGACGGGTGATCCATATGAAGGAGCGCTCCGTGGGACGGTCTCGGCCTCATTCGTAATCGAGGACGTGGGAGCCTTACCCGCGCTACAAGCATTGCCCCGGCTGCGCCAGGAGGCGCCGGGCAGACTAGAACAGATGAGGAGGTTAGTACATGGAAGAGTATCCTGCGGAAGTGTGGGAGCGACAGCCTGATGGCCTGGGCATTGTAGCGGCACAAGCACCTCTCGTGCCGCTCATCGTCGATACAGTTAACCCGCAGGTAACCAGGTTGTTCACGCGGGAGGCAGTGCAGGGAATTTCGCGCATCTACCTGGTTGGCTGCGGGGATTCGCTCTATGCAGCTATGGCCGCTCGCTTTATGTTTGAACGCTATACTAGCATTGCCACGGAGCCGGTGGCGGCTCTCGAATTTTCGCGCTACCTGGTAGACTACATGCCACCTGGTTCCCTCGCTATCGCTGTATCTGTATCCGGTGGGGTCAGCCGCACGCTCGAGGCTGCCGAATGGGCCAAACGGCAAGGAGGGTGGGTCCTGGCACTCACCGGTCGAGCCGGCAGCAAAATCACCCGTATTGCCCAGGACAGCATTGTCCACTATGCAGCACTGGCGCACGATCCCCAGCGGCTAAGCACGCTTGGACTGGCCAACTTTGAGGCGAGCTTAATATCGCTCCACCTGATTGCCATACAAATCGGAATAAGTCTAGGGCGGGTCGACGCTGATGAAAAGACCCGTGTCCTTCAGGATTTGCGCGCCGTTAGCTTAGCTATGGATCAAACAGTGCAGGCCAATACTGAGCTCACACGGCGATATGCCGAAGAAGCCTCTGGAGCTGAGGCATTCTTTCTCCTGGGAGCGGGGCCAAACCATGCCACCGCTCACTTTGGTGCGGCTAAACTCCTTGAAGGGCCAAATCTGAACGGTGTGCCCCAGGAACTCGAAGAATGGGCCCATGAACAGTACTTCCTCACCCGCCAGGGCACTCAGGTGGTCATTCTCGCTCCGCCGGGACAGAGTATAGACCGGGCGCGAGAGATCGTGCACACAGTAAAGGCCATCGGCGGGTGCGCTGTCGTGCTCACTTGTGCGAGTGAGGCAGCGACTTTCGCCGGGGCCGATTACACCTTTCCTATCGTGGGAGAGGTACCCGAGGCTTACACGCCGCTGGCCTACGCGCTGCCCCTGGAGCAGCTAGCCATTCACCTGCAAAGCATACGCGGGCCCCTACCGGTGGCCAACGACGCGGAGGATCGCTACCGGCGGCAGGTAGTGCGCCAGTCCATCCAGCAGAGTACCATGCGGGCCCAGTAGGCCCTGCATGGCATGACGGCACGCCGTTACACTCTGGACGCGGCAAATGCTGCTTGCAGGTACAGAACCGGCAAGCTGAGCCCTTAGTCGCCTGTCAGGAGGAATACAAGCGGCGGGGCGCTCTACGCTCCATCCACTTTCCAGACGATCACCGTTGTATCATCATAGCCAACGGCGATGTAGCGCCCGTTGGGCGACCAGGCAAGGTTGATGGCGGACCCGTTGCTGATGTTGTGCTCTGGAAATTGTAGCGTCTGGTTGATGAACGTTTTTGCGGTATACTTTTGCAGCGCCGTCTGGATATCCCAGATATAGATACGCGGTGAACGTGGCAAGGATACCGCCAGGTAGCGCCCGTTCGGCGACCACGACATTGCCCAGATGTATGGTGGCTGAATATCGTTCTTGAGCAGCGGCTCATTGATTTGCAGCGTGAGCAGCTGTTTATTATGCGTCACATCCCAGATATAGACCAGGTCAAGGTCGGAGGTCGCCAGCACGCCAGGAGTGGCCGGCGACCAGGCCTGACACTCATTGCTGATCAAAGGGTTACTACCAAACTGTGGCCGGTTAATCATCGTGAAGGTTTGCAAGACGTTCCCGCCTGCCACATTCCAGATGACCTCCTTGCTGTAATCAGTATGCCCCGCCAGCTTTGAACCATCAACCGACCAGCTTAATGCGTCGAGGAAGCCGGCATTGTTACTGACGGTTGGGTCGAAATAGCTCAGCGTACTCTGCGGACCATTGAGATGACCAGCTTGCCAGAGCGAGCATTTGATGCCCGGTGAGTTGAAATCATGTACGGCAAATATATTACTGCTCGGAGACCATGCTACTAGATCATATTTGGGGGTTAAAATATTGTTGGACTGGCTGCTATCCGTATAAATTTGCGGCGCGGCGTCGCTGTTGGTATTGATAACATAGACATTTTGATCGAGCACGACAGCAGCGATCATACGCCCATCGCTTGACCAGGAAAAAGCGTTGGGAAGTACCTGGTCTGGCAGCTTCCAGCTGTGTGCAGGTGTGATAAGCGTCTGCTGGCCGCTAACGGCGGGAAGCAGCGCGCCGATATCCCATAGTAAGACCGACGAGTCTCTACCTCCGCTTGCCAGGTAACGCCCCGTCTTATCCCAGGCCACCTGTGCTACAGCGCCCTTGTGCGCCACCAATGAGAGCAATGGAATACCTGGAATAAACTTCTGCGGCCCAGGAATGGGGGTCGGAGTAGACCTGGGCACCGCACCCTTACCGGTGGTACTATTATGCGTTGTCATGATGCCTGAATGCGAATGCAGGTAGTAGAAGAGTGCGCCGCCCGCTCCAATTGCTACAACCGCCGCCCCTGTAGATCCTATGAGCAGCGAGCGCCGCGATATCCTCTTACCCGCTTTACTTGCTGTACTAGATACTACAGGCGAAGTCGGGGCCTTCTGCGTCTGCGCGATAAATGGGGCAGCACCTTCCTGAGCAACTGTATTCGTCATATTGATTGGACCGGAGAAGGTGAGTCTGGCCTGACCACTGTAACGCTTGCTCCACGGTGCGAGAATGGTTCCTTCAGCATCGGTGATGGCATGCGGGCCTTGCCATTTACCCTCCAGCGCGTCGACCAGCTGGACGCAGGATGCAGGTCGATCAATGGGCCGCTTCGCCAGTCCCCACAACAGCGCCTGCTCGACGACAAGCGGCATAGCTGGATTGAACAGGCGTGGGCGGGGCGGCTCCTCCTCGACCTGCTTGCGCAGTACGCTGAGCATATCGCCCTGGAAAGGTAAATGGCCTGTCAAAAGCAGGTAAGCAGTCATCGCCAGGCTGTAAATATCGCTGGCGGCCACAGCATGCCCTTGCACTTGTTCGGGGGCCATATATTCGGGCGTACCTGCCCCGCTATGCGTGCGACCGGCAAAGGTAGGGCTGGAGAGTAGCTTGGCGATGCCAAAATCGGCCAGGAACAGCCAGTTCTGTTGCAGCAGCATATTGGCAGGTTTGATGTCGCGGTGCAATACCTGCTTGCTGTGCGCATAGTCGATAGCGCTGGCCGCCTGCCGCAGATATGATAGCGCCTCAGCGGGTGGAAGCGGTCCACTAACGGCGAGGATACGATCGCGAAGTGAACCGCCCACGATGTTCGGCATGACGAGATAGGCGACAAGGGTGTTTGTATCGACCTGCTGCTCGCCAAAATCGTGTACTTGCAAGATGTTGGGATGTTCCAGTGCAGCAGCGGCACGCGCCTCGCGTTCAAAATCTTCCAGGAACGCGCGTCCGTTCGCCACGTCGATAGGTAGCAGCTTCATAGCGACCTGGCGGCGCAGTTGGCCATCTTCGGCCAGCCAGACTTCACCCATGCCGCCTCGCCCTAGCAGGCGTATGAGCCGGTAGCGGCCGATCATCCAACCGCGCCAATCCCTCATAGAAAGCAGGTTCATCATCTTCTCGTCATCCTAGCCAGCGCGAACTATTCCAGATGTAGATAGTCGCATTGAGGTCATTGTACCCCGCCGCCAGCCATTGCCCATCGTTTGACCATGCCAGGGCTGTTATCTCCGCTTTGCCTTGCTTCACGTCCTTGAGTGTACCGGGGATAGTTGCCAGTGGGAAAGCATTGCCGGAGCTACCAGGATAAAATTTCCAGATGTAAATGTTGCCCTGGTCATCACCCGCCGCGAGCAGATGGTTGGTCGATGGCGACCAGGCCAGCCCACGCAGGTTTGTGTTGACGTTATCCGGCAGTTGAGGCGGCGCTACCTGGCTATAGTTGTCCTTCGCATTCCAGATGCTGATAGAGCTTGAATTGAGCGTGTGGTCGTCGCTGAATGCCGCGACGAAAGCTCCATCGTTTGACCATGTGACGCCAGATACCCCGTACAGAGCCGGTGTATTCACCACAAATTTTAAACCCGGTGTACTGCCAGATTGTACTCTAGCTATTGTGACACCTTCAGTAGCATTGTTGGGATCGGCACCGTTTGAAGCAAACGCCAGTAGCGAGCTATCGAATGGCGAAGCAGCCATCGGAACATATGGATCAAGGACCGGGTCGTTGATGTAGCCCGTCAGCGTAGACATCCCCAGTGCTCTAGCACTTGTCGCCGGATCAAACAGCTCATATTGTGAGGTGAGCTGGGTGCTGTTGGGATTGGAGCTGGTAACGTTCACACCCGTTACCAGGTAGTGGCCCGCCCAGGCCATACCGGCAAGAATGTTGCTACCGCTGACCTTAAGCGGAGCACTGAGGCCGAAGGCGTTGGCGCTCAGATCATTTTTATAGACCGCAACATATGCATTCGAAAAATCGACACTGCCATTGCCAGGGAGTACATTGCCCACGGCAATGGCTGAGCCATCAGGCGACCAGCAAAGCGTCAGCAAGATATCAAGCGCGCCAGGTGACTGGGTAGCAAGGGGCTGCACTTTGACCATCGAGCCTGCGAGCGCGGGAATATTCCAGCGAATAACCTGCCCATCAAAACCGACTGAGGCCAGGGTGGTTGTGGCCTCTTGCGAAGGCGACCAGGCCAGTCCACAGACGGGCTTATTATGGCCGAGCAGGACGAAATCCGGATTCCTCAAATTGCTTACCGCGCTCCTCGTTGGCGATGAACGCGCATTTGGGTTCGGGGTTCTGTTCGCACGGGGTGAGCCAGCCACCTGATTTTGATGTGAGGCAAACACCCACGTACCGGCACCAGCTGCCACCAGCAGCGCCGCCGCGCCACCCATCAGCACCTTACGCCGCGAAATGCCCACCTGCTTGCCACTTCCCTGTATGCTACTCGACGGCACAGTGCCGGTATTGCTGGCAGCAACCACATTTGGCGAATCGACCCGAGCTGAATTGAAAGCCGGCACTGTGCTAAATGGTATACCAGACGTGGAAGGCTGCACCGAGTTGAAGTAAGTCACCTCGTACGGCGAGCTGGAGATCGCCTGTTGCAGCATACCTACAAAGGCCCGCGCAGAGGGAGGCCGCCGCGCGGGGTCCTTTTCGAGCCCTTGCAATAGCACTTGCTCGACGGCAGGCGTGATGTATGGGTTGATCTGCCTTGGTGGCGGTGGCGGCATCATAATGTGTTGTATCGTCGTGGCATAGGGCGTTTCGGCTCGGAAAGGTACCCGTCCGGTGAAGAGCTCGTAGGCGATTACTACCAGGCTGTAGTTGTCGCTGGCGACGCTTGCCTGTCCCTGGGCCTGCTCGGGGGCCATGTATTCGGGAGTGCCGAAGCCCATGCCCGTCTGTGTCAGGTGGCTCTGATCGGTCAATATACGCGCAATACCAAAGTCTGCCAGCAATAACCAGTTATCCACCCGCAACAGCATGTTGGCAGGTTTGATGTCCCGGTGGATGACGCCCTGCGCGTGGGCATAGTCGATGGCATCAGCCGCCTGCCCTAGAAACTGAACAGCCTCTTGCTGCGACATACTGGCACGGTTATTCATGAGCCAGCGTATACGGTCAGCGAGCGAGCCGCCCTGCACGAATGGCATCACCAGGTACGTAATGGATTGTCCACCCACCAGCGGTTGCTCACCGAAATCATGCACCGGCAGAATATGGGGGTGATTGAGCGCGGCCGCCGCGCGCGCTTCGCGTTCGAATCGCTGTAAAAATTCCTGGTCGCCCTGATTATGCACCGGCAGCGTCTTGATAGCAACCTGGCGGTGCAATCGTGGATCTTCCGCCAGCCAGACTTCACCCATACCACCTTGTCCGATGCGCTGCAAGAGGCGGTAGCGACCAAGTGTGTTCTGCCGAGTCCCAGGCGAGCTGGTTGAACCGGTTAAGCCTGGTGAACCCTGGGGAGAACCGAAATCCTTTGACATACTGATCTTCCTTGCATTACCACGTTTTTTGTGGAATTGCCCATTACTCCTGCATTTTCCAAAATGAAAGACGAATTCACGCGGTAAAGTTTGTATGAATAATTCCTCATCTGGTACTTTCTGGCCTGTCGCTCGCTTGCTTGAGACATTTAACCACGCAGATCAACAGGTGCCTGTTAGCAGCAAAAGAACAACACGGGGAAGAGTATTCCTAAGTAGCCTGCAACACGTTTGCAATCGCCGAGACCAGCGTCTGCAATTTAAAAGGCTTGGGGACCAGGCTGGCACGTGGGGCAATTTTCATGGCATTTGCCACCTCACTATCGGTGGCAGCGGTACAAAAAATGAGTGGGAGAGAACGGGTTTGAGGGTGAGATTGCAGGCGATGAAGGACCTCTAAACCGGTAATATCGGGCAAATGAAGATCAAGGATCAGTACCTCAACAGGCAGGGTCGATCCTTGTGTAACCTGTATATCACTATGAGGCATCTTCCCAGAAAACAATGCCTGCAAGCATTCCCTGGGATGCCCATAAATAGTAACCTGGTGACCGGCAAAATTCAGCATAGTCGCACAGAGCTTCGCTACCCGGTCATTATCTTCCAGCAGACCCACTCTGGCCATACCAGATTAGTTGCTCCTCATTTGCGATTTATAACCTTAACGTTTAAATTGTAAAATTTAAACGTGGAACCTGTCAAGCGGCACTGGTACTCTTAGAGATATTGATGAGCGAAATTGAGCCGCGCACATGACTCTCTCGACGTCCGGGCACATCTGCTGTACAATCAAGATGCACGCACCAGTGTACTATCCTACTAGAAAACGGGCTGGAATAGTCAATGATTGAAGACAACAATGTAAAAAAAATACCCGTCAGCGTCGTGCGGTTTGGCATAGGAAAAGAGATACAGCTTTATCTTGACGAGCTGGTTGTAACCGGGCCGGAGGAAGATCAAGAGCTCCATGTACAACTCTCAGCCATTAAACGCCTCATACTGATGCCAGGAGACCCCAACCCGGCCAAATTAGTGCTGATGGCAGATCTGGATGACGACACGACCATCATCCTGGTCGAAGGAATGACCAACGCTAAGGATTTTCGGGCTATGATACCTCACCTGGTTGAGCTCATCCCTGATTTACAGCTTGATCCGCCGGATATGAGTGAGCAACTGCGCCAGGCACTCAATACAAAACGGGCCTGGACTCTTACCTGCTATGGCACATTCTTGCTGGTCTGTATCTTGCTCTTCGCACTCTATCTCGTGGTAGCCTATATCGGTGCGCACCATTAGCATGTAAGAAAGCGAGCAATGCTATGCCTGATGGCGATGGAGTCTTACTTGTTCCTGAGATGAGTCCTGATGCCAGGGTGCGTGTTTTTCGTCGCAGTTTCTCCGCGCTCGAAGAGTTCGAAGGGTTTGAGGTCGATGCTTATGCTATCATCACCGGCCGCTACGTGGTTGTTCTTGATACGATGCTTTTCCCTGATGATGTCGCGATGATGCTGCAATCGCTCCAGGAAGAACTGGCAGAGCGCCAGCTTCTGTGCGTCAATAGTCATGCCGACTGGGATCATGTCTATGGCAATGGCTATTTCACCGGCGCGCATGCAGCGCCAATTATCGCTCATGAACACTGCCGCGCGCGGCTGCAATCGCAAGAGGCCAGAAACGAACTGGCGGATTTCCAGAAACGCTATCCCATCTTCGCCGGTGTTGCTCTTGTGCCCCCAACCATCACATTCACCCAGGGCCTCGCGATTCATGATGGTAATCTGACCATTCAGCTTTTTCCGGCTCCGGGGCATCGCCCCGATCATATCGCAGCCTGGGTGCCCGAGCTACGATTGCTACTGGCATTCGATGCCGTGGAAATGCCCATTCCTTCAATAGAGAATGCTGCTGGTGCGCCCTATATGTTCGCTACATTGGAGAGCCTGATCGCATTGCAACCGCAAGTTGTGCTTTGTTCGCACAGCAAGACGACCAGCCCCCAGCTTATTCAGGATAACCTGAGCTACCTGCGTGAAATCGAACAACGCTGTCACACAGTGATCCGAACCCACCGCCCGGACGCGGCGGAACTCGCGCACCCATCAGCATTGATCAACTATCCATTTAATGAAGTAAGTGCAGCGGTAACCGCCCCGGTAGATCGCACATTTTACGAGCAGGTTCACGAGGATAATATCCGCGCCATTATGGAGTGGTTGATGGGCTAGTCGTCTATTTCGCCAGCATCTTTATACTCATTTCCCTGCTCACCAACCTCTAACCCTGGCGAAACCATGTGCCCATTTTTCGACTGGATCGTACCTTCGGGCACGGCTCTATATTGTTCAAGCGACTCAGGCGATCTTTCAACGATACGCTCCGGCTTGAGCATTCCTCGTGATCGTCGTCTCCCACGCGAGATCAGCACAAAGAGCAGGTAGAAAAATAATAAAATCACCAGAATGGGGATGAGGCGATCAATGCTGAAAGGTCCACTGCTCCCCGGATAAATATATATGCCCCTGGCCGCGGCATACAGTTGACTATAACCACTTGCCCCTTGCGCCAATGCATACACAGCCTGGTCTGTGGGGATACCGGATGCGATCCCACCCCACGTTTGCCCGCTATCCGCGCTTCTCAATACGCCTATATCCGTCGCGATATAGACGGTAGTGGCCTGCGAATAATCAATGAGAATTGCATGAACGCCGATTCCAAGGAGCGAATCCTTGCTCTGTGACCAGTGCGCGCCAGAATCGGTTGAAAGGTAAAAGCCATGGTCTGTGCCCGCATAGATCAACCCGGCAGCCCCTCCACTAACATCCGCCGGGAGTATGGTGTTAATGATATCGCTGCTAGGAATACCATTATTCAATAGCCGCCAGCCCGATCCTCCATTGCCCGATTGATACACGCCCATATCCGTAGCAGCCCATAACTGATGTGTATTTGGGTCATAGACCAGGTCATTAATCGTGTCTCCAGTGGGCAGGCCGGCGCTGATATTCGACCAGCTCGCCCCATTATTTGCGCTTTTGAACACACCATGACGGGCTGTTCCTACATAAATATCGCTGGCGCTATTGAGATCAAAAGCAATGGACGTGAAACTGCCTGCGGGTAGGCCGCTACCAGGGCCAGCAATATTGCTCCAATGCTGAGTTCCACCCACGCTTGCATAAAGTCCGGCACCGGTCGCGGCGTAGAGCTTTTTCCCGGCATCATCGAAAGCGAGGGCGTTAACGCCGGTTGGTACAGGCAAACCTGCACTATCCTGCACCCAGTTCTGACCAGCATTGGTAGTGGTGAATACGCCGTTTTGCGCATCGCCCGCATAGATATCCTGCAAATTGTTGGGGTTCACAGCAAGGGCGCGGATATTTTGATTCTGCAACGCACTTGCCTGCCACGTGCCCCCGGCAAAAATGCCTACAGTGGTGCCACAAGCCGAAAGCAGGACCAGCAGCGGCAACAGGAGCAGCAAACGACTATTACGAACTCTTTTCATGAACCCGGCCATGGATGTTTCCCTATATCAAGCTTCAGTCCTCGCGACGAATTACCCGGCTCATATATACAACGGTCTCATGTACCTCATAGCCCCTGGGCAGCTTCACGGCTCTGTTGTCCTGCTGCGTCAAGATTTCGCGCAGGTTGCCAGCAGTCAACGATGGCAACAATTTTGTAGCTTTGCGCGAGGAGTGTGTCATACGTGCCAGCAGGCTGCGGCGTACTAATTCCAGGCCGAATCCAAAAGCCACAGCGCCAACGCCAGCAGCGACACGCGGCAATTGCGGGTTGTTCAGAATGGCAGGCAGGTTAGAACGAGTGGTAACCAGGCTCGTTGATGGCCTGGCCAGTTCGGTCCCGCATTCATGGCAAAACTGCTCACCAGCCGAATTATTGGCATTACAATTTGGGCAAAGCACTTCACTTCCTCCTCTAAAATTCAAGGGCATCCTTCAGCGTAGCTATTTCCTTTTTTCCAATATCTCTGCAATTGCATCGATTACAATTGCATTCTCATCAATCGTATTATAAAAGTATGGAGAGAGTCGCAACAACCCCGGACGGAAATCGGTGATAATGCCGCGGGTCAGGAGCGCCTCGACAATCTCTTCGGGGCGCTCGAACTGGAGCATCACAATCGAACTGCGACGTTCCGGCTGCTGGGGCGCGCGCACATTCCAACCACGTTCACGCGCGCGGTTAACCAGGTCATTGGTCAGGTAGCGCGTCCTCTCACAGATTTGTTCGACGCCGATTTCCCTCACGATATCGAGGCCTCCATTGGCCGTGTAAATGGTTGGGACAGCAGGAGTACCCATCTCAACTCGCGCCGCGTCGTCACGAAATTCAAATTCGCGCGTTTTGAACTTGAATTGCTCCTTATGCCCAAACCAGCCTGTGATGGTTGGTTGCAATTGTGATAGTAATCCCTCTCGAATATAGACAAGTGCTAACCCCGGACCACCCATTAACCACTTGAGTGTGCCCGTTACCAGGAAGTCAATATCCAGGGCATGCACATCGATGGGAATCTGACCGGTTCCCTGGTAATCATCAATCAGGATATACGCGCCATTTTTATGCGCGATATCCGCAACCGCTTTCACATCCTGAATATAGCCGCTGGTAAAGAAGACACGCGAGGTAGCCACCAGCGCCGTCTTGCTGTTAACCTCCTTTTCAAACAACTCGGGCGGCGTATAAATACGGTCAGGACTTTCAACAAAGCGGCATTCGACCCCCAGGCGTTCTTTTACGAGCCATTGATAGGCCAGCGTGGGAAAGTCCATATCGGCCAGCACCACCTGGTTGCGCTTACTGTAATCCAGGGCTGTAGCGATTGAACTGATGGCAGAGGAGACACTGGGGGCAATCGCAACCTCACTCACCTGCGCGCCAATAATCGAAGCAAATTTTTCGCGAACTTTGGCAATTTCTCCCATCCAGATTTCATACCATGCGTGCGCTCCCCACTCATTCCACATTTCCTGAAACTGCGCCAGCCCTTGCATGGAACGTTCCGAAAGAGCGCCCAACGAACAACTATTCAAATACGTTTTGCGCTGCAAAATGGGAAATTCTGCGCGATATTTCAGCAGTTCTGGATGTTCAACGGCACCTGGGGCTGGGAAATACTTGCTCGATTCGCTTATTGTCATCGTAGATTTTGCTCCTTTGCAACTTCTATGAGGAACCTTTCTCCTGGCTGGTTCAACAACACTTGAACCGGTTTGCCTGCTCTGCCTACACAGAGCAGGCGGATTACTCTCTATTGTACTCTTTATGTGTAAGATAATCTATAGTTCTCGCCAGCAAACTCGCGGCCCTCTCGACATCATCTTCCGTTGTCCAGCGCCCTAACGTTAGGCGCAAGGCGCCAAGCGCCCTCTCTCTCGACATTCCCAGCGCCATCAGTACAGGGGATGGATCGGTACTGCCCTCGTGACAGGCCGAGCCGGTGGAACTGGCGATTTCCGGAGTAGCTGCCAAAGCCTCTTCGCCCACAACCCCCTCTATGCTGATATTGAGCGTATTGGGCAACCGCTCGGTCATATGACCATTCAGGAGTACACGCGCCGGAATATATTGTTCCAGTCGCTGCTGCAGGCGGTCGCGCAGCTTTCGTATGCGGTCCTGGCTCTCCGCAAGCTGTTCTTGCGCAATCATGCATGCCGTTTCCAGCGCCACCATATAGGCGACGTTCTCGGTTCCCGCCCTGCGCCCAGACTCCTGGCCTCCCCCGTAGATGACCGGTTCTAGCTGGAGTCCTTGCCGGATGTAAAGCGCACCGATTCCCTTCGGCGCGTAGACTTTGTGGCCGGCAATCGTCAGCAAATCAACGCCCAGCTCATCAACGCGTGTAGGAATCTTGCCGGCGGATTGAGAAGCATCGGTATGCACCAGCACACCACGCCGGTGCGCGATCTCCGCAATCTGTTTGATGGGTTGCAATGTGCCGGTTTCATTATTAGCGTGCATAATGGTGACCAGCACCGTTTTGTCATTAATCGCGGCTGCAACCTGCGCAGGATCGACCTGCCCATAGTCATCCACAGGCAGGTACGTGACATGAAAGCCATGCAGCCGTTCCAGGGCACGACAGGTATTGATTACCGCCGGGTGTTCTGTCGCCTGCGTGATAATATGGTTGCCGAGGCGCCGCCGTGCCAGCGCTATGCCGCGAATGGCAAGATTATCGCTTTCGGAGCCTCCTCCGGTGAAGGTGATCTCTGAGGGAGAGCAGCTTAACAGGCTGGCAACCTGTTCCCTGGCGGTATCTACAGCTTCATGTGCCGCGTGCCCATATGCGTGAGCACTCGACGGATTGCCAAAATGGATGGCCAGGTAGGGTAACATAGCCTCAACGACTGCCGGATCAACCGGCGTGGTGGCATTGTAATCGAGATAGATAGGACCGTCTTGCAGACCTGGATGTATCTCCATATCGATAACTCTTTTCTACTGTGCTACAAACTGCTGGGGAAGTCCCCATATCACGTGCCCGGAAATTTGAAATTCCAGCATGCCATCTCTCGCTATAGAAGTCACTACTTCTCTGATCTCCCTATCAAAAGCAGCGGCCATCTCGTCGCCCATGCGTTCTCGTGACAGGCCGTTCCTGGAATGATACGACTCAATATAATCGTCTATGGATTGGACAAAAGGCACAGGAGCCGTTTCTTTCTCCCCGGCTTTCTGAAAGAGGCCGCGTTTTTCCAGTTCCTCTATCAAGTCATAAGGCTGGAAGTAGCGGTTCGTTGAGTAACGGCTTATGATGGGGCCAATCTTACCATCCCACCACTCGGATGATGCTTCCGTTCCCACTATTGCCACAAATGCGTCCGGCAAAAGCACCTCCCGAAAGCGCGCCATAACCACGTACCAATCCATCCAATGTAGGCTGGCGCCGGCAGTCACCAATCCATATGGCGGTGAAAGAGGAGCCTCCTCGACCGGCCCTAAAATCCAGTTGAGCTTTGGATTATCGCCGCCCGGTAGTTTCTTACCTGTTTCGATCATACGAGCGGAGAAATCCACTGCATCGACCCGCTCCACAAAACGTACCAGTTCGCGCGCGACCTCTCCTCGTCCACATCCAACGTCAAGCACCACACGCGGCTCGCCGGTAATCAGGCCGCCCAGTATCTCGAACGTTTCAGCCGGATAGAAAGGGCGATACTGGTACGCATCTACAATGCTGCGATCCTTAAATTGAGCGCCGTACTCAGGCTCAAGATGGCGAGGCTTTGGTATCATTGCGCTATCTCCTGGGTAAGCGCTTCCTGCAATTCTCCCCATAAGTGCCGGATATGCTGCTCGGTGGTACGCACATTGCCTATGGCGATACGGATGGTAAATTTCCCATGCAGCTTTGTATGTGACAGGAAAAAGTGGCCAGCAGCGTTGATACGGTTCATGATGCGCTCGTTGAGGGCATCTAGCTGCTCTTCGTCATCCATGCCTTGTGGATGGGCGCGAAAACAGACGGTGCTGAAAGGTGTGGGAGCCATGCGCTCAAACTCCTCTGACGCATCGATCCACCCGGCGACAAGCTGGCCCAGGCGGTTATGCTCGGAAATGCGCGCCGCCAACCCCTCCTGGCCGAAGTAGCGCATAATCATCCACAGCTTCAGTGAGCGGAAGCGCCGGCCAAGCGATGTACCATAATCCATCAGATTGGGCACCTCATCGCCCGCGCTCTCGCTGTTACGTAAGTATTCAGGAACCAGGCTGAACGCCGCTTTCACCACGTCGGGCTTGCGTGTGAAGAAAACACTGCAATCAATCGGCGTGAAGAGCCACTTGTGGGGATTGACGATAATTGTATCGGCGCGCTCGCAGCCGGCCAGCACCCAACGCATCGACGGATCGATAGCGGCAGAGCCACCATACGCACCATCGACGTGCAACCACAAACCGTACCGTTCGCAAATATCCGCGATCTGGGGTACAGGATCAACGCTTGTGGTAGAGGTAGTACCAACCGTGGCAACGACGGCAAAAGGTAGCCAGCCCGCGGCAATATCTTCCTGGATAGCCTGCTCTAATTGCGCGACATCCATGCGAAATTCGGGATCAACGCCAATTTTGCGCAAACCCGCCTGTCCAACGCCCAGCACAATTCCGGCCTTCTCCACCGAGGAGTGCGCCTCCTGCGAGGCATAGTAACGCAGGCAGGGCACCTCAAGCCGGCCCGACATACCTCGCTGGCGAATCTGCAGATCGGGAATAGCTTCGCGTGCCGCGGCCAGCGCGTAGAGCACGCCGGAAGAGGCTGTATCGTTGATCACGCCAAAGAGGGGATTGGGCAGGCCGAGCATTTGCCGCAGCCAATCGAGCGTGACCTGCTCCAATTCGGTCGCCGCCGGCGAGGTGCGCCAGAGCATGGCATTGACATTCAAGGCACTGGCGAGCATTTCACCAAGAATACCAGGGCCAGAACCGGTGATGCCGAAATAGGCCATGAAACCGGGAGAATTCCAGTGCGTAATGCCCGGCATCAACACCCGTTCAAAATCTGCCAGGATAGTCTCCATCGCTTCCGGCCCCGTTGGCGGCTGAGCGGGCAGCGCATGGCGGATATCACCCGGCGCGGTTTGCGCCAGCACGGGATACTCCCCTACATGCGCCAGGTAATCTGCGATCCAATCGACTATCTGATGGCCATATGCACGAAACGATTCTGAGTCCATGTCCCCCGTGTTCGAAGCCTGCTGGGCCGGGTCAAGATAAGCCCGTTCTTCCATATAGCTATCTTCCTTCCAGCGATTTTTAACCTCGATTAAAGTATATCGCTTGATGATGAGTTAGCGTTCTTTTTCACCTTCTCCAGCCAGGCACGCATATCTGGCTCGTGTTCCTGGTGGAAATGAGCGAAGAACATGCTGCCGCTGACCTGCTCTTCTTCCAGCCCGAGGCTGCGCCGCAGGTCCTGAAGTTCATCCTCAGAAAAGGCAGCGAGGGTATCTATCAGTTGTTGGAAGGCTTCCCGCGAATCGCTGAGCACATCTGCCAAGGGGCGGTTGCGATTGGACTCGTAAATCCAGGCATTGATTTCATCGTCTTCCTGCAATTCTGGCGGCCAGGGTGGTAAAAAGTCTGGCGCATGATTCAGAAGCGCCTGGAAGCGCCGAACCGAGCGGCGGCGCCAACCCGTTAAGTGAGCCACGATATCCTTGATCGACCAGCCACCAGCGACCTCTGGCTGCGTCATATGAGCTTCCCCAATCTCTGCGAGCAAGGCTTCCCAGGCTGCCTGTTCATTACGTAATTCAGTGAGGAGTTGAGTTTTAGTAAGAGAAGTTCCCACGTTGCTTTCCTTCCTTTTAAGGCTGTATGCGCCAATTTCCCACAGTTTAGCACAAAAATATGAAAAGAGGCTGCCCATTGCGGTCAGCCTCTTTATTTGTTCCCTTTACCCGTTTCTTTAAAAGAAGACAATATCTTTCCTTTTGCTATCCGGACCATCATCCTGAAGCTTTGCGGCAAGCTGGCGAGGAGAGGGCTCCACCAGGATAGAGCCATCGGGAAAGATAATCGTGGGCACGCTTTGATAGCCGCCGTTCACACGCCGGACGTATTCAGCAGCCTTGGCATCCTCTTCGATATTGATATATTCGTAGGCGATACCGTGCGAGTCAAACCAGCGCTTTGCCATCCGGCAATCTCCACACCACGTGGTGGCATACATCTTGATCTTCTTTTCGGCATTTTCGTTGGGCGAGGGATTTGTTGTTGCGTTCTGCACAAATAACTCCTTGAAGTCAGTTTTGCTTGAGATATGTTTGTCTAGCTACTTATTCAAACAAGCTATTAGTGTGAGATATTCCCGGCAGGCTTGTTGATGCGCTCAAGCATCAAATCAAGGAACTTTTTACTGCCCGTAGCCACGAGGCCCGGGTTGCGCGCGAGTACGCCCAGCACCAGGCCAGCGCTAAAATCGCCGCGCAGGGCCTGTGCCATCTGCGCCGGAGTAAGCCGCCGCATCAGGTCGAGTGCGCCATCCCATTGGTCATCGCTATAATTGGCAATGCGCTTATTAATCATGTAGGCAATATCCATATCGCGGCCAAAGCGAGCCCGCCACTGCTTATCGAAGCGTTCTAGAAAAGCAGCCGAAGTATCGTTTGCCTTTATCGCTTCGGCGGCCACGGCCCCCGCCATTTGCCCCGAATAAATCGCGAAGCGAATGCCCTCGCCCACCAGCGTGGAACCATGCCCGGCAGTATCCCCGGCCAGCAACAGGCCATCGCGCGAGAATCGTTCAACCGGCCCCTCTGATGGGAACAAGCCGGTATGATACTCAATCGGGCTGGCATCGCGGAATTTATTGAACAGCTGCGGTAAATCGCGCATGATGCTGTCCAGGTAGCCACGCGCATCCTCTTCACAATCGGGGTGGAGCACGCCCACTCCTAAACGGACGCGCCCGTTGCCACGCGGGAAAGCCCAGGCGTAACCACGCGGTGCGAACTGGCTGCCCGTGATCAAATATAACTCGTCTTGTGGATAGTTCGGCGCATAAAGATCATACTCGGCGCCATAACCGTAACGATGAAATGCCTTACCCATCTCGGTTCGCACGCCGATGTGTCGCGAGAAGCCGCTGGCATCAATGGTGATGGACGCTCGCATGCTGAGCCGTTCACCCACGTGGTTCTTCGCCGTCACCCCCGCGACACTGCCATTTTCCAGAATCGTCTGCTCGACGGTGTGCCGGACTCGCAACGTAGCACCGGCTGCAACAGCGCGCCCCGCGAGATGCTGGTAGACGCCGCGCACATCCAGGACGCAGGCAACCGCCGGATCATAGTGCAACTTCACTTCACGATGCGGGGAGACAAAAGTAACGTTCTTTACTGGATGATAGAGGTGTTCCGGGATGCCGAGCGCCTTCATATCGCTCACCCAGCTTCCTCCACTCGTATGGACGGGATAGCCGATTTCGTTCTGGCGTTCCAATACGATCGTTCGCGCACCCTGCTTAGCGGCAGCCTCAGCAGCCGCCAGTCCTGCCGGACCACCGCCAACAATCAAAACATCGCAATCAACTGGCATGTATATCCTTCTTTAAGAAACTTCCACAGATTCAGCCAGCTAACTTCAGGCTGCTGGATGATCAGATTTTTCACACTGGAAATCATTGCTGGAATAGTATAGCCTACCTCAATCGTTATTGTCTACCAATGACACCTCACCCTAAAAACCCTGCCTTATAACTTTTCTTCCTCCTTCTCGTACATAAAATGGAATGTATGTATCAAACGAGCTAATCAAGAAGGAGCACATATGAACAAAGAACAGCTGATCAGCGAAGTTCTCCTTTTGCCAGCCGCTGCTATTGATTATCATGTCAGCCAGCACCTGCTACAACTCTTTCCAGGCAAAGCTCTCATCGAGTCGGAGGGCCATCTGAATGTTGAGGGATATACTAAAGCGCAACACTGCACACTTACGCGCCATACCTTTACCTATAATCAAATGAACACATACTGGTTTGGGCGAGAGCCACAGATACTACGCCCACATCACATGATGCATTTTGGCCCTGGCATGGTTCCTGGCATGGAGTTATTTCAGAGTGAAAACGAACAGAACACGACGAGCAGGACACATGATGCTGTCAGCAAAGCGTGGTTTGAAATTTCCTGGCAAGGCAATACCCTGGACATGTTGATCTTAAACATCCAGGGCGAAGGCTTTCAAAAGTTCCACTACTGGCTGCTTGCCGAAAGTGATGAGATCGCGCGTGGTTTCGTGGTCGCTGTCTGCGAGTGGAACGCAGAGATTCGCGGTGAGGTGCTGGTTTTCGATAACGGCCACTGGTACAAGGATGAGTACCTTTTCCAGGATATCAAGAATGCAACGTTTGAAAACTTGATTCTCAAGGGCGCTCTCAAGCAGGAGATTCTTGATGACCTCGTACAATTCTTCGCTTCGCGTGCGCTCTATGAAGAACACGATGTGCCGTGGAAAAGGGGCATCTTATTCGTTGGACCAGCCGGCAACGGCAAAACCCATACCGTCAAAGCGCTGATCAACACGCTCACGCAGCCATGCCTCTATGTCAAAAGCTTTCGTTCCCCGCAGTCCCCAGGTGTCGATGAACCCAATATTCGCCAGGTCTTCGCCCGCGCCCGTACAACTGCTCCCTGTGTTCTGGTGCTAGAAGACCTTGATTCTCTGCTCACGCCGCAGAATCGCTCCTTCTTCCTGAACGAGTTGGATGGTTTCGCTTCAAACATCGGCATTGTCACGCTCGCCACCACCAACCATCCAGAGAGGCTGGACCCCTCGATACTGGATCGTCCCAGCCGCTTTGACCGCAAATATCCTTTCGACCTTCCCGAGATCGCAGAACGAACGGCCTATATCGTGATGTGGAACGATTCACTGAAGCCAGGCCTGCGTCTCTCGGAAGAGGGGATCGCGAAAATCAGTGAGTTGACTGATGGTTTCTCTTTCGCCTATCTCAAAGAACTCTTCCTTTCCTCAAAAATGCGCTGGATTGCTCACCCTCAACAGGGGACAATGGAGCAGGTTATGGCAGGGCAGGTAGGTAAGCTGCGCGAGCAGATGCTGAGCATAAATACAACAGTTGTGCCCGAAAATCCAGAAGAGGCGCAGGGAGTGAATCCGATGTTTGGTCATATGATGGCGAGAAACATACGCTTCCGGCATAGTATGCAGGGTTAGCTAATATCAAGAAAATGTGATATACTGGCGCCATCTTATTAAGTAACCCAAATATACCGGTTGTTTGGGCTTGAGAAAGGAATTGAAGCTCGCAGTGATTCCTACTCTGCACATCCACCTGCTGGGTGGCGTCTTGCTGCTCTCAGAAGACACACCGGTACTGACCATCAACAGCCCCAAATTGCAATCGTTGCTCGCCTACCTGGTGCTGCATCACAATGCGCCACAGGACCGCTCGCACCTGGCCTTTCTCATGTGGCCAGATTCAACCGAGGAACGAGCCCATTCCAGCTTGCGCAAATTGTTGCACCAGCTGCGCCAGGCCCTACCCGATATCGATTCTTTCCTATACGCAGACAGGCAAAGCCTCTACTGGCAGCCAGCAGCAGAGGCAAACTGGACGCTGGATGTACAGGATTTTGAAGAACAACTTGCGCAGGCAGAACAGGCAGAACAGCGCAAAGATATGACCTTGATGCGGCATGCGCTAGCGCACGCCGTTAGCCTTTACCGCGGCGATCTATTGCCTAGTTGCTACGATGAGTGGATTTTGCCCGAACGTGACCGGCTCCGGCAATTGTTTTTCTCAGCAGCAGAGCGCCTGCTCGCACTCCTCGAAGAGGAACGCGACTATGATGCGGCGATCCAGGTGGCCCAGCAACTGCTGCGGCTGGACTCTTTGCATGAGGCAATCTACCGGCAACTTATGCGCCTGCATGCCCTGCGCGGTGACCGTGCCGCCGCGCTGCGGGTCTACCATACCTGCGCCCAGGTACTGGAACGCGAGCTCGGAACCGAGCCCGCTCAGCTCACACAGACTCTCTACGAGTCGCTGCTAGAGTCGGAGGATTCTCCCAAGGCCCCTACAGGCCCGCTCACATTAATAAGAAGAACGGAGGCACCACTACTGGGCCGGAAGGCTGAGTGGCACCAGATTCAGGAGGCATGGCGCAAGGCTACACGGGGACACCCGCATGTTGTGGTCCTGTCAGGGGAGGCAGGCATCGGCAAGACACGACTGGCCGAGGAGATGGTGGCATGGGTCAGCCGCCAGGGCATGACGACCACGAGCGCCCGCTGCTACGCGGCAGTTGGGCAACTGGCTTACGCACCCGTAGCCGCATGGCTGCAAACGAATGAGATTCAGTCTGGCCTGACGGCCCTTGATCCTGCCTGGCTCACCGAGATTGCACGACTGGTACCGGAAATGCTTGCCACACGACCCAAACTGGCTCACCCCGCGGCTATGACCGAAGGATGGCAGCGCCGGCATTTCTTTGAAGCACTCTCGCGCGCTGTATTGAATGCCCGCCAACCGCTGTTGCTCCTACTCGACGACCTGCAATGGTGCGATAACGAGACGCTGGAATGGCTGCATTACCTGCTGCGCTTCGACAAGAGCGCGCGTTTACTCCTGATTGGCACGGTACGCGCCGAGGAAATTACACCCGGCCATCCCCTGGCAGCATTTCTGGGAACATTGCAGCGAGACGGCATGGTCACAGAAATCGCGCTTGGACCGCTTGACACTGCAGAGACAACTTCCCTTGCTGAACATGTCCTGGGCCACCCACTTGAACCCGCTATGATCGATCAACTCTATGCTGAGACAGAAGGCAACCCTTTGTTCGTGGTAGAAATGGCACGGGCAGGGACACTAGGCCCGGATGAAAAAGAACAATCCAGCGCCAGAAGCTCACTCGCGCGCCTCTTACAGTCAACCTCAACGCTTCCAACAACCGTTCAGAGCGTGCTGGCAACGCGGCTCGCACAACTTTCCGCACTCGCCCGTGAAATAGCAAATGTGGCAGCCGTTATCGGACGCGCATTTACATTCGATGTACTCCTAAAAGCGAGCGGCGAGAGCGAGGATGCGGTCGTACACGGACTGGACGAGTTATGGCAGCGGCGTATCGTGCGCGAACAGGGTGGGGACATGGTCCAAGCCTATGACTTCAGTCACGATAAACTGCGCAAGCAGGCTTATGATTCCTTAAGCCCGGCCCACAAGCGCCTCCTGCATCGTCGTGTCGCGGAAGCGCTTGAGGCGGTTTATGCGGAAGAGCTGGATACCGTCAGCGGGCAGCTCGCGGCCCACTATGAATGTGCAGGGCTTCCAGAACCAGCCATTCTTTATTATCGACGTGCCGGTGAGTATGCTATGGGCATCTACGCGAATGCCGAAGCTCTAGCAGCATTTGAACGAGCCACGGCCCTACTTGAAGCAGGTACAATAGGAAATTCCTGGAGGAAGAAGCATTGGGAAACGGCAGCCCAGGTGTATAAATCTCTAGGAGAAATCCTCGCGATAACGGGACGCCCGGAGGCGGCAAGGCTGGCCTATTCACAGGCTATGAACTGGATACCGGCGCATGAGTACATCTGGCAAGCGCGCCTGCTACGCAAGACAGCAGTCGCCTGGAAACTTGCTTCCGACAACCCCCTGGATACGTTCAATGACAACGCACGCCAGATATTTCAGGAAGCAGAGCGAGTCTTAGATCAGGCTGAAGATAAATCCAGCAGTGAGTGGTTGACCGAGTGGATTGATCTTCAAATTGACCAACTCCTTCCCTTGCGCGGTTCAGCGGAAGAGATGACGGCTATTATCGAAAAAGCGCAGGATATCGTGGAACAGCACGGCACGGCGGAACAGCGCGGACGTTTTTTCCAGGCGGTAATCGCGCGCGATAGCCGGCGTAATCGCTATGTCGGCTCGGAACAATCGATTGCATATCGCCGCCAGGGATTGGCCACCGTTCTAGAGACTGGTAATAAGGATTTGATAGGATTCGGCTATTTTGTGCTTGCGAATGGCCTGCTGCTTGCCGAACAATTCGAAGAGGCCGAAGAACAGATGCAGATAGCGATCAAGCTGGCCGAAGAGATTGGCAGCACGCCCCTGCTGGTGCGCTGCCTGGCATTCATGGGCATCATATTGCGACGCAGAGGAAAAGTAGACGAGGTGCGGCAGCTCATCGCACGCGCTCTGGCTATGCCCGAAGCCAGGAATATTGGTATCATTAAGGGGCATCAGGCATGGCTGGCATGGCGTGACGGCAATCTGGTCGAGGCCGAATCCTGCGGTAAGGCGTCATTAGAGAACAGGCAGGGCCGCCAGCCGGCCAATTCGTTTCAATGGACAGGCATCTGGCCTCTTCTTGGTATCGCGCTGGCCCAGGAGCAACTTCCAGTAGCGATGAACTATGTGCGCATGCTACTCGACCTTTCGCAGCAACCACCCTCTGAAAAGTTGCGAACGCTCCTCGAAGCGGCCTTGAATGCATGGGATGATGGGCAGGAAGCAGAGGCACAAGAGATACTCCAACAGGCAGTGCCTCTTGCAAAGAAGATGGGGTATTTATGATATTCCCGGTTAAACCGTCGTCGCCTTTTGCCTGCTTTGAATTATCAGCAAAGAGATAACAATAACAAGAGAAGTCCTCACATGGAAATGAAGATTCCAATTCTGATCATTACTGGCCCTCCAGGTGTCGGGAAAACAGCTGTAGCATCCGAGATTTCCGAACTCCTTGAACAGGGGCAGATACCTCACGCGCAAATCGATATCGATACCATCCGGTGGGGCTATTTCCCGCTTTCCCATGATCGCTTCCAGATAGAACTCGCTATGAAGAACCTCGCTTCACTATGGGAAAATTTCCAACGGGCGGGAGCGAATCGGCTTGTCATCTCCGATGTCATCGAAGATCGCAACGAACTGGAACGCTATTATCTGGCGATTCCTGGAGCAGAGATTCTCGTCGTCAGGCTCTATGCTTCTTTATCGACGCTTGAGCAGCGCCTGCAAGGCCGAGAAATGGGATCTGGCCTGGAGTGGCACCTCCAAAGAACTGCGGAGTTGGCCGAACAGATGGACCAGAGTCGCGTCGAAGATATCCTGGTGAATACCGAGGGCAAATCAGTTATGGTTGTTGCACGCGAAGTACTTCAGAGAAGCGGCTGGATTTAGTTCCTCTGAAGATGGGGCAACTATGAGGCGTGCCGCTGTCGTGTCCTGCTGAGCGCAGCGAAGAATCTCGGCTGACCCCTGACGCAGATTCTTCACTGCGCTCAGCAGGACACGAAACATTACCGTTTTTGGTTGTTAAAATTCATTATCTGCGAAGTTCTTGTCTCCTGGTTTGTTTGGCAGTGACCGGGTAAAATTTACCATTACCTTATCCAACTATATACCAATGATTGACAATGTCAATCATTCGCCGCTAGCAGACTATATGCTACTGTAGCAAAAAGCCTTGAGACGAGACGAATGCCAGATCTTTGTTCAAAGATAGCCAGTGGTCCATAACTGATCTACAGCATCTGCGACTCAATCGTAATAATCTGGCGCTTTCTTAAGCGTTTGCCACTGCTGCCCATCGTGACCAAAGACCACCAGGGACACGTGTTCGCGCTCGACTACATCCAGAAGTTTGCGTGTACTGGCACGCAATTGCTCCTCGTCGTCATCCGTTGGCCACTTCTTACGTTCAGGGGTAAAAAGGCGCTGCATCACAACGGCATCGATTGCCAACAACACCTTGCCGGTATGCGGCAGTTCTACCAAAACAGACTGGTGCCCGGTCGTATGCCCGCTGGTCTCGATTAGCATCAATCCTGGCAGCAGTTCAGTATCGCCATCAATCAAGCGGTAATGCAGGTCTGGATGATCCCAGTGGGAGCGTGCAGCGGCAAAGCGTTTGTGTCCGCTGCGCGCCAGGGCATAGTGTTTGCGCTGGACGACGAACTCGGCCTTCGGAAAGGCATCGTGGTAGCCCGCGTGGTCTACATCGAAATGGGTGCAGACGAGCAGGTCGATATCATCGGGAGTCAGGTTCAGGTCGACAAGGTGTTCAAGCACATTTTTTACATTTTGGGCTTCAGGCGTACCCGATGGTGGTGTATGGTCTGCCGGTAGCCCGCTATCAATCAGGATATTCCGCCCTTCAGCAGCCTGGATGAGATAACAGCCCGAAGACATCTCCAGCTTCTGGCCTGCTGCTAATGGGATGCTCGTAGTAGACAACTGCATAAGGTAGAGACGCTGCGGCATCGAATTCGTCATTCATTCATCCTTCTTAATTCAAGACTGCGTAACAAAAGCCAGCCCTTTCACGTACTGTCCAAAATCCGGCGGATAGGAGTGATCCATAGCAGGCAAAATCTCTAAGTAGCACCCTTTCCCCATCACCCAGCGGTCCCCCAAGAATAATGAATCCTTCCTCCGCCAGTGCGTCCATGAAAGCGGCATGCTCATCCCAATGTTCTTGCTGGCGCATCGGTAAACTGGCGTTCCAGTTTTCTCCACGTTCCCTGATGACGGCGAAATAGTTTATGGAATTTAACACCTAGATATCGGGCGCGGAGAGACCATGCGCGCCGAGTGAAAAAGAGAGTTCGCCCCCATGGTGAAGGTCGTGTTCAATAACATGCCAGATCACCCACTGGCGTGAAAGCTCGTATGGCCTGCCCCAACGTTCGCCCCTGAAGACATATTCCAGGTCTTCTGGCGTCCAGCGCTCCAGGCATTCTTTCCAGGCTTGAAAGGTGACCTTCAGACCGCGCACCAGTTCGGCAGCGGGTGGCACATCGCCCTCATAGCCCCAATCAGCGATGGCCTTTACTTCTGGTCCGCCCTCGCCCATCAAATTGTATAGCCAGCTGGCGCGTGTGTGTATAATATGCCGGGCCAGCGAGCCAATTGAACGCAAGTTGGGGGAGATTGTGAGCGCCAGTTGCTCTGAGGTCAGTGGTTCGATAGCCTTGATAAGATGATCATTGTAGACATCCCAGCCTCGATAGTAGGCCCAGGGAGAAAGTGAATCTTGTGCCATAGTTAATTTCTCCTCGCAGCAATATCGGCAGAAGAACTCTTCAATCAAAACATTGAAGAGTTCTTCTGCCTGCATATGTTCTTTACCGACCTGATTATACCCCATCCTATCTCCAATCACTACCACTCACCAGTCCTACTCATACCTCAATACCATCAGTGGCCTCACCCTCACAGCGTTCCAGGCAACCAGCGCCGCAGTGATCACTGCGAGCAGGAGCGGGCCGACGATCATGCTGACAATAACAATGGGCTGCATGTTGAGCGTCAGATTATTCTGCGAGAATATCTTGCTGCTTATTGTCACACCGCCGGCAGACAGCAGCGTCGCGATGATCGCGCCAATACTTCCGGTGATGCCGAACTCAATGAGCACCTGGCTCATAATCGTGCCACTGGTGTAGCCAACCGATTTGAGGATACCCAGTTCGCGCCTGCGTTCCAGCATTGCCAGGGCCACCGCATTGGCGATGATGATTACTCCGGCGAGTAGCGAGAGCAGGGAAACCGCTATCACCACATCCAGGAAACCCGTCACATTCTGCAAGAAAGAGACACCGGCATCGCTCAGATTTTGCACCGAGGCGTTGGGCGCGATGCGATTCAGTTCGTTCAGCGCCGCATCGAACTGCGCCGGCGCAACCTTCAGGTAGAATACGGTCGTCTTTGCCGCGCTTGCCGGACTCAGCTCATTTACAAGCGAGGCCGGAGCCAGCACTTCTCCCAGCGTCTCAAAACTGGTCGGGATCGAGACGATGCCTACGATTGTCACTGTCTTGCGCACCTTGCCATCAAGGCTCACCAGCGTCACGGTATCTCCAACTTTGAGATTCATCTGCGCCCAGCCCTGGTTCGTCATGATTTGACTGACCAGCACATTGTTGCTATTGACATCGCCGGCATTCAGATTACGGCCCCGAACGATCTGCTGGGCAGGAACGGTATGCGCCAGGTCATAGCCCTCAATTCCACCCAGCATACTGAGATCCTGCTGGCCATTGATGCCCTTTGGCAGCGCCTGCTGAATGGGTTGGCCGTTAATCGCAACCGGAATAGTCGCGGTGAACGGGTCCTGGCGGCTTCCATTCAGTCCCGGAATGCTGTTTAAGTGTGTCGCAAGAGCTTTCGTATCGTTGCCGGTAGTCGTCACCACAATGTTATATGGCGTATACTGTTTCAGCGTGTCAATGATCACCGACCTGAGGTCCTGGCCGATACCCACGGTTAAACCAATACCGTAGATGCCGATAAACATAGCCAGCAGGGTGGCCGTTGTGCGCGCTCGTCGCCGTCCAAGGTTGCGCAGGGCCATCTTCACATTGACCTTCTGGCGCTTCGGCAGGAATACCAGGCTAACGCCCAGCAGCGTGAGGAGCAACAGAACAATGCCGAATATTGGCACGAACGGGTACAACAGCACCGAGACGCCTATGCCTAACAGCAACGGCAACACCTGGATAAAGTGTACATGTTCAGGAACCGGCAATTTGCTCACCGCCAGCACAATCAGGCCAAAGATGCCAGCCAGCAGCAGCAGGAAGACGAACGTTCCATACGTGACCGCTACTCCAAGCACGACATTGTTATCCAGAATGACGATTGCCAGCAGGCAGAAGAGCATCGAACACAGAACCAGCAAGGCGACCGTCACGATGCGCCCGCCCGCGCTCTTATTCTCAAGCTCGCGCAGCACGCTCAAGGGGCGAATATTGGCCGCCTGGGCGATGGGCAGGAGTCCGAAGATCAGCGCCGTCACGCAGCCGATTGCGACACCGCCGAGTATCAGGCCCGGACTGAGTACAAAAGGTATGTTGGCGCCAGTGTTTTGTACCACGATGCGAACAAGGTAGCTGACGCCTATAGCGGCAATAGCTCCTATAATGCCGCCAACCAGTCCCAGCAGTCCGGCTTCCAGTCCGAAGAGCAGGTAGAGGTCCCGGCGATGATAGCCTGCCGTCTTGAGCATCGCGATCTCGGTCTTGCGGCGTGAGAGCAGCACCTGCATGGTATTGATGATGCCGGCTCCGCCGATCAGCAGCGCCAGCAGGCCAGTGATCTTCAGGAATTTGCTGATCAGGTCAATCGTAGACTGCTGAGACTTAAGCACATCCGTGGCCGTCTGAATGCCAACCAGCGAGAATTGCGCGCTGATAGCCTTGACCGCCGTATCAGTATGAGACTGATCCGCCGTTGTGACATCTACGAGCGTATAGAGCGCCGGTGAAGCGGGGGCAGACGCCAGGTAGTCGGATGTCGAGATGAGCACTAGATTGCCGGCCTGCGCGAACAGACCTGTATTAGCCACTACCCCGGCAATTTTTACCGGCATCGTCTGTCCCGTACCCGTGTACGTTTTGACATAGACGTTGAAGGAATCACCCAATTGCTTATGGTAGGTCGAGAGAAAATTCTGCGTGACAATCACCTGGTCATTCGTCAGCAGTCCGGCAACCGTCCCATTGGAAGGCGCGACAAACGATGGCGACGAGACCAATGGATAGTTGTTGGGATCGACGGCCTCGATGTTGAAAGACTGCACCGAAGAGGCTGCGTTATTGAGCGTTCCATTCTCCTGAATAATGGCGCTGTAGTTCGTGATCGTGCCATCGTCCTTGAGCCTGTTGAAGAAAGCCAGGTCACTGGACTTAAGCGGAGCGCCCTGCGCCATAATCGCGATATCGCCGCCGTTCGCCTCGCGCGCGCTGCCCGAAAGCGAATTTTGCAGCATGTAGCCCACCAGTTGCAGGGCCACAACCGCCATGACACCCACCGTCACACAAAACACCGCCAGTAAAGTACGCTGTCCGCCCCGCAGCAGAGAGCGTGTGGTGTAATTGAAGAATATAGATGCTTTCATATTGGTTTCCTCCTCTGTAGTTTTCAGTAGTATCCACCTGCCGGTGAACAGGTTGCTAGCCATACACCGGCAGGCAATTGTTTTTAGAAAAAGTTATTGCGTGATAACGCTTTGAGACGGATCGATCTCAGCGATCTTGCCATCGACGATGCGAATGGCGCGGTCGGCATGTGAAGCAACGACCGGATCATGGGTGGCGATGATAAAGGTCTTGCCGGTCTGAGCGCGTAATTCCGTGATCAGCTTGAGGACGTTTTCGCCATTTTTGGCATCCAGGTTGCCGGTCGGCTCATCGGCGATCACCAGCGCCGGGTCGGTCGCCAGTGCACGCGCAATCGCTACGCGCTGCTGCTCACCGCCAGAAAGCTGGTTGGGTCGATGGCCGAAGCGGTGAGAGAGTCCAACCAGGGTCAGCAATTCCCGCGCGCGCGCAGAGGGAGCGCCCTTATGTTTACCGACATAGAGCGGAACCTCGACGTTTTCCTGCGCCGTCAGCGTAGGAATCAGGTTGAACGCCTGGAACACCATGCCGATCTTGCTGTTGCGCACTGTCGCCAGCCTGCCCTCGCTCATGCGTGTGATATCGACGCCATCGATGAATACCTGGCCGGTCGTGGGATTATCAAGCCCGGCAATAATCCCCAGCAGCGTGCTTTTGCCCGAGCCGGAAGGACCGACGATGGCAACGAACTCTCCGCTCATAATCTGGAAGCTGATCCCCTTGAGTATCTCGATACGCTCCCGACCGAGGGGGAGACTTTTTGTAATCTCCCTTACATCCATAACAACTTTTTGTTCTGCATTGAGTTTTTGCTCGTTTTCGGATTCAAATGTCTTCATATGTTTTCCATACCTTTCTCTTGTTTTTTGCCTGCCCCTCCCCGGCAAGGATTCGTACCGGGGAGTTGTACTTTACGATTCCTATGAATGCTAGTTGCCCGCTGATTCGATCTCCGCACGATGGGGGCGAGAAGAGAACTGCGCCGTCAACCACAGAAGATCACCCAGGATAAGAGCAACGATGACCACCCAATCTCCGGATGTGGCTATGCTGAAGGCTCCATTCGGGTTAATCGCTCCGAAGGTAATGCCCACACTTTGCATTGTTCTTACGCTTACCATCTGAACACCTTCACCTTTCCTTTTCGAGTGTCTATACCAACTCATTTCCATCGTGAACAGGTGAAAGGTGGATATGTAACTGCTGCTCTTCTAATTGAGACTCTGACAACATCGCGTGCAGGAGTGGTACCAGCGCACTCCATTCGCGAAAGTAGCGCACTTCGCCGCTGGTTAATAATTGCACTTTGCCTCGCAGTTCTGTCTGACCTGCTCCGATCTCTTCTTGCCAGATTCGGACCGTAAACAGGTGTGATCGATGCTGGAGGTTGGATGTATCCACGCTCATGTACTCCTTCTCGCATCCCTGCTGAAGAACACTCCGGTATTCTTCAGCACATCGGTGTTGTCATTCATCTTGAGGAGAGTATAGAGTACATACCGTTACTCAAACGTTACTTTTGAGCGTTACCTCTCCGTTCCGTTGAGGGAAGCATACATGACATGGTTCAACGCAACATTCGCATTGATTTCGCAGGTTCTTCGCAGTTAGAGGTTTTTTGGGCGGGAAATTCGCAGGTTCTTCGCAGTTGGCAGGATTTCGAAGGAGGGCAGCGTCACGATGAAGAATAGCCGGGGGTAGACCTGGGCAAACAGTTTTCCTTAAATTGGGGTTGAAATGGAATTGAAACTATATCACAACATCTTCCCCGGATTTAATATCCCGTCTGGGTCGAAGAGCGCCTTGATCTGCCGCATCCATTCAAGCGCGGGACCATGCTCGGCTTCCATAAAACGCTTCTTTACTAATCCAACCCCATGCTCTCCGGTCGCGGTACCGCCCAGGGCCAGAGAACGTTCTACGAGCCGTGCGGAATAATCCTCGGCCAGGTGATAGCCCTCAGGCAACGTGGCAACAAGCGTGTGGAAATTGCCATCGCCGACGTGACCGACAATACTGCCCTCCAGCTGCATTTCCCGCAACAGTTCCTGGGCATATCCCACCAGTTCAGGTACGCGAGAAAGCGGAACGGCAACATCGGTCGTATAGTACAGGCGGCCAGGATTGCAATGCACAAAGGCCCAGTAAAACTGGTGGCGCGCTTCCCACTGCGCCAGGCGCTCCTCCACACTGCGCGCTACGTTGATATCCAGTGCTCCCTCGGCTCTTACCAGCTTCTCAGCCAGGCGCGATTCTTCCTCGATAGCCTCGGCAACCGAGGAGTGAAACTCCAGGAAGAGCGCCGGTTTCTCCAGGTAGTGCTGCTTTAAATCCTGATTGATCACCTTGAGGCTCAGTTCGTCGAGCAATTCGAGCCGCGCAACCGGTAGCGCGCTGGCCATGATGCGATAAGCCGCTTGAGCCGCCTCCTCCAACCCCGGAAAGAAGACGCGCATGGTATGGATGAACACCGGCAAGGGATGCAGGCGCAGGACGAGGCGCGTTATAATGCCAAGCGTGCCTCCGGAGCCAATAAAGAGGTCTTTGAGGTCATAACCGCTGCTGGTCTTGCGCACAGAGCGGCCTAAACGCAGCACCTCGCCATTTGCCAGCACGACCTCCAGTTCCGCCACGTTCTGGCGCATGCCGCCATAGCGAACCGTCGTGGTGCCGCTGGCATTAGTTGCCGCCATGCCGCCAAGCGAGGCATTGGCCCCCGGGTCTACCGGGAAAAACAGGCCCGTCTCCTGCAACTCTTTTTCGAGCTCTTCCCGGGTAATGCCAGGCTCAACCACCGCCAGGAAATCTTCCGGGCGTATCTCGAGCACGCGCTTCATACGCGAAAAATCCAGGGTGATCGCGGGAACGTGAGGAATGATCTGTCCTTCAAGACTGCTCCCGGAACCATATGGAATGAGTGGCGTGTGGTTTTCGCGACACCAGGCCACGGTCTCCTGCACATCATCTATCGATTCCGCGAAGACCACAGCTAGCGGCGGTATCATTCTGGGATAGCTGGCATCCTTGCCATGCCGTTCAAGGATGTCAGGCTCGTCACTAACCTTCTCGCCTAACCGGGCTTTCAATGTTGCTATCATGGAGACCCTCCTTTGCCGATTCGTGCGAGTTTTCAGCAGAATCATGCATTGCTGCGCGTCTCGCACGAAACTGTAAATAATCCACGAGTAAATATTCGCTGCGCCGCTCCAGGCCTTTGCGCATTTCTTGCTCCTCCAGCCAGTACGCCTGTCCCTCAATACTGCCTCGTAGCCTGCCGCCGGTGACTTTGCCACCATAGACAAGCGTCAGCGTACTCAACGTATCGATGTGCTGTCCGATATGCGCGTAACAGGTGATAAGATCTTCAGGCTCGATCTGCAAGCGCAAGCCAGTCTCTTCAAAACACTCCCGCTTCGCGGCCTGGATAGGCATTTCGCGCCAGCGTATGAAACCGCTCGGAAACGACAATTTTCCATGGGGACGCTTGATGAGCAGGTAGCGTCCTTGCTCTTCCACAATCACGGTCACACACCCTAATGGGGGCAGATTTCCGGCAAGCGCGAAATTGAGGAGATTAAAGCAGATACCAACCAGATGTTTCAGTAAGCGATAAAACACGTATCTCATTCCTACCAATCTTTATGGCTTTGTTTCACAGTCCTTCATTATACGACAAAAAAATTGGGAGTTCCTCAGCATGTACCGGGAACCCCCTGACACTTTTGCAGTGATGGTAGAAGTGTCTCACCCCCCCGGAGGGCGGCCACAAGGCTCCACGCGCATCGGTGTCCGTCAGCATGCCATCCCACATTGCCTGCACCCAACCCGGAGGTCGACTACAATGGTCCTCTCCTCTCCGCCGCTCCATTCCCGCCCTTACAATGGATGAGCCATCGTGTTCACTAAAAATGAGAACCATATCCCAGACCTGTTCAGGTATCATGCCGGAACCATTCTCAGAGGCAGTCATAGCTGTTAGATACGAATCTCGGCGCTCGCTCCCGTCGCACCCACCGGTAGCATAAAATAAAGTCGGCCCCTACGGTGGCTTCACCACTCGTAGGGGCCGATTCATTGCGCCTATCGCCGATTCCTCAGCTTCGCGCCGGACAACATCAACTTTGCCCAGCGCTATTAACATGCTCATTTTATGAACACGTCACCTACCCGTACGCGCCTGGAGCCGCCGCAGAACGGCATCCACGGTTACAGCGAACAACAGCACAATACCCTCCACCATCTCTGATATATCAGTTCCCTGGCTCAGCAGGGACAGGCCGTTTATCAGACCACCAATGATGAGTACGCCCAGTATAATAGCCCAGACGGAGCCACGGCCACCAAAAAGGCTGACACCGCCGATCACGGCAGCAGCAATGGCATTGAGCAGCAGGGTAGGATCGATTTGACTCGCTACAGAATTACCATACGAAGCTGCAACGATACCGCCTATAGCAGCAAGGACTGAACACAATGTAAAAGCGGCAATTCGTATACCTACCACATTGATACCGGCGCGGCGAGCAGCTTCTGCGTTGCCACCGACCGCGTAAATATGACGGCCAAAGGAAGTTTTCGTTAGAATGAGCCAGAACAATATGATCAGTCCAACGAAAAGCGCCGTTGTGTATGGTACGCCATGCTCGCTCTCAAGTACTCCAACGGACACTACAGCCAGGACAGCAACTAATACAATCTGAACAATCAGGCGGGTGGTCGATATCGTTCTCAGCCCGGCTCTCTTACGACTCACATAGCCGTAAATAACACCGACAGCATAGAGGATTACGCCTAAAGCAGGCAAACCAATACCCAGGCTATCCGGTAAAAAACTCTGGGAGCTGCCGGCGATAGCGTCAATAAAAGGATTTCTGATGGGAAGCGTTGCCTGGCCGTTTAGCAGGTGCAGGAGCAGTCCGGCGTAGCCAATTGAGCCCGCAAGTGTCACGATAAAGGAAGGGACACGTAAGACGGCCACAAAAAAACCATTGATGAGGCCAATCAACGCACCCGACACGAGTGCCGCCCCTATAGCAACCCAGGTGGGAGCGCCACTCCGCTCTGAAAGTATTGCCATAATGACGGCGCAAAGCACACTGACGGAAGCGACGGACAGGTCGATCTCACCCAACAACAACACCAGAATGCTTCCAAGTCCGAGAATGGCAACAGAGCCAATCTGCGGCCCGACCAGGTTTGAGAGATTCTCTGGATAAAGAAAAACTCCACCGGTGACGATAGTAAAATAGATGACGACTATAGCCAGCGTAATGATGACGGGTATAAATCCGAGATCGCCGCGAAAGAGTTGTCTAAATGTCTGGCGCGGTGTATACGAAGGAACTTCGACCGCGGCAGCCGAGAATGGCTCCTTGCCAGCACCGAACGCATCTACCTGAGACGCCTCGGAAGGTTCCGGCGTCTGATTCTGCTCGATAATATCGCCCATGAGTTACCTCCCCTCTGAAGCGCCATTGCCGCCACTCGACATCAGTTCGCCGAATTCTGCGCCCGTGATAGCTGCGACAACCTGCTCAGACGTCGTATTTTTTACATCAAAGGTTGCAACGCGCTTGCCCAGGCGCAAGACGATGACCCGGTCGGCAACCTCGAACACATCGGCCAGGTTATGCGAAATGACCACAACCCCCAGGCCCTGATCGCGCAACCGCAGAATCAAGTTAAGCACCTGGCGCGTCTGCGCTACACCGAGAGCCGCCGTTGGCTCGTCCAGCAGCACCACCTTGGCTTTACGCAGCAGCGATTTAGCCACTGCGATAGACTGCCGCTGCCCGCCTGAAAGCGAGGCCACCAGCGAACGAATGGATGGAATTTTGACGTCCAGCGTACGTAGGACCTCCAGCGTCCTTTTTTCCATAGGGACTTCTGAAAGTGATCGCCAGGGGGTAAGTTCCTCATGGCCTAAGAAGAGGTTCGAGACCACATCCAGGTTATCACACAGCGCGAGGTCCTGATAGACCGTTTCAATGCCCAGGCGATTGGCCATCTGCGGACTGGTGATTTTGACTGCCATACCGTCTACAAAGATCTCTCCGCTATCCGCAGGACCGACACCCGCGATAGTCTTGACGAGCGTCGACTTACCCGCGCCGTTATCACCGACCAGAGCAACGACCTCGCCCGCGTAGACCTCAAAATCGACGCCGCCGAGAGCGCGTACGGCTCCGAAACTTTTGGTGATGCCGCGCATCTGCAAGATAGGCCTACCACGGAAAGTGGGAGATGACACTGCCCCAACCGAAGGAGTAATACTATCGGCCATATGGCCCTCCTTTTAGATAAATAATAGCTGAGGTTGATTCCGCTTTGCCAGATACAAGAATAAGATAAACAGAGTATATCACATCATTGGGAGATACCCATACTTTTTGAACAGGCAAAGAGTCAAGGGCTACCTCTCAGTCTCTGACACTTTTGGCGACGAGGGCAGAAAGGTATCACTCTGTTGTGGAGAGCGACCACAAGGATCCCCTCACCACATCCACCGCCCTGCCCTTACCAGGACAACATACCCCGACGGAGCGACTTCGTCGTCCTGGTAAGGGCAGGAGAGGAGCAGGGGAGCGGTGGGCACCTTTGGGGTCGCCCTTCGTTGCCGTCTGCACTCACTTGCTCTCACCGAAAGAGTTTCAAGGAGAGAGCAGCGCGTCCCTGTCTCCGATACCCGGCTAACAGATACCACCCGTTCCGGCAGGCAGACCTGCGCAGAGTTGCTGCTGCGTGACGAAACCATCGGCTATGACGGTCGAAGCAATGTTGGTCTTATCGACAGCCACCGGCGTCTCAAGCACGGACGGAATATTAGCTCCGCCGGTTTGTGGAATGGTCGTCTGACCATTGACGATGGTAGAGGTATCGGTACCATTGCTGATCGCAGCCACCAGTTGTGCCGTCGCCATGGCCTCTTTGTTGATAGCCTTGTAGACAGTCATGGCCTGGTTGCCCTCAAGAATGTTCTGCAGACCGGCAACGGTTGCATCCTGGCCGGTAACCAGCACTTTGCCGTTCAGCTGCACAGCCTTGAGCGCGGCAATGACCGTACCCGCCATACCGTCATTAGCAACATAGGCGATCTGAATGTTATTCTGATTCGCCGTCAGCGCCGCCTGCATCTCGGTCTCGGCAGTTGGGTTATCCCAGTTGGGAGTGTATTTCTCGTAGACCTTCTTCAGCGCGCCGCTGGCGATCAGCGGATCAAGAATTTCATGTGCGCCCTTGGCAAACAACAACGCGTTGTTGTCGGTCTGCGCGCCGTCGATCATTACCATATTGTTATGACCGGGAGACACATAGCTCTTGTAGTGATCGGCAATGTACTGGCCCTGAAGTTCGCCTACCTTCACATTGTCGAAAGAAACATAGTAGTTGAGGTCGTTGCTATAGATCAGACGGTCGTAAGCAATCACAGGAACGCTCTTCGCCTTTGCCGCCGCCACTATCGCAGCCGCCTGAATACTGTCAGATGGAGCAACTACCAGAATACAATCGCCCTTTGTCAGATCGGCCTGCGCCTGGGTCATCTGGGTACTCGCGCTGCCCTGCGCATTGTTATAGTCTACTGAAGCGCCGGGAAGCTGTTGCTTGATATCGTTGATCAGGTATGGCCTGTCATAGGTATCCCAGCGAGCTGAAGTAGCCGTCTCGGGCAAGAGTACACCTACCTTCTTGCATCCTTTCCCATTGGTTATGGTAGTGCTGCCACTACCACTGGAGCTGCCGCCGTTATTGGCGCTGCCACAGGCCGCGAACAAAACGCTGAATAAAACCAGCGCGACAAATGCGGCAAACATTTTATGTTGCCGCCCAAATAAGTTCATCATAAACTCGTCCTTTCCTTCCTCGCTGCATCTTTGCGGGCTTCAAACATCGAAAACCCGCATGCGAAAGATGCATATAGTACAACCGAAATGAGCACTGTACAACACCATGGTTGACCGGAAACTGAGTCTCCCCCCGCGATCATCTTGTGAATAGAGCCTCCTTTCTGACCCCGGACGGTCTTGAAAAGGCTAGCCTACTCCGACCGGAGCAGGTTTCGCGCTTTCCTCCGGCTGGCTGGCAGCCTCCTCACGTGCTACAAGCACGCGCTCCCAGGCCTTGAAAAACGGATAATAGAGAAGAGCGGAGACAGCCAGGTCGAAGAACTGGAGCAGGCTTCCTCTGATATCACCTCCAGTTGCTACGAAACCGCTGAGTCCGATGGGAACGGTAAATGGTTGCAATACTACCGGCACATGCACCAGCCCCACCGCAAACACGAAATAGTTAATGGTGACAATGATGACCGGGACAAATACAAACGGTATCATCATAATCGGGTTGAGCGCCATGGGTACACCAAATGTGACCGGTTCATTGATATTGAAAATTGCTGGCCCTAATGCTACTTTGCCTACGGTCCGCAACTGGGCCGAACGCGAACGCAGCATATAAACGACCAGCGGCCAGGTTGCGCCCGAACCCCCCAGGTGCGCGAAGATATGAAAGAACGGCTCGGTCACAATCCCATGTCCATGATTGACCGCGTTATTGGTCAACGTCGCCAGCCAGAATGGCAGGGCAATGGCCGTCACTACATTCATGCCGTGAATACCTACCGACCACAGCAGCATCATTAAGACAATCTCTATCAAGGCCGCCGGGTAGCTATCCTGAACCAGTATCAGTGGTTGAAATATGCGCTCGAGCAGGATCGGAATCGTGAGTTGATGCAGATGCCCATCCGTTCCTACAAATGTATGCGAACTCACAAACCATTCGAGCACCCAGATAAATGTCAGCAGCAGCACAGCAGGCACCAGGGCCTCAAATGCGCGTGTTACATTGGGCGGCACACTTTTCGGCAAGCGGATTGTAAAGCGCGACCCGCGGAAGCGGCGTACCACCTCGGTCGTCAAAATGCCGACTAATATACCAACCAGCAATCCCTCGCCGCCCAGGTACGGCAGAATGTCCCCCAGGCTGAGCGTCGTCAGGTCGCGTACCGGCATGCTCGCCACCAGGAACAAAACCATCGCCAGCACGCCCGGCTGTACCGGCTCGGTACGGCGATACTGAGCCAGACTATATGCCACTCCAAAAGCGAGGAACAGCGCCATCAGCCCGAATGAGAGCTGGAACGGCACCAGAATCTGGCTCTGATAGGGCGCGATCAGATTGGCCAGGGCCTGCACCGGTGGATTCGCTATTATTAGGAACAGGCTACCGGCAAGGATCAACGGCAAAGTAAAAATAATGAAGGCGTCGCGCACGGCCTGCAAATAAACATTACTCGCCAATATGCCAAGCGGAGGAACCAGGTAGCGTTCGACCCAGTCGCTGCCGCGCTCAATCATCACGCTCATACTTCCTCCTTTCCTTCCTGCTTACTCGCCAGCAGGTGCAGCACCTGTTCAAACACTGCCTGCCCGTTCATCGTCGCATAATGAAAAGGCTCAATCATAGCTACTGGCTTGCCTACCGACAGCGCCAGTTTCTCGATACTCTTGCGCAGGTGTCGAATCTGCGGCGCGATCAGCACCACATCGCATTCTTCCACCTTTGCAGCATACTCACCGGCGCTCAACGCCTCTACTGCCAGTTCGTACTTTCGCGCAACGGCTGCCGCAAGCATACTCTCCACCAGTAAGCTGGTGGACATCCCCCAACTGCATACAATCAAAACCCGTATCATGACAACTCCCCTCATGGGTTCCGAATCTCGCGTTCCCACCTGGAAGTTGTGCTGTACTGCCTTCCATAAAACCGACTTTCGAAACCAACTGGGTTCACTTAATATACACCGCAATAATCATGCCGGAATCTGTGCTACACAGATAGCACACTACGGGGAAACCCCGCCCGGACACCAGTTCGCAGTTGAACAAACTACTGTGATAACGACATTAGGACGACTGTGAATCAGGAACAACTACCATGGGCAAACAGAGCAGCGCGTGCCAATCATAGCATTCTTCGTTGCGCTCACAATGCTATGATTGGCACGCGCTTACGGATCTTAGTTGAGAACTATCATCACCGGCCTCGCGTCGATTACCACAGTAGTTTATTCGACAGCACCATCTGGTCCCTAGACCGGATTGATGCTGAAGATGTCAACCTGCCTGAGAATCCCAACAATATTATACGCCTCTTCATCAGGCAAAGGACGCGCTATCTGCGCGCTGAGGACTTGCAGGGCACGGCGGCAGACACTCAATTCGCGCGCAAACTGCTGCTCCACCTGGATACGAACCATATCGCTGACCAGCATGCCCTGCAGTTGCGTTCCACGTTCCAGGATACACGCCAGGTGCAGTATCAATCCCGCGAGCACATCAATATCGAATGTCTCGCCCACCTCGACCTCGATCAGTTCAATCATGTGCTCGATCAGTGGCATTGCACGCACAGGATTGAGAAATAGGAGTTGTTGACTGAGTGTATGTGAAATCTCACGCAATAAATCGCCACGCTGTGTAAATACGGGCGTACTTCCGGCCAGGCCAGGATTGTGTGCTACTGTAGCGACATAGCCATTTACATGTTCCTCCGGAGGCTGGATGAGTGCGGGGTCGATCAGCGTATCGCCGAGCAGCGTCCGCAGCCGTGCTACTCCATCCCCAAACAGGAAGTCGGTCAGGGCGATATAAGGATAGCTTTCCAGGTGCGGATTGATCGTCCCAACAACCGCGACAACGCTGCGATCTCCTACCAGGCGCTGTATATCTGTCTCAGTCTTACTCGAAAGACTGATGTCCATACAGATAACCTCTACCCCTTGTTCTCTCAGCCCCGGCAGGCGTTCTTCTATCAATTCTGCTATCTTGGCTGCGCTGCCAAAGCCCGTGAGACACACCGAGAGAATGACACGAGGTGTCTTATTCAGGACAAAGCCAGTATCTCCCGATCCATTTTGATGGGATAGCTCTCTCAGAGGGGCCGGTTCCAGCCCTGTAACAATCGATGATTCATTTCCGGCAGTGCTATTGATGGATCGCGGCAGCGTGAGACTCGATGCCAGTTCATCGAGCGTCAGATGGCCCGAACGCTGCGCCCGCCGCACGGCCTCAACCACCAGTGGGGCGGAAACATTGGCGATGGTACGAACCTGCACGCCTGTCTGCCTGGTGGCAAGCTCACCCAGGGACAACAATGAGCTAAAATCAACCAGCAGGAGGACGCCACCGCCCTGATCGGCGGCCCGCACCCAATGCACGACTTGGCTCAACAATTCATCCGGGGATTGCTCCAGCGTCAGTTCTACCCAGCGTACCAGGTTCACGCCAACCAGGGTATTCGCCAGTTCCGCCAGGCCCGCCGCGATGCCGTGACCATGGGCCGCCACCACGATACCTACCGTCGCTTGCTCGCTGCTCAACAATGCATCGGCATTCGCCAGCAGCACGGCCAGCACATCTGTTTCGCTTTCCGGCAGAGATACTCCGAGCGAGGAACGAAATTGTAACAGGGCCGCGCGCGCCACCTCGTATTCGATTGGATAGGTGCGACGCACGGATTGAATGGTTAATCCCGCGATTTGTCGCCCGTTCGCCATATGCTCCAGCGTACTGGTCAGGTGCATTGCCAGCACCAGGGCCAGCTTTTCTGGAAAGGTACGAGCGAGTTGCTCTTCCGCGAATTGCACGATGCGATTGCTGATCAATGCAATACGCTCATCAATCAAATTGGCAGCCGCTTCCTGCCACTCCTTGGTGACTTCATGCGCAAAGCGTTGAAAGTAGTGCTGGATATCCAGGTGTAACAGCCGGTTAATTTCACTTTCCAGCAGTCCGCTATTCCTCAAGCGGTTGAGGTCCGCGCTGATGGTATCATACAGGTCGGAAGCCGATTCGGGCAGGCTATCAAGGCTCAGGCCGGTGGGTGTAAAGATGTGCGTGGCCTCCAACAGGTGCAGAACCGATTCCAGGCCGCGCTGCAGTTCAGCCGTGCGCAACAGGCCGCGCCGTACATGATCCGGCAAGACGCCTAGATGTACGTTCAATTCTGGCAGGTTCTGCGTGCGATACTCCAGGTAGGCCCTGGCGCATGTGAGCTGCACATCAGTACGCAGTTGACCAATATTACCAGGGCACTCATAAAGCAGCAAGGCCCTGAGTACCTGCGGTTCAACATGGATGTTCGTTCCAATACTACTGCATTCGGTCGTAAAGAAGGCGCGAATCAACTCGTAGCGTTCCATTATGGTGCGCTCATGCAGGCCTGGCAGGTTGATAGTCATGGGAATACGCCGCCGGAATGTTGGCAACAACGCCGTTGCGGGGTCTTCTGTCGTCGCGGCCAGCAACAACAATGACGATTGACGTTCACGCACATCGCCCAGGCGCCGGAAGCGCTCGCGATCCATCAGGTAAAACAGCATCTCCTGACCTTCAGGTGGCAGGCGATGCACTTCATCGAGGAAGAGGATACCTCTATCCGCCTGCTCGACCAGGCCCTCGCGATCGCGGTCAGCGCCTGTATAGGCCCCACGCACGACGCCGAAAAGGTGCGCCATCAGCAGTTGCGGATTACCGGCATAGTCGGCGCAATTGAAGCTGATGAACGGCGCATCGGGCGGCAGCGCCTTGAGTTCAAGCGCGAAGGAATGCATCAAACGGGCAAAGGTCGTTTTTCCAACGCCACTAGGGCCGCACAATAGAGTATGTAAACCGCGTGGAGGATAGAGCATGGCCGCCTTCGCCTGTTGCACCGCAACCTTCAACCCACCAGCGCTGCCAATCAAAGTATCGAAGCTGGTGACCACGGCACCAACCTGAACCGAGGCCGCGATAGCAGGAGGTTTGCCAGGCTCATGTGTAACCTTCAAGGGCGCGATGTCGACGAGACGCGAGGGGGTGTAGCTTTCGCCTGAAACCGGAACGGTTGCATATTCATCAGGAAGCTCCAGTTGTGTGCCACGCCGGCTGCCATTCTCACTATTTCCATTGCGCCGGCCTGACTCAAAATTAGCAAAAGGTGTTTTGATCGTGAACAGCACAGGACGACCGGGGATACGCTCGACCATCCCTTCTTGCACCAGCAAATTGAGGTCACGGCTGGCATTTGTACGATCTACATGAGCTTGCTGGGCTACTTCTTCCGCGCTGAAGCCTGTATGACGACGCAAAACACTACTTTGTGCCGGTCGCTGTGCGCACAAGGATCGCAATGCCTCGTATACACGATCTTTGCGGAGCACGCAACGACTCCTTCCAGGAGCAACACACTGCTACCTTGTGTTCAGTGTAGCATACTCATACGTTGGGGGCAAGAGAAAAAAACGCCAATCTTCATCGATCAGATACACTACATCGTTTTATACTACGCATGCAAACGGGGCAATATCACCGTCATGAACCTTTCATCATCCTTTATTGCAGAAGCGAAAAACCAGGTGAGAATGGGAGTGCTGGAGCTCACCGCGCTGCCTCGCGAGACGGCCTACGCGGGGGCGAGCGCCGGGAGCATGGTGGTGACCCCCAACTTCGGAGATGAAGACACAAGGGTTGACTTTCTCTTTTGACTGGGGCGCTTCTTTCACAGGGGATATCCTCCTCAGCGGCAGTGGTAACGGAATAGCCTATACCGGCTCCAATGACGACAATGTCTATGCGCTCCAGGCATAGTAAACAAGCGCGATAAAACGGGATGGCCCGCGTGCTAAAACATACGCGCACCCAATCGAGATCATTCGCCCGGCTCGGCTACTCTTCCACCCGGGCCGACCTCAGCCTCTTAATCGTACTTGCGCGCCGTTTCGTCTCCAGCCGTCGCACGCGGCTGGCCGGAGTAGGTCTTGTTGGCGTGCGCGGCTTTATGACACGCTGCCGCTCCTCAAGGCGTTCGGCCATGCGCTCGAACGCTACTTCGCGGTTAGCGCGCTGCGAGCGGCGTTCCGTGGCCGTCACCACGATGCCGGTTGGACGGTGGGTCAGGCGCACACCCGTTTCAACCTTATTGCGATGCTGCCCGCCGGGGCCGCTGGCAATAAAGTATTCTATATCGCTATCGCGTTCCAACGATGCACGATCAGTTGGATACGTTTCAACCATGATTGTTCATTCCCCTGTATAGCTCCACTGGCGCTGGCCCTCGCGTGCAGCCATACTATTCATTCATAAGTAGAGCCAGTCATCCTACATGCGTCCCATTACGACACTTGCCACGCGCTCTTCAGGGCCGGTCATAACAGGTCTGCTGGCGAACAGGAGACGCACGAAGTCTAGTTCCAGAATATCTGATTTGCGAGCAAGTTTTGGCGGGTAAAAGATGCGTATGCCATATTGGACAAATACCTCATAGCGATCACGGTCTCGTGGCTCACGGATATCGACCGATACGTTACTACTTTATTCCTTTTCAAGCGTGTTGGAACTTACAAGCTCCGTCCCAATACCGGGATTTCCCGCCGGATCTCAAACCGCAACAACTCGTGCGCCCGGCGAATGGCGGTCTCCACCGCGGCAGGGGTATCGCCGCGCGCGAAGATGAAGCCGAGATAGCTGGCGCCTTCAGGCAAGGGCACAAGGGGATAATTCAACTTTGCCGTAATCTCAATGCCTGTAATCAGCGGCACCTGCCTGGCCTCTTCAACACCATGCACGCCCTTGAGTATGCCGGCGCGTGGAATCGGGATCATCATTACGCCTGCGGCGTGTTCATCGCGCTCAACGCCGGTAATCTCCTCGCCAATGGCATGGCGCAGGATCAGTTCCTCCAGGCACATGCCTGAGCTAAATTCCAGGATGGTTGAACACAACCCGCCGATGGAGCGACCCGCGATCTCCAGCATCCAGGGTCCTTGCTCGTTGACGCGTAATTCGGCATGTACCGGCCCCTCTCGGAGTTCGAGCGAGGCCGCGGCAACAGACACACAATGCGCAATCTCCGCCTGCACTTCAGCAGGCAGGCGCGAGGGAGTTACGTAGATGGTCTCTTCAAAGAAAGGGCCGTCCAGGGGATCGGGCTTATCGAAGAGCGCCAGCACCTTCAACTGGCCATGCGTCAGGATGCCTTCCAGAGCAACTTCAAAGCCAGGGATAAAGTCCTCTACCAGAAAAGAGGTTTCATACGCTGAATTGCCCTCGGCAACCAGAATGCGCTTGAGGCGATGAAAAGCTGTAATGAACTCGTCAGCGTTGTTGGCGCGTATGACTCCCCGGCTACCCGAAAGACGCAGCGGTTTTAAGACACATGGATAGCTTACCTGCCCGGCAATCCAGGCAGGATCATCACCTAGCGAAAATGGCCGGAAAACGGGGCAGGGAGCACCACCCGCCGACATCAATGTGCGCATCAGCAGTTTATCGCGGGCCGCCTCGGCTGCTTTTGGCGAGTTGCAGGGCAATCCCACGGCGGCACTGGCCAGCGCCGCCAGTTCGGTTGCGCTATCATCGACGGAAAGAATGGCCGCAAGCGGATGTTCTTGCGCAAACTCGACGATAGTTCGAACCGACGCTTCGGGATCGGCAAAATCGATGCCCAGCGGTACGTGCCAGTAATCGGCAAGCGTTTCCGGCAGATCGATGCCCACTACAACTTCAAGGTTCAGATCTTTGGCGGCATGTAAAAATGCCCCGGCCCGGTAGGTGGCAGGAGACATCAGCAGCAATACCCGCTTAGGATTATGCCCTTTTATTCTATTCATGGCTCTTTATCGTGCTTCACTTCCACGACATACCCCCGGGACTTCAAGGCCTCCGCAAGCCTGAGCAGCCGGGCATCTCCATACACCGTCCAGAACAATTCTGGACCTTTCCAATGGCACTCATAATTCCCCTGCCATTGTAGATGCTGCACCTTGCCCTGAAAATGCCAGGGACTACCCGCCGGTCGCCTGCTATTGAAGCCTAGTCCTGCTCCATCAACGCTCACAAAATCTTTGCTTTGGAACAGAATTTTCATTTTGTCTCTCGTGCGGTAAAGTATATCAATAATGAGCTACTACATCCCATTGTATCACAAGAGGTTTCATGGTGCAGCAAAGTTCAAGGCCTATGTGACCTTCGGTTCAGGCCTCTGGCACAGGCGAAGAGATACCTATGCCAGCAACTCCTCCTGTATATCAATCCCCGGTTCAGTTACCGATTCAACCCAATAACCTTTCCCCTCTGCTTCAATAATGAAAGCCTGGACAATCGAATGATCTTCGCTGAGCCTATCAAATGAGGAGACGACAATCACGTCGAATGCATGTTCTTCCATCGCCTGCCTGAGCTTTAAAAACTCAACCCTTTCAAGCATGCTGCCCCTGGTTGTCTCCTGGAAAACCGCCACAATTGCATACCCGTGCTTATCACAGTAGCGACTATTGAGATCGACTTGAGATGTCAGAGAGCTGATTTCGTGCCCTGATGAAAAGCCATCATCCCTGGCATAAATCGCTGCCTTTCGTGGTACATCTCTGCCTTTCATCTTGTTTTACCTCCCTAACATTCCATTGTACTGATTGATGACGTGAGAACATATACCGATATACGGTGTTTCAAACCTTATGGACTATTCTTTCTCCAGGAAATAAGCGGGCGAAAGCTTTTTCCTTGACATGATGAGCCATCATCCCTTACACTCGTGCTGGACTAATCATCTCAGTAAGCGCAATCATGAATTTTCACAACCAGATTCGGTAATAAGGGATGTCAAGTTCACTGTCCCTATTTGATGCCGATCAACAGTGATAGCAGTAAGAGGTAACGATATTTTTTACAGAAAGCAGGAAGTTTATGCCAGCACTGGTATTCTTACTCGATGTCGATAACACCCTGATTGATAACGATAAAGTGAAGGAGGATTTCAGCACACATCTCCAAGTGGAGCTAGGCCCGAAATTAGCGGCTCGCTTCTGGGAACTCTACGAAGAGGCGCGCAAGGACAGGAGCGTCGTCGATATCCCGCTCACCTTTCGCCGGCTGCGCGAAGAGACGCCGCTTTCCGAACTGGATGAGCAGACCTTTCTTCACACGGAATCGATCTTTGACAACTATCCGTTCTATAACGCCCTGTATCCTCATACCCTCGAAACGTTACACCACCTTTGCACCATGGGATTGACGGTAATTGTCTCCGATGGTGATCAGTTCTTCCAGTCCGAGAAGATTTTTCGCAGCGACCTGGCAGAGGCCGTGGAGGGGCGGGTTCTGATCTATACGCACAAGCAACAGCACCTGGAAGAGATTCTCCAGAAGTATCCTGCCGACCACTACGTCATGATCGATGATAAGCCGGATATCCTGGTCGACTCCAAAGGCCTGATGGGTAAAAAATTGACGACGGTATTCGTCGAACAGGGCCACTATGCTAAGCAGGCGCCGGACAACTTTACCCCAGACATTCACGTATTACATATCGGCGACTTGAGAAACTTTACCATGGAGCAATTTCTGAAATCGTAGCAATGCAAAAGAGGAAGGAAACCTACAATCGATGCGATATCACTTACGAGAGCGCGCATGGAGCCTTACAGAAGCATTCGTCATCCGCGATGATGCGGGCAATCCTGTCTTCGAGGTACGTGGCAAATTTTTCCATATCGGCGATGACCTGGTCTTGTTCGATCGCTATACCAGGCAGGAACTAGTACATATCAAGCAGCGCATCCTGTCGCTTCTGCCGCACTACCAGATCTACCGCAACGGCCAGTTGTGGGCCGATGTACACGAGCAATTCCGCTTTTTTGGTGAGCGTTTCAAGGTGGAGGGAGAAAACGGCATCGTGTTCCACGTCGATGGCGATATATGGCGCTGGAACTTTACTGTCAGCGATGATCAGGGCAATTTGCTCGCGCAGATCGGTCGCCAGTTCTCGCTCTTCCGCGATAGCTATGCCGTTGATGTCGCCCCTAATGTTGATGCACCATTCATCCTCGCGCTGGCCATCGTGATCGAGATGGTGAAAGAGCACCACGAGAAAGATCGTCACTGATACTACTATCGGGTCGCCAATGATGACGACCCGATATTCCCCTCAACCACCTCCCTGCATCCATGCCGGTTTCAATTCAGCAATCCGCTCATAAATAATGCACGAAGAATCATGCGCGCCTGGCAAATACGCCACGCTTACCAGAAACTCGCGCACAATTTCGCCCCCTGTAAAGACAAAGGTTTTCTTGAACAGCTTTTGCCACTCTTCCATCGTTTTTGGGTGATGGTGGTCTAGCCACGCCGCGAACGATCCATATTCTTCGCGGATTGCTTGCAGCCTGCGCGCATTTTCAATCACCGCGTTTATTTTCAAACGATTGCGTATGATATTCGCATCGGCCAGGAGCCGCGCTACATCTTTCTCACCATATGCTGCCACACGATCAATATCGAAACCATCAAATGCCTTATGAAAGGCCTCTTTTTTCTTCAGAATGGTGAGCCAGGAGAGACCGGCCTGGTTGATCTCCAACGCAAGGCGTTCGAACAAACTGGCGTCATCACGCAGCGGAAAGCCATATTCTGTATCATGATAGGACTTGTGCAGGGGATTCAGTTGCGCTGCTTCACAGTAACTCGTCGCCATAATCAATATGCTCTTCCTTTTTCATACAACTTGACCAGGATCAGTGTTTCCCCCACATATCACTACCCCCACTCGCTCGCCCGGTGCCGGTTGGTACGCTCCGCTGATTAGCGCGGCGGCGGCGGTTGCGCCTCCAGGCTCCGCCACAAGTCGCAGGTCGTTCCACAGGACGCGCTGAGCCGCCCGGATGCTCTCGTCTTGAACAATGACCACGCGCTCCACGTAGCGTCTCACAAGATCGTACGCCAACATTCCGACACGCCTGGCCCCTAAAGAATCCGCGGCTATTCCTCCTACATTGAAATCGACCGGTTCTCCGGCATGAAGCGCGGCGGCCATGCTCGCTGCCTTTGCCGGTTCCACGCCGATGACACGCACGTTCCCTTCAAACCAGGCCGCTATTCCCGCGATGAGACCTCCTCCACCCACGGCTACCAGCACCGTATCCAGGTCTGGCGCCTGCCGCGCAAATTCGTAGCCAAGCGTACCCTGGCCTGCCACAATCTCGGGCTGATCGTAGGCGTGAACGATCAGCGCTCCTGTCTCGGCTGCGCGCACCTGACTTGCCAGCAGCGCTTCGGCATACGTAGCTCCCACCAGATATACCTGAGCCCCATACTCTCGCAAGCGTTGCACTTTTACAGGTGGACACACTTGCGGCACAAAAATTTCTGCTCGATACCCTAACTGCTTCGCAGCGTAGGCGACAGCTACACCATGATTACCGCCAGAGGCCGCAATCACGCCCGCTTGCGGCACGGCACGGCTCAAGATGCGATTGAATGCTCCCCGTGGCTTAAAGGAACCGGTATGCTGGAGTTGTTCGAGTTTCAACACTATGGGCGTATCAAGTCCCCAGGTTCCTGCTTCCAGGTACATAATTGGGGTCGTCCGTATATAGCCCATTATTCGTTCATTGGCTGCTTCAATTTCAGTACGCATTACATTTCCTCAAATTCTCTAGTGGGCCCATAATTTTTTCCAGGCTCTTCTAGCAGGATACCACACGATTATCCAGCGCAACGATCAAGCATGGCCCCCAGGGCTTCGAATACCATACTGTTCTCGTAACAATTTTTGACTTTCCCTGTCTATCTAGTACAATGGAGGAAAGCGCTTCTCCTGGAAGATCGAAAGGAAGGATAGAGAACCGATGACCACTACCCCCGAACATGAAAGACTCCTGCAAACAGAGCAACATAGTGTCTACTGGACTCGTTGGGGACCGTATATCAGCGAACGCGCATGGGGAACGGTGCGCGAAGATTATAGCCCGGATGGCACCGCCTGGGATTATTTTCCACACGATCAAGCTCGCTCGAAAGCCTATCGCTGGGGAGAAGATGGGCTGGCTGGTATCTGCGACCGTCACCAGTATATCTGTTTTGCCATGGCGCTGTGGAATGGACAAGACCCGATTCTCAAAGAGCGCCTGTTCGGCTTAAGCGGCCCAGAAGGCAACCATGGCGAAGATGTCAAAGAATACTATTATTATCTGGACAACACGCCCACTCATAGCTCCATGAAATACCTGTATAAATATCCCCAGACCGCGTATCCCTACGCACAACTGGTCGAAGAAAACAGGCGCCGGGATCGCACTATGCCCGAATATGAATTGATCGACACAGGCATTTTCGATGAGGACCGCTATTTCGATATCTTCGTCGAATATGCCAAAGCCGGCCCCGAAGATATCTTGATCCGATACACCATCATTAATCGCGGTCCCGAGACTGCCACACTTGATCTACTGCCAACGCTCTGGTTTCGCAATACCTGGTCGTGGACTTTGGATGCGTCTCGTCCATCACTCAGCCACTACCATCCCCCGCTCTTGATGGAGTCATACTGTGTGGTGAAAGCCGAGCATGAAAACTACGGAAAGCGCTGGCTGTACTGCGATGAAACGCCTCCGCTCCTTTTTACCGAGAACGAGACCAACAACCAGCGACTCTACGGCACTCCGAACGCCAGCCCCTACGTCAAAGACAGCATTAACGATTACATTGTGCACGGCAAAGAGGACGCCATCAATCCGGCTGAAACAGGTACTAAGGTAGCCGCTCACTATCACCTCATACTGGCCCCTGGAGAAACACGCACCGTAAAGATGCGCTTAAGTGAAACGCACCCAGAAGATTTTCTGCCGTTTGACGATAGCTTTGAGAAGATGTTCACACAGGCCCAGCATGAGGCCGACGAGTTTTATGGTACGATCATTCCTGACAGTCTCTCAGATGACGCAAAGCGCGTTGTACGACAGGCTTTCGCCGGGATGTTGTGGAGCAAACAGTTCTACTACTATGATGTCAAAACCTGGCTCGCGGGCGATCCCGCTCAGCCACCTCCGCCGCCACAACGTCTACACGGGCGCAATCACGATTGGACGCATCTCTATAACTCCGATGTGATCTCCATGCCCGATAAGTGGGAATACCCGTGGTACGCCTCCTGGGACCTGGCTTTCCACTGCACGACGCTCTCGCTCATCGATCCTGCCTATGCGAAAGATCTGCTCATCCTGTTTTTGCGCGAATGGTACATGCATCCCAACGGCCAGATACCGGCTTATGAATGGGCTTTCGGTGATGTGAACCCGCCCGTGCATGCCTGGGCCGCCTATCATGTCTATATGATCGAGAAGCATGCGACCGGCAAAGGCGACCGCGATTTCCTGGAAAAGGTCTTCCAGAAGCTGCTGCTGAACTTCACGTGGTGGGTGAACCGCAAGGACTACGAGGGTCAGAATGTTTTCCAGGGCGGTTTCCTGGGCCTGGATAATATAGGAGTCTTTGATCGCAACACCATGTTGCCCAATGGCAGCCACCTGGAACAATCCGACGGCACCAGCTGGATGGCTATGTACTGCCTGAATATGCTCACAATTGCCCTCGAACTGGCAAAGGAGAATCGCGCCTATAGTGATATTGCCAGCAAGTTTTTCGAGCATTTCGTCTACATCGCTCACGCCATGAATGATATGGGAACAGACGGCATCGAACTATGGAATGAGGAGGAGGGCTTCTATTGCGATGTCCTGCATAGTCGCGATGGTATGAAAATGCCACTTCGCGTGCGCTCGATGGTTGGTCTGATCCCCCTGTTTGCCATTTGTATCCTCGAATCCGATCTTATCGATCAACTGCCCAGCTTTAAAAAGCGTATGGAGTGGTTCATCAACTATTGGGAAGATATTAACAACCATGTCGAGCAAGTAGCGAGCGATGAACACGGCAAGCATATGTTGCTAGCCATCGTGAACAGGGACAAGCTGCCGCGCATCCTGAAGCTGATGCTCGACGAGTCCGAGTTCCTTTCAGAATATGGATTGCGCTCCGTTTCGCGCTATCACAAAGATCATCCTTACTCGCTCGCGCTGGATGACACGGTCCACACCATCGACTATGAGCCTGCCGAGTCGACCACCGCTTTGTTTGGGGGCAACTCCAACTGGCGCGGTCCCATCTGGTTCCCCTTGAACTACCTGATCATCACCTCGCTGCGGGCTTTCTATCACTTCTACGGAGATGAGTTCAAGGTTGAATTTCCTACCGGATCAGGGAATCTCATGACGCTCTCGGAGATTGCCGTTGAACTCTCGCGTCGCCTGACCCACATTTTCCTGCGCGACCAAAACGGGCGCCGGGCCGTGCATGGGGGTGTCGAGAAGTTCCAGCGCGACCCCAACTGGCGCGACCTGCTGCTCTTCTACGAATATTTCCATGGTGATAACGGGGCCGGCCTCGGGGCCAACCACCAGACCGGCTGGACCGGTTTAGTCGCCAACCTGCTGCTCCAGAGCGGCGAATACCAGGGCCAGATTTCCGTGCAAGAGCAGGCGCTGGAGGAGGAGATTTTGACTTCTTAGTCTTTTTCCCTCCTATACTAATGAATCACGTAGAAGTGAATAGAAAGCGTGCTTTGATACACTATGCGAGAAAACAATAAAGCGCTCGTTCGCATCAGCATCAGTGCTCAGAAAACGATGCTGCTAGATGTCCACAAACGCCAGTTCATCGAGGCCTGTGGGGTTCTATTGGGAAGCAGGGATGAGGATGGAAACTGGTTTATTGAGCAGGCATATCCTTTGCGCAACATTTTTGACTCACCCGTTTACTTCGAGTTTGCCCCCGAAGATTTGCTGGCAGTTGACATCGAACACCCGGGTGAGATCATAGGAGTATATCATAGCCATCCAACGGGATTGGCCGCCGCCAGCAGTACAGACCGCCAGAATATGAAACGTGTCAACGTCGAACAGCAGATTCCCTGGATATGGTTGATTATCAGCGGGCCATTTGACCGCAATCCAACGTTATTACAACAGGTGCAACGGCACTTGCGATTATTGCCGGATTCGTCATTTGTGGCCTATCATCATTATGACGGCGAAGGACTCAGGCGCATCCCGATTCATTTTGAAGAGGTGACAGAAATGCCGTCCGATGACATACCTTAACCTTTCATGAGATATTTGGGCAAGTGGGTAGTCAAGAACATATATATGAGCTATAATGAACGCCGGTAAGATAGCGGCCCATGATAAAGGCAAGGCAACAGGGAAGAGGAACGCAACATATGGCAATGAGATGCCCGAACTGCGGTAATGAGGTCAGCTCCGGTGAAACATTCTGCGGTCAATGTGGGACACCTAATATACCGCCTGCGCAGCCAACCGAGTTGATGAATTCGCAATCAATGCCCGGTGGGCTCTTGGGCAGCGCATATAGCTCACTCCCGCCCTCAATACCCAATGCGTACAGTTCAGGAAAACATGCTTCAAGCTCCCCTTCCCATACCTTTTATGGAGGCGGTCGATCTGCGCCGTCTGGCCCCTTATATTCCAGCCAACCCATCATCACTTCATCCGAGCCACAGCAGCAGTCCGGCTTTTATAGTGACGCTACTGAGGCGATGTCCTCCTTAGCAGCGAGCAATAAGCAGAACTTCCAGGCGAGCTATCCACAACAACCGCAGATGTTTATAGGCACGCCAAATTCTGGAGGATTTCCGGGCGCCAATCAGTACCGTCAACCCATGAGCCCTTTTCAGACGAGCAACTATGCAAGCCCCCCCACAATGTATTCACCGCCTCCGCCATTTATCAATGGCCAGAACTACCAGAGGCCACCGGCCTTTCCGCCGCAGAAAAAACAGAATAACACCATTCTCATCATCGTGTGTATCTGTCTCTCAGTCGCAGTGATTTCCGTTGCTTCTTTCGGAGCCATCTACCTGCTGCACAATAATTCGTCTAAAACTCATAACAAAACAGCCTCCCATCCTACAGGCGTTGTAACAGCAACGGCCGCGCCCAACCCATCTCCCACGTTAAGCCCCACGGCCATTTCGACACCATCTCCCACTCCGTCACCATCGCCATCCCCGGCAGCAACCTCTACCCCTCCTGATCCCGGTTTTACGTGGTGCGATACTGCATGCACACAAAAAGGCTATATAGTCGAATATCCTGCTGGATGGCAAGAGGCGCCCACCTCCGATAACACCGGTATACAGTTCACCAATCCAGCCTCGCCAGATATGTTTGCCGCTTTCAAAACGCCCGGGCCAGCAACGGGTACAGCAGATCAGCTGGTTGACAATGATTTAAACAACTACGCTTCACAACCTGGCTATACGCCGCCAACATCATCATCCAACACAACCATTGCTGGCGAAAATTGGGTATATAAAATCGCATCCTACCAACTGAATAACCAGCAGGAACAGATCGAGGTCTTCGCTACCGTTCATCAGGGATTAGCCTACATTATCGAATTACAGGCATCCAGTAACCAATTTGATGCCGCCAATACGCAATATTTCGAATACATGTTGGGCCGATTCCAGTTCCAGCAAGCAGCACCTTAGTACCGGAAAAGTAGCGAAAATATTTGACACCTGAGAAGCGCATAACGTACTATAGCAGATGGACAAACCGGATACACTAGAAGCGGAGAAGGGAAATACGCTATGGCCGTCGTAGCAGTCATCGGAGCCCAATGGGGAGACGAAGGCAAGGGGAAGATTGTAGATGAGTTGTCAATGCATGCGGATTTTGTCGTGCGTTACCAGGGAGGGAGCAATGCGGGGCACCGCGTGGTGCACGAGAAAGGGGAATTTTCATTTCGTCTCGTGCCATCAGGCATTCTCTTTCCCAACACCACTTGCATCATCGGCAATGGTGTCGTGGTGGACCCCAAGGGTCTCATCGCTGAAATGAAAGAACTGCAAAACCGGGGTATTGACACTTCCCGGCTTTATATTAGCGAGAGGGCCCACGTGGTGATGCCCTATCATTTTCTGCTCGACCGCCTTGAGGAAGAGGCTCGTGGCGCGGACAAGATTGGCAGCACACAGCGCGGTATTTCTCCTGCCTATGTTGATAAGCATGCCCGCATCGGCATCCGCATGGCAGATCTTCTTGATGTTGATACTTTCCGTGGCAAGCTGGCCAGTATCCTACAACAAAAGAATCGCATGATTACGGAAATCTATGGGCAACCCCCGCTCTCGCTTGAAGAAATCCACGGCGAATACTTCGGCTACGGCCAGCAATTACGCTCGCATATCGCAGATACCCAGGCAATGCTGCACGATGCGCTCTTTGAGCGCAAAACCATTCTTCTGGAAGGGGCCCAGGGCGCCTTGTTGGATATCGATTTCGGCACCTATCCTTTCGTTACTTCATCCTCGACGATGGCAGCGAACGCCTCCGCCGGTGCCGGCCTGCCACCACGCTCCATCAATCGCGTCATCGGCGTCTACAAGGCCTATATCACACGCGTCGGCAGTGGCCCGATGCCTACTGAGCTCCACGACAGCACCGGCCAATTGATGCGCGAGCGTGGGCATGAATATGGTACCAACACTGGCAGAGAGCGTCGCTGCGGCTGGTTCGACGCCGTTGCCGGTCGCTTCGTCGCCCAGCTCAACGGTCTGGATGCCGCCGTCATCACCAAGCTCGATGTCCTGGACACGCTTCCAACCATCAAAATCTGTACCGCTTACCAGCTTCACGGCAAGCTCATCCACAGCCTGCCCGCCACACAAACCGACCTCGCCGCTTGCGAGCCTGTCTACGAAGAGGTTGAGGGCTGGCAGTGCAATACTACTGGCGTTTGTTCTTACGAAGGACTGCCACTGGCCGCGAAAAATTACTTGAAACGTCTGGAAACCTTGATCGAAACACCTGTTGCAATGGTTTCGGTCAGCCCGCAAAGGGGTAGAACCATTCAGGTACAGGATGTGCTGACCGCGCCAGAGTATGATGCGCGCTATCCTCGGAATGCGATGCGATAATTCCAATCCCATAAGTGTGTTCAGACCAGGCTGTGTCTCCTGCCGCTTCCCTGTAGGGGCAGGGCCTGGCGCCTGGCCTCATCGGGGCCGCCAAACTCAAAAAGGTCACGCGTAAATGCACTAGCAAGGAAAAGAGACATGACAGGTCATATTCCCTGGCGCAAAGTCGATTTACCACTCAAAGCACTGCGCTCAATCTGGATCAGTACTACACGCCCGGATGGTCGGCCCCACTCTGTACCTGTCTGGTTCGTTTGGGACGGCACCAGCATCTACTTCATCAGCCGGCGCGATATGCAAAAATCGAAAAATCTCGCTCAACAGCCCTGGATTGTTGTCCATGCCGGAGATGGAGATGATGTGATTATCCTGGAAGGGTACGTTGAGATTGTCACAGACCCGGAAGAACTGAAACGTATCGACGCTGCTTATGCCGAGAAGTATGTAGACCCGTATAGTGGTGCCAGTGATACGATCTTCCAGGAAAACTGCGATCTATACCGCGTGCAGGTGAAACACGTGATGACCTGGGAATATGGCACCGTTGGCACGCGCACCGACTGGAGATTTTAAGGAAAAGAAGAGGCTCTACCAGGTTTTCTCCCCGAAATACAGCGGCCTGGTTTCAAAGCTCTTCCGACCGCGTTTTCCTTTTTCCGAGAGGAAGAGCATAAAAGCTGTTTCGGGACTTTTCTCCGGGTTGAGCGGATCTCCGATCAGTGTGATCAGATCGTCCATGCGTTCAAATCCAGCCTGTTCGTAAAACCCATTGACGGTCGAATGGAAGATTATAATATCGGCATCCCCTTTACGCTCAATGTAATGGCGAGCCGATTGAACCAGTTGCAATCCATATCCCTGCCCCCGAAAGGCGGGATAAGTAAACACCCCCTTAGATACGTGTTAAACAAAAAGGTACCTGTGCAGAAAATGCTTTGTGGCGAGGAGACAGAGCTATGTTCAAGGCAAACAGGCGTAGTGGCATACTCTCACGCCTTTGGGAATGGATTGTTGAGAGCATCATCGTCGTCATCGTGGTTCGTATAGTGCGTCGTCTCATACGCGGCTTTTTCCGCGGGAGAAGATACACATAGTATACCAACCGATTGGTAGAAAGGAGTATGACATGGATATGGATGTTACACAGACGACAGAAAATACGGCGGATATTGCGCCGATGAGTGTGCATGGTTGGAGATTCGAGTTCGTCAATGCAGAACTGCACATTGATTCCGAAGATAATCCCAATGAGCAGGTCAGCCTCAATGCGCAAGCAGCTTTTTCGCTGCTCGACTACCTCTACCAGTATCGCGAGAAAATTTCCGAGGCCGCACAGACGCCCGAAGGAAAGAGCATCGAGGAGAAAGAGGTGGTAAAAGATAAACCGGGAATGACTTTAAATACCTGATCGGACAGGTCTGCAACCTCGTCGCTGTTCGTCAACAGAAAAAGAATAACACTTAGTGATGAGCCGCTATCTCTCCTAGTGGTTTCTTCGCTATCTGGGAACCGCTGCGGGGATACTGTGGCGGGCAACTTTTCAGCTGCTCCCATACTAGAAGACGCCGACCATCTTCCAGGCCCGGCAAATTCACAACAAGATCCGATTTAAAGGATGCGCCAAGTTGTTTCGCCGCCCGTTTTCCCCGTTCCAATTCTTCAGTGATCTCGCCTTTTTTGAACAGGATGATCTGTCCACCAACCGGGCAGTAAGGCGCGGCGTATTCCAACAGCGCTGGTAGAGCAGCAACCGCGCGCGCTGCCACTACATCAAACCTCGCACGATATGCGGCTTTGTGCGCCAGCTCTTCAGCGCGTCCATGTACGGACTCCACTTCCTTCAGTTGCAGCGTCTCAATCACATGCTGCAAGAAGGCCACTTTTTTGCCGGTGGCCTCTAACAACACTACTGACCACGCCGGTCGCACAATCTTCAGAGGCAAACCTGGGAAACCTGCGCCGGCTCCAATATCCAGCAGGCAAGCTTGAGAATGATCATAGGCTAGCAGCAGCGATAACGAATCGAGGAAGTGTTTGACTAACACTTCCTCCGGATCCGTTATCGCCGTCAGGTTGATACGCGTATTCCAGTCGAGCAGTTCCTGGCGGTAGCGCTCAAACTGTTCCGACTGCTGCGCGGTTAGCTCGAGACCGAGCCGGCGCAGGCCTTCAGCGAATAGATTACGCAATGAACTTCTTCTTGCTATTCAGATAATCAACCAGCAGGTATTCACCCAGGTTGTTCTTATCTGCATAGAATGTACGACCGTGGTTGATTGATGCCATTTGATTGACGAAAGCAACCATCCAGCGATCATCTTCCAGCATGAAGGTATTGATGGTGATGCCTTCGCGCGTGCAACGCTGCACCTCTAACAGTGCCTGCTGCTCGGCGAATGGGTTTGGCGGATAGCCGAATTGCCATTCACCATCCTCCAACCACACGGTTGGTCCACCATCGGTAATCATGATGATCTGCTTGTTGACGCCGCGATGACGCGCCAGCAATTGCCGGGCGAGCATCAGACCATGGGCCATGTTGGTACCGGTGCTGTTATCGTAGCGCCCCATCTCTACCAGCTCCTCCGGCTTGTATTCGCGCGCCAGGAAGGAAAAGCCGACAACGTAGAGGTTGTCACGCGGGAACTGCGAGCGGATCAAGCTTTCCAGGGCGACCGCGACCTTTTTCGCCGCAGGCTGGCACCCATTGTAGACCATACTCATGCTCAGATCGATCATCAAGACAGTTGAAGACTGCGTGGTGAACTCCGTGCGATACACCTCAAAGTCCTCTTTTTGCAGCGTGACCGGGGTGCCTACGCCCCGGCGATGCAAAGCGTTCATCAGCGTCTTTTCCAGGTCGAGCAGGAACGGATCGCCGAATTGATAGGGTTTGCTCTCATCGGTGCGCTCACCGCCTACACCCCGGAATGGACTGATATGCCGGCCAAAGCCATCGCGTTTGAGCTTGTTGAAGATGTCCTGGAGCGCCTTCTGGCCAATCTTACGGATACCGCGCGCGGTCAATTCCCATCGATTGCCCTTTTTCTGGATATAGCCAGCCTCCTCCAGCATTTTCATGAGTTCTTTCAATTGTTCGATTGATTGATACTCTTCATCGCCCAGCAGGTCTTTAACCTTCTCACTATCGATAGCTTCCAGGTTATCCAGCCGTCGCGCTTCCTGGAGCTGATCTTCCAACCCCTCCATTTGCTGCAAACGGCTCATCATGCGCATGGCCTCGTTAAAAGGCAGCGATTCACCGCCGCGGAACGGAAAGCGCGTCCGTATATCCTCCATCGGAGCGATGGCTTCGAGATTCTGCGCCAGTTCCATCAGGTCAACACGGATGCGATCATCGCCCATCAGTTGTTCCATCAGATCCTGCAACTCTTGCCGCTGCTCAGGCGAGAGGTTGTCCATGATGCCCTGCATGGCCGCCATCTGCTGCTGCATCTGCTCGATCAAATCATCGAGCGAATTGACGCCGGGGAAGTAATCGCCATACTTCTGCATGAACGAGTCGAAGTCGGGTTCCAATCCCTCCTGGCGCTCGCGCAGCATCTTGTTGAGATCGCGAATCATCTCGCGCAGGCGTGCGATATCTTCGGGGGTCATGCTTTGCAACGATTGCTGCATGCCCTGGAAGAACTGCTGCATCATTTGCTGCTGCAGGCTCTCTAGCAGTTCCTTGAACTTCTCGCGCGCCTCGTCATCCATGAAGTCGTATTCGGAGAGTCCTTTGATCTGGCCGGGAATATCCTGCGGCAGCTTATCCAGGTAGTCCTGCTTGCGCTTCGCAATCATCTCCAGCATCTTACGCTTCTGCTCAGCTGTCAAATCATCGCTGCCTTCGCCGGACTGTCCCGATTGACTGCCAGATGCGCTTTGCTGTCCTGATTGCTGACTACCAGATGGAGACTGGCTCCCGGCCTGTGGACGACCTGATGGCTGCTGCTGGCCCTCCTGCTCCTGTCCCTCAGACGGCTGCCGGTCCGATGGTTGGGATGATTGCTGATCTTGTCCAGAGCCGCTATCCAGGCGGCGTTGGATACCCTGGCGCTCCAACTGCTTGATCTCTTCGAGCTTCTGGCGCAGATCATCCATCACGCCTGAGGCCATGTTATAGCGATTTAGCTGCTGGTTACGCATGTTGCGCATACGCTCTAGCATCTCGCGCAGGCCCATGGTACGCCGGCCATCCTCGGTGCGGATACCTTCCCGCATCAGGCGTTGAAGCGCCTGTTGCAGGTTACCGCCCTCCATGTAGTCATCGGAGAGCGCGTTGAGGATATCATCGGCATCCAGTCCCTCGATGCGCTGGGTGCCATCCCAGCGTGAGTAACCGTAACGGTTTTTATAAAAGCGTTTGAACATGGAAGTATTTCCTATCGCCGGTAGCGAGTCTTGCCGTTCACTTCATCCTTATTAAGCCGACGGTTCAAGTGCAGGCCCTCGAGGATAAACTCGACGGCGGATGCGATACTGGCGGGGCTGCCTCGTCCATTGAGCTTGTCGACGGCTTTGCTTAAACCACCGACCCGAGAGAGTTGAGTGACATATTCCATTGATGGCAGGTCGTCGCCTACCTGGACGTTTAAGCCGCGCTCGAAGCCCGCTACCAGTTGTTCAAATTCACGCACTTCAAAGTATTCGCCAAAAACTTCGAGAATTGCCGCGTTAATGAGCTTCTGCACTACACGCTCCTCTTTGACATCACCCACCGTATCAAGCTCAATTTTACCGCTCGTCGAGGCCATGATGGCGGAAAGATCGCTCACGCGAGGAGCAACCTGGCGCTCTTTGAGGCGTAATGCTCGCCGGCAGGCATTACTGAGAACATTCTCGTAGTTCGCAACAGAAACGCGCACGCTGACACCTGACCGCTGGCTGATGTCGTTGCTGCGACGCGCCTGCTGCGTAACTTCCGCGATCACTTCCTTCATAAACTGGGGGAAGATGATCTCTAAGCCCTCGGTCGCGTAGTGATTGCTTTCCGACTCCATGATCTGAATCTCATGCTCGGTCGTGAGCGGATAGTGCGTGCGGATCTCGGAGCCGACGCGGTCTTTCAATGGCGTAATGATACGCCCGCGGTTAGTATAATCTTCGGGGTTGGCGCTTGCCACCACGTAGACATCCAGCGGCAGGCGAATCTTGTAGCCACGAATCTGCACATCGCGCTCTTCCATGATATTCAGCAGGCCTACCTGGATGCGTTCGGCCAGGTCGGGTAACTCATTAATGCAGAAGATGCCACGGTTGGTGCGAGGAATCAGGCCGTAGTGAATTGTCAATTCGTCCGAGAGATAGCGCCCCTCTGCGACGCGCACGGGGTCTACCTCGCCGATGAGATCAGAGATGGTGATATCAGGAGTGGCCAGTTTCTCGCCATAACGCATATTACGAGGCAGCCATGCAATTTCTACGCGATCACCTTTCTCTTCAACTTTATCACGGCAAGCCTTACAAATAGGCTCATATGGATTATCATTAATTTCGCACCCGGCAATTACCGGGATTTCATCGTCAAGTAAGTTGACCAGGTTGCGGGCCATACGCGTTTTCGCCTGACCGCGCTCGCCCAGAAAGATGATATCCTGGCCGGAAAGAATGGCATTTTCGACCTGCGGGATCACCGTATCCTCGTAGCCGATAATTCCAGGGAACAATTCTTCCCCTTTCCGAATCTTCGCAATCAGATTTTTCCGCATCTCTTCTTTGACAGAGAGAACTTTATATCCACTTTCTCGCAACTCACCAATGGTGTGAGGTCGGGTCATAATGGTCATTCCGCTTATTTGCTACCTTTCTTGGGGTGGGCTATATGGAATGCATGGCTGGGATGGGGAACGATAAACCAATCCTGCATGATCCCACTGCACCGAACATGTGGAACCTCTCTTATTCTATCGTCTCAGGCAAGAAAGCGCAAGGGCCAGGCTTCTGACATCCGGTCATAAATCGAGTTGAGGAGGTTTCCAGCCTTGCAGAAAGGTGAGGATATTGGGCGACAGACCTCCCGGTTGAGCAGCGGCGTCACTGAGGATGGCTTGAGTCGCCAGCATGTCGAGCAGACGACGTAAC
>DATGLD010000044.1:0-82372 GCA_035294305.1 Ktedonobacteraceae bacterium | reverse complement strand
GGTACGCCTCCAATAGCCACAAAACAGGCCAGCAGACAGCGCAGCAGCGTCTCTTCCCGCATGTCCTGCTGGAAACTGACAAACATGGCGCGGCTGTATTTGAGCCGCGCCGCGAAAAAGTAGCGCGTCTGGCTCCCTAGACCTTCTTTAGTGAAGGTCAGTCCCCGCACCTCGCCCCAGTCGATCTGCAGATATTCTCCCGGCAGCCCCTCAAAGCGAATTGCCAGGTGATGCGGCGTTTGTTTGCGGGCACGCCGCAGCTTGCGCACGTAATCGTAAAAGGCCGTCTCGCTTCCCGTGTAGGGATGGTGCGCATCCGCTCGTGCCATTTCCAACATGCGCTTGACCGAGACGTTCTTGTCGAGCCAGGTGTCGATCTGCTCATCAAAGACGGAGGCAGCACTCTTGCGATCCCGCTTCTGCGGCTTCTTCTCAACCTCCTCTTTGAGCACTTTGGCAATGGTATCGCGGTGATGGCCGGTAAACTCGGCGATCTGGGTGCTATTCCACCCTTTCTGCTTGAGGTAATAAATGGTGGCTCGTTCCATAAAGGTCAGCATCCTTTCTGCCTCCACAGTAAGATTTGTGGTCCCTTGCTGTAGAGAACCCTTGCTGCTGCCGGATTTTACACCGGAATCGTGCCGAGTTTCTCACCGTAGTTTACATCTGCCTTTATAAAATATTTCAAGTACTCCCATTGAGATGCACGCATTGATGAAATCTCGATCTTCATCTGAAGGTAATCTCGTTCAATGTTCATTTTCAGCTGCTGTACTCCAAAGAATAAGAGATGCAGTTCACCAATTTTATCTTCATCAGAAAGAAGCTCTAGCGTCAACGATAGGCCTTTTTCAGACATAGCCTCTTGAAGGAGCGTCAACCGACGAAGAAAAGAAAATTTGTGAGGACCAAGTGCTTTGTAGTGCTCGAGAGCACTATCCTTTTGTATCATTGCTCTACCCTTTCTCTAATTTTTGTTAAATTATAGCTAATTTGAGGCTATGAGCATATCAAATCACCGCACATAGGTCGAGTCGTATATTCTTCCACCGTACGAATCCTCCGGGGCTAACCGGTATACTCAATACTTTGTGGCTCATGAGTAGCTGACCTAACGGTGTTGCTAACAGTAACCACTTTTGGGTAAATAATTCTGAACAGGCATGTCGATATTGACCTTCCACAGCACTCCAACGTGGTTCTATAATGGTAGCTTGCCACTCATCACTTGCTAAAGGAGGAAGCGGAACAGTTGCGAAGTATTTTACTGATGTTGCCAAGGTTATCAGTATCATCTCATACACATTGCCTTCAGCTAATCCTGTGCTTATTGGCCCAAACGGATCAAAAATCGATAACACCTGGGCATCTCTCAAGCGTAACTTTAGAAAGCGGTCGTAGACCCTACCCTCATAGGTTGCTCCTTCCTCATTCTCAATCAAAACTCCTTTAATAAAATCTCCCATATATCCTCCTTGGTGTAACTGATAGATTAGGGTGAGTATGGCATAGCAGTCACTACGAAACCATTATCACCTACCACGATAGACAGATCATGGATGAAATTACCCCACGATACATTACTGAAGATTTGCGCATCTCTTTGCATTGCTACTGGAGTTCGGTTAGCGAGTGTATCGAGAATAAGATTCGATACATCCTGCTCGCTAGTGATACCAAACGCATCGGCAAAATCGCTGCCATGCCTTGCCATGATATGTATCAGACCTGCTTTTAAGTTACCGGTCTCCAGCCAATTAATTTTACCCTCTGGTGTACGTATTATACCAACGATATTTTCCTCGCTGAATTTAGCACCTGTCGCCTTCAATTCATTAAGCAGATTAGCTCCTTCTTGAGCAAGTGCCTCTTCTCCTCCTTTGGTAAGCGCCTCTCCCCCTCCAAGCACCGCATCATCCTCAGGACCACCGAGAATCATGGCTGCCATCAGCAGGTTATTGGCATCGTTGAACAAGGCACTTCCAATTGCTCCCAATTTATCCCAGAAGGTCGCAGTAGGATCATTAAAGGTCTGCTCGATGCTGCTAATACCCAGGGCCTCCATGAGTTTCTGCCAGCTCGAGGGCCCGCTGGTATCCTGAGCGGGCTGTTGGAGTTGCTCACGGGTATAGAAGTAGGTCTAGAGGTAGTCTTGCCCATTGCCATAGGAGGGATACTGTACCCAGATGTGCAGATTGCCCTGCGAGTCGATATGGCCGTACTCGTTGTTTTGTCCCTCCATCATCTTGCCGGTTGGATCACTCTTCGTTTCCGGGTTGCCCCCCACATAGCCATAGGGGTCCATCCCCTGCAGGTTGCCCTGTACCTTATCTGCCGACAAAAATACGCCTGCCACCGGGTCGTAATACCGGGCGTTGAAGTAGTCCAGGCCGGTTAAGCCATCGTTATATTGCCCAATGAAGCCTTTGGCGGTGTTGAAGTTCCCAACATAATAGCGTCCGTTGCCATAGGGGCCAAAGAGCTGGTTGCCTTGCACGGAGGCCCCACCTGCCGACCAGTTGATCTCCGAGAGAATGCTGCCCAGCGCGTCGGTGAGCAAGAAGTAGGTGCCGTTGGCATCCATGTCACCGAGCAGACGACTGCCCAACAGGTAGTAGTAGGTATTAGACTGGTTGCTGCCGCTGCCGCTATATTGATGCTCCTCCAACCCAAACGGGTAGACGATGATGCTGGTGCCGTTGCTGGGAGTGGAGCGCCGCAAGACACGATTGCCGGTGGCGTCGTAGAGATATTGCTCCTGGTTAGTACTGCTGACGTACCATTGGGTGAGATGGTCGAGGATATCGTAGGAGAGGGTGCCAGTGGTGCCACTGTAGGTGCGACCGGTGACGTTGCCCCACTGATCGTAGCTGCTGGCATAGCCCTGGCCCGTCTGATTGCTACAGGTGGCTCCGATGTTGTAGAGACCGGTCAACTGGTGGGGCGCGCTGCTGTTACAGTAGAGGTACTGGTACTGGGTGCTGCCGCCATTCAAGGGGCCTTGCCACAACTGGCCCAGGTGCGTGTAGACAAAGGTGTTGCTGTAGGCAGCGATGGAGCCGGTTGGGGTGCCGGGACTGCCATTGCCGCTGCAGGACGGGGTGCCGCTATTGCCTGACCAGACGAGCTGGTTTTGCTCGTTGTAGCAAAAGACCTGCGTCTCCGTGCCGCCTGAATTGTTGGAACCGGGTACGGCAGCCTGGTTCGTGGTCAGATTGATCAGGTTGCTCGCCGGGTCATAGGTCAGGCCCTGCGTGAGGATGGTGCTCCCAGAGGTGTTACCGCTGCCACCCTGCCAGGTGGTGGCCAGGCTCTGCACGCGCAAATCGCCGTCGTAGCCCAGTTGCTCGATGGCCAGTTGCCCGCCGCTGCTGGTCTGATAAGTGATACTGGTGGGCAGCGCCTGGGCGTTGTAGCTGAGGGTCGCCAGGTTGGGCGTGCTGCTGCTGTTGTTGCTCAGGCCAGTTGGCACCCCGCTGGTGCTGTCGTAGCTCTGTGTGCTGGTGTAGCCCAGGCCCGAGGGGCTCGTGCTGGTGGTGGTCGTGGTGACCTGGTTGGCATCGTTGTAGGTCAGCGCGAGCTTGTAGGTCGGCAAGGCGCTGCTGACGTTCCAGGCGCTGGGCAGCCCGAAGACCAGGTTCTCCTGGATGAGCTGGCCGCGTGGATCATGGGCGAACTTCTCGGTCACCGTCGCCGTGGTACTGCCAACGTAGGTCGTGGCGATGCTTTTGGTCAACTGGCCGATGGGATAGTCGCTGCTCCCGCCAATAAAGGAGCTGTCATAGCTGTTCTGGACGTAGGGGTTGCCACCGGTGCAGATGCCGGTGGGACTGGAAGCAGGCGTGGTGTCCTGCACGCAGCCCAGGCGTCCCAAGAGGTCATAGACGTAGCCAATGGTGCGCGCGGGACTGGAGCCAGAGCTATCGATGGTGAGGCGTCCATCGGCGTCGTAGGTGTAAGTATGCGTACCACGATCAGGGTCGACCACTTGGGTGAGTCGGCCCAGGTCGTCGTACTGGGCGGTGGTGGTGACGCTGGTGATGGTCTGTCCGCTCTGGGGCGCGAGGTCTTTGACCACCACCGAGGTGGGTTCGTCCAGCACGTTGTACTGGGTGGTGGTCTGCTCATTGGCCGAGGGACTGCTGCCGTAGGTGCCGCTGTCCTGCTGACTGTAGACGGTGCGACCCAGCGCGTCCAGGTAGCTGGCGCTCACATGCTGGTCAGGGTCCACCGAGGTAGCCGTCGCATAGTAGTTATTGTCGGGTCCCTGGCCAATGCCATAGAGGATGCAGGCCGTATAGCTCGTCGAAGAGCCAGTCGGGCAGGTGAAGCCATCGTGACCCGTGCCATAGAGCGCATCGCGCACGCCGATGGTGCGGCCCAGCGCGTCCTCGTAGGTGGCCGTACCCCCGGGCGTCTGGTTGTTATAGTCGGTGGCGTGAGCCGGGTCGATATAGCCGACACGCTGCGGCGATGGCCCGCTGGGCACGGCGATGACAAACGGATTGCTCTTGAAGCTGCTGTGGTTGCTGTCGTTGTAGCTGGTAAAGACGACGGTGAAATACACCATCCCTTGCTGCGCTGGTGTGGGCGCGGGGCCAGGGGTGATGGTTTCGACGGCGCGGCCCAGGCTATCATAGAAGGTGCTGGCGAACAAGGTGTTGTACTGGTAGGAGAGCGTGTCGACCTCGTAGCAGGGCAGGCTACTGCTGGTAGGACAACTGGTATAGCTGCTGGTCTGCGTGGTGTAGTGCGAGGAATCGGGGGCCTGGGTGACCTGGATGGTGCGGTTGCCACTGTTGTCGTAGCTGTAGCTGTAGCTGGTACTCTGGTTGTTGGGATCGGTCGTATTTTGCAGGAGGTTGCCCTGCGTGGCGTCGTAGGTATAACTGGTGGTCTGCCCAAAGGCATTAGCGCTACTCACCGGCAGGGCCTGGTAATGCGTCCCGTCGTAGGTGGTGCAGCTGGTGTAACACCCAGCCGTCCAGGCGCTGTTGGCGATGGCAATCGTGCTGCCGGTGGTACAGCCATTGCTTTGATAGAGCGAGGGCAAGGCCGCGCCATCGGGATCAACGGTAGCCACAACGTTGCCATACATGTCATAATCGCTGTAGCTGGTGGTCAGGGGACTGCTCTGACTGGCGCAGGTGCCGCTAGTATGCCGCAGGTATGTCATTCTGAGGCAGCGAAGAATCCCTGCTCAATTTCTGAGCCATCACCAGAAATCATAGCATTGCCATCTAACGTGCTATACTATAGGCAGGAAGACTTCCTATACGTCCGGCGGGATAGGTTCTAGAGGACAGGCACCAGGCGCTGCCCCTACAACCAGTATGTTATTTTCGTACAAGGATAATCACAGTATGATTGATCAAGAGGGGGCTATTTCGCCCACCAATACGCTTTTTGTCATGCTCTGTTTCGAGGGGCCGGATGTGTACTCGACCGCCGGGGGGCTCGGTACGCGCGTCACCGAATTGAGCGAGGCCCTGGCAACACAGGGCTACACCACCTATCTATTTTTCATCGGCGACCCGACCAAGCCGTCGACCGAAACTCGCGTCGATGGGCGGCTCATCCTCAAGCGCTGGTCGCAGTGGGTCAGCAAATATTATCTCAATGGCGTCTATGATGGCGAAGAGGCCAAGCTCTATGATTTCAATGATAGCATTCCCTATTACGTCTATAGCGAGATTGTGCGCCAGGCTGTAGCCGAGGGTAAAACGGTCGTCATCATGGGCGAGGACTGGCATACAGCCGAAGTCATGTGCCGCACCTCCGACCTGTTGCACTGGTATGGAGTGCGGCAGAAGGTCTTGATGCTGTGGAATCTCAATAGCCTGATGTCGCTGCACCGCATCAACTGGGGCCGCCTCAACTTTGTCACCACCATCTGCACCGTCAGTAAATATATGAAGCACAGGATGTGGAGCTATGGAGTGAACCCGCTCGTCATCCCGAACGGTATCCCCACGCGCCACCTGAATCCGGTCAACGAGGATGATGTGACGCGACTGCGCGAAATCGCGCGCCGGGACGACCCACGCCGCCTTTTCCTGTTCAAGATCGGGCGTTTCGATCCCGATAAGCGCTGGATAATGGCAGTCGAAGCCGTAGCGCGTCTAAAACATAGCGGTTACCCGGTGACGTTTTATGTGCGCGGCGGCATTGAGCCGCACGGGGCCGATGTGCTGCGTCATGCCTACAACCTGGGCCTGACGATTACCGATGTGGTGGCACAGCGCCCGACGCTGCAACAGTGCCTGGATGCGATGGCGAATGCCGCGCCCGCCGATATTTATAACCTGCGCTTCTTCCTGCCGGAAGAGTTTGTGCGCACCATCTACCGTGCAGCCGATTCGACGCTCGCTAATAGCGGGCATGAGCCATTCGGTCTGGTAGCGCTGGAAGTGATGGCGGCCCAGGGCATCGCCGTCACGGGCAGCACGGGTGAAGATTATGCTATTTCTTTCGAAAATGCCATCGTTACCGAAACCGACGACCCCGAAGAAATCGTTGGTTATCTCATCTACTTGCGCCGTCATCCAGAAGAGCAGGAGCGCATCCGCTGCGCCGGGCGCAACACCGCCGAACAGTTCTTATGGGATAAGGTCATTGAGAACCTTGTCAGTAAATTGGAATTTCTAGCGCGTAAACAGGAGATACGCTTAACATAGAACCCTGGATGGAGATGCTTTGATGGTTGCAGAGCTGGCAATCTATACTGTGGTACACCAGCCGCGCCGCTTGAAACTGCCGGCGCAGCCTATTCCACGGGGAGCTTCAATCGAAGATATTGCGCGGTGTCTTTTCGATGAACGCCTGAACGAACGCTACTTTCACCAGGTAGCGAAAAATAGTTACTACCCTGCCGGGCGCATGTTCCTGGACCTGGTAGGCAAGGGCATGAAGCTGGCGATAGGGTTTTCGCTCTCCTTTTTGCGCCAGGCCATGCTGTGGGATCAGAGCCTGCTGGACCTGTTCCGCGAGTTGGTGGCAGAGGAGAACGTCGAAATCATCGGCGTTGAGCCATACCACAGCTTCCAGTTCCTGCTCGATTGTCCTGCTTTCGTGACGCGCATGCGCTGGATGGCAGATGAACTGGAACGTGTTTTTGGCAAACGGCCCCTTGTTACCGACACGACCGAAATGAGCATGTCGGCGCCCATCTACGACGCGCTTGACAGCGCCGGTTTTCGCGGCGCGCTGATGGACGGGCGTCCCTGGGTAATGCAATGGCGGGAAAGTACGCATCTCTATCGTTACGGCGACGAAAAGCCCTACCCACGCTCTATCGAGACGAAACGCCGCAGTGGGGACGCAGAGAAACAACTGTTCGCCCCCCAACCTGCTACACCGCGCAGGCGAAGCAAAACACCGGCCAACAATAGCAGCAGCGAACCGGAGAACGATCCTTACTTGCTCGCTCGCCACGTCGAATTGAGCGATGATGTCGGCTTCCGCTTCTCGAATCGCAGCTGGGCAGGCTATCCGCTCTATGCCGATACATACGCGCAATGGATCGCCAGCACGCCAGGCGATTTCGTCTTCCTGGGCTGGGATTTTGAAACCTTTGGCGAGCACCATTCGGCGGAAAGCGGCATCTTTGATTTCATGCGCGCGCTCCCACGTGAACTGCTCAAGCGCGGGGTGAGCTTCGCCACGCCGTGCGCATTGATTGATCGCCATAGCAATGCCGGTAAGACCTATTACCTGCCCCTGCCGGTGTATCCAGGTACCTGGGCCGGCAGCGGTGGCCTCGACTTCTTTCTTGGCAACAGCGCCCAGCGCACACTGTTCGATCTCATGCGCTACGTCTATGGGGTAGCGCAACTGACCGAAAATCCTGACCTGCTTGACCTTGCCAACTGGTTAACGCAGTCCGATAACTTGCACATGATCCAGTGGTTTGGACATAGCGGTTCGGAGAGCGAGGTTTCGGCCCATTTCACGCCGCAGGAATGGTGGTCTCTGGGCAAGGATGGCATCATTTCGGAGCAGCAGCGGGTCTACCTGAATGCTCTATATGCCATGGAACCATATCTTCCGCCGCGCCTGATACGACAGGCCAGGCAAAAGAACGGCAACAAGATACCACGCAGGAAAAGCATACCGACGGCGGCGGACGTAAGCAGGTTGGCGCGCAATGTGAGTTGACTACCCCCACCAGAACGAGACGGCAATTATACCATACAATCCGATCAATGTCAGGCCTTCGAGCCAGGTTGACTCGCCATCGTAGGTGATGATCGTGCTTAATATGGCTGTCAGCGCCAGCGAGACAACCAGCAGGGGGGTCAGCACCAGCGTCAGGTGCGCGCCGCCTACCACAAAGCTTAACAGTACAAGCACCGGAATCAGGCCCAATGCCACCTGCAACGAGCTATTGAGGATCACGCTGATGGCGTAGTCCGCCTTATTGCGTAGCGCGAACTGGATGCCGACGACATTTTCTACGGCGTTGCCTGCCAGCGCGACGATGACCAGGCCGGTAAAGGCTGGCGAGATGTGCAGGATGGTGATGGCCGGTGTCAACGCGCTCACGAACCAGTCCGAGACGAAGGCCGCGCCTACGCCGGCGCCCACTAACATAGCGACGGTAAACCACAGCGGCCATAGATGGAGCGAGGCCGTATTTCTCTTCTGCGCATCTTCGGGCAGGCTGGTTGGGCCGCCTTGCAAAGAGACGGGAATGCTGGCGATGAATACTACCAGCAGGATGATTGCGCAAGCAACGCTCAGCCCTTCCTCGTGTCCTGCCGCCGGAGTATGCAGCCCATTGACGAGCGTGGGCACGGCCAGGGCAGCGACGGCCAGCATGGTGAGAACGGCGATGGTACGCGGGGCCTGCGATGCAAAACGCTGTGTGCCATTGCGCAGCCCACCCACAAAGAAGGCCAGACCCAGCACGAACAGGCTGTTCCCCAGGATCGAGCCGACCAGCGCGGCCTGCACTACTTCGACCAGTCCGGCGCGCAGGGCAAAGATACCGACAAAGAGTTCGGGTAGGTTGCCAAGCGCGGATTGCAAGACGCCAGTTGCCCCCGGACCGAGTCGCGAGCCGAGTTGATCGGTCGCCTGCCCGACGAGATCGGCCAGCAGGGCAAGCGCTACCCCCGCGACAATAAAAATAAGTACGGCATTCACAGAAAATGCCGTTAGCATCCCGGACAGGACGCTGAGGATAAGCGCGCCGCCGATTGTTAGCTGCTCCCTCCGGCTCAAAAAACCACGTCTATTTTTGGATTCCATCTGGATTTGAAACTCCTCGCTAATACAGGGTAATCGTGTAGGAACAGTGCCAGGTGCCTATCCTCGTCAGGGGTTCCAGGGCAGGCGCCAGGTAATCGTGCGCCCGCTATACGGCTGGCCTCCTCACATCTCCATCCCTTGTACCATTCGCCGCAATACGCGCCCAGGGGCCGGTAGCGTCGGGATAGGAAGTAAGTGCGCCGCCATTCTCGAGCAATTGCGTGGCCCTATCGCGGGAGAGTATCTTATATTTCAGCTTCAACTCTAGAATGCGCTGCACCGAGGCGTTGATCTCGTTCATGGATATCTGCCCGCTCTCCACCGCCTGTTTCAGGCCGGTCAGCATCGACTGTGTATCCGATAGACCGCGCGGCCCCAGGATGAGGTCTTCACCTGCCTTCACCGCCAACACCGCTGCCTGGGCCAGGCTGTAAGTGTTGCTGATGCCGCCCATCCATAATGTATCGCTAATGATGACGCCGTTGAAGTGCAACTGGTCACGTAGCAGGCCGGTGACGACTTTGGGCGAAAGCGAGGTGGGCAGCTTTGGATCGAGTTGTGGATTGAGGATGTGCGTCACCATCACCATCGGCACAATACCCTCATTGATCATCGTGCGGTAGGGTACGAGATCGACGGCGTTCATGGTCGCCAGGCTGCGGTTCATATAGGGCAAGGAATAATGGGGATCGACGGTGGCGCTGCCCAGGCCGGGGAAGTGTTTGAGGCAGCCTATCACGCCGCCCTGTGTCAATCCTTGCAGGTAGGCACGGCCCATATTTGTGACCAGCGTCGGGTTAGAGCCGAAGGTACGCATCGGCAGGCCGGGATTATTGGGATTGGTCAGCACATCGACGATGGGCATGAAGTTGACATTCAATCCCAGAGATCTCAGGTCTTGCGCGGCGCCGAGGCCGGCATCGAAAGCGTTCTGAGGATTGCCCGTCGCGCCGATCTGCTGTTCGGACGGACGCTCACCGGTGATCTGGCGCAGTTCATTGACAATGCCGCCCTCGAAATCGGTACTGATGAAAAGCGGAATCTGTGCCTGGCCTTGTAGCGCCCGGTTGAGCGCGATTAACTGGCTGCTCGTCTGAGCGTTGCCGTTCTTATTCTCAATTAAAACACCGCTGACGTGATCGGCATGCACCATTTGAATATCATCGGCGGTGAGCGTAGAGCCATAAAACTCGACGATAGTCATCTGGCCCAGCTTCTCGTCCAGGCTCATGTTCTGTACGAGACCTTGCGCCAGGCCACTGTCGGATAGCATCACGGGCGACGTTGTGGGAATGGCCGTAGGCGTCGAAGTTGGCTGCAAAATTACAACCGTTGGCTTTGTCTGGTTGGAACTGCCAACGCCCGAAAATAGCGAAGAACACCCGCTCAGCATAATCAACAGGCAACAAAGAGTGAAAGGAAGAAACCTGCTTTCGGAGTATCGATGCATTGTCGCGTCCTACCTTTTCCTGCTCTTTTGTCAGGCGGTCTGAATGTTTGCCAGCTCTTCCAGGCCCAGGTCTTTGATGGCCTTCTGGCGTAGGATGAATTTCTGTACCTTGCCGCTGGCAGTCAAAGGATATGCCTCGACGAACAGAAAGTAACGCGGCGTTTTCTGGTGGCTGATGCGTCCCTTGCAGAAGTCCCGCAATTCCTGCTCGGTCAAATCCACGCCATCGTGTGGACGGACGGCGGCTACCAATTCTTCGCCGAAAAATTTATCGGGAACGCCGAAAACCTGCACATCGGCGACTTTGGGGTGCCGGATAAGAAACTCTTCGATCTCGACCGGGAAGATGTTTTCGCCGCCGCGAATGACCATATCTTTCAGGCGCCCAACAATGTTGACGTAGCCTTGCGCGTTCATGGTAGAGAGGTCGCCGGTATGCAGCCAGCCCTCGCTATCGATTGCTTCGGCAGTCTTTTCGGGCATCTTGTAATAGCCCTGCATCACCAGAAAACCACGGCAGCACAGTTCGCCGCGCTCGCTACAGGGAACAACCTGCTTCGTCAACGGATCGATGATCTTGACCTCGACATGAGGCAGAGGTGTGCCTACTGTTGCCGATTTTAATTCGAAGCTGTCGTCTGAGCGCGTCAGCGTAATAGCGGCGCTGGCCTCGGTCTGGCCGAAGACGATGGCTACGTCCGCTCCCATGAGTTCCTTGACCTGCTCCATCAAGTAGACCGGCACCGGCGAACCGCCGCTGATGACCGTGCGTAGAGAGGAAAGATCGTACTCTTTGAACCGCGGATGCTGCATGATTGCCAGTAGCATAGTGGGCACGCCTCCAAGCATGGTGCAGCGTTCACTACTGATGACCTGTAGAGCCTTTAAGGGGTCGAAGGCCATCAATGGATGCAGTGTCGCGCCCATGGTGAGCGAGGCGAGGATGGCCAGCACGCAGCCGCCGGCGTGAAAGAACGGCATGCAGGTACAGTTATGGTCTTCCTGGTGTATGCCCCAACGATGCGCGAATACCAGCGCGTCATCAACTATGGCGCGATGCGGCTGCAATGCGCCTTTTGGAAAGCCGGTTGTGCCGGAAGTATAGAGCATCTGCGCCGGGTCTGAGGGCAGTACTGAAGCCTGCCGCTCGCGCAGGGCCTCCTGGCTGACTTCTGAACCTGCCTGAACCATCTCGCGAAACAGGGCAGGTCGCCAACCCTCCTGCTCTAACAATCCGGCAGGAGGAGCGCCCAGCAGCGAGACGTAGCGCAGCATAGGGAAACGCTCGCTGCTCACCACGCCGCTCTTTGCTCCGGGAATGACGAGTGAGCGGATGGTAGCAATGCAATCATGGTCGCGTATCTTTGCCATGAAGAAAAGGGCCACGACATCGCCCTGCTTCAGGATGTACTCGACTTCGGAAGCGCGCAGAGCCGGGTTTACCGTGACGAGTACCAGGCCAGCCTTGGCTGCACCCATCTCCAGCAGTACCCATTCGGGCAGATTGATCGCCCAGACCGCGACATGATCTCCTTTCTGGAGTCCCAGGGCCATCAGGCCACGCGCTACTCTATCGGCCTGCCCGCGATATTCCTGGTAGGCCCAACGAATGTCGAGCGCACCCCCAAACTCAGGATAACAGGAATAGACCACGGCTTCTTGCTGCGGAAGCTCATCCGCGCGTCGATCTAAAAGATCACCAACGGTCGTGTTGAGAAGAGAAATGCCCTCGCTTTCGGCCCGCCAGTATGACAGCCCATCATTGGTCATGCTCATGATTGCCCTCCCGTTGAGCATAGAAGATCGAACAAAGGTCTACAGGCAAGTAAGGTGAGATTGTACCAGGGATCACACTATGAGGAAGCATACTATTTGCCGCGATTATTTGCAAGCCTTTCGTCTCTGGTATTTTCCCAGGACGAGTGGAACACACGAGGTTTGAGGAGCGCGTGAGATTCTTCGCTGCACTCAGAATGACAGGCCCTGTATATGTGCGGGGCCTGTCATTCTGAGTGCAGCGAAGAATCCCTGGCCGGCTTATGGGGAATCAGTAGTATATGATATAGTTTTGTAGGGAAAATCTCCTTCATTCTTCAGACAGCAGCCACAGGAGGTTACATGGAAGCAGCACTCTCGGATGTTGTTGTGATCGATCTTTCGCGCGTACTGGCCGGGCCGTTTTGTACGATGATGCTGGGCGATCTGGGCGCGACGGTGATAAAGGTTGAGCAGCCGGGCAAGGGAGATGATACGCGTTACTTCGGTCCGCCTTATATAGCCGGGGAGAGCGCCTATTACCTGGGCCTCAATCGGAACAAACGCAGCATTACGCTGGACTTCAGCACGCCGGAGGGCAGGCAAAAGCTATTAGAGCTTGCGCGCACGGCGACGGCGCTGGTGGAAAACTTCCGCCCTGGGACGCTAGAGAAGCAGGGGCTTGGCTATGAGACGCTGAAAGCACTTAATCCGGGATTGATTTACTGCTCCATCAGCGGCTATGGACAAACGGGTCCTTATGCATCACGTCCGGGTTATGATTTTGTCGCGCAGGCCGAGTCGGGAATCATGTCGGTGACGGGTGAGATCGATGGCGAGCCGATGCGCGTGGGCGTGCCGGTGGGTGACCTTTCTGCCGGGATGTTCGCCTGCATGGGCATCCTGGCGGCGCTGCGCGTGCGCGACCGCACGGGGAAGGGCCAGTTTATCGACATCTCACTGCTGGAGACGACCACCTCGCTGCTCAGCAACGTGTCATCGAATTATTTGATATCGGGCGAGGAGGCGCGGCGCTATGGGAACGGACATCCGAATATTGTGCCATACCAGGCGTTTCGCACGCGCGATGGCTATATCGTAGTGGCCTGCGGCAATGACCGGCTCTACCAGGGACTCTGCCGGTTGCTGGGACGCACTGACCTGGCGGCGGACCCGCGTTTTGCGACCAATCCGCAGCGCGTCCGCAACCGCGAAGAGCTGGTGCCGGCCTTACAAGAAGAATTTTTGCGGCGCGATACCGCCGATTGGCTGCCGGAACTGCGGGCCGCGGGCATACCATGCGGCGCTATTAATACGGTGAGCCAGGTGTTCAATGACCCGCAAATCCAGGCGCGCGGACTGGTGTGGGAATGCGAGCATCCGACGGCAGGCACGATACGGCTCTCGGGTTCGCCCATTCACCTCTCCGAGACGCCCCCACGACTCTATAAAGCTCCGCCACTATTGGGGGAAGACGATGAGGCGCTGTGAAAGGATAACATTCCATGCCGGATAAACCGCTCATGACTGAGCAGGTTCTGACCTTGCTGCAAGCCACACCAATGCGCCTCGCTGCGCTTACCACCGATCTCTCACCAGAAGCGTTGCGGGCGAGTCCCACTCCTGATGAGTGGTCCGCCAACGAGGTGCTGGCCCACCTGCGGGCGTGCGCTGACGTCTGGGGCAACTGCATCGTGGCAATCATCACTGAGGATAGGCCAACGCTGCGGGCCATCAATCCTCGCACCTGGATCAAGCAGACGAACTACCTCGAACTGGATTTCCCGTCCTCGTTGCGCGCCTTTGCTACGCAGCGTGCCGAACTCCTGGCAGTTCTCGAATCCTTACCGGTCGATGCCTGGGAACGCTCGGCAACAGTGACAGGAGCGGGAAGGGTTCTCGAGCGAACCGTGCTATTCTATGCGCAGTGGCTGGCTACTCATGAACGACCGCACGTCAAGCAGATCGAACGCATTGTCAAAGCAACGCATCTAAAAAGCTAAATATCGCATCCACAAATTGCTGGGGTCTCAAAATGAAAAATAAGTGGCCGCCATGTCTGCGGAATCCCTTTCATCGTCATGACCGTCGAAACGAGGATCAGGCTTTTGACCAGATCGGGATGCTTGAGCGTGAGAGCCACCGCGATGCGCCCTCCCATAGAAGTGCCGAGGATATGCGCCCGCGTGATATCCAGCGCCTGTAGTAGTCCAGCAGTATCGTTCGCCATCATTTCGATTGAGTAGGGTATATCCGGCTTATCGGTTTGCCCCACGCCGCGATTGTCAAAAGCGATGACGCGATATTTTGCCGCAAGCTGGGGGAGAACTCCTCTATACATCGCGTGATCGCTGTTCAGCCCGGCAATCAAAACCAGCGGCTCGCCTGCGCCGTGAATCTCATAATACATATCAATATCATTGACTCTTACCGTTGGCATATTTTATGCTCCTTAGTCATCGGGTATTAAAAGCCGTCTGTCTCTTGCTACATTTATATCCAATCCCATTATCACATTTCCACCAGAATCACGCCCAGGATTACCAGCGCCAGGCCAATGATTTTCGCCAGGGTGAGACTTTCACCGAGCAGAAAATATGACAATAACAGCGTAACACCCGGAATGATGAAATCGCCATAGGCAGTGCGAATGGCACCGATATGACGAATAAGCCAGAAGGTCAGAAAAAAGCTAATGCAGCTGCAGAAGATGGCAAGATAGAGCAGGGCGCCAAAAGTCGTCAGCATGGGATCGAATGGATAACCACGCTCGAAGAGCAGGCTCATGAGCAGCAGGAACACGCCACTATAAAAGACCTGCCAGGTGGTGAGTACCAGTACCGGAATATCCGGACTGCTGTGCTTCGCCGTGCGAATACCTAATCCATAAATGACCGCCGAACCGAGGACGGCCAGTTCGCCGGCCAGGGCGCTGCCGCTGCTGGCAAATAATTGCGCGCCGCCATTGGGAGCGGAAAGGAATGGAAAATGCCCCAGCAGGACGATCAATACCCCCAGCAAACCTATGGCCAGGCTGGAAACCAGTTTCCAACCGCGCACTTCACCCGCGTCACGTATGGTGAAGATGGAGGTGAAAATAGGCGTGGTCGACCACATGACGGTCAGCACTCCGACGGGCGCATAAGGGGTGGCGGCAAAAAATATACTGCCCGGAATACCAACCATCAACAACGAGATGATACACACCTGCAGATGTTGCCGCCAGGTTAGCGCTAGCTTTTTGCGCTGCAGAAGCACAACGGGGGCCATAATGCAAAAGGCGAGCGAGAAACGCACGCCCGACAGCAGCAGGGGCGGCGCGTGCTCAACACCTATTTTAGCGGCAACCGGAAACGATCCCCAAACCAATACCATGGCGACGAAATTGAGCAGGATGATGAGACGCGGTGTAGACGAACTTGTTTGCATGCAGCCAAAGCCTTTGAGATATTTGTGTTTGCCATTCCGTAAGTTAGTATACGATATTGGGGTGGCTTTCCTGCTTGCACTTCCGTTATAAGGAGTACCAGGATCGTAAAAGGATAGGTTTATAAAGAAGCTCTCCATCGTTTAGAGTGATTGGCAGGTTGCCCCACTCCGGGGCGATCAATCTGGCCCCTACGCCCCCCTACAGATGGAGATTGTGTAAAGAATGGGAGCATTTCATGCATACTTCTTTCGTCTTAGCCAATATTATTAATTGGGGTTGGCTCAGCATTGGCCCCCCATACATTTATATCAATATCAATCCTGTTATTGTACAGATCGGGCCGGTGGCTTTGCGCTGGTATGGCTTGATGTATGTTGTCGGCATTGTGATCGGCCTGTGGGCGATTCGGCATTATACGGAACGCAAGGGTCTTACCCAGAACATTGTTTACCGTATCTTCTGGTGGTGCCTGGTGGCCGGTTTGATCGGTGGAAGGCTGTACTTCGTCGTACAGCAGCCGAATTTTTTCTCCTATTATCTGATACAGCCCCAACATATCCTGGCGACGTGGGAAGGGGGCATGGCCTTCTTCGGCGCTATCTTCCTGGTTATTCCTACGATTTTCTGGCGCGCGCGCGTTGAGCGTATCAATCCACTTGTAGCCATCGATGCCGGCGTGCTGTTCGCGATTGTGGGCCAGATCTTCGGGCGTATCGGCAACCTGATCAACGGCGATATCATCGGCTACCGCAGCACATTGCCCTGGTCAACCGTCTACCAGAATCCCAACAGCTTTGCCTGCCTGAATCCCGCGGCAAACACATGTAATGTGCCTGTTCAACCGGCGGCGGGCTACGAACTGCTCTCCAATATCGCGGTGATGGTCTTGATGTTCTACCTGGCCTATCGCGTGCGCAGGCCCGGTGTGTTGATGCTGATTTACCTGTATGCCTACGTTATCACACAATTCCTGCTCTTTTTCGTGCGCGATAACGTGGTCGTCACCTTCCTGGGCCTCAACTGGGGTCTGAAACAGGCGCAATGGACCTCGTTAGTGGTCTTCATCATCCTGCTTCCTATTACCTACCTGGTATTCCGCTATTCAAAGCCGGTTCCAAAAGGGGCTGTGGCCGCAACCTATGGCATTCCGCAAAAGCCCAAGCCTGAAGTTGAGGAGCATAAAGAAGAGGATGGTGAAAATCAGCCGGCGGATGGCAAGGATGAAGCAGGTACAAATGATAGGCAAGAAATGCCCAGGGAAACGCATGAAAAAATAGAAGGATAGAGAGTTCAGCATATGCTATAATTAACCCAGGAACAGGAGGTGCAGGCAGGATGCAAGAAGAAATCAAACACATCGACATCAGCAGGTTGCCAGAGCTTATACGTATTGTCGATGAAATGCTGGCCAGTAAGGAACCGCGTATTCTGAGCCGCGATGACGAGGATGTGGCAGTTTTAATGCCCGTAGCATCGGCTCCAGAACATCCCATAGAGGAGCAGAAGAGCAAGGCTGATTATGAAGCTTTTCTTGCATCAGCAGGTAGCTGGAAAGGTCTTATTGATCCTGATAAGCTGATTGCCGACATCTATGAAAGCCGCAGGCTTTCGACAAAGCCGCCTGTTGAATTATGAAATACTTAGTAGATACCGATTGGGTCATTGACTACCCGGCAGGAAGACAACCGGCTATTGCACTTCTCATTCCCCTGACCCAAGAAGGACTCGCAGGGAGCCTGATAACGCTTGGAGAAATCTACGAGGGCATTTATTACGGAAGAGATCCTCAGAAAAGTGAAGCGGGATTCCGGCATTTCTTGCGAGGCATCTCTGTCCTCTCCCTCAATCGCTCAATTATGCAGCGATTTGGATATATTCGTGGTGACCTGCGACGTAAAGGTCTGCTCATCGGTGACCCTGATATTCTCATAGCAGCAACTGCTATGTATTATGATCTCACATTACTCAGTCGCAACAGAAAAGATTATGAGCGGATTCAGGGCTTGAAAGCTAATTTCCCCCCCTAGACTAGAGGCTGTAAACCATCTTCCGGTGTAACACCGATATCAACGTATCAGTCAAAGTCAGAATCGCCTCGAATTGCTCGGCCTGCTGCTCAGCTGATAGACCCTCTTCCTGCCAGCGAAGCTGCACGTGCTGCGCGAAAGCGGCCAGTTCGCTGCGCACAAGCTGGCGCAGGTGAAAGCGGATCAGCGCGGGAAGGGCGATTGGGAAGCCCAGGTCTTCGAGGCGCTCATAAAGCTGGAGTAGTAGAATATCGTCGCCGGTAAAGAGTGGCTCGCCATCTTCTCCCGCTTCTGTGGGGAAGAGCAATCCCTGTCCCACCAGCTCGTCAATCCGCGCTTCGGATGCCCCCGATTGCTGCATCAAGACCTTTTTCGAGAGCTGCACTTCCTGCGCGCTTGAAGTCAGGGGACGCAGCAGGCGCTGCTTGAGCGCCAGGTTCATTTGCACATCGCCATGCCTGGCGCGCACTTCCAACAATTGCTTGATGCTTTCCAGGGGGAGCTGCTGCTGTCCCTTGAGTTCTTTGATAATGGTCAGTACGAGCAGGTGCTCCTGGTTGTAATAGGCGACACGACCACGCATGATCGGCGGTGGCAGCATGCCCTGCGTATTATAAAAGCGGATAGTGCGGCTGGGCATGCCTGAAAGATGCGCCAGTTCATCGATAGTATGCAACTCATTGCTATTCTGTGACATGAATATTCCCCCTCGCGCATTGTAACAGTTGCGCTGTCATTCATTTGCCTGTGTTGTTTTTAGGGGCCTCGTAGCGTTTTAGCTATGCCTGAGATATTGTAACACGTACGCTGTCATATTTATAAGGCGCTTTTCCAGTAGGGGCGGGAGCCAGGGTGGTAGAGGGGAGAGGAGGCGTGCTCCGCCCTGGAAGGAAGCTCCCTTCCTGACACTTTTTGGGGTGAGCAAGCGAGTACTGTCCCACGGAGGGCGACCACAAGGGTCCCATCCCCTCGTCCGCTCCTCTCCCGCCCCTACAATGACTCCACGCTCCTACAGAGCAGCCTCGTCGTCATTGTAAGGGCGGAGGCAGTGTGATTGTGGGGTGGGGCCCTTGTGGTCGCCCTCCAGAGGGTACTCCACTCCTGCCCTCACGGTAAAAAGTGTCAGAGAGCGAGCGAGGGAAAGGCAGACTTCGGGGTCATCGCACATCGGCCCCACCATCCCCCAGGGCGGAGCAAGCTCCCCCACCCCTACTGGACTGGACGCTTTCTCAAAAACCTCTCTGTGCATGGCCCCTATCTATCCCACTCTTTACTGGTATCATATTATGAGTCCAGCGCCGCCTGCACGGCATTGAGCAATATATCGGCGGGGCACGGTTTGGAGAGGAAATCATACACGCCCAGAGCAAAGGCCTGCTGTATATGTTTGTCCGCCGAACGCGAGGTTAACAGGATGGTTTTGGGTTTGGGGAACGATGGATTCGTGTGCATGATGGTGAGGAGATCGAAGCCATTCAGGTTGGGCATCTCCACATCCAGTAACAGTATGTCGAGCGATTGCGCCTGGATGAGCTCTAACGCCTCGATGCCATCACGAGCTTCGTATAATTGATAACCTGCACGGCCCAGGGTCTGGCGAAGGGACTGGCGTATGGAGACAGAATCATCAGCAATCAGGATTTTCGAATAAGCCGGTTCTCGATGGTTCTGAGTTTGGGCTTGCCCTGGAGGTAGGGGCAATGCTACTTTGACCGGCTCTTTTTGTTTTCGCGCCTTCTCACTATGGGTGATGAGCGCAGGTAAATCGACGACCAGCAATATATTGTCCGTACCATCGATAGCTGTCCCTAGAATACCCGGTCGCCGCAAATAGTCTGCCAGTGGTCTCATCACCAGGTCCACCTGTCCTAGTATCTCGTCCACCTGCACTGCCAGTTGCATAGCTGGCCGCGCAAGAATCAGCCGGGGGTGAATCGTTTGCGCGATACTTCTGGTCGCGGGAAAATCCAACAACGTATTGAGGTCATAGTGCGCGGCAACTTCGTGCTGGTTGTAGTCGATATGATGCACCTGGGAGAACGGTACCACAACCGACTGATTACCGGTTCGCACAAGCAGTCCCCGCACCGCACTTCGCGAACGAGGGAAGCGCATCTGGAACGCGATGCCTTCCGCTGAGTCGCGGTGGGGCGTGATAGAGCCATATAAATTGTCAATGACACTGTTAAGTGCCTCAATGATCCCACCCGGTACGGGCATCGAAAAACCGGCTTCAATTGCCACTTCGTGGTCGCTAGAATAAGCCGCAAGCGTAATTTGTTCGGCCTCCGCTGTGTGTACCTGCGCCGTCACACTGGCGAGTACGCCCCCGGTCACCAGGTCCAGCAAAGGATTTGCCAGCGCATGCAGGATATCCTGGTCAATTTCCGTTGTCTCGCCGGAGACTTCAAACTGGATCGTCCGTTTTTCCCCTGCGATGCTCCGGGCGGCGTTTCTCAGGCGATCCACAAGGATAGAAAATGGGGCGGTGTGCAGCGAGAGCGCATCATTATGGACGTAGGCAGCCTGTTCCTTGTGTTGCTTGAGCAAGGAGTTTAGTCGCGCAACCGCCTGGCGTAGCTGGGCAGTAGCAATGGCGACATCGGTAATTGCTTCATTGAGCGAAATCGCAAATACATTGCTTTCGCTAAAGCGGTCAACCTCCAACTCATCCCAGTCTTCCAATGCATGCATAACCGGAAATTGCTGCGAGGATGATGTGGCCTTGAACTTGTGCGTATGCCCCGTACGCTGGATGGATTCGCTTAGAATACGCTCTATAAGAGAGGACGCTGGCTGCTCTTCAAGTACACCCCTGGCGGTACTTGCTTCCCTCATAACGACAGAACTATACATTGCCTCCAGGTGGCGTAAGCGCGCCTGGGCATTCTGTAATTCCGAGAGCGCTGCCTCAACCTGCTGCTGGGCGCTCTCTAAGGGTGTTTGTAACTCTAGCATCTGTTCAGTATGCAGCATGAGCTGGTCCAGATGATGACTATTGATATGGGCGAGGGAGAGCGGAGTAGTGGGGTAAGTTCCTCCACCTGCGGCTATAGCCGGTTGCTCTATCTCTTGAACCGGAACACCAGCTGCGCCGGCGCTCAGGCTCAAGGTTCTGTACTCTTCTTCAAGTTCAATAAGGGGTTGCTGGCTCTCACTGCCCTCGGAGACAACGCTTTCCAGGGTTGTCTCCAGGGCCTGTACCGCATGTGTCAATGCAAGCAAACCTGTCCCGTATGCTATTTCCCGATTCTTAACTTGCTTGATAAGCACCTCAATATGGCGGGCGATGGCGGATAGGGCATTGCAGCCCATTGCGCCTGCCGTGCCTTTCAGCTTATGGGCCGCACGCTGCATCAATGTAAAAGCGGGCGAATCTAGCTGCTGGTTGTGTTCCAATTGCTGGAGGGCCTGGCGCATCCTGCCAATATCTTCATCTGCTTCGGTGACGAACAGGACGAGCGTGTCTTCTTCTGTGGAAAACAGATTCGAAGTTTGAGCAGGGGATGGGGAAATAGAGGCAGCAGCGGTAGCTTCCGCCGTGGCCGGTACAGGTTCCATGTCCTCCATAGCAAGGAAAGCGTCCAGCACTGCCTGGTCTTCAGGCGAAAGTTTGTTCTCTTCAGAGAAAGGAGAAACCTCATCCATGATTAGCGGCTGTTCCTATCTGCCGCACGACATCGGCAAGTAACATCGGCATATTGATGATGGGCAAGGGAGGTTCGTACGCCTGATTATCGATCCCCCCCGTGAGATGCACAAATAGGCCGACGCTGACATCGGGATGCTGTGGATCGTTGGCGATAAGCAGCATACCAGGAGAAGGATCGAGGCCAAGCTGGCCGGTGTTCTCGCAGAGATAGGCATTCAGATCGAGAACGGCAATAGCCTGACCGCGCCATATCATAATGCCCAGCATCCACGGTGGAATATCAGGTAACAGGGCAAAGGATCGCGGAGCATCCAGAACCGCACAAACGGACTGCAAAGAGATGAGGAATGTTCCGCAACTCAGTTTGCATTCGAGATATTGTGGTGAGCGCGTTTCTTCGCCAGGGGAAACGCCGGAAATAGCATTGGCGCGTTCGCGCGCGTAATGCCAGAACTCCTCGTCGCTCATCAACTCGAGGTTTTGCAGGTCCAGGCGGCGTTGAGATGCATACAGCCAGGCATTGTCTGTAATATGTTCTTGCATGAAAAGATGAAAACTTACGAAAGTGACGGGACACCCAGGTAAGAGCGTATCACAGACATGATGTCTTGCGTTCGGAACGGTTTCGTAATATAGTCCTTTGCTCCTACAAGACGACCCTTGATGCGATCAATTACCCCGTCACGCGTCGAAAGCATGACAATGACGGTATTGCTAAACTGGTGCTTTGTCTTGAGATAACGGGCTACTGTATAGCCATCCATTTTAGGCAGATTGATATCTAATATCACCAGGTCAGGTGGGCGATGTCGTCTTTCACTTAGCGCGCGCAAGGCCTCGACGCCATCTTCATAACTCACGGATTCGATGCCTGCGCGTTTCAGGCTGGTTTCTATGATCTTACGAACCGTTACAGAATCGTCAATGACCATCACCAGTTTACTCATGTTAACATCCTCTTTCTTCTCCACACTACCATCCATCACCAGATTACGCGCATATTGTCATACATGCACGACCCGGCTCTCTTCACATCCATATTAAGAGTGGCGCCTGCGTTTATCACGTATCACGACGGATCATCGACCGGGGCCAATGAAATAGCCTGTCACAAGTCCTTGGCCTTATAATGGTCGGTATCGTGTCCATCGAAGAGATTTCATGTAACCCAGGCAGAAATATGAATCTAAAGCAAATGGTACCATACAAGTGTGCGAAGTGCAACGTTTTGGTATAAAGAAGCAATTAAATTTTTCGATATCACCGGGATATGGCCGCTCTCTCCCCGACACGTTTTGCGGCGACCTGGCACGTGCTGTCCCCAGCAGGGCGACCACCAGGGTCCCCAACCCCACCCATCTCCACCATTGCCCCCGCCCTTACTAGGACCACGTACTCTTGCAGAACAGGATCGTCGCCCTGGTAAGGACGGGAGTGGCTGGGATGCGGGGCGGGGACCCTGGTGGTCGCCCTCCTCGGGGTCGATCCGCGTTTGCCCCCACGGGAAAAAGTGTCGGGGAGAGAGGGATATGGCCGGGGAATAGGCGATGGGCACGACCAATCGGCCCCTACGAGTTTGCTACCGGGAGGGTAAAAGTAAAGGTGCTGCCCTGCCCAACCACGCTTTCAACGCTGATGCGGCCCCCGTGCGCCTCTACGACATGGCGAGCAATAGCCAGGCCCAATCCGCTGCCACCTCCGCCAGGACCGGTGGCGTACATTTTCGAACGCGAGCGGTTTACTTTGTAAAATCGTTCGAAGATGCGCGGCAAGTCCTCTGCCGGAATGCCAATACCCGTATCGCGCACAAAGAAAATTTGCGTCTCCCCTCCGGCTTGCAGCTTCGTGCCGGCGACAACCATTCCCTCCGATGGAGTAAATTTGATGGCGTTATGTACAAGATTGACAAGCACACGTACTATTTGCTTGCTGTCCGCGGCAACTCGTGTCTTCCCATCTTGTATCTCGCTGCGCAGGGTTACACGATAGCGCTGCGCCTGCGGTATCATGCGCGCCATCACCTCGCGCACCAGCAGTTCGGCTTCGACGGGTTCAATGAGCATTGGCATCTGGCCCGATTCGATACGCGAGAGTTCAAGCAGTTCCGATACCAGGTCTGTCAGATGTTCGACCTCGTTTTCGATGCGCTCGACAAAGATTTGTGCCTGCTCAGGGTCAGTTTCGATGACATCTTCCAACGTCTCCGCCAGCAGGCGAACGGAGGCCAGCGGGGTGCGCAGTTCATGCGAGATATTGGCGACGAAATCGCGCCGCACTCGTTCCAGGCGGCGCAATTCGGTTAAATCTTCGATCAAAATCACGAAATACTGATAACGCCGGGCCTTCGCCTCAGCGTCCTCCAGGCTGTCCGATTCGTGGGGAGGAGTATGTTCCACTGGAGAAACAGATACTTTCCAGAAAATCGTCCCGTTGACTTTTGAATACTCGCCACTGCGAGGAGCGCCCGTCTCAAGGCTCTCCCGCACCAGTTGCAGGATAGCAGGGTCGGGAATGAGCAGTTCCAGTTTCAGGTCCTGCCATGGCTCCAACCTACCTAGCAGTTTGACGGCGCGCTGATTGTAGAAGCGGACACTCATTGTGCGATCAATAATCACGATGGGCCAGTAGGAAGCCTCGAGCATTTTTAAGAAGAAGTGTTCGAAATTGATTGGAGCCGGCTCAGACACGGTAGATCACCTCATTACACCCCATCAGGAGTATCCGGCGCTTGCGGCGTTCGCGCAGGAGGTGGAAACATCGCCGTGTAGTCAGAAAGGGGCGCCGATTTTTGTGTTTGAGAACGCACGCGGCCCATGACGTAGCTATCGAGGTAGACGCCGGCACGAAAACCATCGCAGCGCTTTTTCCCCTCGATTTCAAAGTCGAAACGCTTATAGAGATTGATGGCGCGCTCATTATCCGTATAGACTTCCAATTGCAGGCGCAGCAGGTTGAGCCAGTTGTCGGCGAGGTCAATGACGGTGAGCATGAGCATTTTGCCGATGCTCTGTCCCTGGTAAGCATCGTGAACGACCATAGAGATCGTGCCGACGTGACGTTCGCGCCCCTCGCCAACTCTGAGGTGAATGGCTCCAACGACTTTACCCCCGATCTCGGCCACAAAGTCATGCGCGTGTTCGTCATTCAACCACCCCTCGATGGTCTTGCGCCACATCTCGAGGCTTTTGGAGGGGAGCTGCGCGGTCCCCCACAGGACATTTGGCATATGCATAATCTCATGCATGTCCTCAGTATCACTCAGGCGAAGTGGACGAATAGTGATGCGCGTCTGACCCATGGCGATTCTCCTACCCCTTCTCCCCCCAGGCCGTTATCGGCAACATCAAACCCCGAAAATCTTCCTTCAGCATCTCAAACTGCATGCGGTCGTACAGTTGGTCCAATGTCTCCTGGGTGGCGACTCCCATTCGGACGATAAAGCCCTGGAAGAGTTTGAAGACGACGGCGGCATCGCGACGAAAGCCATCATAGGCCTCGGTCCCGTAAGAGTAATCGATGACGTGCGCGCGATAGTTGACGCTGCTACAGCCGGCGTCGAGCAGGAATTTTCCTAACATGGGCAGCACGCCGGTAAAGCGGCCGCTTTCGGTGAAACTTGCGCCTTGCAGCTTGAGCGCGCGTATAACCATGGAGTTGAGTTCCTCCAGCGCGGGGCTGTTCGTGAAGTACCACCATTCGCTTTCCGTGAGCCGGATGGTCCCTCCAGGTCGTGTGATGCGCCCAAATTCCTGCATCACGCGCGGCCACGCTGTTGTCGGTAGGAAATTGATGAAACGCGAATTGACCAGGTCGAAGGATTCGTCGGCGAAATCCAGCGGCTTCTGGATATCCATGACATGGAAACTGGCATTGTTCAGGCCTTGCACCCGCGCCTGCGCCCGCGCATAGTCGATCATTGCCCGGCTGACATCGAATCCAACCACCTCGATATCAGGATAGGCGAAGGCGACCTCCAGCGCCCAACCGCCGGGGCCGCAGGCCGCGTCGAGGATGCGATGAATGCCGGAAAGGTCTGAGCGCTCGGAGAAAAGACCGCCCATGCCCCTGGTGACGAGGCGGTCCTGCGCGAGGAGGCGCGCCATCTCCGCGCCGCTCTCAGGATCGTTGAAGTAGACATTGCCGCCTTCCGAAGAATTATCGGGTGTTGCCATTACTATCTCCTCTTGCTCAGGAAGAAACGTATCAAGTTGTTCATGACCAATTAACGAAATGGCGTCTGAAGCAGTTCTTGTTCCAGTTGTTGCCAGACAAGCTGTTCCGCCTCTAAAGCCGTGATCGGATGCCGGTTAATCGAGGCCTGCCTCATAAGATCGATGGTACGTTGTCGAAACCCCGAAAACGAGGATTTTTGCACCTCGTAAGAGGGTAACACGCCGAGAGCAATCTGCTCCGGCGCGTAAAACTCCTGGCGATCAAAAGCCAGGGCGATCAACTCGGCATAGCCTTCGATGAGCGAGTAATAGTTCTCACCAAAGTAGCCAGCCTGAGTGCTTGAGATGAGCAGGCAGCCGGCGATGTTGCCCGCAAACATGATGGGAGCCGCAACAGCGCTTCCCTCCCATTTTCCAGCATAGCCAGGAGCGCGATTCGCTTCCTGCCCAAGATTCTGGTTTTCTACGAGGCGAGCCGTACTGACCGCGTAGCCGGCTAACGATTCGATTCCCAGGAACATGGGATCATTGTCCAACGTACTCGGCCAGGGCGGTGTTCCACATCCATACACCTCACGCAGGCTGCGAACCATCTTGCCGTCAGAGGGTGGCATACAGCGCACCACAATTACCGCCATGCCCAGGCGATGAGGGTCGAGCTGCAAGAGAACCTGCCGCAGGATGAGGTCACAAAGCGACCAGAAGTGCAGATCCCTGGAAAGCGTAGCAAGGGTGTGTAGGACACGAGTATAAAATTCGGCGGGAATAGTGAGTGACGTTTCGACTACCGCCTCATACTCGCTCAAAGTGGGAAAGTCCTTGAACTCCTCTCGAATCAGCCTCAAGAGCTGCTCACGTTCTTCAGGCCACGCCTTCAACAGGCGCTGCAGGAGCTGCGGCCGGGGAGTGGATTCCTTGCTCACCCAGCGCATCAGAGTGATAGGGCTAACTTGCAAGGCATGAGCAAGCCGCTGTCGTTCCTGGAGATTCTCAATGCGTTGCCCAAGCAAATCACGCCACGTCTGAGGTTCTTGCATTTCCTTTACCTATGAATTCGCTGCTGCCCTCAATGGCCTTATGCGCATCTTAGTAGAGCAGCAACACTATGCGCCTCTATCAATCACAGGAAAGAAGTCCGCGTGCCGGAAAGCATAGTTTCCCTTCTGCATGCAGAATAATGAAAAGACCGGAATCATAACTGCACTGGGTCAACTCGCCACTATCTTCCGCTACAGTATAGCACAGGAAAAAGCGCAATAACAATACTTATAGAGATGGTGATCAGGGCGATTCAAAAGTCGAGTGATGGCGTTGCTGTGCTGTAGGGACAGCGGCTCGTCCCTGTCCTGCGCGCCCCACAACGGACAGGGACGAGCCGCTGTCCCTACAGCACGGAGGCCGCTTTGATCGCCACTGAATCAACTTTTGAATCGCCCTGAGATGGTGATTCCCCCGCCCAATCGTGGTCTCCCCTTGTCCTGGAGACTTATAGGGAATCACCAGTTACAGAGAAGCCAGATGCTCCGCCTTTTCAGCCCTGGCAGAAACTAGAGATAGCATCAGTTGAGAAGCAACTATGGTGTTCGGGATTCCGGCCAAATTGCGCCCAGGGTACCTGCCCATAGGTCCCGGCACCGTGGAAGTCAAATGCCCAGACCTTGGGATACTCATGTGTACTTCCATCCCAGGGATCACCGGTAACCAACAAATCATTGCGGCCATTGCCGAGCAGGTCTACCATAGCCGGCACCCCACCACTGCCAATTTCTAGCTGCATCTGGAGTTCCAGAGTACCTGTAGCGCTGTAGACCGACAAAAACCCCTGAACTGAGTCCCCCTGGTTGGTGGTGATCGCGATATCCGGCACTCCATCACCGGTCACATCACCGATGACTGGCGATGAGTTGTCTATGGAGCTATAACCAAGATTCTGGGGCCAACCGGAGACGTAGCTTCCATCTCCATGCACCGCAGCCAGGGTCGTGTTCGTTTGTACCACAATTTCCGGATTCGGTGAATTGTCCAGCCTGGCTACCGCGAGTGCTCTTCCGTATGCGGTGATACCGGGAATAGTAATCGTCTTCAAGAGTACTCCCGCGCCAGAGTAAATCAGCACTGAGGTGTTGTTACCTCCAGGGTAGGTAGCAAAGATCAATTGTGGCTTCCCCAGACCAAGCACATCCGCCACGACCGGGAAGGTCCCTTCAAGTCCACTTGTAACACTAATTGGAAAGCCCTTTACAAGAGTGCCATCGCCATGCCATGCGTAGACTTTCACTCCTCCTGGAGACAGACTCTCACTGGCAGAGATAATCTCCGGCTTGCCATCTCCATCAATATCGGCAATCGTAGGGGTATACAACGTCTGACCGCTATCAACATGGACCGGCCAACCTGGTAAGGGCTTACCATGAGCGTCATAACCGGCCAGCGTCCAGTCCTCTTCTTCAACAAAGATCTCGTCGATACCATCTCCATTAATATCAGCAAGCGCTGCTGGTGTAGCGGTGTAATTGTCATCCGGGATTGGCCAGCCGGGCAGCAGGTGGCCATGTCCATCAAAGGCAGCCAGGTAGGACTGTCCCCCACTCATATAACCAACCATTACCTGTAGGCCGGGAATGGTCTTAGACAGCTTTCCCAGGGCGGCATAAGCAGCACCGGTAAACTGCGCCGCGGGCCATCCTGGAATGACCTTCCCATTGGGTTCCCAGGCATACAGGGGGCCATTTGCCAATGCCGAAGCGAGGAAGTCCGGTTTGCCGTCGCCAGTGATGTCGCCTACCAGCACATTGATGCCGGGGCCGGCGTGATATGTGCCAGGAGTTTCCGTCGTCATCACAGGGAAGCCTGGCATAATGGACACCTTCCCTGTCAACGGCCCCGACACGTTGCTGTCACGATCATTCCCTTTCGAGAGCGGAGACCGGTAAGCGAATCTATGGACAATTGGGCGTGGACTGGCTGCGGCGACCGCTGGAGTGAGGGCCGCCATCAGGGTAAGGGTAAAGATAAGGGCCAGGCTCCAGCGACCGAACCGGCGTGGAATACATTGATAGCGGTTTAACATGATTGCCTCCGCTCTTCTAATGACCGGAAATACTTCATAACGCTACTATTTTCAGAAAACGTATGAAGTTAAAACGTGTAACTGGCCACTTTTCCACCACCAGCAGAGTCGGAGAACATCTCCTGCTTGCAATAAAAAAGGCCCAGGAACTTTCTTCCTGGGCTTGTGGCTCCTCGAACAGGATTCGAACCTGTAACCTACCGGTTAACAGCCGGCCGCTCTACCGTTGAGCTATCGAGGAAGGATGCCGATTGGCTCATCTCACGCAAGCAGTATATCAAGTATGTGCCGTTTTTGTCAATACCTTTTTTCTGCTGATTCCCTTTCCTCTCACACATGCATGACGCTAGCCAGCCACAACGCAGCAGCCAGGAAAAAAGCCAGGCTGATGACGGCAATGATGGGATCGAGTAGCGGGGCGCTGACAAGGCTTCCGCGCATGCGCAGGCGCTGCAAAACAGTCGGTAAAACCAGGCCGCAGAGGGCCGCGATTAACAGCGTGAAACCCGCGCTCAGGCCAATGGCGACACCCAGCAGCCATGAGTGGAAGAGCGCCCAGGTCAACAAACCTACGATAATGGCGGCCATGATGCCACCGAAGGTTCCCAGGCGCAACTCGCGGAAAATACCACGCAAAAAGTCGATCCCGTGCGTGGAACGCAACTGCCAGCCTGCTATACCCAGCGCCTGCGAACCGACGCTGCCACTGGTCAGCAGCAGCATGGGAACCAGGCAGACAACGCCATTGAGAGCAACAGAAGAGCGCAGTCCCGCTACAAGATGTGTGCCCTGGATGCCTGCCGTGCCGAAAATCTGGTAGAGTACCAGCGCCAGCAGGAAACCGGCAACCACATTCACGCCTATCCATGTGGCACGGCTCAGAACGGCCCGCAACGAAAAATGCTCTTCTTCCTCGAACTCCTCGACGCTGGCGCCGGCCATTTCCGAAAAATCCTCCGCCTGTTCCTCGTGAATGACATCGATAATGTCATCGACGGTCACCAGGCCTACGAGGTGATTGTCGTTGTCCACCACTGGAACACCCAGCAGGTCATATTTGGCGATGACCTCGGCCACCTCTTCCTGGTCGGTTGTGGTGGTAACTTTGATGACGTCGGGATCCATCAGTTCTTTGAGCTGTGTGCCTGGCTCTGCTACGACCAGTTCGCGCAGGGAGACGACGCCGACCAGGTGTTGTTCGTCATCGACGATATACAGGTAATAGATCATCTCCAGGTGTTCAGAGTGCTGCCGCAGGTAGGCTAGCGCCTCTTCAACAGTCAATTCCTGCGAGAGCGAAAGGACCTCGGTGGTCATGATGCCACCGGCGGTCTGCTCTCCATAGCGCAGCAATTCGCGGATTTGTCGTGACTCTTCGGCGGGCATCAGGTTCAAAATGCGCTCGGCCTCCTCGGATGGAATATCCGCCAGGATATCAGCGGCATCATCCGGCGCAAGCCTCTCCAGCAGTTCAGAGGCGCGCTCTGGCTCGAGTTCGCTGAGCAGTTCAGACTGCAAAGGCGTCTCGACCTCGTTCAACGCATCGGCGGCCGTCTCCGTATCCAGGCGCTCAAGCATTGCCTCCGCGTCCTCAACACCAAGCTGTTCGAGGATATCGGCGATATCGGCAGGATGTAAATCGGACAGCTTGGTATGGCTGACGCTGAGTTGGACTTGTGGCACGACACCGGGACTTCCAACGGTGGCCGCGCTGGCTCCCGCTCCGGCCATAGCCGGGGTCAGCTGTCCTGTACCGGCGGTGACGACCTGTATTGGCTCAACATAATTCCAGGTTATCGTACGCTCAGAAAGGCGTATTGGTAAAATATTGCTCAGTACTTCTACAGGCGCAAGCACACCTAAGCGCCGCAGCAGTCCGCTGAAGCTGATATCTACACCAACCAGCCGGGCTGTGCCCTTAATTTGCGCCAGCTTCAAATCATTGACTTTGACAACGCGAAAACCCTGCGTATCGACAATTTGCTTATCTAATAAATCTCTTTTGAGTAATAGCTCATCTGGTTGCGGCGTATATGATGCGATATGCTGCTGGCTGACAGTGAGGTGAATCTGCTCTTCTTCAAGATTGTGTACCTGAGACCAGGGAATTATCATCTCATTATTGCTGAGCAAAGAACGCACGATGAGAGCAGTAACCAGGGGAAATGTCTCGTTCAAGGAGACGGATATATCATGTAATGAACCCAGACGCCGCCCCTCGATATCGTAAACGCTCCGGCGTAAGAGTGTGCTTAAAAAAATCAATGGTATCACCGTCCTTTCTCACAAGGGAATAGGATATCCTGATGCCGTATCCACGTGAAACTTTACACCTTGAACTTATCCACAGCAGTGTGGATAAGTGGATAAGCATTTCAAGCTTGTAACGGGCGTAACAATACAATGACTTTCGCAAGGAAAAGCAATCTAAAATCTGCGTAACTGCTGTAGCAGCAGCGAATTATGCATTCCATGCAAAATGCGTTGATTGTACATTATAGGGGACTGCTGTATGGATGCCCTTGCAGACATCGAGTAGGGTACCTGCGAGAGTACCACTACGGCTGGCCAGGGAGAAAGTTCTTCCGCTAGCAATGAAGGCAAGGCTAGCATTGTATTGCGCCAGGTAGCGGTGCAATACAAACTCATTGAGAAAGGAATAGGTGGAAAAACACCGGAGGCAGATGAAGACCCGATCAAAACGCACTACAAAGACGAGCGATGCGTTTGCTTATCCTGCGACCATACCCAATGAGGTGAAGAACATTCCCAAAAGCAGGCACGCGAAAACCACAGGCCTACTATGACTGGGGCCAGCGTCCATGTCCCTCACCTCCTTTGCCCGAACCAGTTGATGGATTTCACCGCCGGGCGACGTTTACGTGACGTCAAAAAGCGCTTAAAACCTCTGCCGGTGTGCCATCAGAACTGTGGGTAGAACAAAAAGACTTCATCTCTGTAGAGAGTATAGCACGCGGAAGTGTGTTTGGGCAAGGGTGATAGTGTATGTAGTACAATTTTCTCACTACACCGGTTCGACACGGATGAGCGTATCCCCCTTCTGTACCACGTCGCCACTTTTTGCCACTAAGGCGACGACGCGACCTGATACTTCGGCCTGAATTTCGTTGAACACTTTCATCGCTTCTACAAGCGCGACGACCTGGCCGGGGTGCACAATATCGCCGGGAGAGACGAAAGGGGGCAATGTAGGTGAAGGGGAAGAATAATAGACGCCGGTGAGAGGCGCGACGATGGGAACGCTATGGTCTTCCTTTGCTTTCGCCGGCTTTACCGCATTGGTAGCGGATTGCGCGCCGGTATTGTTAAGGTTTGTTTGTTTAGCGGGCATGGAGACCATCATCATATCCGGTCGCCGCCGGATGATGATCTCGGTGCCTGCTTCGGTTAATTCCAGTTCGCCAATGGTGGTGCCTTCGAGCAGCGTTACCAGCTCTTCGACACGCTTGATCCATGGCTCTTCATGCTCACGTGTTCCCATCTTATCTTACTCTCATATTTTGATGTGTGATGGATGCTTGGGGTTATCCATCCCTTCTTCCTCATCTTCCAGCGCTTCGTGTATTTGCCTTTCACGTTTTCGGGTCTGGTGACTCCGAAGCGGACAGGCGCCAGGCCTATCCCTACAGGAAAGGGGCGGCTGGGCTGCCACGCTCTTTCCTGAACCCGTTGAGGGCTTGAAAAACTATGGCTCGTAGCGTTTAAAAATCAGGCAGGCATTATGGCCGCCGAAGCCCATAGAGTTGGACATGGCGACGTTGACAGTAGCCTGGCGTGCCTCGTTTGGCACGTAGTCGAGATCGCATTCAGGGTCGGGATGATGCAGGTTGATCGTTGGAGGGATGATACCCGTCAAGATGGTCATGATAGAGATCACGGCCTCGACTGCTCCTGCCGCTCCCAATGTGTGGCCAAGCATCGATTTAGTTGAGCTGATAGCCATGTGATAGGCATGCTCACCGAAGCAGGTTTTAATGGCCTGCGTCTCTGTGCGATCATTGTACTGAGTTGAGGTGCCATGGGCATTGATGTAGTCAACCTGGTTGGGGCGCAGGTTCGCTTTTTGCAAGGCGCGGCGCATGGCGCGTACGAGGCCTTCGCCGCCTGGAGAGGGCTCGGTCACATGATAAGCGTCGCCTGTAGAAGCATAACCAACCATTTCCGCGAGAATATGCGCTCCTCGCGCCTTCGCAAATTCCAGGTCTTCCAGAATCAGCATGCCGGAGCCTTCGCCCATCACAAAGCCATCGCGAGTGGCGTCGAAAGGACGGCTGGCCCCCTGCGGGTCGTCATTGCGGCGCGAGAGCGCGGTCATATTATCGAACGCGGCCATGGCAATCGGCGTGATGCCTCTTTCGGACCCACCTGCGATCATGGCTTTGGCATCGCCACGGCGAATGGTTTCCCAGGCCTCGCCTATCGTATTGGCGCTGGTCGCGCAGGCGGATACGGCCGCCCAGTTCGGCCCTTTCGCGCCCGTCATAATGGAGGCAAGTCCAGGCGCCCCATCGATAATCATCATGTTAATGAAGAATGGGCTGATGCGGCCTGGCCCTCTTTCAAAAAGGACACGGAACTGATCGTGCAGCGTTACCAGGCCACCAATGCCGCTGCCGATGTAAACGCCGATGTCGTTAGCGTTCTCTTCGGTGATCTGCAAACCCGCCTGGACAAGGGCCTGCTTAGCAGTAGCAATTGCGATATGCTCATAAGGGTCGCTGCGGCGAATTTCTTTGCGGTCCATATAGAGGGATGGATCAAAGTCCCTGATTTGCGCGCCGAAATGAATACGAAACTGGCTCGTATCATATCCGGTGATCTCGGCCACGCCCGATTTGCCCTGGCAAAGCGCTTCCCAGCTCGAGGCCAGGTCGTTTCCAACCGAAGTGACTAATCCGAGCCCGGTCACAACTACTCGAGACATAGTATTTTCCTCCCTCTTATAGAATGGCGCACTACAAACGCCCCAACTACTCTTTTATTCCTAACGCTGTGGCCTCTTCTTGCAAGAAACGGGTATAGGTTTCTCCACGAATAAAGCCCTCGTGACGCAACAAACGCTTGTGAAATGGAATGGTTGTTGCGATGCCCTCGATGATATACTCATCCAGGGCGCGCTGCATGCGCGCAATTGCCGCTTCGCGCGTCTCTGCCCATACAATCAACTTTGCCAGCAGCGAGTCATAATGGGGTGGGACGCTGTAGCCCGCATAGAGATGGCTGTCGACGCGCACTCCTGGCCCGCCGGGCGGCAAATACTTTTCTATCGTGCCGGTTTGTGGCCGGAAATCGTGTTCCGCATCCTCCGCCGCGATGCGGCATTCTATGGCATGGCCACGCAGGTGAATGTCTTCCTGCTCCAACTGGAGCGGCATTCCGGCGGCGATGCGAATCTGCTCTTTGACCAGGTCGGTGCTCGTCACCAGCTCGGTTACAGGATGCTCCACCTGCAGGCGCGTATTCATCTCCATAAAGTAATAACGGTCCTGCTCATCCATCAGAAATTCGAGCGTTCCGGCATTGCGGTAGCCGATCTGCTCGACGGCGCGGATGGCTTTCGTGCCTATTTCCTCGCGGAGTTCCGGCGAGAGCAGCGGGCTGGGTGATTCTTCGAGCACCTTCTGGTGGCGTCTCTGGCAAGAGCAATTGCGCTCTCCCAGGTAGACGCCGTGTCCAAAATTGTCGACCAGCACCTGAATCTCGATATGCCGCGCCCGTTCAAGGTAGCGTTCAAGATAGAGGCCATCATCGCGAAAGGCTTCGCGTACCTCGTTCTGCGCGGTCGTGAACACGCGCTCAAATTCATCCTTGTGTTTCACCAGGCGAATGCCACGTCCGCCCCCACCGGCAGCCGCCTTGAGCATCAAAGGAAAACCGATGTCCTTTGCCGCCTCCAGGCCTTCGGCAAGGGTGCGCAACACGGGTGTTCCGGGCAGCATTGGCAAGCCCAGCTCGGCCATTGACTCACGCGCCGATACTTTATCGCCCATCAGCGCCATAACTGAGGCGGAAGGGCCGATGAACGTGATATGCGCATCCGCGCAGATTTCGGCAAAACTGGTATTTTCGGACAAAAAACCGTAGCCGGGATGAATGGCGTCCGCGCCGCTTATCATTGCCGCGCTGATGATATTGGGAATGTTCAGGTAACTCTTGCCACTGGCACCCGGCCCGATACAGATGTGTTCATCCGCCATCAATACGGGCAAGGAATCACGATCAGCCTCCGAGTGGGCAATAACACAAGGAATACCCATTTCGCGGCATGCCCGTATGACGCGCAGCGCTATTTCGCCACGATTGGCGATCAAAATTTTACGAAACATAGATGATTGTGGATTCCACAAGCTCCTCTGCAAGATGCTCCCATCTTCTGATGGGAAGTGTATGCTATTATACCATGAGAACGCGACAGGGGGCTAGATGCTTTGCCTGCCATCCACTCATAATTCTTGCAGCGGGCCTACGGCCCGTCAGGACGGGAGGGGAAGCAAGCGGGGACACCCCGCACCCCGGCAGGGGTGAAACCCCTGCACCCCGAGTTATGAGTGGATGTCAGGCTTTGCCGCACACGGTGGAGATTCTTCCTATGCTCCTTCATAATTGGCTCGGCAATGAATGGCCCAGGGCTAGATGCTTTGTCGCACAGAATGAGGAGCAGAAAGCCAACGCGGTCTATGCTGGCAATGAATGGCCCAGGGCTAGATGCTTTGTCGCACCCCACGGAGATGCTTCCCTCTCGTTCCTCAGAGCTCCGGTTCACGTGCTCAGGATAGATTCGGCCCGCCGATCCACTTATGTGCTTCTCTCTTCCTCAGAAACTAGAAAAAGTCTAAAAATTCCAGTTCTTATTTTCATATGATCAGCTGATACATCGACCAGATGAACGAATTCAGAAAAGCAATAGAACACCCAGAAGCAGCCTGTTCTGCCAAAAAGGAGAGGAAGCGTTTAGCGTGGTGTGGGAAGAAGTGGGGAAAACGCTATCCGCTTCCTTAATTAACACGAAAAACTCATTAGAAAAGTGACAGGAAAACTGTGGAATTTTTTAATGCTCGCAACCGGATCTCAATCATTGAGGTAGCGCAACTCGCCTTTAACTTTCTGACAACAAAGCAGACCTTCTCTGGCTAATTGCTCCAGAGCAAGCGTTGCTGCTTCCATCTCTTTTATACTAACTATGCCTTGCGAGGGGGCAAATAGCCGGGCTACATCATATGCCGTAAAGACCTGAAGGGCGGCGGGACGCAAACGTAAGGAACGTGTAACAGCTTCTTTGTACCAGGCTACCAAATTTCTTATGCGCGGCCCAGGTGGGGCAGTTACCAGGATGACGGGGCATGAGGAAAGCCGGAAGACACGCTGTGAAGTGCTTCCACATAACAAACGCCGTATTTTCTGTGTAAAGGTATTTCCGCGATTACCTATGACGATGATGTCAACGTCCAATTCTATTGCAACCTTCACAATTTCATCCGCGGGTATTCCGGTTCGTTGTAGCCACTCGATCCTTTCGGGAGCAACCCCCTCTTGCTGCAAGGTAGCACGCGCTTTCCACAGGATTTTTTCTGCCTGCAGGCGCTGCTGGGGCGTAGGGGAAAAACGTCGATAGCTCATACCAGACTTTCCCCACGAATATGAAAGGTCATAAGGGACGGGGATGACATGCAGCAACACCAGGCGGGCATCGCGCGAGGACTGCTCGAGAAATTGGGTAGCGACGCGAAGCGCCTGTTGTGCCGGCGGAGAGAAATTCGTATCGATTGCCAGCAATATACGCTTATTCATATCCATCCTGCAAGTTCAACCCGGTTCTCTAGTGTTTACGCGATGCCTTGTGATACACTGGTAGCGCGTAAACTGAACCCGAATACAGTTCATATGCAAGTTCATTTTTGCCTGCTTTCTGACTAAGATAAGTATAGGGCAGGGCATTGCTCAAAACATTGCCCATAGGGGTAATATCATGTACCCCTTTAGTGGTAGAGGTGCCCTGTTCAAGAGGAGGAGCATTGATGGTGATCAGAGTCTTGATCGCCGATGATCATAGTATTGTACGTGAGGGACTACGTATGTTCCTGGGACGTGATTCTGAGGTGGCCCTGGTGGGCGAGGCCGCCAATGGAGTCGAAGCCGTCTCACGTGCGCGAGAACTACGTCCCGATGTCGTACTCATGGACTTGCTCATGCCCGAGATGGACGGTATTGCTGCAACCGCTGCCATTCGTAGCGAATTGCCGGAAACTGAAGTCATTGCCCTGACAAGCGTCTTAGAAAGCGCAGCCGTGATTGGAGCGGTGAAAGCCGGAGCCATCGGCTACCTTCTCAAGGACACGCAGGCTCCTGAACTCCTCAAGGCAATCAAGGCCGCGGCCGCTGGCCAGGTTCAAATCTCTTCTCAAGCGTCAGCGTACCTGGTGCGCGAAGTACGGACATCTGAAATCAGGGAGCCGCTGACCGAGCGGGAAACGGAAGTGCTGCACCTGTTGGCTCAAGGCCGGTCGAACAAGGAAATTGCGCGCGACCTGCATGTCGTTGAGGACACAGTCAAGGTGCATGTGAAACATATTCTGGCAAAGCTAGGCGTGCAGAGCCGCACTCAGGCCGTTCTCTGCGCTATGCGTCTTGGTCTGGTACCCACCGAACGGGGAAAGGGACTGAGGAATGGATGATGAAACAGGTTGAGCACATCTCATTGCCGGTAGCGAAAGTGGGACTACGATGGAGATCCTATGTAATCGATAGCTTTCTGGCGATAGTGGGAGTAACGCTGATTACCGGCGGGATTGCTCTTGCACATCTCTACCCAAGGGTTCCTACTATTGCTTACGTCTACCTGCTGCTGGTTTTAGGATTGGCCAGTACACGGGGACTCTACGCCGCTATCCTGACTTCCTTGCTGGCTTTTCTGAGCTTTGATTTCTTCTTTTTCCCACCTCCTTATACCTTCATCGTCATCCACCCTGAAGACCTGCTCACGCTTGTTGTTTTCCTGGCAACGGCCATCATCACCGGTCAGATGGCCCTGGCCTTACGCAGGCGCGCAGAGCAGGCCAGGAGCCGTGAGCGAGAACTACGATCCCTCTATGAACAGGCTCAAGAACTTGCATCCCTTCAGGAGCGGCAACGCCTGGCTCGCGAGTTGCACGATTCCGTCTCACAGGTGCTTTACAGCATTGGCCTGGGCGCCCATACAGCGCGGGGGGCGTTAGAGAGCGAACCCGAACAGGCGGTAGCATCGATTGACTACATACTCACGCTGGCCGAGGCCGGTCTTGCCGAGATGCGCGCGCTCATCTTCGAACTACGTCCTGAGTCACTGGAATTAGAAGGACTGGTAGCCGCTCTCTCAAGACAGGTGGCAGTCTTGCGTACTCGTCATAAATTGACCGTCAATCCAGACCTGGAAAGAGAGCCAGCTATCCCTCTCGAAGTGAAGCAGACTTTATACCGCATCGCGCAAGAAGCGCTGCATAATAGCGTGAAGCATGCTCGCGCCAGCACAGTCGAACTGCGACTTGTCACAGTGGCAAAAGACATCATCCTCGAGGTGCATGATAACGGGAAAGGCTTTGATCCAACCGCTTCCTTTCCAGGGCATCTTGGATTGCGCTCAATGCATGAACGTGCTACAAAATTGGGTGGTACGCTCACCATCGAGAGTCAACCAGGACAGGGAACCTGCGTGAGGGCACGTATACCGGTAGAGCAATTTCGCCCGGCCCCGTAACCGGGAATACCTAAAGATTCTTCGCTTCGCTCAGAATCTTCACAGCGCCACGCCGAAAATCGCATTGAGCAACCACAAAACCACCAGGAACGTGACGGAGATGGTCGTGATCCAGGCCAGGATGTTGGAGGCGGTTTTATTTACACGGCGGCCCATCAAGCGGCGATTGTTTATCAGCAGGATAACGAAGACGAGCAGGATCGGCATCATGGCCGCATTCACATCCTGCAGGATGATGAGCACTTGAATAAATGGCAAGCCTGGAATGAGTGAGACAATCACGCCCAGGACGATCATGCCGGTAAAGATGGACTGGAAGACGGGAGCTTCCCGGAAGCTGCGCGATACGCCGCGTTCAAACCCAAAAGCCTCAGAGATACCGTAGGCCGTGGTGAGCGGCAAAACTGCGCCGGCCAGCAGCGAGGCTCCGAACAGGCCCAGTCCAAAGAGCAGCGAGGCGTACTGGCCAGCGAATGCGCGCAGAGCAAATGCCGCATCAGCCGCGGTGTTGACGACCTGGTGAGCAACGAAGAGCGTTGCGCCGGTGGCGATAATCATAAACGCTGAGATGATATTGGAGAAAACGGTGCTGCTATAGACATCAACTTTCTCATACACATACTCATCCATGCGGATACCCTTGTCGGCGACGGCCGATTGCAGGTAAAAGAGCATATACGGGCTGAGGGTGGTACCGACGAGGGCCGCAGTGGTAGGCCAGTAGTTTGCATCCATGTTGAGGCGAGGAGCGATAAAGCCTTTGGCAACCTCGTGCCAGTTGGGATGCGCGGCAAAAGCAGCAGGAATGTAGGCCAGGAAGCCCAGCGAGATAATCAAGAAAACGATCTCTACACGCCGGTAGGTTCCGCGCGTGACGAGCCACCAGAGTATCAGGCCGGAAAGAGGAACCACCAGGTAAATAAGCGGGGTATGCGGGTCGTTCGCGAGTACCTGGACGCTGGCAGCGACACCGATGAATTCCGAGATCGTCACGCCGGTGTTGGCGACCAGGAGCGCCAGCATGGCCAGTACCGTCCAGCGCACTCCGAATTGCTCGCGAATCAGGTCGGAGAGTCCTTTGCCGGTTACCGCCCCCATACGCGCGCACATTTCCTGTACGATGGCTACGAAGATGGCAGTGATCGCGAGCGCCCACAACAGATTGTAGCCATAACTGGCTCCTGCCGAGGAATAGGTTGCTACTCCGCCGGCATCGTTGCCCGCGTTGGCAGCAATGATGCCCGGTCCCAGGATCGCTAAGAGCCGGAAAATAGGCGACATGCGACGAAAACGCGGGCGCGAGCGCTCGCGTCTTCTGGACTGCGCGCGGCCCTGTAAGCCAGTTATTGGTGCTTGCTGATCCGGTGTTTTCATTGGGAATCCATCCGGGTATGGGTGGTCATGCAGATAGCCTGAGCATTTCAGCTATTGCAAACTATTCTTCCTGAAAGATAGTAACACGCTAAAGGGGATCAGGGCAAGCTATTGGAGAGCCGGAATGTGGAACTCCAGCTCTCTAGAGGGATTCTCCGGATATGGTAATATTGCGCTTGAACCATTTCAGGATTGGGCGACGTCGGGTGGGGGGCTGGGAACTTCAATACCGAATTGCCGGGCATACTCTGAATTGAGCCGGGGCCAACCGAACTTCACTGCCTCGCCACCCACGATGCGCCCGGTGGGAGTTCCGCTGAGAAGGTGATCCAGAACATCCAAACAAATGTGCCACCCGGCAGCACCCATTGAGATGAAGCGGCGATCAATGCTGTGCCACAGCGTCAGGCGCGTGCCGCCACGAGAGGCTTCGAGTTCCCACCGGATCACGTTGTCACCCCAGTTGTACTCAAGCACCGAGGGCGCGTCTGCTCGCGTCACTCTCGTTTCGGTAACCTGTGGCGTGGGCGCTCCCACCGTGGTGAGCTTCACCATGGCCCCCACCGTACCCAGGCTCCTATCGGCTTCAAAAGGAGCCCACTCGCGCAGGTGCGCCGGTTCCGTAAGCGCCTGCCAGACTTTTTCCGGCGAGTGACGCAGTTCTCTCGTGAGAATGAGCGTCCACTTCTCTCCGTCCTTTCGTACCTGCGCTCCGCTGGCCGGACCCGGTGTATACTGCTCGCGATTGGTCATCGTCTTCTCCTTGCCTTCCTTTTCGTTTTTGTTGGGGGTGATTGATCCATGCGGTCGAGGTGGCGTTCGAGCGCATCCAGGTGAGCGGACCAGAACCGGCGGAACGGGGCCAGCCACGCATCCACCTCCTGAAGCGGTTCCGGCTTCAGGCGGTAGAGACGGCGCTGCGCGTCCACCGTGGCTTCCACGAAGCCGGCCTCGCGCAGCACGCGCAGGTGCTTTGACACGGTTGGCTGCGACATATGAAGCTGGCGTCCGATCTCTCCAACCGACTGCTGTGACGAGACCAGCAGGCTCAAGATCGCGCGGCGGTTCGGTTCCGCAATAATTTCGAACACGGATTCCATGCTCTTATAGTACACTCCTTAGATCGTCCACAGCGACCGGTGAATCCGGATGACCCAGCACCGGTAGGCGCTGGCGCCCACCGCGCTGCCATCCTGCTGAACGGTCGCCCTTAATAGCGTGCCAACTGGGTAAGCTGAATGAGATTGCCGCAGGTGTCGTTCAGCATCGCAATGGTCGAGCCGGTCACGCCGGTGGGCGGCATCGTGAACTCGGCGCCACGGGCCTTGATCCGCTCGTAGTCTCCCTTGACGTCGTCAGTGAAAAACATGGCCGCGGGTTGGCCCTGTTGAAAGAGCGCCTGCTGGTACGCGCTGGCCGCGGGGTTGTCGTTCAGCGCCAGCTGCAGCTCAGTGCCGTCCGGTTCCTCAGGTGAGGCCACGGTCAGCCAGCGATATGGACCCTGGCGGACATCGGTCTTCTTGACGAAGCCCAGTACCTCTGTATAGAAGCGCAGGGCCTTGTCCTGGTCGTCTACGTATACGCCGGTCAGTTTGATTTTCATTTCGTTTCTCCTTGTGCTATGTGCGCGGTTTGGGCCGCGTCGTCTAATCTTCCTTTGCGTTGGTATTGATAGATCTCTGCGTTCGAGCACATCCGCAATGGTTTTGAACACAGGTTCTACTTTCTTAGTATACCCCATAGAGTATATACTTGTCAAGGCATATACATCGATGATTACTACCTATGAGTCCGTTAGCTCAGGTGAAGTGACTCGGATGAAAGGAGACAGAGATTCTTCGCTGTCGCTCAGAATCTCTCGCCTTTTCTAACAAAAATTTGCCGTTATTGCTCCACAATCATTCCATCGTGTATCTGCAAAACCCGGTCTGCCGCCGACATCACCACGGCATCGTGGGTCGCCACCAGCAATCCGATGCCGGTTTGCCGCACAATAGCGCGCAACAACCTTACAATTGTTTGTCCCGTCGTTGAATCCAGGTTGCCTGTAGGTTCGTCGGCCACGACAAAATGAGGTCGATGCACAAGCGCCCGCGCCAGTGCGACCCGCTGCTGCTCGCCGCCGGAAAGCTCCATAGCGCGGTGCCGGATGCGAGCGCCCAGGCCGACAAGTTCCAGGGCTTCAAGAGCGCGATCTATGCGTTCGCTGCCCGGAACACCGAGCAGGCGCAGCGCCACCTCGACATTCTCCTGCGCCGTCAATGCCGGAAAGAGGTGAGCATTCTGGAAAAGGATGCCGGTGTTCTCGCGGCGCAGCGCGGCACGAGCCGCTTCGTTCATTTGTGATAGATCGCGCCCCAGGATGTTTACATGGCCTTGCGTCGCGTCATCCAGGCCAACCAGAATGTTCAGCAGTGTAGTCTTGCCGGAGCCTGAACGCCCGCGTAATGTGACAAATTCTCCTGCCGCGATGTGGAGATCAATGCCACGCAACGCGTGGACTATGACGCTCCCCGCCTGGAAATCACGTGTGATGCCTTGCGCCTCGACTATCGTGGTAGCTATGCTCGTTGATTCTGTCATGTGTTTATGGTCCTTTCTAATTGCTCGATTTTTTTCTAATATTGGTGCATGTTGGACATGGGCTGGACCGCTTGGATGACCGATTTTGGTCGTGAAAACTCATCATGGGCGATGCCCGCAATCAATCGACCCCTACAGCTCTGTTAGGGGCCAGAGTTCGATGTGGTTATCGATGACCTGGACCCGCGCTCGCCCGTGAAAGGGAATGCGTTCCAACGCTTCTCTTGGCAGTTGCAGGCGTCCGGCATGGTCAACCAGGATAGATTCGCGATGAGTGTGCAGAGAGAGGCCGATTACCGCACTTTTTCCGGCTGAAGCTGCATCGTTCCTTGAATCATCGAGCGTGTCGATGGGCCAGAGTTCGACGTGGTCAGCGGCGATAGAGACATCCGCGCGGCCATCCAGGATAACGCGCTCAGTTACGTCCTTTGGCAGTTGCAGGATACCGATGCGGTCGATGAAGATGGACTCGGCATGGGTCTCCAGTGAGAGTCCGATAGCTGTGCTTGTACTTGCCACGCCCGACCCGTTGGAACCAATCTCTGTTGCCAGCGGTTGGTTGCGCCGGATGGTCTCAGTACTTATGCGGCCATCGCGTATGGCAAGCGTGCGGTCGACTTCCGAGGCGACGGCGACATCGTGCGTGACGAGGATGATGGTCAGGCCGAGCTGCTGGTTTATCTGGCGCAGGCAGGCGATGATCTCGCGAGCCGTTACAGAGTCGAGTTCGCCCGTGGGTTCGTCGGCAAGCAGTAAGATGGGTTCGTTAGCGAGGGCTACGGCAATGGCGATACGCTGCTGTTCTCCGCCTGAAAGCTGCGCGGGCTTTTTCTTTGCCATCGCTGCCAGGCCAACCAGCGCCAGCAACTCCTGCGTGCGTTTCGTACTGGGCGCTCTACCGGTTCCATTGAGCACCTGCGGAAGCTCGATGTTGTCAGCTGCCGTTAAATCAGGCAGGAGATTGCGCCCGCTCTGCTGCCACAGGTAACCAACCACCAGGTTGCGATAGCGTGTGCGCTGCTCCTCGTTCAACCGCGTTAGATCGTATTCATCGACCCTCGCACGCCCGGCGCTGGGTGTATCGAGTCCCCCCAGGATATTCATCAGGGTGGTTTTACCGGAGCCGGATGCACCCACCAGCGCGATCATTTCTCCAGACGCGACTTCCAGGTCAAGCCCTTGCAGCGCTACCACCTCGATATCGTCGGTTTTGTATATCTTGATCAGGTTTTCGCATGTCACCAGGTTCTTTTGCATAATGTTTCTCCTTTTGGAAACACCTTGTGGGAAGGGCGACCCTTGTGGTCGCCCTTACTAGTCTTCGTTGAGTCGTAAGGTCTGGCTCAGCGATGGACGTGAAACGAGTCGTGCCATGAGCGCGAGCGTGACGATACAGATGACAACTACCGCACCCAGTACCATCGCCAACTGGAATTGTGGCAGGATGAGTTGTATAGGGGTAAAGTTGTTGATGCCTCCGATGAAGTCGGTAACAAAGAGTACCGGCTTGATCAGCAGGGTCAGGAAGTAGCCCAGGCCAATGCCGAGTAGGAGCGCGGCGATGCAAATGCTGCCCAGTTCCCACAGCAGCACGGCTGCGATCTGGCGTGGAGCCATGCCTAACGCGCGCAGGACGGCGAAGCTGGTCAATCGTCCGCCGGCATTCAGCCATGCTGAGAAGAGCGTGCCAACAAGCGCAAGCAGCAGGGCTGTTATCACGCCGATACCTAACATGTTGAGAATGTTGATGTGCAATGGGTCGTCCTGCATGTTGCTGGTGATGGCGCGACGATCTTGCAGACCTGGAAAAGCATGGCGCACGCTGGCAAGCGAAGCGGCATCGTCTCGCGTGTGCAGCCAGACGTAATTCGGCGATAGCGTTCCGCCGGTATCCTTTGCGTAGACGGTCGCGTAACTCTGGTAGTCGAACAGCAGGCCATCTGTTCCAGGAGTATCATAAACGCCCGGAATATTATGCACCCTTCCGGCTATGATGAAGTGCGTGCTGTAGCCATCGACCGTAGGCAGGATAAAGGTCGCGCCAATCGAGAGATTCAGGTCCTTCCAGGTATTGTCATCCACCAGCGCATAGACCGCATCGTGCGCGGCAGCATCGGCGCGATGTGAAACGAGCAGGGCCATCAGACTGGGAAGCGATTGATCCGCGTACTGCGAGTACCAGTCCGCCGTATTCGCGTAGTTACTGGCGTCTACACCGACAAGTTCAGTTGTTGTGCCATCCTGCTGCGAGAAAACCGAGCCCTGGTAGCCCAGCGTTGCGGAAACGACACCTGGTGTATGCAGGTATGTGGCAGTTTGCCGGGCCAGTGTTTGCGTCTGTGCCGGCGGTGAAACTGGGCCGCTGAAATCCGCGCCTACTTCGTATGCCGCCGCATCTATGACGCGCTGCTGCTGGGTGGCAATGAAGGTGAGCGTGTAGAAGGCAAATGAGATGCCGAGCGCCAGTAGCAAAATCATGCGCGTGGTCGGGCGTGGCGCGCGTTCCATCTGCGCTATGGCAAGTGGGGCAGGGGCTTTGCGACCGCGTGAGGCAAGCCACGCTCCCAGGCGCAATAACAGCGGGAAGAGCCGCAGAAAGATGGTGAGACCCGCGGTCAGCACTACGGGCGGCGCTACGAGAGCGAGCAGGGCAAGCGCAATACCTAAGCCAGGATCAGAATACTGTGTATAGTATGCCGCAAGGTAGGCATAGGCCACGTAACCGGCGCAGATGAGCACGGCGGTGAAGAGATCCAGGTTGAGACGCCGCCAGAGCGAGCGATGTGTTGAGCGCGAGGATTCGCGACGAAACGCCAGCACATCCAGCGCCGTGGCGCGTCTAACCGCGATGATCACGGCGATTACTGCGCATAATACGGCCAGCACATCAACCCACCAGACACTGAGCACCGTGGATATGAGATTGCCTGTCAGCACATCCAGCGCAGCAAGGTCCGTGGATGGCAGCAGGAGTTGCGAAAGGAGCCGCACCAGCAAAATGGAGATGAACGGCCCAATAAGCAACGCGACTATAGCCAATCCGATGCCTTGCGTGACGAATGTGCCGAAGATGTGGCGGCGGGTAGCTCCGCGACTGCGCAATATCGCGATGGTAGCGGCCTGGCGTTCAACAAGCGCGGTGGACATCATACTTACCAGAAAGAGGACCAGCCCGAGCGTCAAAATGAGCATGATGGAGACGAGCCCTTCGCCTACGTCCACCCTCGTCGCATACCGGGGCAGTATGTCAAAAAGCGCGCCTGAAAACTGGGGTCCCAAGAGCGTGCCAGGCAAGTTGTCGAGCGCATTGTTTGCTTGCGATTCTGTATTGTTTGCCGCCTGCGTGAGCGCGCTCAGATTATTGATATCGACATGCGACGAGTCAAATGCATAGCTCCAGTTCAGGCGAAAGAACGAGGCGAACAGGTCACCCTTGCTAATCTCTCTCTTGTTGCCAATAGCTACCTGTACCTGTATGGATGCAATGTTTGGCAACAATGCCTGGCTAGATGCCAGCGATTGATAGATGTTTCCACTATCTATAGTTTGTGGTTGAAACGTGTTAAGGCCCTGCCAGGTTGGTTTCAGAGAGAAGATGCCCACCACGTGTAGCGCCCATGTCTCGCTGCCCACGCTCTGCGGGAATTGCGCGGTAATTACCGATCCAACGCCGACCTTCAAGGCGTTAGCAGTTGCCTGAGTGAGGGCTATTTCGATCCCGTTGCTACTTGTGGCCGGTAATCGTCCTTGCAGGACGGTGATCTGATTGCCTACCGCGTTGAGTTCGTAGCCGGTCAGACTGATGAGCGGCCCTGTACTTTGCGCCGGCGCTGTCGTTTCATGCGCAGGGAGAATATTCAGCGCGGGCGTATGCACCGAGAACTGCGCCGGGCCATTGATGTAGGAAGCGAGATTGCTATGGACTGCCTGCTCGATATCCTGCTGTGCCTGAGAAATCAAGCTGGATGTAGGCGCGCCGTTCAGCAGGCTGAAAGTCAGCCTCTGCTCGTCAGGCGGTGCGCTGGCCAGGGCATTGCGCAAACCGGCAGTCATCGCAACCTGCGAGAACAGGGGTATTGCGCAGGCCAGTACAACCATGGCGACTATGCCAAGCCAGGTAACGAACAGGACGTGCCACATTTGCCTTAGCCGCCAGCGAGCAAGTTTGACGATGGCGGGTACTATTTGAAAGGTGCGTTGTCGCGCTAATGTTGATGGGACGGATGCCATAAAGAACCTCCTTCATATTTCGATCAGGACAGGGACCAGCCGCTGCCCCTACAATAACCGGGAAGTAGTAAAGAAGTGATGAAGAACGTGTCAGGTTGCTGTGAAATTCAATCCCACAACATTTCTTCATAAGAACTTCACAACTTTGGGCTATACTTATGGATGGGCACCGGGCCGATTCTTTTGCATAGTTTGATAGAGAAGTTCGATGAGCCGCACCATTCTGGTAGTAGATGACGATAAGAAAACTGTTGACTTGATCAGGCTGTACCTGGAACGCGAGAAGTATCGGGTGCTGGCGGCACATGATGGGCAACAGGCCTTGCAGCTGGCGAGACAGAGAAATCCAAGCCTGGTGATCCTGGATTGGATGCTGCCGCAGGTGGATGGCATCGATGTCTGCCGCATCTTGCGCGCCGAGTCACAGGTTCCCATCATCATGCTCACCGCGAAGGCCGCCGAAGAAGACATGCTGCTCGGACTCGACCAGGGGGCCGATGACTACCTGACCAAGCCGTTCAGTCCGCGCGAACTCGTCGCTCGCGTGCGCGTCGTGCTACGGCGCAGCAGCCAGCAGGCAGATGATCTTCCAGAAGAAGAATTAACCATTGGCCCTTTTAGGGTGGATTTTCGCGCCCACGAGGTGCGGCTGCATGGGCGACTCATCGACCTGACGCCGAAGGAATTTAAAATTCTGGAGACGTTGATGCGAGAGCCTGGGCGCGTTTTCAGCAGGTTGGAGCTGGTGAAGCGCGTCTTTGGTATGGATTATGAGGGCTTTGAACGGACGGTGGATGTGCATATCATGAACCTGCGCAAGAAGATCGAACCGCATCCTAATGAGCCGGTCTACCTGCAAACAGTGTATGGCGTTGGCTATAAGTTCAGGAGGGAAGAAACATGAGGTTGCAACTGCGCAGCCTGCGCGTGCGTTTGCTGCTAATGTTCATGCTCGTCGTAATGGTAGCGCTGATCACCGCCGAAGGGTTTGCCAGCCAGATCACCAGCAATGCATTCCGGAGCTACGTCAAAAATGGCAAGAGTACGTTGGGTTCATTCACCATCGACAAGACGTTCTACCTTAACATTCAGGCCATCAGCTACCGGGTGCTTACCGCTTATCAATCCAACCCGAAGTCCATCCAGCAGTATGTCGATCAAGCGGCAGAGATTACCAGGATGCGCATTATCCTGGTTGATGCCAACTCGCGTGTGCTTGCCGATTCAGCAGCCTCGGTCCCAGCCCAGAGCATTACCTCATCCAAGGAGTCGTTAGATGCCACCAACAAGGCAGGTACTTCGCTGTACTTTCCAACCGTTGAGAATGGGCCAATACTGGTTATTTCTACGAATATGAGCCCCTCGGTTCAAGCTCTACCCATTTCATCTCCTTCTGAACAGAGCTTTTTTGGCTCTGTGAATAGTTCGTTCTGGTGGGCGTTAGTACTCGCCGGAGTGGTAGCGCTACTCCTGACGCTGTTGTGTTCACACCAGATTATTAAGCCCATCCGGGCATTGACCGTAGTTGCGAATAGTATGGAGAAAGGCGACCTCAGCCGGCGCGTGAAGATACGGGCGAAGGATGAGATTGGAAAACTTGCACGCGCCTTCAACACGATGGCCGATAGCCTCGAGCGTTCGGAACATCTGCGCCGCAACATGGTCAGCGATATAGCTCACGAACTTCGCACGCCCCTCTCCAATATTCGTGGCTATCTTGAGGCGCTACAAGATCGTGTAATCCAGCCTACGCAGGAAATCATTGCCTCGCTCTATGAAGAATCGCTGCTCTTGAGCCGCCTGGTGGCCGATTTGCAGGAATTGAGCCTCGCCGAGGCCGGGCAACTCTACCTGGCACGCAGCCCCATGGCGATTGAGGAAAGCATCGTCAAAGCGGTATATGCTTTGCAGCTACAGGCCGAACGCAAGCAAATTGCTATCCATGTCGATATTGCGCCAGATTTGCCCGAGGTTGAAGCCGATGCGGAGCGCGTTGGGCAAATCCTGCGCAATTTATTGAGCAACGCCATTACACATACGCCTGCCAGGGGAGCAATCTGGGTGAATGCACATGCTAATGGGGAAGAGGTGTGCGTGAGAGTAAAAGATAGCGGCGAGGGCATTGCTGCCGAGCACCTGCCATACATCTTCGAGCGTTTCTATCGTGCCGACGCCTCGCGCTCGCGTGCGACCGGCGGTACAGGGCTTGGCCTGGCCATCGTCAAGCAGATGGTCCAGGCGCATGGAGGCCGTGTAGAGTTGGAGAGCCAGCCAGGGCAGGGAGCGTGTTTTACGTTTTGTTTGCCCCTGGTGGGAACGCATCCTGCTTTAGAGTAACTGGTCAGGGTCGATGCCAAGCGCCCTCAACTTTTCGGCTAAAGTATCGGCTCGTTGCCTTTCCTGTTCCGCTCGTCGTCTTTCCTGTTCCGCTCGTTCAGTTTCCATTTGACGCGCCAACGCTTCCCGTTCCGCCCGCTCGGCTTCGCGTCTAGCTTTCATCTCATCCACCTCACCCCTGGTCGGTCGCAGCCGATTCAGACGGTTGTAGAGGCGGAGATACTTGCCATCAGGCTTGAGCCAGCTATTGAGTTCAGGACTCCACAACGCGCCATCAATTCTTGGCTGCACCTGGCTCATCAGTCCCGTTTCGGCATCGAGATGCCAGCCAAACAGACGCCTGCCTTTGCGCCTGCTCAACGGTAATGGAGGGTCATGTGGGTCGAAGGCATAATATTCCCGTACACCAATCTGACTGTAGGCGATGGGCTTCTCCTCCAGGTCTTGTCAGAAGCCAATTCAAAGACCACTTGAGGTGCTGGCCCGGTCACGCCGATGCGCCAGCTGATTACATCACGATACGGTATCCCCTTAATGACAGCCACATCCAGCACAGTCGGATACTCATCTTCGTCATCGGTCACATAGAAGTTGAGATTCACATAAATAGCACACGACTGCTGGCGAAAGAGCCATTTGAGAACTTCCTCGAGGTACACGCTCACCACATGATGTTGGGATGATACCCCCATCAAATCCTCCTCGGTGGGATGGCTGTCATAGTAGTAGGAAATGGTTTTTTCACTGCCTGGCTCGATCATGGCTCCTCCTGGTATCTCTCGCTTGTGCAGGCCGCTCACCCCTAAAAGCGCCTTCTCCCGTCCCGTTTTCTTTAAAATTGCTGGCATTCATTCCTGCACGTTGCTGTGTCGCGGGAATATCGTACCGATTCAATGATAACACAGGTACATCCCCACTACAAGCGGGGAGAGCCTTGGGTCTGCATCCTTCCGGGTGATTCCGGGGGTGTAGGGGCCAGATTGATCGCGCCCAGGGCGGGGCTCCCCCAAATTCCCCCCAAAGGATGGAGAGCCTAGTAGCTCCGCTGTTGCCGAAAATACCGAACCATGCTACGATTACATCAGGATATTTATCTCATACACATCAAGAAGGTACTTCGATGAAAAAGTCGACCATCATATTTATTGCATTCATATGCGTAATGCTTGCCATCGGAGCAATTGCGGTCATCAATAGAGCGAATCAAAAGCCGCCGGAGGTAGATTTGACGCCTCATGGTTTCTCGCAGACCAGCATCACCATCCAGGCGGGCGATACTGTGCATTTTGTAAATCCATCTACGGGTGTTACCCAGATGCTGTGCCTGGGCGAGGATAAAATTTGCAGCAGGTACGCTTTCGACCCGCCCGCGTTGAAAGGGCCTGGTCTGCGCATTGCCCCAGGCCAGGCAGCAGATGTTGTCTTCACGCTTGAAGGGACATATAACGTCACCAGTACGACGATGCCGGGCATGAACCTGACTATCACTGTCGAGCCGGATGATTAGACTCCTCATCCTTGAGTCCTTGAACGACACGCTCCAGGGTATTCCCTGGTTTCTTGATACAGCAGAGTATTATGCGGATTCGCGCTTTTGCCTCTCGCGCTCGCGAATGCTATTGTTGAAAGCGAAAGGCCAGCGCCATAGCAGCAAGAGTACGATGTTGACCGTCAACACCACAAAGGCAAACGTGATAAAGCCAGTGAGCGAGGTATTGCGCGTACGGTCCACGATCAGCCAGCGCAGCAGCATTGCGACCGGCCACGAGAGAAACCAGGCCTGAATCGTGCGATTCGCCATGCGGCGCGGATTCGAGACGATATCGCCGCGAAATGCTCCTACGAACGGCGCAACCAGAAACCAGCCCAGCGCGAACGGCAGGGCAACAGAGATGATGCCAGGTATGGAAAGCGCTTCTCCGTGGCTGTTCTGACCAATGGAGGCAAAAACCAGGAAAACGAAGATATCGCCTATCACCAGTGTGATCACACGACGCCTGGGCGACATTGGCTTCAGTTCGTACGGATTTTTTTGGGCGACAGGGGCGCCTCCGGTGTTTATCTGGTTCTTTGTCTCTCTTATTTTAGGCATGTGCATCCTGTTTTTCGTTCTGTTCGCGCACAAGTTCTTCGACGGCAGCGAGTTCGGTGCGCACACTGCGGATGCGCAGCGCGACGAATGCTATATAGGCGAACAGGCCCAGCCAGACGATAGCGTAAGCCGCCACCAGGTAAGAAACTCCTTGCATAAGTATATCATCCTTTTTTATTCCATGCTTGCGCGCAAACGCTGAGCCACGGCTTGCATGCGCTGTAGCTGGTACAGCTGGATCATCAAGAAACTATAAAATAGTGTAAATGTCGTCAGGGAGACCATCAGGGTCAGCACTACGGACGGTGGTAAAGCTCCCGGCGTGCCGACTTCGGCCTGGGGGTGCAGCGTACGCCACCAGTTAACGGACTCGTAAATGATGGGAATATCGATAACACCGATGATTGCGAGCACCGCGCCCGCGCGGGCGCTCGCGTGGGTACGGCCCATATAGCTGCGCAGCATCAGGTAGCCAATGTAGATGAACCACAGAATCAGGGTCGTAGTCAGGCGAGCATCCCATGTCCACCACGTGCCCCAGGTGGTTCTGCCCCAGATGGAACCGGTGATAAGGGTAAGCGTGGCGAAGACCGCGCCGAGTTCGGCGGCGGCACGCGCTGCCCAGTCCCAGCGCTCATCTTTCTTCCACAGGTAACCGATGCCCGCCAGGGCGACTACGACGAAAGCCAGCATGGCGATCCAGGCTATGGGCACGTGGAAATAGAAGATGCGCTGCGGCTGTCCCTCGATGGCATCCGTCGGCGCGTACAGGAAGATCATCCAGATGGAGATCATCATGCCGGTAAGCGACAGAGCGCCGAGTACCAGCGAGGCTACCGGTAGACCTGGCTCCCGCCGCCTCGCTTTTGCGACAGCCTCTTGCTGTGTGAGGCCGGTTTCTTGATTGACTAATGCCATAGAATTATTCCTCAATCACATATTCAAACGTGAGCATCGACGCGCTCAGGAAAATGATGTCGAATGCGGCCATCAGGCCTAACCAGGGTGGTTCGTTCGCCGCAGGCACCATCAGAGTACCGGTGGCGCGCACCGCGCTGATAACAACCGGCACGATCAACGGAAATACGAGCACCGGCAACAATAACTCTCGCGCCTGCGTCGCGGCCGCCATGGCCGAAAACAGCGTGCCGACCGCTGCTATGCCCACTGTGCCGAACAGGACGATGGGAAGCAACGCGCCAAACAGCGGCACATCGAACAGCGCGGCGAAAATTGGCAGCGCTACAATCTCTACCACTCCGATAAATAGCAAATTGCCTAGCAGTTTTGCAAGGTAGATGGCCTTGCGGTCCACAGGGCAGAGCAACAGGCGATCCAGCGAGCCTTTTTCGCGCTCGGCGGCGATGGTGCGGCCCAACCCTAACAGGCTGGCGAAGACAAACGCCACCCACAACACGCCCGGCGCAATCGCGGCCTTGTTATCCACGCGCAGGTCAAAAGCGAAGTTGAAGATCACCAGCACGAGCAGCGCGAACAATCCCATACCCGTCCAGGTCTGCTTGCTGCGCAGTTCGCAGCGTATGTCTTTCCACAGAATTGTCAGTACCTGCTTGAGAAAAATCATGATAAAACCTTTGTCCTGGGCCTGAGCACCTCGCGGTACGTTTCTTGCAGGTCTTCCAGTTCCAGTCCCTCTGTCTCTCGAGTATATACTATGCGTCCAGCATGCAGAATCGCGATACGATCACTCCAGCTTAAAGCATGTTCAAGGTTGTGCGTGGTGAACAGCGTTGCGCCGCCGCGTTCGCTGTGTTCATTCAAGATATCTGCCAGTAGTTCGTTTCCACCTTCGTCAAGACCGGTATCAGGCTCGTCGAGCAGGAGCAGTGGGGGCGAGTGCAGCAGGGCGCGGGCAAGCGAGAGGCGCTGCGCCTGACCGTGCGAGAGAGCGCTGACGCGCTCTCTCGCACGCCTGGCCAGCCCAACCTTATTCAGCAATGCAACTGCGCGTTCATGAACCTCGTTCACGTTGTACATGCGGCCGAAGAAGACCAGATTCTCCAGCGCGGTCAGTTCGTCGTACAGGTACGGTTGGTGAGCGACAAAACCAACGCGATATCGCGCCTGCAAGGCATCATGGACGATATCCATTCCGTTGATGGTGACGCTGCCCGCGTCCGGTTTGGTGAGGCCGGCCAAGATGCGCAGGAGGGTAGTTTTGCCCGTACCGTTCGCACCCAGCAAAGCAACGCGCTCGCCCCGGCATAGATCGAGGTCGACGCCGCGCAAGATAGGTTTGAATGTATAGCTTTTTTTGAGACCTTTGATGGAAAGGTAGCTCATAATCTTCCCTTGCCCGCCTTCTGCGCCTCTACGCTCATCAATGTACGCAACTCCGCCTTCGTCCTGGCGCGGCGCGCCTGGTATTCGGACTTTTTGATTTTGCCGGCTTCGTAAGCTGTATCAAGCTCTAAAAGTTCTTCTAAGAGGGCCTGCTGGCGATCCTGGGACGTTTCCTCTCTCTTTCTGGCCCCCTTAGAAGCCGGTTGAACGTGAGATTTTTGCTTGTGCGAGCCTGCTTTACCTACCGCTGCACGTTTCTGGTGCGCAGACGGCCGGCGACGCGTCGCACGATAGACGAACGAAGTCACGACGATGATTGCCAGCATGATCAGCAGTCCCGCGATGATCCAGAGATAATTCTGGCTTGATGAGGTTGACGCGGGAGCAGTTTTGGGAGCCGGCAAGCCATCGAGGGCCGCGTGAACCTGGTTGCCAGCGGTCAATTGTTTGGTGTCGAGTAGTTGAAATGTGCCTTGCTGGGTGGTTTTCGGGCCCTCGGAATTCAACCCGCTCGAGGTGGCGTGAATATTCAATGGCAGCAGCAGCGAGAAGTAGACAGTGGGATAAACCGCCGTGTAGCTGAAATCATAGGACGTTGAGGTATAGGGCACCTGGAACGAGAAGGCGAACTGTGACGTGCCCGGTGGAATGGCGGCACTGGTTGCGAAACCCGGATCAACCTGGATCACCTGGTATCCTGCGAAGCCATCACTGAGCGTTAATTTTCGCGCTCCCTGCGGGAGCGCGAAACGCAGCGCGTTCGGCTTCCCTCCGCTGGCCTGCAATGACCCCACATAAGTTGTGTTCCCCAGGTTCTCGAAAAAGAAACTTTCCGAAATAGTGATGAGGCCATTTTGCGCATCCGCTTGCCCGATCAAGACACTGGCCTGCACAACGGCAATGTTGCCGGTGCTGGTTGTGGCATCGTAGACGGTCAGGTTGACCTGCTGTACAGGCCTACTGCTCAGGCCAATCAGATTCGTCACGTATTGCGCCCCCTGGTAGAGGGTGTAAACGGCGTAATTGATCGTTTTTCCCGTTTGCAGGCCGCTAAACGAATATCTGCCCTGCGCGTCCGTCGTCACCTTCGCGAGATCGCTGGAGTTGTTGCCCTGTGCCATCTGTAAGGTAACGCTCTGACCCACGACCGGCGCATTTTTCTTCGTCCCGTCCAGCAGCTGACCATAGATGCGGCCCGTTGCCGCGCGGCTTGTGTAGGAGCGGGCCGAGGCACTAAGCGGAAATACTGTGAGAGAAACCATAAAGAACAGGGTGGCTACGGTAATGCAGATAGCCTGCCTGTATGGAATTTTACGCCTCATTTGGACATCATTCCTCATCATGTTCCTCCACAACTTTTCCCTCTTTCATACGCCGCAGCTGCGCTTCGATCAATGCATCAAGTTCCTGTTCGGAATTCTGGCGTGATTTCATGGCCAGAATTGCCCGGCGCGTATAGCGTTCTTTCCAGGAACGATAATCGGCCTCCTCCAGGTTGCCAAGCTGGTAATCCAGTTCGACCTCCTGCAAAGCCGCTTTAGCCATCTGCTCACGCTCCGCGGCATTTACTATGGAGCTTGAGACGATGCCATGAGTACCATTTTGCGGCATGCCATTCGGTGATGCACTTTCTTCTCCATGCCCTGGCCACGCCCTGACAAGATTCTCGCGGTAGAGCGGGTAGAGTACAAAAGCCAGTGCCGCCATCCCTAACAGTAGCGCGACAAGGAAAGGTAACACCTGCATCACCCTGCCTCCTCGATCGTGCTTTGCGCAAATAGCGGGTCATCGTCCGCTAACTCCTGCTCCAGTTGCCGGCGATAGCGTTCCATCTCAGCCTCATCTACACCTGTAAGGTCTGAATCCTCCTGCTCGGCCCCACCGCGTGAACTGGTATGCCAATCGCGCACAACAAAGAAGAGCAAGAGCGCGCCGGCGAGCAGCATAGCTACGGGGACCAGCCAGGCCAGGAGATCGAAGCCGCGCTGTGGGGGGGCGAAGAGTATTTTATCGCCGTAACGCGCTTGAAAATACTGGATCACATCCTGTTCCGATTTGCCGGACTGCAATTGCTGGCGAATGACGGCACGCATTTGCTGGGCCAGCAAAGCGGGCGAGTCGGCAACCGATTCACCCTGGCAGACGAGGCATTTCAATTGCGAGCCAACGTCTTGCACTTCCTGGTCAAGCGTTTTTTGTGGCGGCGTTGTTAGCAGGACGTGCGACCAGGTGGCTCCTAAAATAGCCACGACCGCAAGAATGACGAGGAGCGAGCGTTTTTGTTTCATGTAATGGCTCCCTCCTCGCCAATCGGCAGATCCCTGACTTCGCTATCACTCTCTTCAGCTTGAGAAGTAAGGCCAGCAACTGCTTGTGTTCCGGTACCCTGGATTACAGAGGCCCGGCCAGCGACCACCAGGGTATCCTCTCTACTCAACTCTGCCCTCGCCCCTACAGTAACCGGGATATCCTCTGGTGAGAGCGACCGGTCGATGCGCCGCCTGCGTTTTTCGGGCCACCAGCAGGTGATGCCGCCGAGCAGCATGAGCAGGGCGCCGTACCAGACGAGGGGAACCAGCGGGTTGACAAAGACATCGAAGGTAGCCTGGGCCGGGCCATTCCAGTTGTCCAGGAAGACGTACAGGTCGGTCAGGCCGAAGGTCGTGATAGGAATCAGGCTGGAAGGCTGATTGCTGTAATTGGCATAGAATTCACGACCGGGATAGATGTATTCCTGTAGCTGGCCATCACTCCATACCTGTAGCTGGGCCGTCTCTACTACTACGTTGGGATATTGTTGCGCAATGTTGCCGAAGTAGACGAGCTTATAGCCTGCGATATCAATTTCCTGTCCGGGCCTAAGCGTAGCGCTTGCCTGCGCCTGGAAGAAATGCGAGCCGATAACGCCCACGGCCAGCATGACCAACCCCAGGTGAACAATATAGCCGCCGTAACGCTGGCGATAGCGATGAATGAGCATGTAGATCGCCAGCGGGTACGGTTCGCCGTGGCTGTGCCGGACGCGCACACCGCGCCAGATTTCGTAGAGAATGGCCCCGGCAGTAAACGCGCAGACAGCAAACGCGATGTTGGGCCAGATATCGCGAATGCCTGCAAGCGGTAGAATCGCGGCACAGGCGGCGGCGGCAAGCGCGGGTATGCCGATATTGCGCCACAAGGTGCGCGTCGATGTGCGCCGCCACGCGAGCAGAGGTCCGATACCCATGGCAAGTACCAACGCGATAAAGAGCGGCCCATCGACCGAGTTGTAGAAAGGTGGTCCCACCGTCTGTGTCTGGCGGCTCAAAGCCTGCGAAATCAGTGGGAAAAGCGTGCCCCACAGAGTAGCGAAGGTGATGCCAACCAGCAGCAGGTTGTTGAGCAGGAAGCTGCCCTCACGCGAGACCACGGACTCGAACTCGTGCTCGGGCCGCAGCCTGGGCAGGCGATAGATGAAGAGGCCGGTGCTGAAGACGACGACAATGCACAGGAAACCAAGGAAATAGCCACCGATGGCGGAATAGGCAAAGGAGTGAACCGAACTGATGAGGCCGCTACGCACTTCGAAGGTGCCGAAGATTGATAGCGCGAACGAGGCGATGACGAGGCCAAGATTCCATACTTTAAGCATCCCGCGCCGCTCCTGCACCATTGCGGAGTGCAGGAACGCGGTTGATGTTAGCCAGGGGAAAAGGGCGGCGTTCTCGACCGGGTCCCAACCCCAGTAGCCGCCCCAGCCGAGTACGTGATAGGCCCACCATGCGCCGAGCACGAGGCCCGCCGTCTGAATCGACCAAGCTGCCAGCGTCCAGCGCCGGATTGAGCGCAGCCAATCGCTGTCCAGTTTGCCGGTTATCATGGCTGCGACGGCGAAAGCAAAAGGCAGCGAGAAGCTCATATAGCCCATCAGCAGCGTGGGTGGGTGGATAAGCATGCCGGGGTCCATCAGCAGCGGGTTCAGTCCAACGCCATCCGGCAACGGGACGGGCAGGCGCACAAACGGGCTGGAGATGGTCGTCAACATAAGTAAAAAGAACGCTTCGATGCCCATCAGGGTGGCCGTGACATAGGGAACCAGCATGGCAGGCGCCCGCCGCGATGTGAAGACGAATATGACGGAGAAGACCGAGAGCATCATCGCCCAGTAGAGCAGCGAACCTTCCTGCCCGCCATAGAAAGCCGCGGTCGTATAGTACCAGGGCATCGACAGGCTGGAATGCTGCGCAACGTAGGTCAGGCCGAAGTCATGCGTGAGAAACGAGGCAATGAGCGATGCCGAGGCCAGCACCAGGAAAAAAGCAACGACCAGGACACAGCGCCGCGCGCTTGCGACCAGCTGCGGTATGTTACGCGTCGCCCCAAGTACGGCTACCACCATCGTCAGGATGGCAAACCCCAACGCTAATATGAGTGAAATGCTGCCCAGGTCTGAAAAATGCACAATGAATCCCTATTCTTTATGGAGTCGGCATAGCGGCTGTGAACTTCGAAGGGCATTTAGCGAGCAGCGTTTGCGCTTGAAATGGTCCGTGACCCGTGTAGTGACCCTCTACTACGACCTGGATGCCGGGCGCAAAGATATCGGGCACGATGCCGCTGTAGACGACCGGCAGCGCTTGCCCATTGGTGTCGGAGATCACAAAGCTGATCTGCGTGCCGTTATGCACGACTGTTCCTTTCTGCACCGTTCCGGCAACGCGTACCGACTGCGTGGTACAGATGGTGCAGTGGTGCAGCTCCGAGACGGTCATATAATACATGGCATTGGCCTGCGTATTGGCATAAATAAGGTAGATCACCGCCCCTAAAATGACAAGCCCGCCAATCACGAAGCTAATTGGCCAGCGCCGCCTGCGCTTGCGCGACGAGGGTTTCTCCTCTTCAACTGGTTCATCCAGCGTGGTCACATCCGGTTGCACAATACAACCTCCGGTTAATTCGGCGCGATACTGGCCTCGAAGAGGCCGGTAAGCAGCGCGCTTAGCAAAAATACCAGTATGCCAAGGGCTAACACTAACTGCGGCGCGGCCTTCGAGAAGCGCGTCGTGCGTTTGGCCAGCCGGCGTATATTACTCTGTCCAATATAGATCGCCAGCAGAAACATTGCCAGCGCGATAACTATTTTCACTCCCAACACGACCAGGTAGGGCCAACCGAGGTTGGTCGTCGTTAGCCGGTCGAAGGCCAGGTAGACTCCGGTCAGCAGCAGCACCCCGACACAGATATTCACCAGGCGGCGGAAATGGGCGGCAATCTGCGCGGCCACTCCTGGAGCCGGACCCGCGCTGCGCAAGGCTGGTACGATAGCGACAAGATACAGGATGTTTCCACCTACCCATGCCGCGGCTGCCAGAATATGCAGCGTCCGCACAATGACTCGAATTTCTAACATGCGCCCGCAGCCCGCCCGTTTTCTAATGAGAAATTAATTGCAGGTTTTGCTGCCAGGTTTGCGGGGAGAGTTCGCCGCTCACGCGGCTCACAACAATCCCCTGGCGATTGATAAAAAGCGTCTCCGGCGTGCCCGTTACGCCATAGTTTATGGCCGTCGAGCCGCTTGAGTCCATGACATTCGGATAGGTAATGCCATACTTCTGCAAAAAGCCAAGGCCACCGCTCGTTGTATCCTGGAAATCGACGCCAATCAGACCAATCCCCTGCTTTTGCAACTGCGTCCACTGTTGTTGTAAGAGCGGCGCTTCATCGATGCACGGACCGCATGTCGAGTTCCAGAAATTGACGATGAACGGCTTCCCTTTGTAGCTGGCCGTAGAAATACTTCCCGCTGTTGGACGACTGCCGAGCAAGGCCAGCGTAAAATTCGGAGCGGCATGACCAATTAACGGGTCCTGACTCTTCGTATTCGAAGCAGGCGTGAGCAACTGCGTCCAGAGAAAGACGAGCAGTCCCACATTGACCAGGCTCACAATCGCAAAGATGGTAATGCTGCGCTTGCGCGAACCTTTGCGCTTGGGCTTCTCCACGCGCTTCTCTGAATCTGCCGCCGTTTGTTCAGGCAGGCCGGCTCTATCTTTGACTTCCATATTTTCTACGTGTTCCCGCAAATAAGTAGAGATGATATCAGAGTGATTATTGTGCCTGTGCCTGATAACCGGCTTGCAGCTTGCGAAGGAGACCTTACAAGAGCCTGAATGTTCAACATGAGCAATCCCGAAATTGAGAGGGAACGAGGCTACGAGTGAGAGAGGGCCATTTGTTAGTGTTTCTCGGTTTTGACCTCGATATCATGAACATAGCGCGGGTCGTGAACCCTCTCGCGCCCGGTCACTTCGTTAGATGGCCGGCCGCGCGTGGGCACTTTGTTCATTTGCTCCGCTCTCAAAAATGCCTCCGGCCATAAGTGTTTCCTCCTTTAGCGCCGCCGGGCGTTGTGATAGCGGCCCCTAGCGTTGCGGAATCCTGGCTTCGGAGAACAGCTGGATCATCGCCGGGTTGAACGCGGGCAGGTCCTTTGGGCTGCGGCTGGTCACCAGGTTGCCGTCGCGCACCATCTCCTGGTCCACCCAGTTGCCTCCGGCATTGCGGATATCGTCCTGGATGGTATAGTAGCTGGTTAATGTCCTGCCTCTTACCACGCCCGATGAGACGAGCAGCCAGGGCGCGTGACAGATGACGGCCATTGGTTTGCCGGCCCTCTGGAACTCCTGCACAAACTGGCGGGCCCTCGGCTCCATTCTCAGTTTATCGGCATTTAGAGCGCCACCTGGAAGCATGAGCGCGTCAAAGTCGTTGGGATTCGCCTGGTCCAACGTCATATCTACATTGAAAGAATCGGCCTTTACATCGTGGTTCATGCCGGTGACCTGCCCGCTATGCGTGGATATGATCTTCGTGATCGCTCCCGCCTGCTCAAGCGCTTTCTTCGGCTCGGTCAGTTCGGCCTGCTCGAAATCGTCGGCCACTATTATTGCCACACGTAAACCGTTCAGTTGTTTTCCTTGCATCACCAATCTCCTTTCATTTCCATTACAAGATACACCGATGCCGGCTTATCTGCTGGCATCTTCCCGTGAAATGCCGCGGAAAGGGAAAATCCCATTCCTTATCGAAGCAAAGGATGAGATTTCTAATCGATGCGACTGAGACATGTATTACACGTGCCAGCCCCTAATTTCGAGACAGGAGAGAACTTTTAGCTGATATGCAGGGGTGGGGCTTGCCCGCGCCATGCCTCTCGTACTTCAAGGGCGATTGGCGGATGTTCGGGCTTTGTGCCAAGCGTCCATAAAAGCAAAGCAACTATGACAATGAGCAGTCCCAGCGCGGCGACGGCGATTTGAACCATGAGTCCAATGATGAGCAGGAGCAGGCCCGTGGCTGTCACAAGCGGCCAGATGCTGGGAGCCGGGGTTGCTGAACGGGTGGCAAGCAATGCTTCTCGCTCTCTCACAGCAGATATTGCTTTATTTGCCGCCAGTATGTCTTCAATAGCGGTATGCAGCGTACGAGCGTCAAAAGGCTTGGTGAGGCAGGTGAGCCGCGCCTGCGATGTATCTTGCGGGATAGTTTCCGGCAGCAGGCAATCCCAGGCCAGCACGATTGCCGGGGTATCGCATAAAACGGAGCTTTCACGGATAACAGTAAGCAAGGAATGATCGCCGCCTGCCTCGCCGTCTATGTCGAGTATCACCAGGCCTGGTGACAAACTTTCGAGGGCGGGAAGCATTTCAGGAGAACTGATGCCTACAACGTGCATGCCGCGTTGGCGCAGGCCCAGAGTGATTAATCGGCGCAACGAGGCATTGGCTTCAATGAGGAGGATGGTTCCCCGGGTCAGGTGCTGCATGTGTTTCTCCGTGGATGAAAATGGCGAATCAATGCTCGTAAACCTCTAATTATGCTTTGTCGCAAGCATACCTGTTATACATTACGGTTTCTTTGATAAAATCGTCGCAGGCCTTACAATGACCTGAATGGGGGAGATTGCGCTGCTTATAGCTTCGCCAGCTTATAGCCCACATCCGGCACCGTCAGGATGTAGCGCGGGTGGCGTGGATCAGCCTCGATTTTCCGGCGCAGGCGGCTGATGTAGACCCAGATGAAATCGACCTCGCGGTTATATTCCGCACCCCAGACACGTTCCAGCAAGAGTTCGTGCGTCATGACGCGACCAACGTTCTGGGCCAGCGTGCTGAGCAACTTGTATTCGGTGCGACTGAGTTGTACCGGGCGATCCTGTAATAATACCTGGTGCTGGGCATAGTCTATCGTGAGATCGCCGGTGGTAAAGAGGGCCTCGCTTGTCGATTGCTCGCTATCGGACGATTTACGGCGCAAGAGAACGCGGACGCGCGCCAGCAATTCCTGCATGTGAAAAGGCTTGGTCAGCAGGTCGTCTGCTCCAACGTCGAGATAGCGTACCCGTTCGTCCTCATCGCACTCGTCACAGAGCATGACGACGGGGGCCTGGGAAAACTCGCGCAGCCTTTGCAGCAGTTCAAGGCCGCTCATATCGGCCAGGCGCGTCGACAGCATCAGGATATCGAAATCTTCGAGGTCGAGCTGGCGCAGGAATTGTATGCCATGGCCGGTGGTATAAACGCGATACTGTTGTTCTTCGAGATGAGCGCGCAGATAGCGGGCAATGCGCGCATCATTTTCGGCAATCAGCACTTTTACACGCTTGCTCTGGTACAAGAGACCTGCTCGGGATGAGGGCAATGACCCACGAGAAGCTGCCGTGGGCGCGCCTACGCCAGCCAGCGGCAACCCCGCTGCCTGCAAGGATGGCGCGAACGGCAGGGTGAAGAAAAAAGCGCTTCCCTGACCGGCGCCAGGTGACTCGGCCCATATCTTGCCGCCATGCGCCTCCACGGTTGCGCGCACCACCGACAGCCCCAGGCCATTACCGGCTCCGGAACCTTCGCCGTGCGGAATGCGATAGAAACGGTCAAAGATACGCTCAAGGTGTTCAGGCGCGATGCCGGCGCCCTGATCTTTGACACTGATACGAATCTCAATATCGTTCGTTTCCAGCTCAATATTAATGACGCTACCTGCGGGCGAATAGGTTGCGGCGTTATTGAGCAGGTGGTGGAGCGCCTGCTCGATGCGTAAGGCATCGCAATGGACGAGTATGTCTTCCTCCGGCACACGTAAGACAAAGCGATGGGCGGGCGTGTGTTTGTGCCATCCCCCCACGACCTGCTTGAGCAACCCGACGATGTTTAGCTGGGAAAGTCTCAGGTTGTGCGCGCCGGCATCCAGCTTCCAGACATCCAGTAGCGTGTTCAGTATGTCGTGCAACCTGTCGGCCTGGGCATCGATCATTTGCAGCATTTCGTGCAGCATGGAGGGGTCCCAGCGCGTAGAACTGCCCAGCAGCGTTGTGGCACAGCCCTTGATGATAGCTAAGGGTGTTTTCAACTCGTGCGCGGCCAGGGCCAGCGTTTCATTGCGCGTCTGCGTAGCCGTGCGTTCCAGCGTAATATCGTCGAGCAGGACTCCGCGCCCCAACAAACGGCCGGGATCATCACGCACCGGAAAGCTGAGCACGCGCAGCCAGCGCACGGCGGCATCGGCCAGCGCCAGGTCGGTAAAACCCTCCTGCTCCGGGTGATGCCAGATGCGATCAAGCTCGGCCTGGGCGCTATTGGGATCGACGGCCAGGGAGACGAGTTGTTTGCGCACGTCGAAGCTTCCTTGCTGCCGGAGCGTGCTGCTATTGACGCCAAGCAGGCGCTCCGCGCCTGGATTTGAATAGGCAACTTGCCCGGCGGCATTCAAGAGAATGAAGCCACTGCGCATATTGGCCGCAATGCCTGTGAGAATAGAATGCCCCTGTTCAAAGTCCTTTGAGAGGGCATAAAGCTCTCCGGTTCCCCGCGTTATCTCTGCTGAAATAGGTGATGCGGGTAAAGCGTTCTCTTCATCCCACCAGCTATCGCTGCCCGTATCCGACCCGTTCCCGGTGGTCAGATCCATACCAACAACTACCTTTCCCGTTTGTTCAGTTAGCTTGTGCTATTGATATTCTAGCAAATGGGTCAAGGTTGGGGAATCAATGTCCTGCTACATAGGCGAGCATGACGATCAGGATGAGGTGAAGTACCATCGCGATGCCGAAACCCCAGGCGAGGACGACGATCCAGCGATGGTCGCTCATCGCGCCGCCCTCTAAAGACGGCTGTGCCTGGGGGGCGCGTTCAGAGGCAACGAGCCCTATGGCGATGCGCAGGCGGAGCGGAGAACGAATAGGCGAACGGCGCATCTCTTCAAGCAGCGCCGCGTGGCATTCGGTGCAGAGTGTCCAGGCCTGTCGTGGTTCTGGCGCCCCCGGCGGTTCCACGATGGGGACCGCGGTAAACCACGTATAATGAGTACAAATTGAACAGCGGGTGGCGATGCGTCTTCCCAGTCTGCGTGCATTACCTCGTTGGGTCTGGACAGTTGGCTCACCGCCATGCATTGTATCTTTCACCGCTCGCTATCCTTTCTGTACCCGTTTTGCACTCTTCATCTATGTGGAGCAAACATACAGTTAATCAGACTATTTTCTGTTTTGATTCTACCACATTCTTTGTGAGAAATCTGTGATACTTAAGAGGATTTGGCAGGAGAAATCGGGTAAGCCGGAAAGTGCGGAAATACAAGGGCAAAGCAAGCAGTTCCTCTTATTGTCGCCGCGGCGACAATAAGAGGAACTGCTTGCTTTGCCCTTGCATCATTACTACCCACGCAAGAGTGGCAGCAGGTAAACAGTGCTGAACACAATGACCCAGACACCATCGACGAAGTGCCAGTACATTTCGGCCGCCTCTATCGGGAAATGGCGCTTGCCACTAAAGCTGCCGCGCATGGTGCGCAGCCAGATAATCAACAAGAAGATGAGCCCGACCGTGACGTGCGCGCCATGGAAACCGGTCAGCGTAAAGAAAGCCGACCCGGCGACACTGGACTGCGGTGTAAAATGTTTGCCGAACAACCCGGAATATTCATAAATCTGGCCTCCCAGGAAATAAGCGCCCATGATGATCGTGGCCAGAAAGCCAAGTTTCACATTGCGCATATTGCCCTTTGCCGCGCTGGTACCCGCCCAGTGTACAGGGAAACTACTCGCCAGCAGGACCGCTGTATTGAGCAGCGGGAACCAGAGTTCGGATGGTACTGGCCAGTTCCCGTTGCGAATTTCCAGGTAGAGGTAAGCAGCGATCAGGTTCGCGAAGATCAATGCTTCCGAGGCAATGAAGAAGATCATGCCCCACCAGGCTAGACTTTTCCCCGGCGCTTCGTGTTCCTCCAGTGTCCTGATTTGCTCACCATGCGTGACGCTCATATCTTTTCTCCCTATCGCTAAAATAAGGGCCTTCTATTTATTAATAGAGTTTACGAGTTAATCGGGCAACGCCGAAGGCCGATGTATCGGCCCAACATATTTATTAGCGACGTTCAAGCCCCCAGCCGATGACTGCTATGGCGGTCAGCACCACACCTATACCTAAAAGGATGGGGTGGATCACAATCCCTAGAAAGGCGATCATCAGCGTTGCGGCCAGGACAAAGGGCCAGTAGCTCAACTGAGGACCGCTCGTTTCTTCTACGGCCGCCAGGCGCTTTTGTTTGTTGCGTACCTGTTTGCTTTGGGCCTGTTCCTCGGCCACAACTTTCCTCGTTTTCTAGCTCGTGGATGTTCCTGGGTCTGGGGCGGGATTTATCGCGCCCCAGACCCACAAAGAAGCTGAATGAGATATACGAGGGCTCATCCTCGCATATCCATAGGGTTAATGTGTTGCCGTCTTCCAGTCTGCCGTTTCCGGGTTCTTCTTGTCGTAGAACGGGCGGCGACTGCGCACAACGGGCAGCACCAGGAAGTTGTACGGCTTGGGCGGCGATGAGGTATCCCATTCGAGCGTGAACGCATCCCAGGGATCATCGCCAGCAGGTTCACCACTACGCAGCGTGATGATGAAGTTCCACAGGAAAACCAGGATGGCGATAGCAATGATAAAGGCTCCAATGGTCGCCAGCAGGTTCAACTCATTCCAGCCAAGATTGCCCGGATAAGTATAGATACGGCGCGGCATGCCGAGCAGGCCCAGGATGTGCATGGGGAAGAACGTCAGGTTGACGCCAATGAGCATGAGCCAGAACTGTACCTGGCCCAGGCGCTCGTTGAGCAACTTGCCGGTCATCTTGGGGAACCAGTAAAAGATGCCTGCGAAGACGGCGAAGACAGTGCCACCGAAAAGGACATAATGCAGGTGCGCGACGACGAAGTAGGAGTCCGTCACCTGATAGTCGAACGGCACCACGGCCAGCGCCACACCATTCAGGCCACCGATCAAGAACATGGCCACAAAGCCCAGCGCGAAAAGCATAGGCACTTTGAAGCTCAGCTTGCCGCCGTAAACGGTTGCAACCCAGTTAAAGATTTTTACTGCCGTTGGAATGGCGATCAGGGTAGTGCTGGTGGCAAAGAATGCCTGGGCCACCGGAGGCAGACCAACGGCGAACATGTGGTGCGCCCACACGGTGAAGCTCAGGAAGCCGATAGCCACGCCCGACCACGCGACAAAGGTATAGCCGAAGAGCGGTTTACGCGAAAAGACGGGCAAGATCTCAGAGATCATGCCGAAAGCCGGCAAGATCAGGATGTACACCTCTGGATGGCCAAATGACCAGAACAGGTGTTGCCAGAGCAAGGGATCACCTCCTGCGCCGGCCTGGTAGAAATGCGTGCCCAGGTGGCGGTCAAGCAACAGCAAAAGGGCGGCGGCGGTCACGCTCGGAATGGCGAAGAGCAGCAGGAACGAAGTGACCAGCGTCATCCAGGTAAACAACGGCATGCGGTTGATCGTCATGCCGGGCGCGCGCAGCTTGAGGATGGTCACCACAAAGTTCAGCGAGCCCGAGATCGAGGAGATACCGAGCATCAGGATACCAAGCGCCCAGAAGTCCATATTCAGGCCAGCAGTACAGCGGACGGCGGTCGCGCCGCAATCGGCCGTCAGTTCGGTCAAGGGGGCATAGCTGAACCAGCCCGCGTTAGGCGCCTGCCCGAACAGGAAACTTGAGGTCAGGAAGAGGCCGCCGAAGAGAACAATCCAGTATCCGAAGGCATTCAAGCGTGGGAACGCCATATCGCGCGCCCCGATCATTAGTGGCACGACATAGTTGCCGAAGCCGACCAGCATGGGCATAACGAACAGGAAAATCATGGTCGTGCCATGCATAGTGAAGACCTGGTTATATTGTTCGGCATTCAATACCTGTCCATTCGGCACCGCCAGCTGGGTACGGACAAGCAGCGCTTCCAAACCGCCCACCAGGAAAAAGAAGAAGGCGGTGACTATGTACATGATACCGAGCTTTTTATGGTCGGTCGTCATGACCCACTCGCCAAAATAGGTTTCGCTAAAGCGTTTCCGGCGTTCTAGCGCGACGCCTTCAACGACTGTGCGGGTTGCCATGGGCAATTCCTCCAAAATCCAGCCCCATTCGAGAGGGGTCACAGTTTATTTCAGGGTCTCCAGGTATGCTACGAGTTCGGCAATCTGCGTATCTGTAAGTTGCCCGATAACCATATCGCTAAACGGCTTGATGCCCTGCGGGTCATGCAGCCATTGATAGAGGCCGCAGGAGTTCTGATTCACGAGTTTGCCGTTGACAACCTGGCAGGTCGATGGGTCCCATGTCAGCACCCCTCCAGCTATCAGATGGCGACTACCAAAATGGGTCAGGTTTGGGCCAATCTCCGATTGCGCCTTGGGATCATTAAAACTCGTCAGGTTGACGCCGACAATGCCATGGCAGGCCTGGCATCCACCCACACCTAGAAATACTTGTTGACCCGCAAGAGCTGTAGGGTCGGTTGGCTTGGCAGCGGCTGCCTGCTGCTGCGAACTGACCCAGGTCTGGTAAGTATCCTTGGGCAGGACAGTCACGCTGAAGTCCATGTGCGCGTGCTGGTCGCCGCAGAACTCGGCGCATTCACCACGATAGGGCGTGGTCGTGACATTATCCGCCTCGAACCACATGTGGTTGTTGTGACCGGGAATGACATCAGTCTTGCCCGTCAACTGTGGAATCCAGAAGCTGTGAATGACGTTGCTCGAGTACAGGTCCAGCTGAATAGTTGTACCCTGGGGAACGACCAGTTCATCGGCAGTGACAAAGTTCTCGTGGACGTAATCGAACTCCCACCACCACTGATGCCCAACCACCTTCACCTCGACATTTGGCCCCGCAGGTTGCGCGAGGCTGAACATGGTGTAGATAGTACCGATCAGCACGGCAAACAGGAAGATGGAGGGAGCAACGGTCCAGGCAATTTCGAGTGTGTTATTGCCATGAATCTGCCTCGGTGTGGGCGAATTGGGACGCTCGCGGAAGCGAATAATGGAATAGATCAGCATGCCCTCGACGGCCACAAACACAATGGTGGCGACGACGAGAATAAACCAGAACAGGCCAGACTCTTTAGAAGCCACCGGCCCCTGGGGATTCAAAATCGATGGAGTATACTGATCACAAGATGCAAGAAAGAGCGATAAAAAAACCAGGGCTGTGAGCGCCTGGCCCCAGCGTTTTGGTTTCTTGCCGCGAAATAAAGGCATCCTCACTGCTCATTCTCCTAAATAGTAATTGGTTAGTGATGGACAATAGCGTCGTACCTGTAGTGACACTCTTACCATTATATGCCTCGTAGTGTAGTGAGCGCCCCTGAAATGAGACTTGCGGTTTTTGATCATGACCTTACAATGACCTGAATGTAAATCTTCCGCCCCTTGGATTTATCAACAAGATCACACATGCTTTGTGAACTACTTCCCTTGCCTGTACAGTGGATAAATGCTATACTTTGCTCGACTCGATGCGTTGTCAGCATATTTCATCCTGGCCTGGCACATATCTTTGCGTGAGAACGTGTCACAGATTTGAAAAAATCAAGTACATAAACGTCTATAGATAGAGAGATGCCCGTTCCAGGGCGAGGCAAGCCGTCGCCCTTACTGAGAGCAGAGCTATGAGAGAGCAAGATGGGCCAATGATGGAAGACCCGAGCAGCCTGCGTTTCGGCAATTACGATCTGATCGAGCGTATTGACGTCGGAGGGATGGGCGAGGTTTACCTGGCGCGCCAGCGATCAGCGTTTGGCCGTAAGGTGGCGGTTAAAATTATCCGTTCTGACCTGATGCATGATCTCACGGCACGCGCGCGTTTCCTGCGCGAGGCTCAGGTCAGCGCGCACCTCCAACATGAACACATCCTGCCATTGATCGAGTTTAACGAAGACCAGGGCCGGCTCTTCCTGGTAACGCCTTATATCGAGGGAGGAACATTGGCACGCCGCTTGCAAAGTGGCCCCCTATCTTTGCAAGAAGTGCATCACCTCTTTGTGCCACTGGCGCAGGCAGTCGCCTATATTCACCGGCGGGGTGTCATCCATCGCGACCTCAAGCCAACCAATATCCTGCTCGATTCTCAGGATGGGCAAATATATGTGCGCCTGATCGATTTCGGCATTGCGTCGCTGCAGGGGCAGTTAGCCAGCGCGCCCTTGACTACTGCCGGGCACGAGCTAGGCACTGTCGCATATATGGCCCCGGAACGTCTCTCCGGCGTGGCCGCGCCGAGCAACGACATCTTCTCGCTCGGTGTGATCCTCTATCAGATGCTCACCGGACATTTCCCCACGCCGCAAATGCGTCACCGCCTGCCGCAACAGCTGGAATACGTGGTGCGGCACTGCATCGCTCCTCGTCCAGAAGACCGTTTCGCGAGCGCGGAAGAGTTGCTGCAAGCATTCGAGCGCGCCTATCAGCAGCTGATTGCATCACCACAGCAGGCGGGAGCGCCTGCTGTTGTTGGAGTCTCAGGACAATCGCAGCGCCAGGTTAGAAGACCCGCAGGCTTGCCGGTCAGCTCGGCAACATATAATCAGCAGGTGATTGACGATCCCGAGCTAGTGACGGTGGGCGAGAATGAGTATGTATCGCTGTTGGACGAGCATGAGATACCTGTGCTTGAGCTAGAAGCGGAAGAGGAATTCAGGCAGAACGATTTCGCGGCACCTACAACGGCTTTCACTCCTCCCAGGCAGCAAGCACAGGCAAGATCACACAGCGCACCGGTAGCGGCGGCGAAACCCGCGCCCTCGACAAAGCGCCGTAAACGACGCAGCTATTCGCTGCTGGTGACGATTTTTATCGTGATGGTCACCATACTGATCGTCATCGGAGGCATCCTGTATTATGCCTATCAGGCTATGGCGGTAACAGCGGTCTCCGTCAGTTTTAGCCCGAAAATTTCGGTAATCAATCAAGTCTACACGATCTCGGCTACAGCTCAGACGACTACGGTAAACGTGGCTTCCAAAGTTATTCCTGTGAAGCCGGCCCAGGCGCACGAGCAGGGCACGATGCAAGGGATGACAACGGGGCAGATCAATTGTATTCTTGGCTTCATTGATTGCCAGCAAGCTGTGTCAACCGCTGACGTTAGCAAACTGGAGGCAACAATACATTCTAACCTGATGCCAAAGCTGACACAAGATCTGCAGAACCAGATTCTGGCGGCAGGCGGCGTGCAGGTAGGTATCATCTCTTTCAATGATGTCTCATCGTCGGCAAATCCGGACGTAGGCACAGCGAGTAAAACGGTAACGGTGACACTGGTTGAGCAGGCGACGGTGGGCTACATCGCCAAGAAGGATGCGCAGGAGCTGGCGCGAAAATTGCTGAGCCGGCAGGTAGATAAGGGCTATCACTTCATCGACTCCACCATCCAGGTGGGTGAGCCTGTGATCGAGGGCGTGGACAGCAACGGGGTGGTGACGATCAAGATCGCGGCAGGGGGAGTGGAATTGTATGCTTTGCCACAGGCGGAAATACAGAATATTCAGAGGCACCTGGAGGGTTTGACGGTCGGCACCGCCCAGGCCTACATTGCGCGGCAACCCGGGATTAACCCTGCTACGATTGTGATCCACTTTACTCAGGGCTATAGTACAACACTGCCGGCGGATGCGCAGCATATCAGCGTGAAGGATACTGAGCCTACAACCTACCCCTCATTTGACTTGCAAAATATACCGGCATCTGCCACACCCACGAGTACCCCCACCACAGGAGGGTAGGGACTGGATTAAGCGCGCAAAAAGGGTGGGTTAGCTTTCACACCCCTGCAAATGAGCGGACGGTCTATCGAGGCCTGGGGGCCAGATTTATCATGCCCTATGCGGCGTATCAACCTGCCCAGAGCCCTCAAACTTCTACTTTGCAGGGGCGAAGCATAACCCACCCTGAACAAGGCTCTCTGGAATTTTTTCGTCTTGCCAATATTATACACTATGATCGCAAATTTTTAAAGAGATTACTCCTGACATCCACTCATAACTCGGGGTGCAGGGGTTTCACCCCTGCCGGGGTGCGGGGTGTCCCCGCTTGCTTCCCCTCCCGTCCTGACGGGCCGGAGGCCCGCTGCAAGAATTATGAGTGGATGGCAGATTACTCTTCTGACTCCCCATTTTCCCGGCTCAATTCCTGCCAGAGTTGCCGCACGGTGTGCGTCGAGACCTGGTAGCCGAAACCGCGCCGCTGCAGGAATGAGCCAAGGCGGTTGCGAAAGGTAGCGTAATCCATGCCGGGGATGTTGATGAGCGAGAGAGCCTTTTTGCGACCGGCGCGCAAGGCGCGTTCCTCGTCCTGTTCGTCATCTACCAGTTCCTCAACCATTTCGCGTTCAACGCCTTTCACGCGCAATTCGTTTTTGAGCGCGCGAGCGCCGCGCGGACTAAACTGCTCGCGTGTCTCTATCCAGAACGAGGCGAAGTTGCGATCATTGACGAAGTCGAGGCGATCCAGTCGGGCCAGCGCCGCTTCGATAATTTCGGGGGGAGTCTCTTTGCGGCGCAGGTAACGCCTGACCTCTTCGCGGCTGCGCGGTCGAAATGAGAGATAGTTCAGGGCGCGGTCAACAGCCTGCTGCTCAAGCTCGGCGCTGCGCAGTTGCTCCAGCTGTTCGGGCAGTAATTCCTGCTGTACTTGCAGTCCCATCTGCATCACGATAGCAGCGTTGACGCCAAGCAGGAAATGGCCGTCAACATAGAGGTTGAAACGCTCCGCATCGTGAGCCTGTGATTCTATGGCTGTTATACGCATAGTGATATTCTACCACACAGCCGAGCGAAACGAGCGGAGGTCAGGAAAAACTAGTACCGGACACGCTGCTCTACATCTTCTACTCAACTGTGCTCTTTGCTCGGTTTTTGCTCGTATCCACTAGACACAGCCATTGTTTTCTGCTATTATTCTTCTGAAGAGCAAAAAATGTAGAAGCATTAGCAAACAAAATAATAAAACCATCGCTTTTTAACCATTCTGTCATCATTATCATAACCAATCTAAGCAAACATGCAAGAAAATGGCTATTATGCTCAAGGTCATTTAATAGCTATTTGTTGTGAAAGCCAGAGCTATTTCGAGAAAGCGCGTATCCAATGGAACCAATGAAGCAATTACCCGAAGATAGCGGTCCTGCAACATCTCTTCCGGTCTACCTGACACGCTTTGTGGGGCGCGAGGAAGAGGTAGCAACATTGACCTCATTGCTCCAGGACAAACGCTTGCTGACATTGGTGGGCGCTGGGGGAATCGGCAAAACGCGCCTGGCGCTGGAGGTGGCCTCCAAATTGAGCGCCTTCTTCGCCGATGGCGTATACTTGATTGAATTAGCTCCGCTCTCTGATCCACAACTGGTTCCCCAGGAAATTGCTTCCACGCTCAATATGCGAACTGACCGCGATATGTCGCTGATCGCACTGCTCAAGTCAGAGCTGGCGCAACGGCATGTCTTGCTGCTGCTGGATAATTGCGAGCATGTGATTGATGAATGCGCTACGCTGGTAGAGGCGCTCTTGCAGACCTGTCCAAATTTACATATTTTGGGAACGAGCCGGGAACCTCTGAGGGTTGCTGGAGAAACTACCTGGCGAGTAACGGCATTATCGTCGCCTGATCCCGAGCAGCGGCTGGCAGTTGAAAAGCTCATGCGCTACGAAGCGATACAGCTTTTTTGCGAGCGGGCAATGGAAAGCAATCCGCGTTTTCAGTTGACCCCCCAGAACGCGACGACAGTCGCATGTATCTGTGCGCGACTGGATGGGTTGCCACTGGCGCTGGAACTGGCTGCGGCGCTGCTACCGATGTATTCGGTGGATCAACTGGCAGCGCGGATGGACGAGCGTTTCAAGCTCTTAAGGTATGGGAAAAGAACGGTGGAGGCCAGGCACCACTCGCTGGAGGCGGCACTGGATTGGAGTTTTGCGTTGCTCACTCCCAGGGAGCAGGCTTTGTTTCCCCGCCTGGCAGTCTTTGCCGGCAGCTGGGATATCGAGGCGATGGAGTGCATCTGCGCCTCTGATAACTTCGAACCGCCGTTGATTGCTGAAACGCTAGTCTATCTTGTGAATAAATCGCTGATCGTGGCTGAGGAACAAGAGGGAGCGGAGAAAGATACGGCCGAGATTCGCTACCGGTTGCTGCATACAATGCGACAGTACGGGTTGGAAAAGTTACGGCAGGATGGTGATTTCGAGCAGGTGCTGGAGCAACACTACGCCTGGTACCTGAGCCTGGCGGAAGAGGCGAATGCGCACATCTATGGGGGAGAGCAGGCAAAGTGGCTCCAACGCCTCGAGATGGAGACGGCAAATATGCGTGCGGCCCTGTCGCGGGCGCGGGCAGACAGGCGGCTCGACGCGGCAGTACGCCTCGCAGACGCGCTGCGCCGTTTCTGGATCACGCACAATTACTTCAGCGAGGGACGGTACTGGTTCGATGCGCTACTGGCGGCGGACGATGAGCATGTGGACAGGCACCCGGCGCTGTCCCTACCGCCAGAATTGCGGGCGCGGGCACTGTTTGGGGCAGCGGAATTTGCCCGCTATCAGGGTGCGTATGATCGCACATGCACACTGCTCACGGAGGAGATTGCGCTGCTGGAGAAGCTGGAAGATAGGCCGGGCCAGGCGGAGGCGCAGGTCTACCTGGGACTGGCAATGGGTTTGCAGGGCAAGTATGATCAGGGTATGGCGCTCTGCCAGGCTGGACTCAGTTTCTATCGCAGTGTTGGAGACCAACAAGGAATTGCGACTACTCTGGCCACACTGGCATTTATCACGCTGGCGCAAGGGGAGGCTCAAGAGGCAATGGCTTTAAGCGAAGAGGCCTGTCAATTGCTGCGCGAAACAGCAAATCACATCCACCTGCTGTATGCTTTATTCACGCTGGCGCAGGCGGCCTTATTTTTGAAAGCGATCAAACAGGCCCGCGCAGCCTGCCGGGAAGCAATAGAGTTGGCACGAACTCAACAGCAATCGTATGGCATCGCCGCAAGCCTGGGACTGATTGGGGGCATCGCCGGAATAGAGGGACAGTATGCACAGGCGGCGCGATTGTTCGGCGCGGCCCAGGCGCTGCAAGAGCGCGTGCAGGCTCCTCACCCTCCGGCGGGACGCGCTCTACTGGAGCGCATGGTGCTCTCCATCATTACCACCTTTGGTCAGGAAAAATTTTTGCTCCACTTTGCCGAAGGAAAGTCGAGTCCACTCGAAGACATCCTGAGCGAGGCAGAGGCGATACTTGAAACTCCTCCCGCCTCACGCCGGGTGCTGTCGCCGGCTACCGCGGCTGAACTGATCGGACTGAGCCCACGGGAACTCGAGGTTCTTGTGCTGGTAGCGGAAGGTCTTACGGATGCTCAAGTCGCCCGGTACCTGTTCTTGAGCACGCGAACGGTAAGCAAGCATTTGCAGTCTATCTATGCCAGGCTCGGCATCAATTCACGCAGCGCGGCCACTCGTTTCGCATTTGAGCATGGTCTAGTTTAAGTAGGGATAGCGCCTGGCGCCTATCCTGGGACTTTGAAAATACTCAAGGGGCATCTTGTAGAGACAGAAAGATTACGTAGCCCGATTACGCAATTTTTATCTTGCGTATTGCTCACTTTAGCAGTACATTACTCATCAAGACACGATGGAGGAGCAGAGATGTGGGGGGGGACCGGCATCCTTTCATTTTTAAGGGTGCTGGACGAAACATCCTGTAACCTCCATGTAGATGTCTTGTGCGAGCAGTCTCTCAAGAAAGGGAAAGGTTGGAGGTATGTCGTCATCCCTGACACCCGACCAGCGCAAAGCATTGGTGCGGGAGTATCTTGAACATGCCTGGAATACTCAGGAAGTCGAGGAAAGGGAGGATATGGCGGGGAGTAGGAAGCGGCAGCAGGTGACTGGGGATACGGGTGCTGAGTATTCACCCGACAGCGTCTATCTCGGTGGTGAACGGCTGTGTATACCCCTGGCTCAATTGCGCAATGTTGTTCGCGCTACCTTTCCTGATATCCGCCTGACGATCAGCGATCTCGTCGTCGATGGGGAAAAAGTGGTGGTGCGCTGGGTCTTACAGGGAACTGATCTAGGTGGATATGAGGGACACGCGCCGACCGGCAGGCCCATACATATGACAGGCATTACTATCATGCGTATGGAACAGGAAACCATCGTAGAGGAGTGGAATGAGGTTGATATCGCTGGGATGCTGCGTCAACTTGGATTCGTTTATGTACCCCAGCCCCCCAGGATTACTATGAGACGACCGGGACCGGCAAAAACATCTCAGTCATGAAGACTCGCTCAACTCCTTTTTATGTGCATGACTGCAAGAGGCTTGCAGTCACTGCTTAACTTTTTTAGGAGGCACCTTTATGGCAGATCAAATGGAGGAATTATTGACGGTGCAGGAGGTCGCCAGCATCCTGCGAGTAGATCAGACGACGGTGCGGCGCTGGATCAAAGAGGGGACATTGCCCTCCATCAGGCTTCCTCACCGGGGCAAACGCGAGATATACCGCGTTCGCCGGTCCACTTTGAATGAGATACTCAAATAGCCTGATCTGATCGCGGGTTGCAGGATATACAGGGATCCGCTGGAGGTGGGTAACCACAAGGGTGCGGTCTGCCCTACTCTACAAGTTGCTATAAAACTTCCCCCAGTAGCAACTCCACTCCCCAATACCCTCCCTGGGATGGGCTAGTGATCGGTTTTGCTCTATGAGCAATCCCAAAGACCAAGTACAGGGTATCATCCTGGCATATCGAGAGATAACGTGAGTATAATGTGGGCTATGAGCATCAATTGAGATGGGCTAGCGACTCTAGATGAGGCTTGCTAGCCAGGCAGCGCGCGCCAATTTGCCAGGAAATAATATCATGCTAATGGAGAGAACTATCGCGGTCCTCGCGGGCCTCTGTGCCATACTACTGATTTCCTTTGTCTTGTGGGATGTCTTCGAGGTGATTATTCTGCCGCGCCGCGTGTCGAGGCGCCTGCGCTTGACAGTGCTGATCTATCTCATTACCTGGAAGCCCTGGTCGGCGATAGCGCGGCGCATGCATAACGCTGGTCGGCGAGAAGTATTCCTGAGCTTTTATGGGCCACTTTCGTTGATACTGCTGCTGGTAGTATGGATGGTGGGTCTGATTGTCGGCTACGCCCTGTTGCAATGGTCACTGGGATCGGCAGTATCAGGAATAGGGGAAGCGAGTGGCTTCCCTACTGATCTGTATATGAGCGGCACGACATTTATTACCTTGGGGTTGGGAGATGTGATACCGCGCACCGGTCTGGCGCGGCTGGTGACGGTTATAGAAGCTGCCACGGGCTTCGGCCTGCTGGCGGTGGTAATTGGCTATTTACCCGTGCTGTACCAGGCATTTTCGCGGCGCGAGGCCGATATCACGCTGCTGGACGCCCGCGCCGGTTCCCCGCCGAGCGCGGTAGAGATGCTGCGCCGCTACGCGCAGGACCGGGACATCAATGGGCTCAACACGTTCTTGCGCGAGTGGGAACGCTGGGGGGCCGATTTATTGGAAAGCCACCTGTCTTATCCCACGCTGGCCTATTTTCGCTCGCAGCATGATAACCAATCCTGGCTGGCAGCGCTCACCGTGATCCTGGATGTGTGCGCGCTTGTACTGGTAGGCATTGATGACTTGCCAACGCACCAGGCTCGTCTGACCTTTGCCATCGCCCGTCACGCGGCAGTTGATCTGAGCCAGGTCCTCAACTTGCCACCCCCCCAGTATGAGACCAGATTAACGCGCACGTATAACCTGGCGAAAATACGTAAGCTGCTCAAAGAGGCGGGTATACCGATGCGTGAGGGTGAAGTAGCCGCTGAACAATTGTCTAAGATGCGCGGCATGTACGAATCGTATGTCAACACGTTATCCGACCGGCTACTCATGCCGCTGCCGCCCTGGATTCCGCCAGAGGACTCTCAAGACGACTGGCTCTCCACCGCTTAGCCTCTGTATGCAATAAACTAAATCTATTCTCGTCTATACTTCAGGAAATCTCTTGCATCCGTTGGGGGGTGCAAGAGAGATTCTTCGCTGCGCTCAGAATGACATGGCTGTGGCCATATATTCTGAGCGCAGCGAAGAATCCGAAGCGGCACTGTTCCTACAGCATTTCAGAATTGTCCTCGTATTCAGTTCTCTGTATGGCCACAAATCCACGCAGGCCGCCTATTACTTACCGCTTTTTTAGGATGAGTTTGAACAAATGAGTCCAACTACCCCAAGGGCCAATGAATCGGCCCCTACGGCTTCGCCGTAGCGCTGATTGCTGGACTATTTGTAAGAGCTCGTGACAGAACACCAAGGAGGACGAGGCATGCAACGCCGTCTTTTTTCCCGGCTGGTAAGCGTTTTTCTTGTGCTGATGGTCGCGCAGTTGCTTCAATTGAGCATGAACATGACGATACAGGCCGCGAATGCTCAGTCAAGCAACAGTGGGCTTATTCAGGCACAAGTAACGCCCAATAGTTACACATTTTACGGCTCGAACCACTCCTGGATGCTTACTGCTACCAATGATTGGTACCAGCACCAGGGCAATTGGTGCGGTATAGCGAATATCCGCGCCATTCAGGTCTACGATTGGCTCTACTATGATGGCAAAGCCCCCGGCTGGGATAATTCGCAGGAGGCCATCCACAACCGGCTCAACTCGTATAGCAGTCCCTGGGGATATGGATCAGGAGGCTATGTCTACTCGGATATCGCTGCCGACGGCGGGACTGACCCCCATTCGATTGCCTACGGAGCCTGGTACGATACACCCCCCAGTACCCAGAATCAACCCTACTGGTTCCACAACTGGATTTACCGCACCAGCAGCACGACAGCGACCTACGACTTCGGCACCGACTTCGGCAAGAATACCGTCTCGCATAATGACCCGATCAGTGTAACTATCGATGGCGGTTATCACTCCTTCGTCGTCGATGGAGTATGGGCAAGCAGCGATCCATCGTATCCTGGGGCGACGATCGGTTCAATCGATACCTGGGACCCCTGGCTCAACCACGCCAACCAGTCGATGGATGGCACCCATCCATTTAATCAGACCGAGAATCAGGTATGGTCGCTGACGGACTGGACAACGAATCGCGTGATGTGGGGGCAGGGCTACAACACGCACAACGGTTATGATCCCGACCCTGATACGCCCAATCATTATTACGTCCCACCATTCAATAGCTATGGCGTTCCCTATCACTGGAACACCTACTTTGTCACCATTGAACAGGACCGCATCAACAACGATTACACCTCGTTTGATTACGCCATTGATCAGAATGGCCATTTAGCTCCACATAATTGATGAGCTGGATAACGCTGTTCTTTCGTTATTAGAAACTCCAGTCAATACATGTACCTCTGACCGGGTGAGCAGAGAGAGGAAAAAAATCATGGCGCGCACGAAAAGACGGATCACTCGCAAGAGTACTTCTCAAAGATATCCCGTCACGAAATATTGGAGCAGGCAGATAAAAGATGAACAATCCAGGCAACCAGGTGGCACAATCATCGTCCTGGGTGCTGCCCTTGGAATGGTTACACTGTTCGTGGTCGGTTTTGCACTGCTGATCACCGTTGGACGCGGAAGTCGTGTTGCCAGCGCATCAGGCGGGCCGGTTTCGCATGTACCTACCGGTTACGGCTCCCTGAATCATGCCAAAGGCCCGTGTGGCAACGCGGGACAGATAGCCTGCCCCGCCGACCCCGGCTGGTTTGCCGTCCCGTCCGCTTCGCCGGCCAGCGTCACGGCAGCGATTGCCAGTAGCCCCGATTACATAGCCATGCAGAGTCACTATGGCTATGTTGCGCTCGATACACCGGCCCTTGTGCATGCCTACGACGCACATACCGGTTATGACTATTACGATGACGATCACTGGGTCGTCTCCGTGCGCAATACTATGGGATTGCGCTGTGGCATCTTCGATTTTGTCTACGACCGCGCGCATGGACGGATGCGCTTCTCCTCATATGGCGTAATAACCCCTCAGGATGTCCATGCGAGGCAGCCCTTTCCCTACATCTCAGCGGCGACAGCCATCACGCAATTGCAACAGCAGCGCGGCCTAACTGTGCTGGCAGGCACACAGCCGGAATTGATCTTTTTCCCCATCGACCCCAACTTTCCCTACCTTACTTCGCCGGTCCATAACTGGCGAGGAGGGGGAAATTCCGCTATGAACCCCATGTGGCACATCATGGGGTCGGATGGGCACGATTACTTCGTAGGCGCTGACCTGAATGTGCATGTAGCAGCGGACCTGCCAGTTGCTAAAGGGCAACCATAGAAAGCGGGCAAAAGGAAAGATTCACTCTTTCGCTGACCGATTTTAACACGAGCGGCGCCAGGATCATGATCCTGGCGCCGCTCGTGTTAAAATCGGTCAGCGGGTTGAAAAGTAAGATTCAGGAATGACTTTGAAATAGATCAATAACAATATTTCATAAGGGAATAGAATGGATAAAATAACTTGTTTGAATAGACCAGATATGGTACTGTTATGCTAAGTCCTGGTATTTGTGCCAACCCGACCGCTCAGCGCTCCATTAATATTTTTAGTAAGGAGATGCGTCCATGGAAACTCCTTTGACTGCCCCAGCTACTTCGCCGCGCGTCGATACGCACCTTGGCAAGTTTTCGCAGGCAGGCACTGTTGTGCTTGCCGCTCTCGCCTTTCTTCTCAGCCAGCCAATCATTGTGTTGATCACCGCTCTTATCCTGGCGATTTCCGCGCTTGCGCCGTCGGTAAGCCCTTAACGGCTGCTCTATCGCTACGTTGTATTGCCCCTGCACCTGTGGCGACCGCGCATCGTAGAGGATGACCCGAATCCACATCGTTTCGCACAGGGAGTGGGCGCAATATTCCTCATCGCATCAAGCATTCTGCTGTTCCTGACACCAGCAACTGTGGCCGGTTGGGCGCTCGATCTTATCGTTTTCGTGCTGGCCGCCATCAATTTGACGGTTGGCTTCTGTGCCGGTTGCTTTGTTTACTATCACCTTGGGCGATGGGGCTTGCTGCCCCACGTGCGTTACCAGGGTGGTTTCCATTGGCGTGGAGTGTAAGCGATGTCCGATGCTATGGTGCGACTCGTTGTATTTATCCTGATCGTGGTGCTGCTGTGGATAGTTACATGGGCTGGGCGCAGCTTCGTCGAGATGCGCCGCCGGCAAGCTCTGAAGGCGGCTCCATTGGACGTTATGGCAAATGGCCACAGCCGTGAAGCCAGCAGCATTTTCGGCACGAATTCAGGCGCAGCGCAGGTACGTATTCTGGCCTTTCAAAGCGATGACTGCCACCAGTGCCATATATTACAGGCTCCCGCTCTGCAACGGGTACTTGAGACATGTGGTGATAGCGTATCTGTAGTGAAGATCGACGCTCCTGGCACACCTGAACTGACGCAGCGTTACCGCGTGCTGACGCTGCCAAGCACTGTGATACTTGACGCCAGCGGCAACGCGCGAGCCGTCAATTACGGCTTTGCATCCACACAGCGCCTGTTAGAGCAGGTAAATACGATACTGGCGCAGTAGGTGTTGCCTTTCACACTTTTGCGGGCATACCCTGTCCCTGTACCGCCAGGGCACTCTCGCCATCAGTCTGTACCTTCATGGCCGTGGAGAGCTTCAGACCAAGGGCGCTAAGGCAGAGCATACCCGAAACGGTCATCAGCAAGGCGGCCCAGGGATGTGAAAAGACAAACATCGCCGTTACTTCGCCGGCCGGCAGGTGGAGCAGTCCGGCGAAGACGAGCAGGCCAACGGCTTCATTGCTGCCGACCTGTCCAGGGGGCGTGGGCAGGATGTAGAACATGTTGTAGACGGTATAACCAAAGATCGCGGTCGCAAAAGGAATCTGGAAGCCAATTGTCCAGAAGGCGAGCATGGCGAAGAGTCCATCAAAGATGATGGCCACACAGGTGAGCAGCACGGCCGGAATGAAGATCTTCGGCTGGCTGGCGGCCGCGAGCAGCGAATCGACGAAGCCGGTCGCGAATCCTTCGATCTTGCTGCCGATAGCCTTAGGCAAGAGGCCCGTCATTTTTTGCAGCAGGTGGATCGCGGCGGTGCGTTTCCAGGCGGCAAGAGCTACAAAGAAGATCAGGCAGATGAGCAGCCCGCCAACGGTCGCCAGCACGAGCCACAGCTTGATATCCATCGAAATGCCTAGAAACGGTACGATTGCCATGATGAAGAGCGCGGGCAGCAGATCCAGCGCCTTATCCATGGCTACGGTCGGCAGCGATTTGCTGATCGGGATGTTGGCAATGCGCTTGAGCATCAGGCTTTTGGCGACCTCGCCGCCGCGGATTGGCAGCAGGAAGTTCAGGAAGATACCGACCAGGAAGAGCTGTATGGCTTTGAAGGTGCTGACCTTACCGATAGGGTTGAGGAAAAGCTTCCAACGCACGCCACGAATAGAGAAGGCCATCAGGAAGGCAACACCCGACAGCAGGGCAAACAGGATGCCACGCGGCGTCGTCAGATTTTGTTTCAACACCTGAATGGTGGTCGGTAAATCGACGAAACGCGAGACGAGGAACAACAGGCCGATGCCAACCAGCAGGCCGAGGGAAATTTTTACAGCCGGAGCACTGAGTAGCTGCTTCCATTTTGGCTGCTGCTTCTCCTCTGGTAGCGCGACCGGCATTGCGACAGCCGAGAGTGGCAATGTGCGTCCAAAGGGCTCCGCTCCATAAAGGTTTACGACCGGGAATGGCCCTGTTTGCTGGATTCCATAGGGCCAGTATCCCTCCTCAAGGTCTGTGGCGGATGCCTGATTTCCATTTGCGCCTTTCGGGGGAATGCGAACCGCTCGCATCATGCCACTAAGCTGCATCAGATGCAAAGTGCTCTGCGTGCTTATATCGTCCTCTGGAAAGCCAGAATGCGCGTATGGATGATGCGGAGCACGAGGAAATTGGGGGATTTGAAATTGCGAGTGGCTCTCCTGCCTGGAAGGAGTCGAGGGACGCGGCTCGCACTGTGCCGGCCCGGAATAGCGATTTCCCTGGTTATTCCAGGGCTGGCTTTCCAGGTATGTTGGCGTATCGGGCGAAGCTACAGATTGCATGGTGACCGTAGGCTGCATGGCAATGTCATTAATAGGTGTGTTATTCGTGTTCACTTGCTCTTGTTCATCATGATGTTGATTAGCCATGCCTACCAACCTTGTCCTGTTTGGACGCTGGCGCATTGATAGCACAGGCGGTATAGGTGGCAAAGAATTTGGATCGTTTTGCATGCAAACCTCGGAAATTTTTATATAGATGGAGTCAGAGACCCCTATATATCAATCAACGCATTGATATATAAACATTAACAGTGGATGAAAAAATTGTGCTACAAATACTTGTGCTGTAACTATTCAGGAGTCCTAGAAGGCTTGTCTAAAGACGAAAAAGCGACTACAGTAAAGCCATGACGCCCGAAGAAGAACAGCTGCGACAAGAGAATAGCCGCTTGCAGGAGCAAGTCCGTCGGCAACAGGAGCTGATCG
>DATGLD010000043.1:0-68739 GCA_035294305.1 Ktedonobacteraceae bacterium | reverse complement strand
CCATCCGATCTGTTCCATCGCTTCTGCCAACGTGATATAGTTCATGCCAGTCATTCCTCGCTTTCTGAGTTGATGAGATTTCCCTCATTCTAGCAAGGAATGACCTACTTTTCTTCCTTTTAGGACTTTTAAATAGCCCTGGGAATCGTCTGGTTTTGCTTGACACGCCCAGCCTGTTTCTCTACAATTTATCTGGTACCTGGTAAAACAAAGGTTTGAACGATTGAAAAGAGCGAAGCATGACTGAAAGAGATGTTTTCGTACCGGTATGGAACAACAGGATTGGCGATTGGGAACCCGTCGATTTCCGCCATGGGCAACGAGTGGGACAGTGGCCTGCCGGCTTCAACCCACAGTTGCTGCCCGTTCCTGAATATTCGGACGGTGATCGCGTGCAATTCGTCCGCGACGAGTGCTGCGCGCGCGAAGGGACCGTGCGCATGATTCTTTTCCAGGGAGACCTTTCAAAGCTCCAGGAAGAGCGGGACAGCGCTACACACTATGCCGACCTGGATGCTGGCAAGATCATCTATATTGTCACCGCGCGTGGTCACGATCATCGCATCATAGGGTCTCAGATTCTGGGGCGTTTTGTCTCTCCGCAACGAAACTCATTTGCTCTGCCTCTACAAGAATAGCTGCCGCCTGGTTGGAACTATTTTTCTAAATTGTTGACAACCAGCGATACTATGACTATACTAAGCAAGCGGATTGATGGTTTGACTAATTTTGTGACAAACATCTCAGACCGGGAGCAAGGCAATAGAGATAGCGAGAGAGATATATGGTATATGTAATTCAAAGAGCGACTTGCCCTATCGATCATGAAATTGGCAATGATATTGATCTCTGGAGATCCCTGGTACCGGATATCGAAAAACTCGAAGCAGCAGAAACCATATGGAAGGTCTGGACAACGATAGAAGTTCTTCGTGCGGAAGATACCCGTCTCAGTGCCTACAGTCAGGATAAAGGATGGCACTCTATAGAACTAATGACACAGATTGCTCCGAGTTATCTTCGTATCACGCATTCTACGGTCTATACCATTTTTACGGTAATATCCCAGACCCCTCAGGCCATCGAATCTCTGCTTTCTCTGCTCTTAAACATATACCAGGATGCAGCCATTACAAACTTAATGAACTTCTCAAAAACCCACCGCGAGTTGCCCGTCCGCAGTATTAGCGTCCATCATAAACAAAGCGGTGATAATGTATATATCACCTCTATTGAAGCGGTGCTACTAAAAGAGTTACTTCTCAATAGATTTCGCGAAGATGAGTGGGACTATTTAAGCCTTACTTTTTACTCAGACATCAAGGGTCCTTTCGAGATTTCCCGACTTTATATCTGTCCACAATCGGGCCAGGCAAGGTTTGTAGTCGCGCACGAAGAGGCGCTGGAGAAAGAGACAGAGATCGAAAGGGTTGATAAGCTTTTCAAACTCGCGGATATAATCTTCGACGAATTTGCCGGTACTATGGCGGCTTTAGATAGCGAGGCAAACGCTTTTGCATAGAGCTTGAACTTCTAGCTTTTCAGGAGCCTTATAGGAATGATAGCGTGATTTATTTTTTCGAGGAGGAGTCATCATGCCAGGTAGCCCAAAATGTCAAACACAAGCAGGAACCAAAGGATGCACCTCCTGGTTCGATTTACAAAGTTTAGTCTACAAAGCATCTACTTGCGAAATTACCTCAGGCGGTGGTGATATTGAGTGTACAATCAAGGGATTGAGAGGAAGCGGTAATGCTATAGATTATATCCTGACGTTGACTGTCGGCGGCCAGCATGCTCAAGAGATCGAATTTGCTGAGGTCATGAAAAATTCAAATTTTCTCCCTGCTAAAATTACAAAAAAGAATGATATGATCAATCCTTTTGGTACCAAATCTATCACTTTCAAAGTGAAGTATACAGGAACAGATCCAGACAATAATATCACAATTGAATGTACTTTCCGCCATGGGGATGATGTCCTGATTGATGAATGTAAGGGCTGTCCTCACACAGCTAAGATTATTCTCGATGTAAGATAAGAGAAGAGTTATAAATGCAGGGCACTTTAGCACAAAATATCTTAAAAGGTATGCCTTTGATAATTGGGATTTTCCTCACCATCTTCTTACCTATTTTGCTTCATGAAAGAACGCACCACATCGCTAAAAAAGAAGGCCTGACCAACAAAGATGGTGCCGACGATACACTGGATTGGCTCCTGAATTGGCGTGATTTACTGATTGCTGTTCCAACAGGATTGTTCGTGCTGCAATTTGCGGCGGCAGGTCAACTGACGTCAACCTGCCATCAATTATTCTTCATTCCGCTTCCCGAGACTATTCAGTTATCTGATATATCGCTACTGGTCGTCTTTTTTTCGCCGGTGTTATTGCTTTTTGGTTGGCTGCTCGCCGAAAAGCTAGAACTTGGCCAGGTAAAGAAGCCTCCAATCTATTGGCTTATCTTCCTTTTTTCAGTACTCCCCTGGTACATCTTATCATTCTTCTTTGTCTACAGCCCTGATTGTATAAGTCATTGATCTGCTCGAGCCGGCAAAGCTATTCGTTTTGTGACAAACACAGATAAACTGGCGCACATCTATTGTGAGATGTGCGCCAGGGAGGAAATCTCGTCAGCGGGGTATCTCCCCCTCACTCACGTTCTGCCCGTCGAGGATTCTTCAACAGAAGGAAGGCTACCAGAGCCATCACTAGCGATAAAGCAATACCGGTAGCAAAGGTGATCTGCGGTGTAATCCAGAGGCCAACCAGCGCCTGAGTTAGCGGGCCAAGCATGACGGCGAGCGAGATGGCCGAGCCACGTATGCCCATGATCTGGCCGCGATTCTCGTCTGTAGTGGCGCTCAGGTAGATGCTGCCCATGGCCGGCTCGACGAAGGCGCTACCCAGTCCCGCCAGCGCCGCGCCCGCTATCAAAAGTGGATAGTGGGGAGCCGCTAACATGAACACCAGCAAGGCGCTGAAGAGCAGGCTGCCGGTGACGATGAGCGGCTTCTTTGGCAGGGTCTCTGAGAGCCTTCCCAGCAAGAGGGGGAAGATGGCCAACGCCATGCCATAGACGCTGAATAAGAAGCCGTATTGCGCCGGGCTGTAGTGCAGCACCTTTCCGAAAAAGAAAGGAAACTGCGGGAACACGAACGGGTAGGTGAAGATCATCCCGAAATCGATCACCAGGAATGGAGCTACAAGCCAGATCAGGCGAGCCATACGCCATTCCTTCGCCTTTTGCGCTTTTGCCTTGCGCCTGATTTGCCGCAGGTTCGCCTCGATCCGCACACGTTCCGGCAAGCTTTCTGGCACCATGAAGATTGCCAGCAGGGATGCTGCCAGGGCGATACCGGCAGAGAGCAGGAATGGACTCCTGAAGCCCAGCGTTTGATACAGGAAGCCGCCAATGCCAGGGCCCAGCGCAAATCCAACTGCCTGAGCCGTCGTGAGAAAGCCTATCCAGCGTCCCTGTTTGGCAAGCGGAATTGTATCGCCCACCATCGACATCGCGGCAGGTATCAAGCCAGAAAGCAACATACCCTCGACAAAGCGTATGGGAATGAACAGCAGCGGCACATTCACAAAAGCGAGCAGCAGGTTGGTGACGATAAAACCGGCCAGGGAGATGAAGAGGATCGGCTTGCGGCCAATACGACCGGACCATGTTCCCATCGGCGTGCTGAAGAGGAACATCCCCAGGCCAAAGGCCCCTTCCATCAAGGCCAGCATTTCGGAACCCAGTCCCAGTGCTTGCAAGCGCTGTGGGAAGACAGGAATGATCACGGCAAAGCCGGTCATCATTAGCATGACGCATCCAATCAAGAACATCAGGGCAGCGGTGATTGACCGCGATTGTTTCACAGGAGAAGCCAGGTCGGATCTTATTCCCAATTCGTCTAGCAGAGAGAGGGGAACGGTATCATGATCGAGGAGCCTCGTAGCCATGTGTTTCATCCTTTCCGGTCTTGCAAAAGGAAGCGACAACACCCTTATACGCCTACCCTCTTCCACACTTGACGCCGGTTGTACACTTTCCTTTTCCGTAAATAACTTGCGATTTGCAAGTATCATCTACATATATCTTCTTCCTGACATTCACAAAACCGGAAATTATCAGAGTACGTGTAGGTTTTCGGTAATCGAGGGGACACCAGTAGGGGCGGGGGAGCTTGCTCCCTCACTCCCTGACACTTTTTCCCGTGAGGGCAGGAGTGGAGCATCCCCTGAGGGCGACCACCAGGGTCCCCACCCCACCGCCGCTCTTCCCCCGCCCCTACAATGACCACGCCCCTGCACCGGCCCGTGGTCATTGTAGGGGCGGGGGCGGTTGGGATGAGTGGCGCGGACCCTGGTGGTCGCCCTTGCCGGGACAGCACTCGCTTGCTCGCCACAAAAAGTGTCAGGGCGGGGGAGCTTGCTCCGCCCTGGGGACGGGAAGGGCAGGATTCGGAGCCATCCGAGCCTGGTTCCACCACCACCCCAGGGCGGAGCAAGCTCCCCCGCCCTACCCTTACCGAACGAGGCCGCTTCCAAAGAATCTAAACAGTTCAGATCCTTGCGCTCGCCCTAGACAAGTTGACTTAGAAGACTCTTCTCGCCGACAAAGACAGAGCCGCCGCTTTGCACCGTTTCACGAATGCGCTGGATCATGTTCTCCCTGTCGGCCTTCATCAGGGCAATCCAGGCGGGAGGGGCGCCGGTATGTGGATCATGTTCGGCACTCCAGTTCGCCATCTCCACAAGGACGGGGATGAGATCGAGTCCTTTTTCCGTCAGCACATACTCATCTTTGCGCTTATCTTTCTCAGACGGTTTTTTCACCAGAATGCCCTGTTGTTCCAGGTGAGCGAGACGGCTGGCAAGGATATTGGTCGCCATCCCTTCTTCCGAGGCCAGAAACTCCCCATAGGTTTTCTTGCCAAAGTAGACGATATCGCGAATTATTAACAGCGACCAAGGATCGCCAAACGTCTCTAAAGCAAAGTTGATCGGACAGGCCGAGCGTTTCTGATGTGTATGCTTCATACTCTCGCCTCATTCACTTTCTCTGGAAGGTGACGGCCATCCAGGAAAACATGCTGCAAAACTCCCACGTAACTCTTTCCAAATTTGCTTGTTAGTTTCGGTAAAGTATATCATTTTTACTTGTGAATTGCAAGTGATGTTTGCCTGGTGATTCCCCAGAAGTCCGTCGGCTCAGTTGAAGTGGCTTAGCTGCATGAAAGGGGCGAGAGATGCTTGTGAAACGAGGGAATGTGAAGTGAGATTGCTATCTTGCTATTGTCGAAGTTACTGCGGCTCGCCTTAAGTATATGATATACTAGCCAGTAACAGTTCTTTACTGTACCCCGATACTTGTAAGGAAAACACGAAAAGGAGCAGCGACTATCCAGGACCCTATCAGCGCTTTACGTACTGGCCAGGCACGCCGCGATCCCTTGCTCGCCTATACCCTGACGACTCCCCTTACCCCACTCATTGGCCGGAAGCGCGAGGTAATGGCGGTATGTAGTCTCCTACAAGACCCAGAAGTGCGCTTCGTGACGCTTCTGGGTCCGGGCGGCGTTGGCAAAACACGCTTAGGTTGGGCGGTAGCTGGCGAGTTGCTCGATCACTTTGCCCATGGCGTCTGCTTCGTCTCCCTGGCCCCGGTCAGTGACCCCAGCCTGGTTATGGCGACCATTGCTCAGACGTTAGGGCTCTGGGAAGCTGGAGATCGCCCCTTACTCGAGCAAATGCGAGCATATCTGCGCGACCAGCATCTGCTGCTGCTCCTCGACAACTTCGAGCAGGTGGTGGCGGCGGCTCCACAAGTGGCCGGCCTGTTAGCATCCTGTCCTCAGTTGCACGTGCTTGTGACCAGTCGGGCGGCCTTACGTATTCAGGGTGAATACGAGTTCATGGTCTCTCCCCTGGCCGTGCCTGATCTCCGGCAGCTTCCCACGAACGAGGACCTGGCACAGATTTCAACGGTGAGCCTCTTCTTGCAGAGGGCGCAAGCTATTCGATCTGACTTTCAGTTGACTGCTGCCAATGCCCGCACCATTGCGGCTATCTGTGCTCGTCTCGAAGGCTTGCCCCTGGCCGTCGAACTGGCCGCAGCTCGCATTAAATTGCTTCCTCCCCACGACCTACTTAAGCGCCTCGAGTCCCGGCTCCAGGTGCTGACCGGCGGGAAGCAAGACCTGCCGGCACGGCAGCAAACGTTGCACAACACGTTGCAATGGAGCTACGACCTGCTTACCACCCAGGAGCAACACCTCTTCCGTTTGCTCTCGATCTTTGTAGGGGGTTGCAGTTTGCAGGCTGCAGAAGCTGTAGCACAAAGGGTGCGCTCTACATCTTTTGCAGACGCTACAGCCAGCCATCAGAGGATGGAGGTGTTGGACGGGGTGGTATCATTGCTCGACAAGAGCCTGTTGCAGCAAACGGAGATGGAGGCCGAGGAGCCGCGCCTGCTCATGCTCGAGACGGTCCGTGAGTATGGCCTGGCATGCCTACAGGAGCAGGGAGAGCTGGAAGTGACGCGGCAAGCACACGCGGCCTATTACTTGCAGTTAGCGGAGGAGGCCGCACTGTATCAATTCAGCCCCGAGGCAGGCAACTGGTTCGAGATAATAGAACGAGAGCAGGAGAATCTGCGAGCCGCCCTGCAATGGACCCTGGAATACCAAGGTGAGTGGGCAGAAAATGGCATTGAGACGGCGGCGCGTTTAGGTTGGGCATTGTGGAGATTCTGGAGTGTGCGAGGGCGCCTGCATGAAGGGCGTACCTTCCTTGAGCGTGTCTTAGGGGCCTCAGAGAAGAGTGAGGCATCTGTGCGGGCGAAAGCGCTCTCCGCAACGGCTCTGCTCGCCTCATATCAGGGCGATTATGTGCGGGCAGAACAACTCTGTGGAGAGGCTCTCACCCTCTTCCAGCAGCTCGCAGATCAGAAAGGGATCGTCCATGTCCTCGCTGTTCAGATAGGAGTCGCCTTGCATCATCGCCAGTCTGCGCACATCCTCACCCTGGCTGAGGAATCTCTCGCTCTCCTCAGAAGGGAAGGCCACCCCTGGTGGGCCGCGTACTTCCTCATTGTCCTGGCGCGTGCAGCCTCTTTCCAGCATGAGTATGCCAGAGCCTCTCAACTCTTTGAGGAGAGCCTGGTGCTCCTGAGGAGGCTGGGCTACCCAGGAGATATCGCATGGCCGTTGCTTTACATGGCACACGACCTGATTATCCAGGGAGAGTATACGCGAGCACGGCCCTTATTAGAGGAGGGCCTGGCCCTGTGCCGGAAGGCGGACAGCAAGGGCGGACTGGCCTATGCGCACAGCCTCCTGGGACAAGTAGCTTTTGAGCAAGGGGACGCGGCCAGTGCCAGCGATCACTTTACCGAGAGCCTGCGAATCAACCAGGAGGTGGGACATCGACAAAGTGTCGCCCGCTCGTTCTTCTTCCTGGCAAGTGTGATGGCATTGCAGGAGGATTATGCGCAGGCCCACACCCTCTATGAGGAAGGCTTGACCATTGCCATTCCGTTAGAACATCGTGGGTTAATTGCCTCGTGCCTGGAGGCATTAGCAATTGTGGTAACTGCGCAAGGACAGCCTGTCTGGGCGGCACGCCTATGGGGAGCTGCCCAAACAATGCATCAGCACCAGAACGCGTCGCTACCCCAGGCGATGCATGCCCGTGACGAGCAGGCACAAACCACGGCACGCGCTATCCTGGGAGAAAAAGCCTTTACCGCGGCGTTGGAAGAGGGGCGGACCATGTCACCACAACAAGCACTGACCGCCCAGGAGCCAGTTTCCTTCACCAGGCAGGTGGCTACTGCACCGGCGAGTACCCATGGAAAGACGCGCTTCCCCAATCAATTGACGCGCCGCGAGACAGAGGTGTTGCGCTTAGTGGCAGAGGGACTGACCGATGCGCAGATAGCCCAAAAGCTGGTCCTGAGTTCTGGCACCGTCAGTTGGTATGTAAGGTCTATTTGTGGCAAATTGAGCGTCTCTTCACGCACCGCTGCTACTCGCGCTGCTATCGAGCAGCATCTCCTCTAGCGCCTGACTTCTCTTCCTTTACTACCCCTCTGACATTTTCCACACTCCTACAAGGCACGAGGGAAAATCATGCTTCCCTCTAATTCTACAGGGGGATTCTCGAACTGAACCCATATACCTCACGCAAAAATCCTCTACTTTTACAGATGTACTATGGACCGCCTCCAGGTAAACTATGGGCAGTGGTTCTCACTGAGAGAATCGCGAGGCGACTTCTTTGCAGTGAAAATAAAAGTCTCTCTACTGAAAGAATTTTTGAGCGAAGCTTCAAAAGATTCAGAAAGGAAAACACAATGCGAGTATCTCATTTTTGTATGCAGTTCATCAAGCTAAGTTTCATTGTCGTTGCACTGCTTGGAGTGCTGGGCCTGCACGGTTCCATTGCCCAGGCAGCATCCGGCCCGATCAGTGAATTCAAAATTCCCACTGCCGACAGTTTCCCTGGCGATATCGTCAGAGGACCCGATGGAGCCAGCTGGTTTACCGAGATTGAGGGTAACAAGATCGCACGCATCTCTACCACCGGCCAGTTCACCGAGTACCCGCTGCCCAATGGCGGCAATCCACAAGGCATCACGGTTGGTCCTGATAACAACCTGTGGTTCACCGAGACCAGCGGCAACAAGATCGGACGGATCACCACCGGTGGCCAGATCACCGAGTATCCGTTGCCCACTCCGAACAGCATTCCGGAGGAAATCACGGCTGGCTACGATGGCGCTCTCTGGTTTACCGAGACCAACACGAGCCGGGTAGGAGCCATCGATACCAATGGCAACTTCCTCTATGAGTTCCAGGCTACTCCTGGCAGTTCACCAGGTGGCATCACGGCGAGTACGGATGGCAGTATCTGGTTTACCGAGGATACCGGCAATGCCATCGGGCATCTCACTGGTGGTCAGATCACCGAGTACGCGGTTCCTACAGCCGATAGTGGACCTGCGAGCATCATTACCGGCCCTGATGGCAACCTCTGGTTTACTGAGGCCGACGCGGGCCAGGTGCAGTCCTTGAACCCTTCCGGTCAATTTCTCAAGACATACGCTGTCAACGGCAGTCCGGTTGGCATCACGGTTGGCGCTGACGGTGACTTCTGGTTCGCCGAGCAGAGCGGATACATCGGACGCCTCACTCTCGCTGGCAACCTCACCCAGTATGCCGTTCCGAGTGGTGCTACCAGCCAGCCAACGAATATCACCCTCGGATCAGACAACCACCTCTGGTTCACGGAGTTTCGAGCGAGTCAGATCGGCCTCGCCAATACCATGTTCAATCAGTTCAATCAGTTCACTATCAAAACCGCCAATAGCGCGCCGGTAGGCATCACCAGGGGTCCCGATGGCAACCTCTGGTTCGCCGAGTCGAAAGGGAACAGGATCGGGCGCATTACCCCTACTGGCAAGATCACGCAGTTCAAGATACCGACGGCCAACAGTGGCACCTGGTACATCACCGCTGGTCCCGACAAGGCCCTCTGGTTCACCGAGTCGAATGCGAACAAGATTGGACGCATCACCACCAGCGGTACGATTACCCAGTTCAAGCTCCCTACCGCCGCAAGTGGAGCTGAAGGTATCACGACCGGCCCAGATGGAGCCCTCTGGTTCACCGAGTACAACGGCGGGGCTAACAAGATCGGACGCATCACCATCAGTGGCAAAATCACCGAGTACGCCCTCCCCAACGCCTTCAGTGGTCCGTGGAGTATCGCGGCAGGTTCAGATGGAGCCTTGTGGTTCACCGAGCTGAATGTGAGCAAGATCGGACGCATCACCACCAGTGGTCAGATTACCGAGTACTCCATTCCCACGGCCAACAGTTCTCCGTATGACATCGTTCCAGGGCCTGATGGTGCGCTGTGGTTCACCGAGCAGTTTGGGAATAACATTGGACGCATCACCACCGGCGGCCAGGTCACCGAGTATCGGGTACCCACCAGCAAAGTCCAGCTGGCTGGCATTACGGTAGGCTCTGATGGCAACCTCTGGTTTGCCGAAACCAACACAAACGATCTTGGACGCATCACTCCGAGTGGTCAGGTCACCGAGTTTACCTTCCCCAACTCCACGAGTGGGCCTTTTGAAATCACAGGCGGCTCTGATGGCAACCTCTGGTTCACCGAGTTGACCGCGAACAAGATTGGTCGTGTCTTTCCCTAAATGGGGTGAAGGACGGGCTTGTGAGCCTGGCAGTGAGTGAGGAGAGATAGTGAGTATTATCTCTCCTCACTCACTGCCAGGCTGCTTTATATGCCTGCAAGGCACATAGAATTGCTCTGCCTCCCTGTAATTCTATAGGGTGATTTTCGAACCGAACCTGTTGTACCTCACACAGAAAATCCTTTATTTTTACGGATGCGTTACTGTCCTCCATCAGGTAGACTATGAGCAATGGTTCTGGTACGCGAGAACCATGAGGCCTCTTTAAAGAGGTGGATCAGTTCATCTACATAATTCCACATGAAAATGTGTGTGAAAAAGCTCTATGAAAGGTATTCATTGCCGACTTCCAGGCGGCTCAATGGATGAGCCAGAAGATAGACAAGATGTTAAAACATAGCACAAATGAAGGGAGAAACTCATGAGTAACCAGCAATCATCACGAAGCGGCTTCGGCGGCCAGCATGCCGTGGTTATCGGCGCCAGTATGGCAGGGCTCCTGGCCAGTCGCGTCCTATCCGAGCATTTCGAGCAGGTAACGGTAATCGAGCGCGATCAGCTTCCACAGGAGGTGCAGGCTCGCAAGGGTGTGCCACAAGGTCGGCATGTTCATATATTGCTGCACAGGGGTGCATCTATTCTGCAGGACCTCTTTCCAGACCTCTTTCCCGCACTTCTTCAAGATGGAAGCATCGCCATTGATACAGTGGCCGACTTCCACTGGTATAATTTTGGCGCGTGGAAACCTCGCTTCAGAAGCGGCATCACATTCTACAGTCAGAGCCGCCCCCTGCTGGAAGGACATGTGCGTGAGCGGGTAGCGGCGAGAAGCAATGTGCGCTTTCTCGATGCCTGCGATGTGGTCAAGCTCTGTGCCACTGATGATGCAACACAGATTACTGGAGTTCAGATACGTCATCGCCAGGGTGAGCCGCACGAAGAAGTACTTTCCGCCGATCTCATCGTGGACGCCAGCGGACGCGGCTCGCAGACCCCTCAGTGGCTGGCCGCTCTTGGCTATGATACAGTAGAGGAAAACACAATCAAGGTCGATGTCGGCTATGCAACACGTATCTACCGGCGCCCTGAGTACAATAACTTTGACCACAACGTTCTGGCTGTCTACTCGACTCCTCCCGCCGGGAAACGGGCTGGCGTTCTCGCTCCTATCGAAGGGAATCGCTGGATCGTGACAATGATCGGCTGGATACGGGACTATCCACCCGACGATGAGGCTGGCTTTCTCGCCTTTGCTCGTAGCTTGCCGCAACCTGACCTCTATGAGGCGATTCAAGATGCCGAGCCATTGACGCCGATTGCCATTCATAAGTTTCCTGCCAATCGTCGACGTCACTATGAACGTCTCGCTCGCTTCCCAGAGGGTTTCGTGGCCTTGGGCGATGCCGTGTGCAGCTTCAATCCTGTCTACGGACAGGGTATGACGGCAGCGGCCCTGGAAGCAGAAACGCTCAATACTCTGCTGTACCGGCAACGAGAGCGTCATCCACGTGGAGATATCACCGGTTTCTCGCGCCGTTTCCAGAAGAAGATCACGAAGATTGTAGATACCTTCTGGCTGCTAGCGGCGAGCGAAGATTTCCGTCATCCTGAGACGCAAGGGAACAGACCCCTCGGCGTCAACCTCCTGAACCGCTATGCACGTCGCGTTCACGAACTCTCAACGTTCGACCCGCGGGTAACGTTACTCCTCTATCAAGTTTTGCAGGCAATCAAGCCTCCAACGGCACTGTTTAGCCCGCGTATACTGACGAAAGTACTTTTCAAAAGGGCACCTCGTCAGAGCGAGCAGGCAGGAACGAGTGCTTCACCAGAAGTATCAGGAGATACTATCGCCTCCTCTACGGGAGAGCATGAAAAACAGCGGCAGACGGTGTCCTCTGTACCAGAGAAGATCCGCTCATTGTGAGTACGGAGCAGGCACAGAAAAGTAGTCATGACAGGAGGATGAATATGGGAATGACCAACAATGGCCTGTCCTATTGGCAGGCCGAAAGCGAGGGGATAGAACTCCTTGATATCACCATTGGTGATCTTTTAGACCATCAAGCTGAAGCTTTTCCCGACCGGGAAGCTCTGGTGTACTCGTGTTATCCTGAGTTCGGTACGGCCCTCGACATTCGCTGGACGTACCAGGACTATCATGAACGGGCCAACGCCGCCGCCAAAGGATTACTGGCTTTGGGTCTGAACAAAGGAGATCATATCGCTGTCTGGGCTGCTAACTTGCCGCAGTGGTCGCTCTTGCAAATGGCTGCGGCCAAAGCTGGCCTGGTTCTGGTCACGATCAATCCCGTCCTGCGCGCTAGTGAGGTCGAGTACATCCTCAAGCAGGGGGATATCCGTACAGTGTTCTGTATGGCCCGTATACGCGATCATGATTGCCTGGCAACGATCCGTTCGCTCATTACTCCTGGCAACCAACAAGGCGAAGTAACGAGCGAGCGCCTCCCGCTGCTGCGCTCTGTGTGCCTGTTAGGTAGCCCTCCTGTTAATGGATCCCAAGAGGAAGGCTGGCCGCTGCTCTTCGATGAGATGGTCACATGCGGAAAACAGATCAGCGACGTGGCGCTGCGCGAACGACAAACGTCGGTCATGCCTTTTGATCCAGCCATGATCATCTATACGTCCGGCACAACAGGCTCTCCTAAAGGCACACTGCTGACACATTATGCCCTGATCAATAATGCGCGCCTGCTTGCGAAGCGGTGGGGAGCCGATCAAGCTACCCGCATGGCGGTACTGGTGCCATTCTTTCATGCCATGGGGTGCGTGGCGGGAACGCTCGGCTCTCTCTGCCTTGGCTGCTCCCTTCATCCCCTTCTGGCCTTTGATCCCTTGCAAGCGTTACGCATCATCAGCCATGAACGCTGCACCTTTTTGTCAGGAACGCCCACTATGATTACAGCGATTATGCAGCACCCTGCTGCCGGTACATATGATCTTTCTTCGCTGCAACTGATAGGTACGGGTGGTGCTCCTGTCCCTATTGCCCTCATGGAGCAGGTCAAAAAGCAAATGGGAGCTGATGTTTTTATTGGCTTTGGTCAGACTGAGGCAACGTGCGGCATTACAACAACGCTCTCAGACGATCCATTTGAACTGAAGGCAGCGACGGTGGGCATACCGCTCCCGCATACTGAGGTCAAGGTCATCCATGCGGAAACAGGTAGCATTCTTCCTGTTGGAGAGCGTGGAGAACTCTGCTGCCGGGGCTACCTTGTGATGGCTGGCTACTACAAGATGCCGGAAAAGGCAGCCGAGGCGATTGATGCCGAGGGTTGGTTACATACGGGTGACCTGGCAACGATGGACGGGCGCGGCTACGTTAACATTGTGGGTCGGCTCAAGGACATGGTCATTCGTGGCGGCGAGAATCTTTTTCCACGTGAGATTGAGGAGTTCCTCATTCGCCACCCCAAGGTGGCCGACGTCCAGGTCGTGGGCGTGCCGGATGCCTTTTTTGGTGAAGAGTTGCTCGCCGTTATCATCCCGAAACAAGGAGAGCAACTGAGTGAACGAGAGTTGCGCACCTACTGTAAGGGAAAGATCAGTCACCAGAAGATCCCGCGCTACTTCCAATTTGTGACCTCTTATCCTTTGACCGGGAGCGGGAAGGTGCAGAAGTTTGTGCTGCGAGAAAATGCCATCAAAGCCTGGGATCTCGCGATCCTGCCACAGAAATAGAGAGCAGGGCAATTTTTGATCTTTACGAGCTTTCGTGCAACCAACGTTGGCATGCGGCAATGTCCAATCGATTTAGCCCTGCCAACTATTTGTGGCAATAAGCAAGCAATCCAATAACTCCTACACGTCCAGCTTCGCGCTCTTCGCATGACTCTCAATAAACCGCTTGCGCGGCGCAACCTCGTCGCCCATCAGCATGTTGAAGACCTTGTCGGCCTCCACGGCCTCTTCGATGCTGACCTTCAGGATCGTGCGGCGGGCCGGATCCATGGTGGTCTCCCAGAGAGTTTCGGGGTTCATTTCGCCGAGGCCTTTGTAGCGACCGACTTCGGGTTCTTTGCCGTTGTGCGCGGCCTTGTATTCTTCGATCAGGCGGTCGCGTTCCTCATCACTGTAGACGAACTGGACGTTTTTGCCGGTTTTGATGTGATAGAGCGGCGGCTGCGCAATATAGAGGTGCCCGTCGGTGATCAGCGGCTCCATATAGCGGAAGAAGAAGGTCAGTAGCAGCGTGCGAATGTGCGCGCCATCAACATCGGCGTCGCACATGATAACGATGCGCCCATAGCGGAGCTTGGACTTGTTGAAGTGTTCACCAATGCCTACACCGATAGCGGTGATGATATTCTTCACCTCTTCGTTAGCCAGCATCTTGTCGAGTCGTGCGCGTTCGACGTTGAGAATCTTTCCACGCAGCGGCAGGATGGCCTGGAAGTGGCGGTCACGGCCAGATTTTGCACTACCACCGGCGCTGTCTCCTTCCACGAGGTACAGTTCGCAGCGGTCGGCGTGTTTTTCGGAACAATCGGCCAGTTTGCCGGGCAGCGTGGTGTCCAGAGCGTTCTTGCGCTGGATCAGGTCGCGGGCGGCACGGGCAGCTTCGCGGGCGCGCGCGGATAGCAAGCACTTCTCGATGATGGCCTTGGCTTCGCTGGGCGTCTCCTCCAGGTATTTGGTGAGCATTTCTGTCGTCACCGTTTCGACGATAGGACGTACTTCGGCATTGTTCAGCTTGGCTTTGGTCTGCGCCTCAAATTGCGGGTTGGGAACCTTGACGCTGACGACCGCCGTCAGGCCCTGCCGCACATCGTCACCGGTCAGGTTGCTATCTTTTTCTTTGAGCAAATTCACCTTGCGCGCGTAGTCATTGAGCGTGCGCGTGAGGGCGCTGCGGAATCCGGTGATGTGCATACCGCCATCGACGGTGTTGATGCCGTTGGCGAAGGAAAATTCGGTGGGGTTCCAGCCGTCGTTGTACTGCACGGCCAGTTCAACCTTGACGCCGTCAATTTCGCGAATGGTGCTGACGGGCCGGGCCATGATGCGCCCGCGATCCTTGTTCAGGTAGCGCACGAACGAGACAAGGCCACCTTCGAAGTAGAAGGTCACCTCGCGCTCGGTGCGCTCGTCTTTGAGAGAGATGGTCATACCACGATTCAGGTAGGCCATTTCGCGGAAGCGCTGCGCCAGGATGTCGAAGTTATAGTCGCGGGTCTCCATGACCGTCAAATCGGGCAGGAAGGAGGTGATAGTGCCCGTATCATCCTCTTCAACAAGGTCCACTTCCACCAGTGGCGTGACGGCTACACCGCGTTCGTAGCGCTGGCGATACAGGATGCCGTCGCGCTTGACATCCACCTGACACCATTCGGAAAGCGCGTTGACGACGGAAACGCCGACACCATGCAGGCCGCTACTGATCTGGTAGCCGCCCCCGCCGAATTTGCCGCCAGCATGCAGAATGGTCATGACGACTTCGAGCGTGGAGAGGCCGGGGCGCTGGTGGTGTTCTTCGACGGGGATACCGCGGCCATTGTCCTCAATCGTCACCGAGCTATCGGGGTGGATGGTGACCTTTACGGTATCGGCAGAGCCCGCCATGACCTCGTCGATGCTATTATCAACAACCTCGTAGATGAGGTGGTGCAGGCCGCGCTGGTCGGTCGCTCCAATATACATGCCGGGGCGCACGCGTACGGCTTCCAGGCCTTCAAGAATTTGAATGTTTTGTTCGCTATATCCACCATTACCATTGCCGTTTACTTTCCCATCGCCATTCCCAGTTTTTTGTTCGGGATAGCTACTAAGAGCATTCTTATTCTCGTCTATCTGCTCTGCCATGATGGATTCTTTCGTCTTTGCCATAGCCTTGATACGTCCCTTGTATATGTGGGAAGTGACACGGGGGCGCGATAAATCTAGCCCTACGTGTAATTCGCCCGGTATTGCATTATCGGAAACATGGCGCCGCTCTCCCCTGCCCAATTACCTGCTCCCAGGTGGTGGGCAAGATGAGAATAAGCGCCTTCTTGTACATATTTTCTATAGTATACACCTTTTATTGGCACATTGTCAGCCATATCTAAGCGTGTATGCGGAGATGATAATTCTGGTGCATGAGACATCATTGGTGGCCTGGTGGTCTACCTGTTTCTCGTAGAAAATGCCTCAACACCCTGAATTGGTATTCTCATAGAGTGGAGAAAACATGGCAGAGAGCCATATTTTTTCACCTCCCTATTATACCACAATCCGCTCGACAAGCAAAATCAGGGGGCCTTTTGGTGGGGGGTCATCGCAAGATATTCCGGCCTCGCAACAGGGTTTTTCCTTACCGCGAGGCCGGAATATCTTGCGGCGTCGAGTTTCAGTAGCGGTTGCCTAACTGGCCGCTCATAGGCATGCCTGGAGTGCTCTGCATCCCTTGCATGACGGGCATTCCGGGCATATTTTGCATAGGCCCGGCCAGATTTGTAGCGCAGTAAGGACAAAATGCCCAGCGCAGTTCGAGCAGGCGCTCACACTTAGGACAGGGGCGCTTGAGCTTCTGGCCACACGAGGGGCAGATCTGGAAATCCGACTCAACGCGCGCGTGGCAGTTATTGCAGGTCTGGCGCTCAGTCATCTCGGCCAGTAACGACTCTTCTTCCAACTGGCGTTCGTAAATCTCCGCCAGGGTCTGCCGCGGGCGCAAGATCATGTAGATGAAGAGCCCTCCGATGAAGAAGAAAGCAACCAGTAGGGTTGCCAGTATCTGGGTCAGGAAGTCCTGCGAGCGCGAGCGAATATCGCGGAACGTCCAGACGATCAAGCTGATCCAGAAGATGACAATAAATGCGACCAGGAAACCAATAACGATACCCAGCACCTTATTTAATGTATCTAGCAGGCTGCTTGAACTCGATGTTGTCGGCCCGGTTACCACTGTTGGCGTCAGAGTTGGAGTCGGAGACCCGGCCAGTAGAGATAATGGTTGTGTTTTGGAAAGAACCTGAACAAAATCCGCAATCACAGGATTACCGTCCCTTTCAGAATAACCTTGACTCCTATACGCCTGACCAACCAGGGGCGCGATACTTCTGGCCCCCACGCATAAGACGATAGGAGTTAGAGCGCATGGTATGAGCGCCCGCAATAGGTATAATAGTGAGTTTTCGGGCGCATGGTATGCCTGCGTGCGCCCCTACATTCATCATAAGAATACAACGTGTAACAGAGATACAAAGACAACAGAATAGGACTTAGAGGTACGACAACTATTGAAACAGTATGGTTACTATCTCCCCCGCACGTAGGCCTAGATGTAGTGCTTCCCCGGGATGCCCCGCGCCGTCATCCTGGCCGCCCCAGAAGATTTGCCCCCGTCGTTCCTCCCGTAAGTTTGTCACAAACGCGCGCGTGCAGGCAAACTCAGGTAGAATTCTGCCCTCTACAGCATGGCCGAGAGGATTATATACGCGCACAATTGTGCCTTCTCCATCGTTGCTGCGCTTGATCGCGCTCACAACCAGTTCACGCGGTTCAACCTCGATCTGCGCGGTTCGGGAACTCAGCGCCCCCTCGTGCTGTCCTGTCACGCTGGCCCAAACTGGTATATTGAAAGCCTGCGCCTCACGCAGCACAAGCGCCTCCTCCGCTTCCCAATCACCACCATGAGGCACGAGCGCGTAGTCGAATGCCTGCTCGCCAAGGCATTGAGCCTCCGGCGTAAATTCCGCCGGACCAGCATGCCCATGGCGTGTAGATAGATCACCGCGAGAAAGCCACTCCACACAGCGCAAAAGGGTAACAGCTACTGCCATCCCTCCCGGTTCGACGCCTGGGCCTTGCTGCAAGACCTCGTATTCCGGCAGGCCGCGATTGAGTATACCCAGCCCGACTTTGCCATTGCTGATATCCACAAAGCGCTTCTGCGGGAACGTATTGACCGGCGCTTCCGCCCAAGCCGAAACATCGGCGGGGTGAGGCGCGGCAACAGGTCTCATACGAACCTCAAAAGTACTTTCCGCAGCAACATGCTCTACTGTATATGATACAGGAAAGACCACACGTAAACGGTGATCTCTCGCCCTATTATCAATACGAGTATGAATAGCAATACGTCGCACACCTGCAATCAGGGATACTTCGCTGACGATGGGACACTCGATCATGTTGGAACTGCGCTCGCTGCGATCAGGAGAGCAGGAGGCCGGTAGCAGCCACGTTCCCCGGATGCGCAGCGTCGCCTGCATCCCCCCGCTGTTGATTACATCAATCTCAGGCGGATCGATGGGCTCGCTAATCAACAAATCTTGCGCGGGCGGGCTGTAATTGTACAGGTCACCTACGTCACCGCCATCTACAAAGCGGTTGAGTCCTGCAAAGACTGCGCCGGTCTGTTTATCCGTGATGGTGAGTGTTCCATTGTCCCTACTAGCTACAACGTTGTAGAATTCATTTTCGATGCATGCTTGCTGTTGTGACACCATTAAAGAAGTTGAGGCTTCCGGGCGATCATTTTGCAATCCTCGCGGATAGACCCAGAAGGTCTTGAACCCAAAAGCGGGCAGATCGGCGGCAACAAATTCGATGGTCTCGCGCGCCTCATCAATTAGCGACGCCTCCAGGATATCGATATCTTCGCCCTGGATCAACGCAAGCAGGTCACGCTCAGCCTTAATCAAGGCCTGTTCATCGACGGTTACACGCCCTCGCGGAGTGATCATCACTTCGACCGAAGCCATACGCGGTTGTTTACCCATCTCAAGATGAATGCGGCTGATAACATAAGAGTTTTCGGGCTGCCCGAGTAAGGATGTCACCATGCTCTCGGCTTTATGCACGAGTTCACCAGCGGCCTCCGTTCCTTCAACCGCCAGCGCCGCGGCCAGCGTTTCGCGCGGTAAGGACATAGAGCCGAGATCCTGCGTCCAACGATCAATGATGGCGAAAGGCATCTGCCTGCCCCGCTCGTCGACAATTGCCGCATCCGCCAATGAGCCGGGGAACTGGATCACGACTCGCGCTTTCTCTGAGCGTGGTCCCGGCGCTGGATTGAAGACGACGATGGGTATAGGCTCCAGATCGTGCCCGGTCTGCGGTGATGGGAAAGGAGCGCGTGTATCTATCTGCGACATGATGCGCTCGATAGCCTGCCCCACCAGGCTACTGCTGATCTGCTGGCTTTGAGCGAAGCGTACGCGATTTTCGGCATGCACCTGGTCGATACTACAGCCGCAGATGCTGTCATGGGGATGATTTTGCAGCAGGAACTTCCAGGCGAGTTTCACCAGTCCGCTGGGATATGGCGCCCCTAACTGGGATGCCCAGGCAGTCAACGGTTCCACTGCATGTTCCAACAGGTGTTCTGTGAGAGCATTTTGCTGCTTGATCCACATGCGTGTGGAGAGAACTGAGGGCAACAGGTGCGAGAACTGGCTGCTACGCATATCGCCGCTTAAGGTCTGTAATGGCTCGGCATCAGGGTGACCAGCCTGCTTGCGCACAACCTCGACATACTGCGGCAGCGTCCCGATTTGTATCTGAATGGAGTCGTATTGAGGCACACCCGCGTTTTTTCTGGGATGCGCGTACTTCGCCAACAATTGCCGGTGTTCGGGCTCAAGATGCGCCAGCAGCCTGTTAACGGACGCTATGACCTCTGGCAGACCACGCTGGGGCATCAGGTGATCGGAGCCGTTCATGAACAGCAGCGTGTCGGTGGTCGCCTTAGAGAGGAGAGGAGCGGCAAGCAGTTCGACGCGCGTGATGAATTCGTCCACGTTCAGGGGCATCTGGCGGGCATTGGAGTATCCAAGAGCATCGGCAAGATGAATGACCAGCACACGCGTGCCGTCGGGAGCGGTCCAATAGAACTCGCTTTTCTCAGCTTCGGCGCCAACACCGCGCCAGAAGACGGCGTTATCGATGCCGAACCCTTGCAGTATCTGGGGCAACTGGGCAATATGGCCAAAGCAGTCGGGGACGTACCCAACGCGCATTGGCTCGCCAAATTCGCTGGCCTGCTGCAAGCCTCTCTGCAAGTTACGTACCAGTGATTCACCACTGACCAGGAACTCGTCCGGCTGGATATACCAGGGGCCGACCTGAATACGCCCACAGCGCGTATATTTCTTCAGGCGCTCCTCCTGCTCCGGTTGCACTTCCAGGTAATCTTCCAGCACAACAGTCTGGCCATCCAGCAGGAAATGGGTGAAGCCGGGATCGTTGTCCAGGATGTCAAGCAGGCTGTCGATTGTCTGCACCAGCCGGAAACGGAACTGCTGAAAAGTTTGATACCATTCGCGATCCCAATGGGTGTGTGGAACAATGATGATGTTGAGCTGCTGAGCCATAGTCCCCCTTTTCCAGGATGTTGTGGGCAAAAATAGCGTATTCCTTTCGTCACTACGATAAGTAACGAATAATACCGGGTGGTGGTGACTTTCCATCATTATACTTGATAAGCTGACTTTTAGACAAGCTGCACGCTCAGAATTTCAAAAGCTCAAAATTGACAGTCTGCTTTTTTCCTGATACTATTTCATGGGATGCCATTCTGTATTTCATGTGGATGAGGAAGGGCGATTGAAAAGTCGAGAGAAGAAGATGAACTTCGTGTAGGGATAGGGACGAGCCCCCGTCCCTACACGAAGAAACCCCTCAGATGTCACTTTTGCATAGCCCTGTAGATGAGGTGATGAGGTGCCCCTACTTGCGCGGTAATGATGCATGTGTTACACTAAAGAGGCTTGTACATATGTTCTAGAGGAGGATATTCATGGCCCGAGGGAGTAGCTATGGCGATAAACCCCCGCTGACTCCTTTATCGTTTCCGGTCGACGTGCCAATAACCAGGCGTGCTACCCGCGTGCTGCCGGAGGTACAGCCGCAAAAGGAAAAAGTAACGCAGGTATTACCCGCAAAACGCAAGTCGACTCGAGCAGTCGTATATAAGGAACCTCATCCACTGTTACGGCATCGCTCCTGGCTCACGCCGTTTATCTTATGTATGGTTATCGTTGTGCTGGGTTCTTTTGTGCTGATCAGCGCGGCTATTTTTCAGCGGCATGATAATCAGAATCTTGTCACGTATAATGGACAATCATTTCCTATTCAAGTAGGTGGCTCTATCAGCGCGTTTAATACCTGGCAGAACAGCACCGGGCCGATAGCGACCAGGACGCCTATCCCTATCAAAGTAAGTACAGGACCCTATTCCGTGCTGGGTAAGCCGACCATTTCGGCCGCCTTCATCAACCAGGTACTCGCCGCTTACGGCTCGCCAGCCGCCGGAACCGGACAGCAGATGTATGATCTGGGCGTGAAGTACGGCATAGACCCGGTATACGCGCTGGCCTTCTTCATGCATGAAAGTCTCTTTGGCACGACGGGCGAGGCGCGGGTTACGCTCTCCCTCGGCAACATGCGCTGCATTCCCTCGCGCCCTTGTGATCAAACAGGCGATGGCGGGTACGCTCAGATGTATAGCTGGGTAGACGGGTACGAGCAGTGGTACAAGCTTATTCGCAATCTCTACGTCGCTCAATGGGGACTGGTGACCGTCGATCAGATTATTCCCACCTACGCTCCCAGCAGCGACCATAATGATGTTGCCGGATATATCGCGGCGCTCAAGCACGAGGTTGATACGTGGCGTGCGGGGATTCTCAGGCCGTAAGCAATCCCCGTTCGTGTGCCTTACTCAGCGCCTCGGTGCGCCCCGATACATTGAGTTTCTGGTAGATATTTGCCAGGTGGAAATTAACTGTACGCTCGCTGACAAAGAGGCGAGCTGCAATCTCTTTATTGCGCAGGCCACGTGCCAGCAGTTGCAGCACTTCTTGCTCGCGCGCCGTCAATGTTTCATGGGCGGGATTGCCACGAGCCTGCTGGCCGAAGCGCGAGATCAGCCTTCCGGCGATCTGCGGCTGTATCACTAGCTCACCGCGCGCCACCGTGCGTATGGCCTGAGCCAGTTCATCTGGAGCGATATCTTTCAGCACATAGCCATCCGCGCCTGCGCGCAGCGACTCATACAGTAATTCCTCGCGATCAAGCGTTGAGAGCAAGAGGACGCGCGTTTGCGAATTGAGTTGTTTTATCTGCCGTAATGCTTCCAGGCTCGAATTGTTGGGCAACTGCGTGTCCATCAAGACGACCTGTGGGCCTAATTCGATTGCCTCACTCACGGCCTGCACGCCGTCCGCGGCCTCACCCACCACTTCCAGGTCGGCATAGCCCTCCAGCATATGCTGCAATCCAGCACGGCTCACCGGCTGGCTATCCACTATCAGGACTCGCGTGCGCGTTCCTTGCGGTGCTCCCGCGCCTGGTACATGCTGAAATAGCGAGGTACCCGTTTCAGGGTAAACATGATGATGATACGGGACCCGCGCCTGCACGCGGGTCCCGTGCTCCAGACCAGCAAGTATCTCTAATGAGCCGCCGAGGTGTTGGATGCGCGCGCGCAGGGCATCCAGCACTGGCATCCTCTCCACATCTTCCATGATGCCCCACGAGGACGGAGTAAAAGGTGGGGCGGGAACGCTATCGTCATTCGCTCTCGCCGATTCAGCGCCCTCAGATGGCACTCCATCGTCTTCAATGTTCATCAGTAGATCGTCGTGTCCATACACCAGTGTGAAACGGAGCTTGCGCGCGCCGCTATGCTGCTCGATTTGATTGAGCGCCTCCTGCCCTATCCGATATACTAGCCGCCCGATGTCATCTAAAAGAGGCCGCTCTTCGCCCGAAAAGGCCACGCGGCTCGAAAGCCCTAGGCGCTCCGCCGTCTCTTCAACCAGGCGCGAAAGTGCTTCGGCCAATGAATCGCCGGGGACTTCCGCCAATCGCAGATCGTGGCTGGCAATACTCACTTCGTAAAGCATTCCGCGCGTGAGCCGCTCAAGCGCCGACAGGCCATTGCGCATAGCATTGATATCGAAAGCGACGCCGTCCACGGAGAGGTTATTCCCTGTATCGCCCTGCACGAGATTCTGCAGCGCATCGATCTGAAGCATCATTGCGCTTAATCCCTGTATGAGATTCGTGTGATCCACTTGATGTAGGGCATCTGCGGTTTGCATGCGCTTTTTCCTTAGATGTTCTTGTTAAGAGGGTATAGCTGGTGATTCCACAGAAGTCCTCAGAACGAAGCGAAGAATCTCCGGCCAACTTACGGTTAACCACCACCAGGCTACAGGTATATTATCGCATATTTCCACTAACGCACAGCCTCCAGCACGATTTTTCCGTCCCTGTCATCGATTTCCACGGTATCGCCGTCGCGGACAGTACCGTCGAGGATGGCGCGGGCAATCCGGTTCTCCACCTCGCGCTGGATGACGCGCTTGAGGGGGCGAGCGCCGAACTGCGGATCATAACCCATGTTTGCCAGCAATTCTTTCGCTCTCTCGCTCAGGTGGAGTGTAATGTGACGCTCGGCCAGGCGGGGGCGCAGGCGATTGACCTGTATTTCCACAATCTGCTTCATCTGATCGCGTGTGATCTGGTGGAAGACAATCACCTCGTCAATACGGTTGATGAACTCAGGCCGGAAACCCTCTTCACGCAGGCGCTGGCGCACCATGCGCTCTACACCTTCCTCGTCCATGCCGTCGAACTCCTGCAGCCACGCTGTACCGACGTTGCTGGTCATGATAATGACCGTGTTCTTGAAATCAACTGTGCGGCCCTGACCATCGGTAAGGCGGCCATCATCGAGGATTTGCAGCAGCACGTTGAAGACCTCGGGCGCCGCCTTTTCGATCTCATCGAAGAGAATAACGCTATATGGCCGGCGACGAACGGCCTCGGTGAGCTGGCCACCCTCTTCATAGCCCACGTAGCCGGGAGGAGCGCCGATCAGCCTTGCGACACTGTGCTTTTCCATGTACTCCGACATGTCGATGCGAATGAGGGCACGCTCATCGTCGAAGAGGAATTCTGCCAGTGCACGCGCCAGTTCAGTCTTGCCAACGCCGGTTGGCCCCAGGAAGATGAAGCTGGCTAATGGCCGATTGGGGTCCTGAAGCCCCGCACGCGAACGACGGATAGCATCTGAGACGACGCGCAATGCCAGTTCCTGTCCAACCACGCGCTCGCGCAGGCGATCCTCCATAGTGAGCAACTTCTGCACCTCGCCTTCCATCAACCTGGAAACGGGAATATGCGTCCATTTCGAGACGATCTCGGCGATATCTTCGGCATCGACCTCTTCCTTGAGCATACGCGCGCCCTTGATGCTGGTCAGCTTCGACTCCATGTCCTGGATGCGCCGCTCAAGGTCGGGTATGGCGCCATAGCGGAGTTCCGCCGCCTTACCATAGTCGTAAGAGCGATCAGCCTTCTCGAGCTCAAGCTGCGCCTGTTCCAACTCTTTCTTCAACTGGCGAATTTGCTCGACAGGCTCCTTTTCACTCTCGAAGGAGAGGCGCAGGTTGTGCAATTGCTCGCTCAAGTTGGCAATCTCCTGCTCAACTTTGGCGCGGCGCTCGCGGCTGGCCGGGTCGGTCTCTTTTTTCAGCGCCTCCTGCTCAATCTGCAACTGGCGAATGCGGCGATCCAGGGCATCGATCTCGGTGGGCGTGCTGTCCAGTTCCACACGCCGGCGGCTGGCGGCCTCGTCAACCAGGTCGATAGCCTTGTCGGGCAAAAAGCGGTCGGTGATGTAGCGATTGGAAAGAACGGCCGCCGCGACCAGGGCGCTATCCGTGATACGCACGCCATGGTGCACCTCGTAGCGCTGTTTGAGCCCGCGCAGGATGCTGATGGTATCCTCGACCGTCGGCTGATCGACCATGATGGGCTGGAAGCGGCGCTCCAATGCCGCATCTTTCTCAATATGTTTGCGATACTCATCCAGGGTGGTCGCACCGATGCAGTGCAATTCGCCGCGCGCCAGCATGGGCTTCAACATGTTGGATGCATCCATGGCTCCCTCGGCCGCCCCGGCTCCTACCAGCGTATGCAGCTCGTCGATGAAGAGGACAATGTTGCCCTCGGAACTGGTCACTTCTTTGAGTACGGCCTTCAGGCGCTCTTCGAACTCGCCGCGATACTTGGCTCCGGCTACCAGCGCGCCCAGATCAAGGGCAACGACCTGTTTGTCGGCCAGCGTCTTCGGCACATCGCCGCGCACGATACGCTGGGCGAGGCCTTCGACAATCGCCGTTTTACCGACGCCTGGCTCGCCGATCAGCACCGGATTATTCTTGGTGCGGCGGCTCAGCACCTGGATGACCCGGCGTATCTCCTCGTCTCGCCCGATTACGGGATCGAGCCTGCCCTGCTCCGCCAACTGCGTCAGGTTGCGGCCATATTTCTCTAGGGCCTGGTATTTGCCCTCTGGATTTTGGTCGGTGACGCGCTGCGCTCCACGAATGGACGTGAGGGCCTTCAAAACATTATCGCGCGTCAGGCCTGCCGCCCTCAGCACGCGCTGCACGGCTCCATCGCCGGTATTGAACATGGCGAGCAAAAGATGCTCCACGCTCAGGTATTCATCGTGGAAGTTACTCATTTCCTGCCACGCATCTTCCAGCAGCTTGCGCACGCGCGGCGAAATGCCCGGCTCGCTGCCGCCATAAGCGCGCGGCATGCACTCAATATCGTTCGTGATCATGCGCTGCGCCGCGGCCAGATCGCCATTTACCTTGGCAATGATCTGCTGCGTTACACCGCCCTCCTGGTCCAGCAGAGCGGCAAGCAGGTGTTCGACCTCTATCTGGCTGTTATTGTATTGCTTTGCTAACTCACTTGCCTGAGTTATAGCCTCTCGTGCCTTCTCAGTGAATCGTTCAACCTTCATAGACTACCTCCCGTAACCTATCCCTCATAATGCATCTCCTATGCTATTGTAATATTTTTCTTAAAAGTATAGCATATTGAGCCACTCTATGCAAGAAACTTTGAGCGTAATACTATCAAGTTCCTTTTGCTCGACAGGAGGTTGCCGGTATGTTACACTCTAGGCAGAAATAAGGGGTAGGAGGCTGGCTCTGGTCCTCCAGTTGTTTGGCGCTCAAGGTGCTGAAGAGGCCAGGCACCTCTTGACGGGAACAAGCGAAGATTAGTCAGGAACAGATGACACAACAGGTACAGGAAAAACAGGCCATTGCACAGATCGCCGCAGCTATCGAGAGCGTGCTATTCGTCTCCGGACGCCCGCTTGAGCGAGCAGAGCTGCGCAAACTCCTGAATATTGATGACAGCGAACTGGCCCGTGGCCTTCAAACACTGGCGGAATGCCTGGAGAGCCAGGAACGAGGCATCCGTTTGCAGCGCCTGGGCGAGCAGGTACAGCTTGTGACGGCTCCTGAGAACGCACGCTATGTGGCGGCGCTGCTGGGTCTGCCCATGACGGCCCGGCTCACGGCTGCCGCGATGGAGACGCTGGCCGTCATTTCGTATCGCCAGCCGATTACGCGTGCTCAAATTGAGGCAGTGCGCGGTGTGAATAGCGACCGGGCCCTGGCAAGCCTGATCCAGCATGGGCTGGTTGCTGAAATAGGTCGCGCGCAAACGGTTGGGCGCCCGGCCCTCTTCGCAACCACCGCCGAATTTTTGCAGCAGTTCGGCCTGACCAGCCTGGAACAATTGCCGCATACTAGTGGAGATGGCCCTGGGGAGGACAGGGACCAGCCGCTCTCCCTACAGAAGCAAGTTGTATCATCTGATGGTCAGAAACAGGAGAAACAGTAATGCGTCTTGGCCGCCATATGCCCACCAACGCGAAGCCTGTCAAGGCTGCTGAAATAGCTCGCTGGCTCGGTTGCAACGCTATTCAAATCTTTGCCAGCAACCCGACCGGCTGGCGACCGCCAGGGGATGCGCCTGCCGCGCACGCTGCTTTTGCCCGTGCCGTCCGGGAACTAGACCTGAGTCCCGTGGTTATTCACGCCCCCTACCTGATTAATCTGGCCTCACCTGAGAATGAGATTTGGGACAGATCCATCTCTCTACTGCGTTGGACGTTGCAGCGAGGCGCCCTATTAGGGGCTACGTATGTCGTCTTCCATACCGGGAGCCACCGGGGCGCAGGCGTCGAAACCGGAATTGCGCGCATCGCCGAGGCCATCAAGCTGATCCTGCCCGAAACACCGCCTGAAGTTATCCTGCTCTTGGAGAACGATGTTGGCGCCGGCAACTCGTTGGGGCATAGCTTCGAGCAGATCAATGCCGTGCTGGACCTGCTACCGGACTACCAGCAACGTGTAGGCGTGTGCATTGATACCGCGCACCTCTGGGGGGCGGGATACGATATCTCCAGCGCTGTCTCCGCTCTGGCGGTCCTGGAAAATTTTGACGAGACGATAGGCCTGGAACGACTCAAGGTGATTCATTTGAACGACACCGGGAAGGCGCTTGGCAGTCACCGCGATGTGCATGCCCGCTTAGGAGAAGGCATTATTGGTGAGGAGGGGCTGCGACTAATATTCAGGGAGCCCCGCATTGAGCACGTGACGGTTTTGCTGGAGACGCCTATCAAGACTGGCGAGGACGACAAAGAGGATTGGGATCATGATAAGCAGCATTTCAAGCGCGCGCGAGCAATAGTAGGAGTGAATTAGCTCCATTTCTGCTCCAGTTCCGTCCAGGCGCTGCGTATATGCGCCACTTCTGCTTCATCCGGCACATCGCCCCCATAACGTGTGAGAGCATAGGCTTCCGTAATCACCTCCAACTGGGGTTCTACCAGGGGCGCCTTTTCGTCTAAGCGCCGGCGAAATTCGTAGGGCGTCTCGTCCTTCTTGCGGGCATAGCCACGGTAAGCGGCTTTCCTGAGCAGGGCGCGATAAATCTCGCGAATCGTGCGCACGGCAGGCTCGGCATCTCGTATCTCCTCCCAGCCCTCGTGCTTTTCTGCCACCGTGGCTTGCTGGGGGAAGAAACGCCGCAGGAGGCCGCGTAGAAGCGCTTTCAACTGCATCCAGAAAAGTGACCATGACCACAAGCTTTCATGTGTATCGCCCGAGTGCTTGCGTGTTGCTACGCGAACTCTTCGTCGCCGGCTCAATGCCCATCTTACCAGCAAGAAGATTACCAGCAAGAGCAGGATGGGCATCAGAATTTTAGCGGTCAGAATGACTTCGGGAGAAGTCCTGGTGACGGGAGGAATGATGATCTTATGGGTTCCCGGACCCGTGGCCTGGTGAATAGTGGGATATTTGTTGGGAAAATGCGAGAACCACCAGGCGGCCAGCCAGAAGAAGGGAGTGATAATGAGGGTAGCAACTGCCGCGAAAGCGGTGATCAACCACTGGTAGACGATTCCCAGGGGAGCCAGTGCCTCCAGTACATTCCTCAAAATACTAGGATTGAGGCTACCACCAACCAGCAAGGTCACTAACAGGAGAGCGATACCTATCGAGCCTATCAATAGGACAATAGCGCGTTCTTGCACAACAACGCTGCCCTGCAGTCCTACCGGGTGCGTGCGACGTATAAAGGTCACACGCGCCAGGGCATGCGCAGCCAGTGACAGGAAGAGAAAGATCGGAATGAGCAGAAGGAGCGTTGTGTCATAGATGAATGCAGAGCCGCCTGCGCTTTCCTGCCCTGCTCGCAGCACAATCACAGCTACCATGATGCCCAGTCCCAGGCAGAGTTCGCGAAAGACATGGGAGGGTTCTACTTCTAATTGCAGCAGACGTATGCCACGCCAACCAAACAGCAATGAGAGCACGATGATAGCCACCATCTGGAAGAAATTGAGGTTGAGCAGTAGAATATCGTTCGACAGGTTCAGTAGCCATCGCGGGTCGAGGATAAACGCCTTTTGCGCGTAGATATGAAGCCAGATGAGGAAGGCAGCTACAACGAAGATCAATCCAATATACAAGCCATTGCCGGAGGTCGTTCTGTTCCCTTCCTTCTCCTCTGTAGATTCCTGATGCCCGGCACGCTGCTCCGCATAGAGGAGCAGCCATTGGGAACCGCCGATAAGGATAAACGGCCCCCAGAAGGGCATCAATGGTTCGGAGGAGCCGAAAATATGAATGCCTGCCAGCCAGATGAAAATGGCATCGATCCAGCATGTTTCCATGGCAGCGAGCAAGGTGGGGATGAATAATTCGCCAATGCTTGTGAGGCCCGATTCCTGAGGCGTTAAGATAACGCGCTTGAGCCATTGCACGGGAGTAATATAGCGACGGGCATCTTTTTCCTGTTCCGGCTGTTTGGGCGAGGAAGCCATAGGTACACCTGCTTTAGCTTAATACATTATTGGCCAATCGTTCGTCCATTATACCATAGGCCACCGTTTAGTGGACGAACGACCTCAGGTTTGTTGTTCATCAAGCAATCTCAATGCACTACTGGATGCGTTAAGGTGTTAAGAGCAGGAAGGATGCGCCTCCAATTGTCTCATGCTATTGCGGTAAAAACATCACTACTCTATAATAGCTATAGATGAGCGTAAAGGTAGATGAGCGTGGTGATTCTCCGGCCAATACGCTAGAAATCCTTTGCTACGCTCCGAATGACAGGTGATGAAAGGATATTACCTATGTCGATAGAACAGCCTCAACATGAAAGCACGTATATGATGGATGCCGAAAGCGGGGCAGAAATGGCGCGTCTGATGAACCTCGATACCCTGCTGACCCACGGCCTGGGTGGCCTGGTTCCCGAGCCGATAGACCTTTCGCGCATTCATACGATCCTGGATATCGCCTGCGGTCCGGGTGGCTGGGTACTCAATATGGCGCGTGAGTTTCCTGAAAAGAAAATAACCGGCATCGACATCAGTCAAAGAATGATCGAATACGCCGGCGCGTACGCGCAGGTGAGCAATCTGGATAATGCCAGTTTCCGCACCATGGATGCAACAAAACCTCTCGATTTCCCCGATGAATCTTTTGACATGATCAACATTCGCTCTGTATTCGCCGTCATGACCCCCACGACGTGGCCGCAGCTGTTGAGCGAATGTATGAGAATAAATCGACGCGGTGGCATTATTCGCCTGATCGATGTGGATAACCTGGGCCTCACCAACAGCCCTGCCTTCCAGAGCATATCAGGAGCACTCTACCTTGCTCTGAAACGAGCAGGTCAAAGCTTTTCACCGGATGGGCGCGACTTTGGCCTCACTCCCATGCTGCCGCGCCTGCTGAAAAATGCCGGCTATGGGGATATCCAGAAAAGAGCGTTCGTCATCGATTACTCCGCCGGCACAGAGCAGAGCGAGGGCTTCTATCAGAACTTCAGGATTGGTTTCCAACTCGTGTTGCCCTTTTTGCTCAAACAAGGAGTGATAACCCAGGAGGAGTTCGATCACCTGTACCAGCAGACGCTTATCGAGATGCTCGCGGATGATTTCTGCGCCCTGGTCTACTTCCTCAGCGTATGGGGAACAAAGCCGTAGGAATGAGGGCGAAGTAAACTGATCTCACCAGCGCCTCCTGGTGAGATCAGTTTACTTCGCCCCGGTGATCTCACTTTACGGCGTCAACCGCGCCAGATCACGTGGAAACGTGGTAGCGAGCCGGATGTTGGGAACGCCGGTCAGTTGCATGAGCAGGCGTTCGAGTCCGATGGCAAAGCCGCCATGAGCGGGCATGCCGTAGCGAAAAGCCTCCAGGTAGCTTTCGAAAGGCTCAAGCGGCAGGTTGGCTTTCTCCAGCGCGGCAAGATAGTCGGCGTAGCGATGAAGCCGCTGCCCGCCGGTAACCAGTTCCGTTCCCCTGAAGAGCAGGTCGAAGGAGTTCGAGTACGCTGGCCGCCTGGGGTCCGGGTGGGTGTAGAATGGCCGTTTCACCATCGGATAGCCTGTTACGAAGAGGAAGTCGCTGCCGAACTCTTGCTGCGCCCATTCGCCCAGCCAGCGTTCGTCCTGCGGCGACAGGTCGGGTTCGCCTCGCACATCCACCTCATGCAGCCGGAAGATCAACTCCTGCGCTTCAGCAAAGTGAATGTAGGGTATCTCCGCGAGTACATCCGGCAACTGCACGCGCAGCAAATCGATTTCGGGCGTATACCGCTCGCGAAATTCCTTCAGCATGCCTGCGATCACCTCTCTGAGCAGCGCCATCACTGTGAAATGGTTCTCGATAAAGCCGAACTCGGCGTCCAGGCTAACATACTCATTGATGTGGCGCGTCGTGTCATGCGGTTCGGCGCGGAAGACGGGGCCGACTTCGAAAACTCGCTCGAAGACGCCGACCATGATCTGCTTGTAGAACTGCGGACTCTGCGCCAGGTACGCTGGCCGTCCAAAGTAGTCCAGCTTGAAGACGTTAGCGCCACTTTCGGTCGCAGAGGCGACGATCTTGGGCGTTTGAATCTCCGTAAAGTCCCGCGCGGTCAGTGTAGCGCGGAAACTGGCCATGGCACCGGCTCCAAGCCGCAGGATAGCGCGGCGTGACGGATGGCGGTTGGTGACAACGGCGTGGTCGAGCAGCGTCGTGATGTGCGCTGCGAGCCTCGGCTTATTCAAAGGCACCGGGGGCGCTTCGGTCACAGGTGTGATGACCTCGATGCGCAAATCGTGCAGTTCAATGCCGCCCGGCGCCTGGGGCATAGGAACGACCAGCCCTTCGACGGCAATGACGCTTTCGACGCCCGCCTCGTGGTCTTGCAACGGAGTGAGTTCAGAAGCAGTCTCGGCGACCACCTGGAGTGTTCCCCAGCCATCACGAATGACGAGAAAACTGACACCACCCAGCTGGCGCAGCGAATGTAGCCAGCCCTCTACGCGGACACGCTCACCTGTATGCGCGCTGGCTTCGATGGTACGAATACGTTTCAAAGAAAAGCTCCTTTCGAGTCTCAAATGTAAAACTGCGAGCAGGTCTGCCGTGTGTGTGAGGAAGTGTGCCCCGGCAGACCTGGCAGTCCTGCTGGACTCTCAGGCACCTTCCTCGATATCATTATCGTTCTCGTCGTCGGCCATAAGCTCTCCATTCCTTTCCGCCCGCCTGCGGGGTGCCTACCTTTGACAAACGAATCGAGTCATCCCCGCCAGGGGACGATGATCGTAATTCCCCCATTCGAGTGTCAACATTCATCAAGACGAAGCGACGTGCATTCCTAATTGCCCGCTGCGGCCGTCAAAATTCATCAGGGTAGTCACGTTCAATACACCAGGCCAACAAGCATAAAAGAAAAAGCCCTCATCCTACTGGAGGACGAGGGCTTTGTTCATGCATGTACAAGCCTGTCGTGGTACCACCACCATTCGCCCCCGCTTTAGTCAGGGGCCTCTACCGGTTCCACTCTCGCGAGTAAACCACCGCGCTGTAACGGGCGCGTCCCGAAACCGGCTACTCCTCTTCTTCCGGCAAAGATGTAGAACCTGGAAGAAAGGTTCACCGTTTGGCTCAGGGGTGTCATTTGAGTTGACCAACGGCGGCACTTTCAGCCGAGATGCCGCTCTCTGATCCCCGGGACGCTTCTCAATATTTCCCCATCATCGCCTTTTGCATTTGATCTTGTCGCTACTATACCATGCTATATGGACAGAGGTCAAGCAATTTAAATTGGTTGCCACACCTGCACCGTGTGATCGACGCTTCCGGAGGCCAGTAACTTGCCATCGGGCGACCAGGCTACGGCGGTGACATAACCGGTGTGGCCGCGATAGCCAGAGCGGGAACGGCGCGTGCCAGCATCCCAGACTTGCACCGTCTTATCGTTACTGCCGGAAGCGAGATATCTGCCGTCGGGCGACCAGCAGACGGTATTGATCGCGGCAACGGGATTATGGTGAACAAAGTATTTTCGACCCGTCATTGAGTCCCAGACCTGCATAGTTCTATCGTAACTAACCGAGGCAATGCGCCTGCCATCGAGCGACCACATCAGAGCATTGACACGTTGAGAATGCCCCTTAAAGGTGAATTGGCCGCGCGAAGAGAGCAGGAAACTGGTGAAAAAGGAGTTCTTGTCCCTGACAGGGTTCCAGACCTGTACGGTTTTATCCTCACTACCAGAAGCGATACGCCTCCCATCAGGCGACCAGGACACCGTATGCACTGCTCCGCTATGACCGCGGTGGCTGAAAACATTACTTCCGGTGAGCGCATCCCAGACCTGCACGGTTTTATCCGCACCGGCTGAGGCGATACGCCTGCCATCGGGCGACCACGCCACAGCATACACGGCCTGCGCATGGCCGCGATAGGTATAGACCGAGTTGCCGCTGAGCGCGTCCCAGACCTGCACGGTACCATCATCGCCACCCGAAGCGATATGCCTGCCATCGGGCGACCAGGCTACGATATGTACCCTGCTCCAGTGGCCACGAAAGATGATCATGCTGTTGCCATTGGCGGCATCCCAAACACGCACCGTCTTATCGTAGCTGGCCGATGCTATATGGGTACCTCTTGGAGACCATGCGACGGACAGCACACGGCTGGAATGGCCGGCGCAGATAAAGCGCGTATTGCTCTGCGCCCGTGGCAGCGCTGTTCGTTTGGGCGTCTTTGGCGCAGTGGGAACCTGCGCCTGTTGAGGAGGCTGGTAGCCAGGTGGTATGTTGGGGGCCAGGGGATGCGTTCTGCTCACCAGGTACTGTGTGGCAATGCTTTGCAGTTCCTGCTTGACGATGGCGATGTTGTCGGGCCGCTTATTGATATCGACCTCCAGCATATGCATGATGAGTGTTTCAAGCCGTCCCAATATAGGATGATTCCCCAATTGCAAGGGAGCGAAGTGAAATGGGCTATCGGACGGATCATTGCCGGACAGCATCTGGTGGAGAGTGGCTCCCAGGGCGTAGATGTCAGCGCGTGGCGTGGTCTGCGCCCTGCCATACTGTTCGGGGGCGGCGTAGCCGGAGGATCCGAGCGCGGTTGTATCTTTGGCCTGCCCTGGTTTGAAGTGCCGGGCAATGCCGAAATCGATCAGGTAGATATGCCCATGTGGGGTGAGCATGATGTTTGCGGGTTTGAGATCGCGGAAGATGATGGGTGGTTGCCGCATATGCAAATATTCAAGCACGGCGCAAAGCTGGATACCGATCTCCAGCACTTTTTCGACCGGGAGCTTTTTCCCATTCACCTTATGGAGATGCTCCTCCATCGTTTCACCTTCGATGAAGTCCATCACCAGGTACCAGCGTCCCATGTCGGTGAACTGTTCGTAGATACGTGGGAGATTGGGGTGCGTCAAGCCGGCCAGCAGCATGGCCTCGCGATTGAAAGCGGCAGTAGCCTCGGCAAGCTCCTGGGCGCTGAGATTATTCTGGCTCATCTCCTTAATGGCGACGAGCCGGTTGCCGAACTGGAGATCGGCGGCTTTATAGACGGCCCCAAAACCACCCTTGCCGACCTGTTGCAGGATACGATAGCGCTGCTTGAGCAGATGGTTGGAGACGAGCAATCCAGTACCAGACGAGGCATGCTTGCCGCCTTGCCTGCGCAGGAGTTGCCCGCAAGCAAAGCAAAACGCTGCCTGCGAACGATTGGCCGCCCCGCAGGCATCACAGAAAAATGGCGAAGAGAGAACCATCTATGTCGCTCCCTGGTCATGCTATCCGGCAAAATCTGAATGTTTTCGGCGCTGGCAGCATGGTAGCACTGTATAGAACATGTGTCAAGAAATTATCCTCTAATCACATAGTCCTATTTGCGCATCAAAATGTCCTGTAATGTCGCCTATTCCTTGTAGCATCATGTTATAATACAGCTATGCGGGGTGGGAGTAGAAGGCGCATTACTGGCTTTGAGCCGTTTATGAGAGGGTAGCCGATGGCGAAAAAGATTCTGATCATGGATGACGACCCGACTATCGCTGATCTGCTGCGAGAGGCGCTGGCGGATGAGGGTTACGAAACGTATATGACGACACAAAGTCTGCGTTTCTACGATGCGGTGCGCGAACACGAGCCGGACCTTATTCTGCTTGATCTGATGATGCAATACCTGGATGGGCGCGATGAACTGAAGCTGCTGGAGTTCGGGTCTTATAAAGTGCCGGTGATTGTGGTGACGGCCTACCTGGATGCCGGAAACGAGAAGGAAGAGTTCCGCCAGGCCGGCGTGGTAGAGATTGTCTACAAGCCTTTCGACCTGGACAAGCTGGTAGACCTGGTGAAAAAGACCATCGGCGAACCGGAGGGAAGAAGCGCATGAGCGAGGGTGCGCGCGTAGCCCTGGACGCCATGGGAGGTGATTACGCTCCTGGCGAAATTGTGCTAGGGGCTGTGCAGGCGGCTCGCGAGTATGGCATGGGCGTCTACCTGGTTGGACGAGAAGATGCTATTCGTGCGGAGCTCGCCAAACACGATACTGCGGGCCTCGATCTCCCCATCATTGCCACCGATGAAGTCATTGAGATGGATGAGCATCCCGCTAATGCAGTACGCCGTAAAAAGAAGGCTTCGATAACACTGGCGCTGCAACTGGTGAGGGATGGCAAGGCGCTGGGCGCGGTCTCGGCAGGCAATAGCGGCGCGATGATGGCGGCATCCCTTTTCACGTTGGGTCGCATCGAGGGCGTAGATCGACCGGCGCTGGGCGGCATTTTCCCCACCAAAAGCGCCCCTTCCCTGGTCATCGATATTGGCGCAACCACGGATTGCAAACCTGAATATCTGCAACAGTTCGCGCTCATGGGTTCGATCTACATGGAGCGCATCTTCAAGGTCTCATCACCGCGCGTGGCTTTGCTTGCCAATGGTGGGGAAGAGACGAAAGGCAACCAGCTGGTGCAGGAAACGCACCAGTTGCTCAAGGCGAATGCTGCCGCGCTGGGCCTTAATTTTATTGGCAATGTCGAGGGACATGATATTCCGGCTGGAAATGCTGATGTAATCGTGTGCGATGGCTTCGTGGGCAACGTGGTATTGAAGCTGAGCGAGGGATTAGCGGAGACATTACTTGGGCTGCTGCGCGGCGAGATGACCAGGACACTTCCTAATAAACTGGCCGGAGCGATCCTACAGCCGGGGTTGCGCCAGGTTTTCCGGCGGCTCGATTACGCTGAGTACGGCGGAGTGCCGCTGCTGGGCGTGAATGGATCGGCTATCATCTCACATGGCCGTTCGAAGGCAAAAGCGATCAAGAATGCATTACGCGTTGCCAGGCAGACGGCAGAGACGAACGTGGCGAGCGCTATCGCCGGCGGACTGGCGAAATTGCAGGCCGAGAAGAAAACCTTATGATGATATCATGGGACAAAAACGCCAACCGGCCCTCCGACTGGTTGGCGTTTTTGTCCCATGATATCAATTAATTATTCCGCCTTTTTTTGGCGTCTGGCGCTTCCTCCCATCTTCCCGATGCGACTGTAGAAATCAGGGGCCTGGCGCTCTTTGGTCGTTTTGCCTCCCTTTTTGCCCATCTCGGAGAAGTGGTCAGGGCCATATTTGCTCATATTGGCCGACCCGCCTTTCTTTGCGATAGTGCGATAATACTCCGTGCCACGTTTTTCCTTAAGAGCAGTTCCCCCCTTTTTTCCGATACGTCGATAGTAGTCCTCGCCGTATTTATCGCGGACCGTGTTTCCCCCCCTGCGGCCCGCCTCTGTAGTTGAAATAGGGGTGGGTTTTGCTTCGCCTTCAGGCAACATTGTGAACCCCTTTCCCCGGTTTCATGCCTCCTCTGGCTGATCCCCCGGCTGAAAAATAGAAGATTATAAGAATGCACAGGCCGGCGCCTGCTTCCCCATATACTGCTTGAAGCTGCCGCGCAAGGCGCTGGGCGCGACCAATCTGGCCCTTACAGCCGCGGGCCGGGCTTCTTACATTGCAGCAAGTATACTGAAAAGCTCAACGGGCGTCAATCTGAAGAGGTATTTATGAATGGATTGTAATCCTGTTCACCAATCTTAAGGCATACACCTATTCCCATTGATCGAGGGTCAATTCGCCGGTGCGTACAAAGCGTGGCCGGTGCTGCTTCTCTGAGGGTTTGTAGCCGGGAAATTTGCGCTGCATGCGCTGGCGCTGGCGGCGTTCCCTCGCCTCCTGAAACTCATTAGAGAGGCGGCGGTAGAGTTCTTCCCACTGAATCATTACCCGCGAACGATCATGCCTGGCAATGATCTCAAGGCTGGCAGCGCCCATATGCCTGCGCAGCGCCTCATTTCCTACCAGGAAATCAAGGTAGCGGGCCATTTCGTCGCTATCGCCGGGTGAGAACAGGAAACCGTTGATTTCGTGATGCACCAGTTCCGGCAATGCGTAAGCGTTGGCGGCAACCACGGGCAGGCCGCAGGCCATCGCCTCCATCGTGGTCAGGCTCTGCAAATCGGCCTCGGATGGGATTGCGAACACGTCGGCCAGCCGGTAGAGTGCAGCCAGATCGGTATCAGCAATATATCCCAGGAATGATACACGGTCGCGCAGGTTGAGGCTCTCGACCTGGGCACGTAAATCCGCCTCCGCAGGGCCGGTGCTGGCGAGGGCAATATGCGCATTTGACTCCATTTTTGCTGCTGCGTCGATCAACACATCCAGCCGTTTTTCCTGGCTCAAGCGATTGACCGACAGGACAATAGGGTGGTCTTGCGGCAGATGAAGACGCTGCCGCAGCTTCTCATCTCGCTCGCCGGGAGTGAATTTCTTCAGATCGATGCCATTCGAGATCGCCTGGGCGGGAGCGCGCAGGCCATGTTCGTAGAGCAGATTGAGCGCGGTGAGGGTGGGAGCCGTGACATATTCGCAGCGATTGCAAAAATGCACCAGATACGAATACGAGACAGTGTTGAAAGACTGGCCCAGTAACGAGTCTTTAGAGAGCGTCCTGCTCATGTTGATAGGCAGGTAATGATTGGTTGCGATGACCGGCTTGCGCAGGCCCCCGGCCAGAATCTGGGCGATATTGCCCAGTACAACGGGCGAGTGGATATGAATAATATCGGGGTCGGCCCGCTTCAAGAGTTTGCGCATCGGCAGAAACGGCAAAAGGGCGATACGCAAGTCCTCATACGTAGGCCATTCAAATGAAGAGAAGCGATAGACATGCACCTTCTGCTCTATGCGATGGCTTCCCCGCGCGCCGTAGCTGGGCGCGGCAACCCATACCTGGTGCCCGCGATTGGCGAGCTCGGTGCTGAGCGCGTGCGTCACCACAGGAACACCGCCGACCATAGGAGGATACTGATCAGTTACGATCATGATGCGCATGTCTATCGCCCGTTTCCAGTATGATTGCTGCCGGCTTCCCCGGCTAGCTATGCCTCGGGGGTAGGAGCAGCCGGCGCAGGAGTTGCCGCCCCGCCCTCCGTGGCCTCAGCCTCCTCAGCTATCTCGGCTCGTGTAGCGGCTACCTTGGCGATTCCCTCTTTCGGGTCAGTGAGCAAGGTATAGTTTTCCGGCAGTTTGACATCTCCAGCGTGGATTATAGCATCTATTTCGGTGAGCGGCGTCACATCGACTTCGATGTATTCAACCAGGTCCTTGGCTTCACACTCGATCTCAAGCGCGTCCAGCAGGTGCAGCAACACGCCACCCTCGTTCTTGACTGCTGGCGCCTCGCCGGCGAAGCGCAGCGGAATTTTTGACGTGATACGCTCGTTCAGGCTGACACGGAAGAAATCGACATGAATGACCTTGCCACTGCGGGGATCGTGCTGTACGTGGCGAATCAGAGCAGTCTGGGGCGCAGCATCGCCGGGCAGGCGCAGAGCGATGATATTCGTTGCGTGATGCCCTCGTACTAACTGATCAAAAGCAATGGCATCTATTTGCACTGCCTGTGGCTCCTCGTGATGTCCAAAGATATTGGCCGGAATGATCCCGGCTTTGCGCAGGCGTTTGGTCGCCTTGCCCATTACCTCGCGGGGGCTGATCGCTAATTCGGTTTGTTGAGCCATTTTATGTTATCCTTTCTCTACTAAGTCCCTTGATAGTTCGTATGATGATCTATTATCACATACGTATCTGACCTTTTTTGGGCGCAATATATTTTACGCCCCTTCCCTGATTTTCAATTCGATATCGGGCTTTATTCTACCTCATTGCACCCAATTTTGGAATAGCATATCACCTGACCGCCTGACATCCACTCATAACTCGGGGTGCAGGGGTTTCACCCCTGCCGGGGTGCGGGGTGTCCCCGCTTGCTTCCCCTCCCGTCCTGACGGGCCGTAGGCCCGCTGCAAGAATTATGAGTGGATGGCAGGACCGCCTCTTGACAACTCGCAATAGGTAGGGTATCATACACCTCACGAGCGAACAATACTGGGGTGTCGTTCAATGGTAGGACTGCCGACTCTGGATCGGCCAATTGGGGTTCGAATCCCTGCACCCCAGCCCAGCCACCTTCAATCAGAACGAACAAGAGCCAGGATTTTTATAAGATGGTATCCTGGCTCTTGTTCGTTCTGATTGAAATTATTTCCTAAACATACGCGTGTTCTTATGAAATATAGTACAATATGTTCATGATATTGGCTTCGCATAACGTGCTTGTAGGCGGTCAAGACCCTGATTTCGATAAGAAAGAAACCCATTTATGCCTTTAGATAGCAACAGCCTCAACAAATTTCGCGTCAATGTCGCTCCCGAGGTAGCCTCGAAATGGGCACAGAGACGAGATATACCGATCGCTATTCTGGCCTGGATTGGCCTTGGGCTTGTCGTCCTGTGGGCCCTTGGTTGGGTCGTCAGAACGCTGCTCGTCATAACCGTCGCGACGCTGCTCGCGTTCGCGCTTGCTCCGGCCGTAAAGTTTCTGTCGCGCTTCATCCCGCGCATCATCGCCATTCTGATCGTCTACCTGGTAGTGCTAAGCGCAATCAGCCTCTTGCTCTACTTTGTCGCCAACACAGCAATAGACCAGATAGGGGCGCTGGCGAAATCATTAACCGGTAATGGCGGGACCAATCCCCTCACTCCCATCGTGGCTTTTGCTCATCGCTTCGGCGTGACGCAGGCACAGATAAATCAGGTCGGCCAGCAGATTGCAAACCAGGCAGAGGGCTTCGTTGGCAGTGCCCTACCCGTATTGACTGGCATCGCTAACTTTATCCTCGATGTTATCGTGGTGGCAGTACTCAGTATCTACCTGCTCATCGATGGCGAACGCACCGTGCGCTGGATACGTCGCAACGTCCCCCTGATGGAGAGGGAGCGTACCATCTTTCTCTTAGATACGTTCAACCGTGTCATCGGCGGCTATATTCGCGGCCAGGTCACACTCTCGCTCTTAATCGGTCTGCTCGTGGGCATCGGCATGGCTATCCTGCATGTTCCCTACGCGGTCCTGCTCGGCGTGCTGGCTTTCGTGCTGGAGTTCATTCCAGTTTTAGGGACGCTGACGTCGGGGGCCATCTGCGTTCTGATCGCGCTAACCCAGGGATGGCTCATCGCCGTCCTCGTGCTGGCGTATTTCATTGTTGTCCATATCATCGAGGGCGATGTCGTTGGGCCGCGTATTGTTGGCAAGGCGGTCGGTCTCCATCCTGCCGTCGCTCTCGTCGCCCTCCTCGCCGGCGCTGAACTGTTTGGCATCTGGGGCGCAGTTCTTGCCTCACCAATCGCGGGCCTTTTACAGGCTCTCCTCATTGCCATCTACCAGAACTGGCGGGAAACGCACCCCGATCAGTTTCCCAACGCTCCCAAATCCACTGTTGAGGAAGTCGCTACTAGAGCAGCCGATTCCGTTGCCGGTGTAGATCAACAGAATACCGGCAAATCCACAAGGGAGGAAGCTGTTCCTCACCATGAAGAAAAGCTAGGATAGCTGCCTCTTAGCATAGAAAAAAGGGGCATCCAGGATTATCCAGGCTCCTTTTTCTATGCATTCCCCATAATTTTTCGTTTTTCCTCACCATCAAAAACGTGAGCCTACCCACCTTATTCTCACGTACAATATACGTTATATATTTGTATAAAGATTGCATAACATAGTAGGAGTAGGGAAATGCCAGGATTAACATATGAAGCGGCACCGCATATTTTAGATGAAATAAACAGCGAACTCGAAAATGTGGCCGGCGAGCAGCCGAATCTAGAAACCTCAGACGAGTTCTCTCTATATACGCAACGAGTAGGATCGATCGTTGCAAATACGATTGTGCCATCCGAACGAGATGAGCAACAGCAGTTGGTTTCACGTGCCCTGGAAGGGGATAAAGAGGCCTTTGAGGAGATTGTTCACCAGTACGCCGCCTTGATGTTGCGTACTGCCTCTATGATTGTAGGAGATCGGGATATCGCGGAAGATGCTGTGCAGGATGCGTTGATTCAGGCCTGGCAGCACCTGCCCAGCCTGCGCGAGGCAAGCGCGTTACGTCCCTGGCTCATGCGTATCGTCGTCAATCAATGCATCAGTTTTAAGCGCCGCCTGGCTCGCTCGACAGCATTCGTTCGCCAGGCGCTCTCCGAACAGGCAACCGATCTGGCAGCACAGATAGCCGATGACCACAAGGGGCTCCGGGAGCGCGATTGGGATATCGCGCGTGCCATCAAGAAACTGCCTATCAAGCAGCGAGCGGTCATCATCTTGCATTATTATCAAGGCATGACGCTACTCGAAATGTCTGAGACGTTGCAAACGTCCGAGAATACCCTCAAAAAGCGCATCCAGGCGGCTCTCGCAAATTTAAGGCGTGTTTTGAGCGCATCCGACGCCGGAGAAAGCGTCAAAAACCGCCAATCTCAAGAAAACGATATCTTCACAAATTTACAGCCATCTTCATTGTATGTTTGAATGAAGTAGAGATGAGAAAAGACAACCTTTTAAATGATATTCGCCGGTTGTAGCTGAACAAGCGCCTTCCCATCAAGTCTGGCGCCGGCTACATCCAGCAAGCTGAGAATGGTGGGAGCGACATCTGCTACCGAAGGTTCGCGCATGTCATCGCAAATCTGCGCTCTTTCAGGCAGATTTCCTAGTAACAAAACCCCGCTCATCGTGCGCTCGCCTGAAATAAAGCGACGCACTGGTTCCTGTGTCACGAGCGGGACATACAATTGCGTATCTACACCGAAATCGCTGCGCAACTCGAAAAGAATATCTGGGAAGCGCTCAATGAATTTGCCGCTGTAGACATCTTCACGCGCCTTTGCCCAGTTGACGATGCGCTGTCCTTTTACCCGCAGTTGTGCCAGGTCCACCAGCAGAGTCTTTCGCACCTGCTCGTATGTATGATTGCGCTGCTCGATACACGCGCGGTTCAGCTTGATCCCGCCAAAGGGACTGATACCAGCAAGGTCTACCACGCGCGCAATCGTTTTCTCTGTAAGTATCCCGGCAAGCTCGCGATGCAAGCTTTCATGGCTTGCCGGGGATGGCCGGCTTTCCGGCATCCCATCCCATAATTGCAAGTGTGTGAATAATGCAGCCGGTCGTATCTTTCTCTGTCTTGCCAGGTAACGCTGGCTAAACCAGTGCTGCGGCCTTGAGCGAGGCGTCAGGAGTTGCCGGCTGCGCAACCATTCGTTGACCTGCAGGCGTCGTATGCAGCGTCTTCCGAACCCGTAGCCGCTCACTATCAGCAGCACGCATTCCTGGCCCAGGGCCGCTCGAAAGCTGCCGGTGATGCGGTCGAAGAGATCATAAAAATCCGCGATAAGATGCGCGTAGGGAGTGTTACCGGGATAGCCAGGATCAGCGGGGTCGCTATAGCGCCACAACAGGTGTTGTACGTAATCCAGAGCATCGAACCGCGAGAAGAAGAGGTCCCATGGCGCGCGTTTCAACATCTTGAGTCCGGCGGCCGCCTGCTGTGAGGTCCTTTCATAGAGCACCCGGCAGAACTCATCCGGCTTTCGCAGCAAAGAGATGATAGAGGAATGGTCCTGATTCGCGTCTATCTTCGTGCTGGCAAAGACTCGCTTGCCCGCGCGCCCTGCTATATCCCAGAAAGTCTCACCCTCGACAATCCCTTGTCCCGGTAATGCCGGATGGTCCCTGTGCTCGAAATCATCCATGCTGCCGATGCCTGAAATGCCATGATTGGCGGGGTTTCGTCCCGTATAGATGCTGGCCCATGCTGAAACGGGCACAGGAGGAAAAGTCGATCTACATTCCAGGAATGGCGATTCCAGCATCAAGTGGCGCATAGCAGGCAATGATGACCCATACACGCGTAAGAGGTCCGGGTCTAATCCACTTATGCCGAGTATTACCACTCTTGTCATTCCACGCCCCTTTTAATCAACATCTGCTTTAGTTAAATGATTATGTTCCCTACCATATATGATAATGAGCAATAGATATCATGCTCATCAATTTGTCATACTATGTCATACTGTACTATGAAGATGCTATCGGGAGGGGCACATGCATGTGTATGTAGACGTATAATGAACTTTTCCAGCAAGATCGGTCAGCACTCTCTCGCCGTGTCATTCTGAGCGCAGCTCAGAATGACACGGCGAGGCCACTCTGCTTACCAATCTTGATCGTGAAAATTCCTTTTGTGTGAACCGGTGGATATGTGGGGATGGAAGGGAATATGCTTTTACAACATCCAAAAACTCTCTCTTTTGTGAAAAGGCAGGGCGTCGTCCGGCCAGGAGCCGCGCGTTTATGTACCGTCGGCTGCGCCGCCTTACTCGGCTTCTGCTCGACGGCTCTGATTGTGCGCTCGCTGGGCCCGGCGGCTTTCGGCAGTTATTCTTTTATTCGCTGGCTTGCGACCGTCGCGGCACCTGTCACCGGTATAGGCATGTCCGCACTTAGCGGCCGCTACACCGGTGAGATTGCCAGCCGCGAATCCCCCCGGTTAATGGCCGGAATCTTCTACTTTGTGTGGCGGCATCACTATCGCAAAATTCTGCTCTATTGCCTTGTCTACCTCTTGCTGGTTCTTCCATTTGCGCGTTTTTTTGGAGGCAATGCCCCTGGCTTCCTGCTGCTCATAGCTGGCTTATCGGTTCCGCCTCTGCTTTTGAACGGGGTAGCCAGCATTACCCTGCGCAGCCTGCGTCGTTACGACCTGCTAGCAGCCATCCAGCTTATAGGCGCAATTGTTCTGCTGCTACTCGTTTTATTCGCCATTTATACGCAGCTTCCGGGCGGGAGAATAACTAGCGTAGCTGCTGAGACGACGGGAGCCACCTCTCCTAGCAGTGATTGGCCATACCTGGACCCAGGGCAGACGCTGGCAGCATTTTTTTTGCTTGCCTCCGCAGCGTCAAGCCTCTTCATGCTTACCATTGCCCTACTCTACATCATGCGCTTGCTGCCGCTCAGAGAATCGCTCTCACCGGGTCTACTCCTGAAGCAGCGCCTCACACGCGGGCTAAGCAGCCCATTGCTGCTCTTCATTCTGGATGGCATCGTCTGGCAGCCCTCTGAGCTTCTCTTTCTGGGACACGGGCACAGCGCCGCTGAGCTCGGCTTCTACATGCTCGGCTCAATACTATGTACCGGTTTCATGAACATTCCTCCCGCGTTGCTCTCAACCTGCCTGTTGCCATTCCTCCTGCGCTATGTCCCCGGCCAACATTATTTGAATGCGACCGAGGCATGGATCAAAACTACGGCCTATACCGCGCTGCTTGCTCTTCCAATGGGTATCCTGGTGTTTGTATACAGCCCCAATATCATCGCATCCTGTTTTGGAGAGGCCTACCTGCCCGCGGTCACACCTTGCCGCATCTTACTTATCTCCGCTGTGCTTGGCAGCATCGCCACAACCAGTATCACACGTCTCGCTTCCTCCGGCCACAAACGGGCGCAGGTCTGGCCGGGCGCTGTGGCAGCAATACTCAATCTTATCCTGGCTTTTCCATGCACCCTCACCTGGGGAGTTTCCGGTGCGGCATTTGCCAGCGCCAGCGCCCAGGTTGTGTATGCCACCTGCTCAATAGTCGTCTGCCGCAGGTGTATGCTGGAGGTATACCGGTGAGCACACGGCAACGATCACGCCTCAATACGCGCAAATCTGGCCGCGTGAGCACGGAACACCGGCATAGGCAGGAGGCTCCTGTAGCTCGGAAAGCCCCCTATTTCAGTGTGATTCTCTGTACCTACAATCGCCGCAACCTGGTTCTCACCACATTGGCCAGCCTGCGTCGTCAAACTCTTGCCTACGATGAATTTGAAGTTATTGTGATAGACAATGGTTCCAGCGATGGCACGCTTAACGCGGTGCGCGCTTATGTAGATGCCGGTGCGCGGACAAAGCAGTCGCCTGGCGATAGTTGGAAGGTCCAATGCCTGGTTGAGCCCCAGAATGGCCTGGCCTATGCCCGCAATACTGGATTGCTGGCGGCATCGGGCGAAATAGCCGTTTTTCTCGATGATGACGCGGTGGCAGACCCCTACTTTCTTGCCCGCCTGCGGACGGCATACCAGGCCACCGGCGCCTGTGCCATTGGCGCGCGAGTCGAACTGCGTTGGGAGGCGAAGCGCCCCCATTGGCTCTCTGATGATATGCTTGAGATGCTGGGATATTTCGCCCCGGCGAGCGAACGCATACAACTGGCTGAAACGCAAAATTTTAGCAGTTGTGGCTTCTCAGTAAAGATCGAAGCGCTGCGGGCGACCGGCAACTTCACACCGTTTCTGAGCAAACGCATGCATGCTCCGACCAGTGCGGAGGTCGCGGACCTTTGCCGGCGCCTGCGCTCCGCCGGCTGCGCGCTGTGGTATGAGCCGGAGGCCGTTGTGATGCATCGAGTAACCGCGCCGCGGCTGGTTCGTGCGTTCTTTGCCGGGCGCGCATACTGGCAGGGACGTTCCGAGGTGCTGGCCCAATACAGGGATATCAGCTACCGCAAAGCGCCTGCCCTGCTGCGAGCTGCTCTGAGTGACCTGCGCGCAATAGTGTTTCTTGGCCTGGTACATCGTCCTCTGCTGCGCCTGGCGAGGCGCTCTTCAAGCGAACGCCTGCTCACGGCCATGGACCAGGCCCGCAGCAGAGGACGCCTGCGGCAACATCTCGCATTCCTCATGCGCGCCCCGTCAGTATTCACGGTGCCCGCCGTGCTATTCATTCGCCCAACCACGCCAGACCCGACCGCGGATCTAGTCGCGCAAGCGCTAGGTGCGCTGGATATTGACTGTCTTCAAAGCGCCGGGATCCCGCTTTCATGGCTCTGGCAACATCGCGCTTCTCAAGCGAAAGCGCTGGGCATCATACACTTTTACCGTCCAGGGGCGCTGCGCCTGACCTACCGGCAGCGAAAAAGGCTCTGGTTTCGTCTCTGGCTGGCACATCAATGGGGAATACGCATTGTTACAACAGACGTGGGAGGCTGGTGGCAGAGTACCCATGGGCTGCGCTTTCACTCGCCTCGCCTGCACGAGCGCAAGCTCATGTATGCCAGTGATGCGATTATTGCATATACGCGCCAGCCCGACCAGCTCTATCGTGATAAAACACTGCGCCGGCGCGCGCGTTGCCTGCCTCATCCCGGTTTCCGCGGTTATTATCCACCGGCTCCACTTCGCGCAGCAGCTCGCTTGCGGCTCGATTTCCCTGTAAATGCTGGTTTCGCCTACCTGTGCCTGGCTTCGATGCATACTGAACGCGAACTGCTCTACCTGCTCTCAGCATTTTCCGACATGACCGGCCGCTTGGGTCGATCCCCTGTTCGGGATAAAGCATCACCTGCGCATGCGAATCCTCAATTACTGCTTGTGGGCTGCCCAGTCGATGCAAGAATGCCCGGGCGTATCTTGAAGCTGGCGGCGCATAATTCCGCCATTCACCTGCACCTCGCTGGGCCTTCCAAAGAGGACGTTGCTCTCTACATGGGAGCTGCTGATGCCCTGGTGCTGCCCCATTTCGCCATTCATTGCGCCGGCATGCTGGAGCTAGCCATGCTGGGGCTCTCTTTTGAACGTATCGTAATTGCGCCCAACCTGCCGCGTTTTCGCGGTATGTTGCCACCCCGCGCCAGTCTCCTCTATGAAGCAGGCAGCCGCGATTCACTGGCCCACGCAATGATCGCCGCACAAACACTCGATTACAGGCTGCCAGCGCCTGAAGCGCTGGCTCTGGATGCCGCAAGCGGTTGGAGTCACTATGTACAACGCCTCGTGAAGATTTACCAGGAACTAGGAAACAGAGAGGGATAGAGGTAGGGTATAGGTAAGATTAATGTTGAGCGAAACTTTATAACACCTTGCTTGATTCCTCCACGAACTCTTAACCCATTCTCAACTTTTTTATTACGCATTACTACCTATCATCAACATGGATTTCCAGATTATCAACCATCAACGCTCATCAGCAAAGTACGGAGAGAAGATATGTCTAGATTTCTTCGCGTAGCGTCACTCATTCTCCTGGCCGCGGCCATAGTGATAGGCGTATTCCTGGTACGCGGCAAAATCCCGGTAGCGTCTGCCTCTTGCGGTTCGTGGTCAACGCAGACATCTCCCTCCGTGAATGGAAGCAACAGCTTATTGGCGGTTACGGCTGTCGCTGCAAGCGCGGCCTGGGCAGTCGGTGATAATAACAATTCGACGCTGATTGAGCAATGGAACGGCACAAACTGGCAGGTTGTTCCCAGCCCCAACAGTCCGGCATCTGAATTGGATGTCCTTGATGGCGTTGCCGCCGCCGCCGCTAATGATATCTGGGCGGTGGGCTATGAGAATACGGGCGGCCTTGATTCGACCCTGATTGAACACTGGGACGGTACCAGCTGGAGTATCATTGCCAGCCCCAATGTCGCGGGAACCAGCAACCGGCTGAACGCCGTATCGGTAATCTCTTCGACCGATGTCTGGGCCGTAGGATATTCCGGCGCCAACGCGTCGCAGACGCTCATCGAAAACTGGAATGGCACGAGCTGGAGTATCGTTCCCAGCCCCAATGTGGGAACCGAACTGAACTACCTCAACGGCATAGCAGGAGATGCCGCCGGTGATATCTATGCGGTGGGCGCATATGAGAATCTTGGTGTGGACACGACGACATTTGAATCACTTATCCTGCATTATGATGGTACCAGCTGGAGTGTTGTGCAAAGTCCCAACCAGGGGAATGAGAGCAGCTGGTTGCAGTCCATTACGCTCATCGGTGGCACAACGCAATTCCTGGCCGTGGGCTATTATGGCAATGGCGGCTATGCCAATACGCTGATCGAGCAATGGGACGGCAGCGACTGGAAAATCGTCTCCAGTCCCAACGGCGGCTCGTATAACAGCATGCTCTACAGCGTAAGCGCCCCCGACGCCAGCAATGCCTGGGCCATCGGCTCCTATAACGGCAGTATGGTGACGAATCAAACGCTGATTGAATACTTCAACGGTACAACCTGGAGCGTTGTTCCCAGTCCCAATGTCGGCTCCTACGAAAATGACCTGTACGCCGTTGCCGCCTACAACGATAATACCGTCTGGGCCGTCGGCGATAATTTGACGACGCAGGTCGGCAGCCCGCAGGCGTTGATCGAATTCTATTGCTGATCACACTCGCCTGATTCTTCCTCTCTTTCCTGTCTTCATGATTTTGACAATCGGATGAAGGAATGCTGCAGGGGCGGCATTCTCTGATTGGGCGAGGTCAGATAAGGGGAAAACTTTCTCCAAAGACCCTTAGAATATGGCTAAGAGTATGTTATCATATATAGAGATGGAGTTTTGCTGTCCCTGTCCTTTCACCAGCACTCAAAGGAGCGTGCCAGATGATTGCAAGAGACATTATGACCCGCAAGGTATGTACCATCCAGCCAGAGGCGAGCGCTCAGGAAGCCGCGCAACTACTTTACAGTCACCGTATTAGTGGCGCACCCGTAGTTGATGGTGATGGCAAGTTGATCGGGATCATTACAGAGGCCGACATTATCAGCAAAGTCAACCGCGACGGATTACGGGTAGCGGACATTATGAGCCATGAGCTGCTCGTGGTCAACGAGGATACACCCGTCAGCGAGATTGCCATGCTCCTTACCGAGCGCAAGATCAAGCGTGTTCCGGTTGTAGAGCATGGCAAACTGGTGGGTATCGTCAGCCGCGCCGATATCGTTCACGCCGTCGCGCAAGGCCACCTGATCATCCGCCAGTGGTAATCCTCGTGGGAATTCTTCCGTCCCCTTATGAGACTTTTTCCTCGCTTTATTCGTCCATACCATGGTGGATAAGGTAAAGGAGAAAAAGTCAGCAATCTGTATGCCGTACCCTGTGAGTAGAAAACACCTGCGCATCAGCAGGGAAATGCTTGGCGTTCTTGCGCTCATTTTCATTGCCACGCTGGTGCGCTTTATCCTCATCTCTTATAACTGGCCAGTGACCAATAGCGATGAAGCGAACATGGGCCTCCTGGCGCGTCATATCGCCTATAATGGCGAATGGCCCATTTTCTTCTACGGTCTGCCCTACCTGGGTCCACTGGAGGGCTATATTGCCGCCCCATTATTTCACCTCTTCGGCCCCTCCACTTTCACGTTGCGGCTCGGCCTTTTGCCGTTCTATCCACTTTTTGTCATCTGCATGTATTATGTTACGCGCTTGCTCTATACGCGGAAACTTGCCCTCTTTACTCTCGTCCTCTTCTGTTTTGGTTCAGCGGAAATCCTTACGCGGCAACTCAAAGCGGTCGGCGAATACCCGGAGACGCTCTTCTTTGCAGCTTTCATCAGCTTCGTCGTCTCCTGGCTGGTTCTCTCGTATCATTCTATCGATGAACATTCACGTACAACAGCACAGCGCATTTTTATTTACGGCGTTCTCGGTCTGGTAGTTGGTCTCGCGTTGTGGGTCGATTTCTTGATCCTGCCTTTTCTCGCTAGCGGTGCCGTACTTTTGCTCTTGTTCTGCCGCCGCGAACTTCGCTCATGGGCGGGTCTCTGCCTGTTGCTCGGTATAGTGATCGGGGCCTTTCCCCTGATTTATTACAATGTAACCGCGCCAATACAGCAAAATTCACTCGCGGTTTTGCTCAGTATTGATCGTTCTGGCTCCCAGTTGCACCTTCCATTCTTGCAGCAGATCGTTGGCACGCTGATGATCAGCCTGCCGGACGCGACCGGGTTTAATCCGCTCTGTCCGACGCAGGCTTTCCCCTACTTTGGAACGCCAGATGTGTCTTGTATCGTTCTCCAGACCGGCTGGAGTCTTGGCTACTTGATTCTATGGACAATTGCCACGTGTTTTACTGTGGCTGCGATCTGGCGCGCACGTAGGGGCGCTTTGTTGCTGAACCAGAACTGGTCAGTTGAGGAGCGACAACAGGTGATACGCCAGTTCTGCCGCCTGATGTTGCTGGTGAGTGCTGGCGGCACTATTCTGCTATACGCGCTCAGTTCCGTGGCGGCCGCGTTTCCCGCGCCCACTGCCCGCTACCTTGAATGTGTGCTCGTTGCCTTGCCCGCTGTCATCTGGCCGCTGTGGAGAGGATTAAGTGGCCGGCATTTGTCGCGTTCGTTCGCAAACTGGAGAAGCGGCAGCGTCTTTCTTGCGCGAGTAGCTTTCCTGCTGCTCATCCTGTTCATGTTTGTGCTGGGCACATTGAATACAGTTACTCAGATCCCTGCGGCTCAGACGCTCTATACGCGGCAAAAAGCCCTGGTGCAGGACCTGCTCGATCTTCATGCCACGCGCATCTATTCAGAGTACTGGACTTGCAATCGCCTCATTTTTCAAAGCCAGGAGCAAATTATTTGCAGTTCGCTCGATGACAACCTTAGTCCCGGGTTCGACCGGTATGCTCCTTATCGTGCCATCGTCAGAGCGGCTTCCCACCCTGCTTACGTCTTTCCACAAGGCAGCCCCCAGGTACGGCTCCTCGATGCCAGAATGCGCAGCGACCCTCAGTTCAGCAATGCTTTTCAGCGCCTGGTGCTTGAGGGATATGTGGTTTATCTTCCCAGAGGATAGAGAACTGGTGATTATCCAGAAGAATCTCGCGGCGCATCTGGCTAATCAGCAGTCCTAGATAATGGAATCAATTCCGGCGTTCAGTTATAATAGGCATCATATAGGCAGAATTATTCCGAGGCTTGAGAGGATCAAATTGAAAAGCACATCACAAGAAAGCACTACGCAGAAAAATACTTCACAAAAACACTCGTCCCACGTGGCGCGCGAGATAATTGAAACTATCGCACTGACGCTCTTCATCTTCGTCGTCATCCACTTCACTGTGCAGAACTACCTTGTCGATGGCATCAGTATGGAGCCAGGGTTACAGAATGGTGAATATGTACTGGTCAATAAAGTCGCCTACCTCTTCCATTCTCCTGAGCGGGGGGATGTAATTGTTTTTGAATGGCCCCGCGATACGACGAAAAATCTTATTAAACGCGTTATCGGCCTGCCGGGTGATACACTGGTACTGACCGGCAAGACTGTCACGGTGGATGGGGTCACGCTGAAAGAACCATACATCAGCGCGCCCGTTAATTTCATCGGAGAGACGGTGAAAGTTCCGGCTAATGAATATTTCGTCATGGGCGATAATCGCCCTGAAAGCGATGATTCGCGTGATTGGGGTCTATTGCCCAGGGACGATATCATCGGTAAAGCCGTCATGGTTTACTGGCCGAGTAACCATTGGCAGCTTATCAATACCTATTCGTCGGTTTACGCGCAGATTAAACCTGGCTCCTGAAGGAAAGGGAGGACTGCATGGCTCACCCGGATTCGGAATATCCCCTGCACCAGCCGCAGGGCAAGAAGCGCCGTGATCCATTCGACGCTGAAACAGAGATCGACGACTTTGAATCGGAGCATGGCGCCGCTAGCCCTCGCAGACCGCGCTTTCAGACTCACGCGCCTCTTCACCAGCGTAATGCGCCATACACTCCTCAATTGCCCCCTCGTAGGACGCGCCATACGCTGATCACCGGCATCATCACCGGCATCATCGTTGCTCTACAGGGCATCATCGTGACCCTTCTCAACGCGCCCATTTACAACAGTGTAAAACATGTGCCTCAAGGCCAGATGACCTTGAACCAGCTCGGAGCCGTGGTCGGCCTCTTTTGCCTGACATCGTTCATCAGCCTGCTGTTCTACTTTATCGCGGGCTTCATTACAGGCAAAGTGGCGGTTGATCGCAGGCTAGGCTTTCTGGCAGGTTTTCTGGCCGGCATCGTCGCCTCGGTCATCAACTATCTTATCCACCTGATTCCTCAATATCCCGATGCCACCACGCCCGGCTTTAATGGCGAAGCGGGCGGTATCGTGAGCGGGTTCTTAGGCGCGCTGGTCTTGCTGGCAGTGACGGCCCTGGTAGCGGCAGCCGTAAGCTACCTGGGGGCCAGGATCGCCACGCGCAATCACGAATATTATACCGGCTTTGATGAATCATGAACTAGCCGGCATCCTTATCCATCATCGTACTCGCATCCCGCCATGGAGGTGTTTGGCCGTGCGCCTCCATTTCCTGCTCGCGCTCGTCGCGCGCAAGCTCGTAGATAGTGCCAACCTGTGGTGAGAGCAGCAATTCCGTATCGATCTGCTGGAGCAGGCCATTCAGCCCTCCTCCCGGCAGCCGCTCGACCTGCATACGCGCTACCTTCCCATCCGTCACTGTGAAGCGCGTGCGCGTTTGCGGCAGCCCAACAGATATGCCAGTGTAAGGGACAAGTGGCACGCCAAACATAGGCAGGCTCAATGTTTGTGTATGCGTCCCCGATAGCTGTATGAAGGCATCCACTGCGCCATCTTCCTCACGCGTGTCGCTCAGATTAAAGGCATAATCGGGCATCGCGGCGTGCAATCCACTCTGTAGCGCCAGAAACTCGCCCTTGTTCAACGCCTGCGGCGTCCAGCCCTCGAACACAAAGTCGTCCATCATATATTGCGCCGCCAGATCCATATCCCCGGATTGCAGGGCCGTGATAAATGTCTGTACTGTCTCCGTCGCGTTCAATAGAGATTCCTCCTTACTATCTGCTGTTACCTTATACACGAATAAGGGCAGAGAGTTAGAGGCAAAATCACTCTTCCTCAATATTCTCGTTCTCCGGCGCCAGCGTATATTCCGCCGGCGCAAAGAAGACCAGGATCATCAAATCCTCAGTAATCGAGTGAAAGCGATGTTCGACGTTCGCGCCCACGAAGACTATTGTACCCGGCTCCACAGCTCGATTCTCCTCGCCTACCTGGATACTGCCCCGCCCACTGAGAATGTAGTAGACTTCATCCTCTGTATGTGGTTCCTGCAAATCGATCCCGCCCGCGGAGAGCTTGTACATCCCCATACTAAGGGCGGGGACGCGCAAAAATTCCAGGTAGGCATCAATCGATTGGCTGTGCTGATTGATCAGTTCGGAGAGTTCAAAAGCGTCCATATTGTTTATTTCCTCACAACCCTGTTTCGCAGCGTGCCGATGCCATCGATCTCGGTTTCTACCACATCGCCGTCGTGAAGATATTCGGGTGGGTTGCGCGCAAAGCCTACGCCGCTGGGCGTGCCGGTGGCAATGATATCGCCCGGTTCCAGCGTCATCCCCAGCGAGAGGTCGGCAATGATCCTGCTCACGGTAAAGATCATCTGGTTGGTATTGCCATCCTGCTTGGCCTCGCCGTTGACGCGCAGGCAAAGATGTAGTTCCTGCGGGTCTGCGATTTCATCGGCGGTTACGACCCACGGCCCCATCGGGCAGTAGCCATCGACGCTTTTGCCTTTGAAGAACTGCTTGTGGCGCGATTGCAGGTCGCGCGCGGTGACATCGTTCAGAACGCTATAGCCAAAGACATGCGAGAGAGCATCCTCTTCACGTATATTCTTGCCGCCCTTGCCGATAATGACCGCCAGTTCGGCCTCCCAGTCGATCTGCTCTGAGACTGCCGGGTCGATCACGATATCGCTATATGGCCCATTGACCGTAGTCGGGGCTTTGGTGAAGATCACGGGATATTCCGGCAGGCTGGCGTCCTGACCGCGTATGGCCGCCGTCTCACGCCGGTGTTCGGCATAATTCCAGCCCAGGCACATGATATTTTTGCGCGGACGCGGAATAGGGGCGGCAAGTTGCACATTGCTCAAATCGTGCGCAGCCCCAATATCGGTGAACGTCTTGACCTCGCTGAAGCGCCGGTTGCCTGCTTTCTCCAGGATCGCATGCAGGCTCTGCACCCCTTGCTCATAATGATCGAGCAGGTCAAGCATGTGTTCGTATGGGGTCACATTCAGCGCTCGCGCCGCCAGGTCAACATCGACGATTTCATTATCCTTCACTATGCCCAGGCGCACCTGCGGAATATCGCTCGAAGAAAAGCTCACCAGTCTCATAAAGACCTCCTTGCGTACAATAAATAGCTTCTGTTCAGAATAGCTACCTATATGGTACGATAACAGCAAGGTGTATTTCAAAGTCAAACAAGAATGGAGAACGTTTTATGGCGGTTCAGCCTCGCATAGCCTCGGCGGTAATGGTATTGCGCGACACGGCAGCAGGAGATGGCATCGAAGTATTTATGGTGCGACGTGTCATCCAGAGCGATTTTATGCCAGATGTCTACGTGTTCCCCGGCGGTTCTGTGCAGCCGGATGATCGCGCTGCCGAGCTTGCGGTAGGTCTCAGCATGCCTGTTGCGCAGTCTCTCTCTGACCCGGAAGGCCATACTATGCCGGGCAGCGGAGTGCGCGCAGCAGCCATCCGCGAATTGTTCGAGGAAGCTGGCGTCCTGCTTGCATACCGGGGCGGAAGCATACTGGCATTTAACGATGAAAATATGGCGCGTTTCGAGACATACCGCCAGGCATTCAATCAGCGTCAAGGCTCGCTGGTAGAGATGGCGCGCACCGAAAACCTGGTGCTGGCAACCGACAGGCTGGGCTATTTCGCGCACTGGATTACTCCCGAGGGTATGCCCAAGCGTTACGATACCTATTTCTTTGTGGCCACCGCACCAGAGGAACAGCAGGCCGCGCATGATCGCCTGGAAACCAGCGAGGGCATCTGGATCGCGCCCTCTGAAGCCCTGGCACGCTTCGAGCGCAACGAATTTCCGCTCGTCTTTGCCACCATTCACCAGTTGCGCGACCTCGCCGCATTTTCCAGCGTGAAGCAGGCTCTGGAATCGACAACGACGCAGCACGTCCCCACACGCATGCCGGTACTGATTGAAGAAAATGGGAAAAGAAGAGTCTTCCTGCAAGAGGATGCAAACAATATGTGGGAAGTGCCGGAAAATATGATAAGAATGTAAATCAGGAAAATAGACCTATGCGAAATGAACTACTGAGCTGGTTTGCGCGGGAAGGGCTGCTGCTACACGATGTCATAACGTCGGGAGACGACCCGGAATACGATGAAATCAAAGTAACCGTCAAGGCGCCTATCATCGCGCTGAGCCGCGCCGCGAGCGATTTTCGCGAGTGCCCAGACCCTGTCCTGTTTGGCTATCCTGAATCCAGCCTCGATATGATGACGCTAGAAGATTTCCATGCCTTCGTGTATGAATGGTTCGAGCGCGCGGTGGCGGCAGGCATGGGCCGATGCTTCGTCTGCAACAAAGTGCTGGATATGGGGAACGAAAAGCCCTGGGACGCAGTCTTTGTGAGCTATGACTGGCATTGCTGGCTGCTGGTGCATTTCGATTGTAAGAAGTACCTCAATCGCGACCTCAAAGGGCGCAATCCTTTTGAAGTCACTCCGCAGCCACCCGAATTTTTTGATATGCGACTGACGTGAGGCGCTCCTTGCCACTTTCTGTGAATGCTTATAGGACTGGGAATTACCTAGAAGGGCAGGGGGATTCTTCGCTTCACTCAGAATGACATGCCCCGGCATGTCATTCTGAGTGAAGCGAAGAATCCGCCCGATTTATGTGTAATCATCAGTTATAGAGAGCGTACCTTTGCGGTCGCTCTGTTTTTTGTAAAAGGCGAAAGAGATGGATAAGAATCAGGTTGCCAATGTATTAGATGAGGTTGGCACGCTGCTGGAGTTGAAGGAAGGAACCAGCCCTTTCGAGGTGCGCGCCTATCAGAACGCGGCCCGTTCCGTGAACGCGCTCGATGGCGATATCGAGCAGCTTGTGCGCGAGGGCAGGCTGAAAGGCGTGCCAGGGCTTGGCCCGACGATCATCAAGCGCATCGAAGAGTTGGTCACTACCGGGCGTATGGAGTTGTATGACGAGCTGGTTGCCACTACACCGGCTATCAAGCTCGAAATGTTGCGCATTCCGGGCGTCGGGCCAAAGAAGATCAACGCCATCTACAACCAGCTACACGTCAACAGCATTGCCGAACTGGAGCAGGCGTGCAAAGAGGATAAAGTGGCCGCGCTGCCGGGCTTTGGCAAGAAGACGCAGGACAAAATTCTGCAAGGGCTGGCCTTTCTCGCGCAGCATTCCGGGCGCTTCCTCTATCCGGTGGCCGAGGAAGAGGCGGAGCGCATCTACAAGGTGCTGCGAGCCATACCTGAGATTGTGCGCCTGGAAATTGGCGGAAGCCTGCGCCGCCGCCGCGAGACGATTGGCGATATCGACATGGTGGCAAGCGTGGCAGATGACGCCGGCAATGATGTGCGCCGCAAGATTATGGACGTGTTCACCAGCCAGCCCTCTGTCGAAGCAATTACGGGCAAGGGTGAGACAAAGTCGAGTGTGGTTCTCAAAACCGGCATCAACATGGACCTGCGCGTCGTCAACGATAGCCAGTTCCCCTACACGCTGCACCATTTCACCGGTTCTAAAGAGCATCACATCCCCCTACGGCGGCGCGCGCTCAGCATGAACATGACCATCAACGATTATGGTCTTTTCAAGGGCAAGGAGCCGAACCTTGAGCTTATTCCCTGCAAGGATGAGGCCGATATCTATGCTGCGCTCGGCATGGACTACATTGAACCCGAATTGCGCGAGGATATGGGCGAGATCGAGGCTGCTATCCAGCACAAGCTACCAAAGCTGGTGCAGATGAGCGATCTGAAAGGCATCCTGCACGTGCATTCCGTCTGGAGCGATGGGCAGAATACGATTCGCGAGATGGCCGAGGCCTGTATCGCGCGCGGCTTTACCTATCTGGGCATGAGCGATCACAGCAAGGTGGCAGCCTACGCGGGAGGGTTAAACGAGGATGCCCTGCGCCGCCAGGGCGAGGAGATCGACCGCCTGAACGAAGAATTCGCCGGTCGCATCTACATTCTCAAGGGAACGGAATGCGATATTCTGCGCGATGGCTCGCTCGATTTTCCCGACGACGTGCTGGCGAGCCTGGATTTTGTGGTTGCCTCCATTCATAGCCAGTTCAATCTTTCGCCTGAAGAGCAGACACAGCGCATGTTGCGCGCCATCGCGAACCCCTACGTCGATATCATCGGCCATCCAACCGGGCGCATTCTACTGGGCCGAGAAGGCTACTCCCTGGACGTGGAAGCGATCATCGATGCCGCCGCCCAGCACAACGTCAGCATCGAAATCAACGCCCACCCATCACGACTCGACCTGGACTGGCGCTACCTGCATCGCGCGCGCGACAAAGGCATGAAAATCCCCATCGACCCAGACGCGCACAGCATCGACGGACTGGATGTCCTGAAATACGGCGTGAATATAGCCCGCAAAGGCTGGCTGCGCCCCCAGGACGTATTGAACGCCATGCCGTTGCAGGAATTGCTCGATTACTTCAAGAAAAGAAGAACGGCCCCCAGGGCAGGGCGTTGAATGGATCAATCGGCCCCCGGCGAAGCCGTAGGGGCCGATTGATCGCGCCCACCGCCGATTGATCAGCCCTCGTGTACCACCGCATGAATAAGTTGAAGCTCTCAATCAAGCTTTTTCCATTGTGTACCCATCCATATCCAGGTCTCACTTTGTTCATAGGCAAGGATGTAGTGGTGGGCAGCATCGTAGGCGGCGCTGTTGTAGCCACCACTGGGAGCAGGCATGGCGGACTGCTCCGTCCAGGTCGTGCCATTCCAGAGCCAGGTATCAGACAACTGGGTGGCGGCAGCTTCGCCACCAAAGAGGACGAGTTGCCCGGCTGCCGCATCATAGACCAGGCAGGCATCACTGCGAGCTGGCGGACTGGTGGCCGGATGCAGTTGGGACCAGGTGTGGCCATCCCAGGCCCAGGTATCGTTCAAGTATCCCACTGGAGTGGCGGCTGCTCCCCCAAAGAGCAGTGGCATCCCCATCCCTGGATCATACGTCATGCTGCTGGCCTCTCTTGGTGGAGTGACCTCAGACAAAGAAGGAGTAGGGCTGGCTAGAGTCTTCACGGTTGACGTGACAGTGAGGGGCGGTTGGTTTGTCGTGGCCTCGGTACTGCAAGCAATTACCAGGAAAGCTATGCTGGCAAGTAGAATCGTTATGACGAGCTTTTGCAGCAAACGAGCTTGCTTAATGGTATTGCTTTCTTGCCGCTCTATTCGGTCAGCGTTATTTAATCGGATGCGATTATTGCCGTATCCAGGTTTCGGCTTGTACATGGGCCTTTGCTCCCATATTTTTTAAACAGCGCTGGATCAGCACAAAATTGTAGACCTCAACAAGAGCTTAACTGTATAATAATAGAGGCAGCTTTGAAAATCAACTTTATAAGGTTAATTGAGGAAGACACTCTGCGGGGCAATTTACTCATGAACTTCAGTATTATGCGTCTTAGTGGATTACTCGCCCTACTCCTTCTGCTCCTGTCTTTGTTACTTGCAGCATGTGACACCAGTAACATAGGAATCGGCCAACCAACAGCCACGCCCAGGGATAGCAAAGGTCCTGGCGCTACGAACCTGACGGCCACGGCGCGAGCCACCCCCATTGCCACCGTCTGTCCCACCTTGAGCGTCGCAGCGGCATCTACTACCGGGTGGAAGCTCTATAAAGATACGCGCTTCCCATTCCAGTTTGCTATCCCCCCAGGCTGGAAGGCAGGCTCATTTACTGATGGGAGCGGAGATGAATATATAACGGCTGTTTTACCTATTGGAAGTACATTCCCTTTTGAAAACTCGAGTGGCGCCCCCGAGAAGTTTGAAATATCGGTAGGCCTTACAGGTTCTCCATTCAACCCATCGAGTGATCCAAATTGGAAAGCCGAAGCAACGCCTATTACCATCAGTGGAACGAAGGCTATTTTATATGATCGAACCTCTCCAAATTGTGGAGAGTATGATCGTATCGCTGTGGCAACTTTTGGGCAGCATCAATTCACCTTCTATACCGGAATATATGCTCCCGGAAAGGCGCAGCAGGATATCTCGCTGTTTTTAGGAATATTGCAGAGCTTTAAGTATACGGGCTAGTCTGGACTTTTTCACTGGCGCTTTTTGCGGTGAGGACAGGAGGACAACGTGAGCTTACCTCATCCTGGAGTGGAAACATATGGGGAATCCGCAGGAGGAATTATGGGTGAGGCAGCATGCCCATGAAGGAGATGACGCGACATGTGCATACTGTTCCTCTCCCTATAGTAATACTGTATCATGTTTCATCGCTCTTTGCTAGATTGCTTTATTTTGTACTATGGGTCACACTTGCTCCACTCTTTTTTAAGCATCAGGCAGAGATGCGACCCTCATTTATGAGGAAAATGGGGGTTCGCACCTCTGCCTGTTTCATTCTCACCGCTCTACTGTGGTATCAGTCGGCCAGCGCCTCAGCTCCTTGTGCGCCGCTAGCAATCACCTGGCGGCGTTTGAAGCCATACCAGTAGATGCCACCGACGACGAAGAGGACGACCAGCGAGAATTCAAAGATGGGAGTGCCACCAAGGATGGGAATATTGGCCCAGGAAGTGAAGGCCGCCCCCATCGTCGGATTGGTGTAGGTGTTACGCAGGCCGCCGAACCACAAGAAGTTGATGAGCATCAAACCACCATAGATCAGCGCCAGTATATTGATCGGGATGCCCCATCCACCCAGGCTAAAGGGCGTGCGGACGCGCGGCCAGCCTTTAAAGCGGGCGCGGAGGGAGGCGATATTATTCATGAAGTATGAGAGATAGATCAGGCCGGTCGCGCCGGTGACCAGGACACCGATAGCCTGACTATAGAGGAATGGGAGAGCCGAGAGTACCGCAACCGCAATGCCCGCCCAGAGAGGGGTGCGCAGCGCAGGATTGACTGTTCCCCAGATTTTGCCGAATGGCAGGCGCTCATCGCGGCCCATCGAGAACATCAGGCGGATGGTTGCCGACTGGATAGCCAGGGTACAGACGCACACGGCTACTAATACTACTGCCAGGTAGACATTGCCCCAGGCAGTGCCAAGCGCATCCTGAATAATCGCCGGCAGCGTGTTGGTATAGTTTGTTCCAGCGGCGATGGCCTCAATTTTGGCGGGATTTTGAATGGAAAGGATGGTACCGCCCAGGAAGAGGACACCGGCGATCATCGAAAGCCCAATCGCCCACAGCACGCCGCGAGGGGCATTCCTCTGCGGGTCTTTCGTTTCTTCGCCCAGGGTTCCAGCCGTATCGAAGCCGTAGATGACGAACAGCGACATGAACAGCGCCGCGGCGAAAGCGCCGAAGTAGCTGGTGCCGAAGCCGGGCGTCCATGGATTATCAGGGGTCTGGATCGGTGACACGGGCCCGGTGAAGAGGAAACCGAGCGATTGGTGATGGAAGAAGATCAGCAGCACGAGCGCGAAGAGGAACATACCGATGATCTCTGCCGCGACACCGATATTATTGATGAAAGCAACCAGCCTTACACCTGCTACGTTGATGATCGTGCCGACAACGATTGAGACCAGCGCAATGAAGACGGCGATAGGCATGCCCAGGACCGTTGCAGGCATATTGGGGAAGATGGCCAGCAAGGGAATAGGCACGGTATAGGCAACCGCCGTGATGGTGAGAACGCCGGCAAAGAAATAAATCCAGCCGGTGAACCAGCCCAGGCTGTGGCCGGAGAGCCGCTTGCTCCATTGATAGATCGAGCCTGCGATGGGGAAGTGCGAGGAGAGTTCGGCGAAGTTCAGCGCGACGATGAACTGCCCGATGGCCACAATGGGCCATGTCCAGAAGAATGCCGGACCGCCTGCCAGAATGCCGAGGTAGAAAAGTGAGAAGGTGCCGGTAGAGACGGAGATGTAGGAAAAGGCAACCGCGAAGTTGGAGAGGAAACCAAGCGTGCGCCGCAGTTCCTGCCGGTAGCCAAACTTTTGCAGTAATGCCTCATCTCGCTCCTGCTGCTGTTGAGATAGGTCACTTTGAGCCATAGAAGAAAGCCTCCTTCGAGATGATTCCAATGATCAATCACAAGAGAACGGCTTCACTCGCCTCTCTAAGTAAGGCGAGCGATAGAAAAAGGGGTTAGTAAGGGCCATAATGCAGGCGTATCCGTGAGAGGTCATTGCGGTACGCCTCTCGCTATTGACCGCGCAACAGCCATAGATTTGCGGAATTCGTAATGACCGGTTGTCGATACTCTCATATTCGCACTAATCTGTTGCAAATTCCCCGAAATCTGCGACTGTTGATTACATAATAAAGTCTAGCATACAGCATTGCCAATAAGCAATGTTCATACAATACATATGGATAAGATGGTTGTTTTGGAGAGGAGCTTCCCCTAATCATCTAATACATTGGCATTTCATGTAAACACGGCATACAATAGCCTTAGAACCAGAACGAATGCCGTAGGGACAGCACCTATCCTGCTGCCCGCGGAGGACAAGGACAAGCCCTGTTCCTACGGTATTACTCATTTGGGTGTAGGGGCGGTCCTTGTGGGCACCCTGATCACGATCTGTTTATTTTAGGATATAAGGAAAGGAAATGACGATGCGCAGTAAAATATCTGTGATTGGCGCGGGTTTTGTGGGAAGCACACTGGCCCAGCGCCTTGCGGAACGCGATTATGCCGATGTGGTGATGTTTGATATCATTCCCAATATGCCGCAGGGCAAGGCGCTGGATATGCTCCAGGCAGGGCCGATCCTTGGCTACGATTCGATGGTGATAGGTACGAATGATTATGCTGATACGAAAGATTCGGATATTGTGGTGATCACTTCCGGTTTTCCCCGCAAGCCCGGTATGTCCCGCGATGACCTGGTCAAGAAAAATCAAGAGGTGATTACGCAGGTCACGCAGGAGGTGGTGAAGACCTCACCGAACTCGATCATTATCATGGTGACGAATCCGCTGGATGCGATGGCGCAACTGGCGTATCATATCAGCGGTTTCCCACGGGAGCGCGTCATCGGTATGGCAGGCGTGCTGGACACGGCGCGTTTCCGCACTTTTATAGCGCAGGCGCTGGGCGTGTCCGTGCGAGATGTGCAGGCCTATGTACTGGGTGGCCATGGTGATACAATGGTGCCGCTGGCGCGCATGTGTACGGTGGCTGGCATTCCCATTTCGCAATTGATGCCGGCAGAGCGTATCGAGCAGATCGTGCAGCGCACGCGCGATGGCGGCGCCGAGATCGTAAAATTGCTCGGCACAGGCAGCGCCTACTTTGCGCCTTCGGCTTCCGTACTGCAAATGGTTGATTCCATTTTGTTGGATAAGAAGATGATTATGCCCTGCGCGGTCTACCTGCAAGGCGAGTACGGTATACGCGGCCTGTTTGTCGGTGTGCCGGCCAAATTGGGGGCCCGGGGCCTTGAAGAAGTAATCCAGATCGAGTTGAACGAACAGGAGCGCGCCCTGCTCCAGAAATCGGCAGACGCCGTGAAGGAGCTGGTCGAGGTGATGGGAATTTAGTTGTGAAGCGGGACAAACAAGCCGCCTGTTATGAACCCCGACCTATAACAGGCGGCTTGTTTGTCCCGCTTCACTGGCGCGACCCTTCGCGAAAATAATCGTGGCCAGTGTAAGCCCTGGCGCAGGATTATGCCCTTATCAATGATTTGCCGACGAATCTGCTATAGCGTCCGGCAGCCGCGGCAAGAGCCTCCTTCTGGGCTTCGCTCAATGGAGTAAAGAGCTCTTGGGTAATGATCACAGTATCTTTTTTGAACACGCGCTTCCAGACGCCCACGATCTGGCCATCGACAACGATAGTTGGGCCAAAGATACCATTTCCCGTCCTCTGAGCATCTCGCGGGTTAAGTACAGCGCTGCGATCTTTATAAGCCACGGTATACTCATCGTAAGGTGGCAGCAAATAAGCTGCCGGCATTGCAACTTTTGCAAGAGGTGTAGATGGTGAACGCCAGTAGATACGGTTGTCAATAGTCTCACCGGCCAATTGCGACTTCACCATTTCAAGGCCAGTCCTGGCATCGGCAGCCGCCAATCCTGACCACCAGGTAAAATCTTGCAATGTTGCGGGGCCATGGCTTGTAAAGTAGCGATATGCCAGTTCCGCCAGGGTCTCTTCGCGTTCGAGCATCCTGGAGGCTGGCACCAGTTCGTCCAGCAGCGCAAAGGTGAATTGCTTGCCGCGTCGCCTACCAGAGGCGATGACACCTTCTATTTCAGCGCGGTGCAAGAGAAAGGTGAGGCGCAGACCAGCTATAGCCATACCTTCCCGGCGCAAAGCCGCGCCCAGTTCCTGGCGAGTAAGTTGTTTGCCGCCCTGAAGTGTTTTAGTAAAGATAGCGTTGCTTCTGGCAAAAGTTGCCTCGTCCAGTTCGAGCCGGCGATAACACGAAGCCATGCTCGCGATCCTTCCCGGCGCCATCAGCGTGAGCAGCCAGCGGATGTCCTCTGCCGCGACAAAATGCCATGTGTCGCGCATAGGATGCGTGCGAACAATGGCCCCATCAGCAATAGCCTGCTCGATGTCCGCTTCGACGGCGTTTCGCATACGCAGCCCAAGCGCCCAGAGCGAGCCGAGATAGTCCTGGGCCTGGACAGCGCCGAGCCAGCGAACGACATCTGCAGGCCTTTCAAACCTTTGTTGAGCAATGCGCTGGTTGTGCAGGCGCTGGTGCGCGATATCCAGATTCACCATGGCAGTAGTTATGCTTTTTCCTTTCTCATTTGACTTGACGTTCTTCATATTCAAAGTATATGCTCAAAGGAGGACGTAATCGGCCCTCGTTTGAGGAAGAATTACTGAAAGGTGAGGATTGTTATGTACCATCCGACCAGTCGCGTCCTGGCGGTCCTCGAATTGCTTCAGACCCGGCCATCCATCACCGGCCCGGAGTTGGCCGCGCGGCTGGAGATGGATGTGCGCACCGTGCGCCGTTATATTATGCACTTGCAGGATGTCGGAATTCCGGTCGAGGCCAACATTGGTCGCTACGGTGGCTATCGCCTGCGACCGGGCTTTAAGCTGCCGCCACTGATGTTTACGGAGGAAGAGGCTATGGCTGTCGTGCTAGGCCTGCTCGCAAGCTCATGGCTGGAGGTCGGGCAATCGCCAGTGGTTATTGAGGGAGCCTTAGCAAAAGTCTCCCGTGTCCTGCCGCAGCGGGCACGCGAACGCCTGCAAGCCGTTACTACTCACCTCATCCTGCCGGCGCAGCGACAGGAATCACTGCCCGATGCCTCCTTACTGCTCAACCTGAGCGAATCGATAGCGCAGTGTCAACGCGTAGCCATCGACTATTGTTCTTATGCTAACGAGGTCACCCAACGTAAGGTCGAGCCATATGGCGTCCTTGGCTGGAAGGGGCACTGGTACCTGGTTGGTTACTGCTGCCTGCGTCAAGACTATCGCACATTTCGCCTGGACCGCATCCAGCAGGTCCAGTACCTCACAGAACCTTTTGAGCGCGATGAGAACTTCGATTGCCGGGCGTATATCGTAGAACACTACGGCAGGACTTCGGGCAGTTTTGACATTAAGATAGAGTTTCAAGTACCGTTGTCTATGGTGAGGCAGAAGATTCCGGCATCCTATGGCTCGCTTACGGCCACAACCAGGGGAGGTACGCTGCTTTCGACCCAATATGACGACCTCGATAATATGGCACGCTACCTGATGATACTCAATCTGCCATTTGTTGTGCATGAGCCAGCCGTGTTGCGCGAAGCGCTGCTGCGGTTGTCGGAGGAAATAGCGCAGAGGGCAACTGCTGAAATCCCTGCGGCGCATTCATAAATGAAGTTCCGCAAGCGAAATAGTCATATCCAGTGGCAGCGTCAAACAGCGCACCGCTCCTCCGGCTTTGAGAAACTCGCCCACGGGCAAGACGCATACATCATACCCCCAACGTTCAAGGATGCGACCGACGCGCGGCGGGCAGGCGGGCATGATGACGACCTTGTTCACAACCACGCAGTTCGCGCAGAAGGTCAGCGCCTCATCCAGTTCGAGCACGAGAGGCTCTGGTACAACCTCAGCAATGATCGCATTGCTGGCCCGATCCCAGGCCGCCGGGTTAACGATGGCATGGCGCGAATCCAGCGGAGAAAAGCTGATGTCCAGGTGATAGAAGCGCTCATCGACGAGCCTGATCGAATGCACCGGGATGCCGAGCAGTCGTGAGAGCGCGAGATGAGATGATCGGCTGGAACGGAAGCCATACGCGGCCAGCAGGCAGTTGCCATAGGGGAAAGCGTCGCCGCAGCCTTCAAAGTAGAGATCGTCCTCGCCGGTCAGCTCTGCTACTTCAGCGCCGCGCGCCTGGAACCAGTGTGAGGTATAGATCGACTCAGGTTGTCGCTCGGGATGGCGAAAGCTGCTCAAGATCATTCGACCGCCATCCACGAGGCCCGCGTTGGCAACGAAAACCATATCGGGCAGACCCTTCACCGGCTCGATGATTTCGACCGTTGCTCCGGCGCGCCGCAAATTGGCCGCCAGGTTCTGCCACTGCTCCATTGCAAGATCAAAATCCGGGCGGTCTTCCTGGTGCATCCAGGGATTGATCTCATAAAACACCCCAAAATAATCGGGCGGGCACATAAGATACGATTTGCCCCAGGATAACGGCATTGCTTCAACCGGTATATGTGCTGAACTAATATTTGGCAGATTTGAATTATCCATAAACGTTCTTTCTATTGAGAAGTAAGGGCTGGTCTTACTGTAGATAGAACGGGAAGGGGTGGATTTGGGTAACGGGAGGGATAAGGGCAAGGATTTTTACGGCTATGTCTCTCTTCCACACACTTCTTCTGCCTAAACGAGGCATAGATGGGCGTATTCAATGGTTTCAATCCCCAACGGGCTTCCCAGGCCATTTAGCCGCTTCAGGGGAATCCGCAGCAGCCCGACCTCTACACGTTTCAATCCCCAACGGGCTTCCCAGGCCATTTAGCCCCTGGTAGGCTTCAGGCAAAAAGGAAATCAACTCTTGTTTCAATCCCCAACGGGCTTCCCAGGCCATTTAGCCGCCTGTGGCCACGCCTGTGGCTATCGCGCCCCCGTCGGTTTCAATCCCCAACGGGCTTCCCAGGCCATTTAGCCCATTTCCAGGCCACATGCACAACCAGGGATATCAGGAGTTTCAATCCCCAACGGGCTTCCCAGGCCATTTAGCCGGTGTGTTGGTGGTGGGGTTCAACCTGAAGTTTGACTAGTTTCAATCCCCAACGGGCTTCCCAGGCCATTTAGCCAATGAGCATGGAGTGCGGGCAGCACGAGTAGTGGCCGTTTCAATCCCCAACGGGCTTCCCAGGCCATTTAGCCTGTCAGTTCTATCTCCCAGGCTTTGAGGTAGTTTCTCGTTTCAATCCCCAACGGGCTTCCCAGGCCATTTAGCCGGCGAGGTGGAGGATGATGTGTGCGCAGTGTGCTGGGTTTCAATCCCCAACGGGCTTCCCAGGCCATTTAGCCGCTTGCCATCCCTGATGGATGTCTGCCTGGATTGAAAGTTTCAATCCCCAACGGGCTTCCCAGGCCATTTAGCCACGCCAATTGTCCTGCTGAACCTGCCACCAGGTAGCAGTTTCAATCCCCAACGGGCTTCCCAGGCCATTTAGCCGAGGGTGACATGGCGCACAATGCTGGTGTCGATGGGGCGTTTCAATCCCCAACGGGCTTCCCAGGCCATTTAGCCGCTTGCCATCCCTGATGGATGTCTGCCTGGATTGAAAGTTTCAATCCCCAACGGGCTTCCCAGGCCATTTAGCCGTTGATGTTTCTATGCTACTCTTGAGGAAAGACACCGGTTTCAATCCCCAACGGGCTTCCCAGGCCATTTAGCCGCTGGCAGTATTGCCGCTCGCGGCGTGGAATGGTGGGGTTTCAATCCCCAACGGGCTTCCCAGGCCATTTAGCCACTTATGCCCCCAGCCGTCATACATATAGCTGTCGGTTTCAATCCCCAACGGGCTTCCCAGGCCATTTAGCCTGTACGACATGCCGAGTGAATGGTTTGAATTTGACGGTTTCAATCCCCAACGGGCTTCCCAGGCCATTTAGCCCTGGTCACGTCCTGGCTGAACCCACTCGGGTTCATAATGTTTCAATCCCCAACGGGCTTCCCAGGCCATTTAGCCGGCGACCAGGTCGGCCGCCTCTGCTTCGGTCATCGCCAGTTTCAATCCCCAACGGGCTTCCCAGGCCATTTAGCCTATACACTCCGTGCTACAGTCACGGAGTTCCACTCGGAGTTTCAATCCCCAACGGGCTTCCCAGGCCATTTAGCCGATAATCCGGCATTTGCGGTAAGCAATGCGTCGACCAGTGTTTCAATCCCCAACGGGCTTCCCAGGCCATTTAGCCTTTTTCGCGCTCCTCTTCCCGCCCGTCGTCACTGCGGAGTTTCAATCCCCAACGGGCTTCCCAGGCCATTTAGCCCAGGCACGAACACCCGTTCCACGAACATCCATTCTAGGTTTCAATCCCCAACGGGCTTCCCAGGCCATTTAGCCGGTGCGGGACCTGCAAGACAGACAGGTGCTTTGTGGAGTTTCAATCCCCAACGGGCTTCCCAGGCCATTTAGCCCTGGCCCTGGCCTATGCCGTCGTGCTGGTGGCAATGGCGTTTCAATCCCCAACGGGCTTCCCAGGCCATTTAGCCAGCGCGCGAGCATGATGGTTGAGGAGGCGTAGAGCGAGTTTCAATCCCCAACGGGCTTCCCAGGCCATTTAGCCTGGCAAAAGTCCAGGCGCGATGTGCGCCTGGCAAAAAGTTTCAATCCCCAACGGGCTTCCCAGGCCATTTAGCCCCAAGAGGCCTACCTCGGCGAGGCCAACCTCACGAAGGCCGTTTCAATCCCCAACGGGCTTCCCAGGCCATTTAGCCGGCCGATATCTCTGATTTGACCTCCAAAGTAGGCCAGTTTCAATCCCCAACGGGCTTCCCAGGCCATTTAGCCAGAGTCGAAATTAACGTAAGCGGCTCACAGCCTTATGTTTCAATCCCCAACGGGCTTCCCAGGCCATTTAGCCCGCCCGAAGAGCGTGCGTGTTGCTGTAAATTTGCGCTGTTTCAATCCCCAACGGGCTTCCCAGGCCATTTAGCCAATCGCCCGATGCCAGAAACGCGGCCCGTCAGCGGGTGGTTTCAATCCCCAACGGGCTTCCCAGGCCATTTAGCCGCTATCGTTATCGGCCTGATCATCGGCTTTGGCTTCGGAGTTTCAATCCCCAACGGGCTTCCCAGGCCATTTAGCCGTTCAAAGCGGCGCACCCACACCTGCTGGCCGCTCAGTTTCAATCCCCAACGGGCTTCCCAGGCCATTTAGCCCAGCAACACGTCTTGAACACGTCTTGAACACATCTTCGTTTCAATCCCCAACGGGCTTCCCAGGCCATTTAGCCGAAGTGAGAGGCCTCTCAGCAGGCGCATCGGCAACAATGTTTCAATCCCCAACGGGCTTCCCAGGCCATTTAGCCGATTTTCCTCGTTACGCCGTCGTTTGGCTCGCACACCGTTTCAATCCCCAACGGGCTTCCCAGGCCATTTAGCCGCTCTTTGACACACCAATGCTGATTAGAAGCATGAAGTTTCAATCCCCAACGGGCTTCCCAGGCCATTTAGCCGATGCAAC
>DATGLD010000042.1:0-43524 GCA_035294305.1 Ktedonobacteraceae bacterium | reverse complement strand
TGCGCGGTGGAACGCCAGTGAATACGATTGAGGGCGTCACCGACGGTATAATCGCGAATAGTGGTTGCGTTGGTAGTTGTCTGCAATGCGCGCCGCGAACTACGGCCACGTCCCGGCAGGCCACCGGTGAAGAGCGCGAAGTTGGTGAGCGGTACAACACGCGGCAACACCAGGAGTTCTTTTGGGGAGGTGAGGAAGACGCGCCGCCGGAAGAGGCCGAACGGGTCTCCACTGGTGGCAACGACCGGACCAAGTTGAAAACGGCCGCGCTGCCGGCACACGGTGCGCGCGCGCCAGGTTGCGCGCTTGCGCCCGCCCATACTGGCGACATATCCTGCTCGATGCCCCGGCAAAGTAGAGCCGTCTGCAATCTGCACCCAGAGTTTGGGCATGATGCCGACATTATCCAGCATGAGGCGCTCGTCAAACATCTCGCCAACCTGCACACGCCCGGTGGTGGAACTGCGCCGAAAGACCAGGTTGCTGAGGCTGTAACGCGCCCACAGCCAGGACAAGATAAACAAGGTGAGCAGGACGTAGGTCAGAATATACAGCACGTGCCAGCCACTACTGACCGAGAAGAAAGCGAGCAACAGTATCAGTATGATTGCTTGCCAGGGCCGCATAGGTCAGCGCCCCTTTCCACCACCGACCCACGCGCCAGGCACCGGTACGCTCTGCAAAATTTCATCCAGGATGGCAGTAGATGAAATCGCACGCACGCGGGCCGCGGGAGTAACGATGATGCGGTGCGCTAATGTTGGCTTGGTTAGCAGCTTGACATCATCAGGGATGACATAGCCGCGCCCGCGTATCGCTGCCAGGGCCTGAGAAGCTCGGAAAAGCGCCAGAGACCCGCGTGGGCTGGAGCCTAGATAGATATTGTTATGGTTGCGCGTGGCATTGGCAATAGCCACGATATATTCGCGAATCGAGGGATCGACATGAATGCTGCGTACCTGCTGCTGGATTTGCACCAGTTCTTCAGCCGTCATAATTTGTGCCAGGTCATCCAGGGGATGATGAAACTGATGTGTATCAAGAATGTTCATTTCGTCCCCGGCCTTCGGATAGCCCAGCCGGATATTCATCATGAAACGGTCGAGCTGCGCTTCAGGCAAAGGGAATGTGCCTTCGTATTCGATCGGATTCTGCGTCGCCATGACCATAAAGGGTTCCGGTAGACGGTACGTCACGCCATCGATCGTGACCTGATTTTCTTCCATCGCCTCGAGCAGGGCCGATTGAGTCTTGGGAGTGGCGCGGTTGATCTCGTCGGCAAGCACAATCTGCGCCATTATAGGACCTGCGCGAAATTCAAAATTACCCGTCTTCTGATTATAAATAGAGACGCCAGTAACATCACTGGGGAGCAAGTCTGGAGTGAACTGGATACGCTTAAATGTACATCCGATGGAACGCGCAATAGCTTTGGTAAGAACGGTTTTCCCAACGCCCGGTACATCTTCAATTAAGACGTGCCCCCGGCAGATCACGGCTATCAAACTGAAGGCTACCGGTTCGGCCTTTCCAACAATGACTTTCTCAACATTGCTGATCACCCGTTGCACCGCGTTGGCTAAATCTTGTATTGACTGCATATGTATTTTTTCTCCTGGCAGCCTGACCTTGCACCTACAGAAGGCAGGTTTACTTCTTGTGGTGCTGTCCGATGAAAGGTGCAATGTGTTGCGCCCCTACAAACAATATGAACACCCATCGTTCCATAGTGTACCACGTTAATACGCCAGCACAAAGGAAAAAGGTACAGCACCCGGCAATCACAAAAAATAGTTGTGTATATTACTACGTCTTAAAAACGGCTTTTGTTGCATATTTGCGCTTATTTTATCAACCTTAGCTGAATCGATGCTGAAAAATGGCGAGGTGCTTCGCGCCAACTTATGGGTAATCACCAGGGAGGTATCTCTGGTAGGTTCATGCTGTTTATGCTATCATCAAGCTATGAATCAAGCTAATCGTACGGATATCCAGGAGCTACACGCATATGTGCTTGGCCGTGTTCAAGGTGTCGGCTTTCGCTACTTCGTCGTAGAACACGCCCTGGCGCTGGGACTGCGGGGATACGCACGCAATGAGTATGATGGCAGCGTAGAAGTAGTAGCTCAAGGAACGCGTCCCGCACTCGAACGCCTCGTCACCTTGCTAAGACAAGGCCCACCGGCCGCGCATGTCACAGATGTACATTTAGCATGGGGACAGCCAACGCAACATCTCAGCGGCTTCCATGTGCGTTGGTAATTGCGGCGCGACTTATAACCGCTTGCCGACCGGTCAATAGACCTGCACCACATTCAAAAAATGTGTAACTTTTGGTTTCATTGTGCTGTAAGATAAAAAGGAAATCGACTCGAAAGGAACCTGATCCATGCATGACCCGCTTGCTGCTCAAAAGAATTTGCAACCAAGCACCGCATACTCGAAGAACATGCAAGTATGGACCGAAAATAGCCCTCGGGAGGGTGAGCAGCGATTTCCCGTGCCACTAGAAAACAGTTCTGAGGAAGAAGATACCCGCCAGAGTCTCGCTGCCATTGTTGTCTCATCTTACGACGCTATTATCAGTAAAACGCTGGACGGGATTATTACTAGCTGGAATGCCTCCGCTGAAAGGATGTATGGATATACCGCTGAAGAAGTGATTGGGAAATCGATTACCGTAATCTTTCCGCTCGATAGACAAGATGAGTTTTTCCAGATCATGGAGCGAATTAAAAAAGGGGAGCGTGTCGAGCCGTATGAGACGAAGCGATTGAGAAAAGATGGAACGCTTCTCGATATCTCCGTCACAGTTTCGCCCATCACAGACCGTTCCGGGACGATCGTTGGAGCTTCAGCCATCGCACGTGACATCAGCGAGCAAAAACGCATGCAGGTCGAATTACGACAGGCCAAACAGCAACTCGAAGTGATTTTCCAGCACGTCGCCGATGGTATCACCGTACAGGACACAAGTGGCGCTATCGTTTATATCAATGATACAGGTGCACGACGTTACGGATTTTCCTCCGCGCAAGAGATGCTTACCCTTGACAAACAGGCCCTGGAGCAGTATTTAACTCGCTTCATTATGAAAGACGAAGATGACCATCTTCTTCCGCCGGCAGAACTCCCCGCATTTAAGGTGCTACAGGGAGAACCGCACGCGGAAAGGGTTATTCACTATCTGGATACACAGAGCGGCATATCTTCCTGGGCTTTACTCAAATCAACCCCTATTGTTGACGAACATGGCAATGTACAACTGGCAGTCAATATTTTCAGCGATATCACAGAACAAAAAGAGCTTGAGCAGCACAAAGATGCCTTCATTGGCATGGCAAGTCATGAACTGAAAACTCCTCTCACCAGCCTCAAAGGGTTCACTCAACTGCTGAAACGCATGTTTGAAAAGCAGGGCATTCTTGAGCCCTTGCCATATCTTACACGCATGGATAGTCAACTAGACAAGCTAACGAAACTGATCAAGGACCTGCTTGACATCTCGAAAATGCAAAAGGAGAAACTTCCCCTCAATATTGAGACCCTGGACCTCAACGAATTGGTGAGCCAGACCGTCGAAATAATGCAGGCAATGATACACACACACCACCTGCACTTTGAAAGCGCCGCACAGCCGGCGGCGGTTGGCGATAGAGACCGTATTGGACAGGTGTTGATTAACCTGCTGAACAACGCCGTGAAGTATTCTCCGGATGCCGATCAAGTCGTTGTTCGAGTATCAGCAGACCAGGAGCAGGCTATTGTGAGCGTGCAGGACTTCGGGAAAGGGATTGCGCCAGTACATCACCAGAAAATTTTTGATCGCTTCTATCAGATCAGCGATGACGACGATAAACCCTTTTCCGGGCTTGGTATTGGTTTATACATCTCCAGCCAGATTATCAAGCAGCACCATGGACGACTCTGGGTAGAAAGCCAGAAAGGGTCGGGCGCTACATTCTACTTTGCGCTGCCGCTCAAGGGCCAGAAAGCAGCGTTATTGACCTTGTGAGAGCATTGTAGTAGGATAGTGAAGCACAATGATGTCTATCCCTAAATCAGGCACTGCGGAGCGTAGGGGCTGGATACTACTATCATAGACAGCGAAAAGTTGCACTTTGACATTACACTACCAAAGATGAGGAGAGAGAAGGTTGGAAATCAATGTAGAACACGTGGCGAAACTCGCGAATCTGCCACTCGATGAAAAACGCCTGGAAATACTTGGAAAACAACTCACCGAAACACTTTTGTATATAGACCGGCTGAATGAAATACCCACCGAAGATGTAGAGCCAACTAGTCAGGTAACCGGGCTTACCAATGTGATGCGAGATGATACCGTGTCGGATTCCTTGCCCCAGCAAGCCGCACTGGAGAACGCGCCGGACACATACAATGGATACATTGTCGTAAATGCCATCTTTGAGGAATAAATACGCATGAAACTCTATGAACTGACTATCACGGAAGCTCGCAAGGGGTTGCTAGAAAAGAATTTTTCCGCGCGCGAATTAACAAGCGCATGTCTTGAAAGAATTAAAGCTGTTGAGCCAAAACTGCACGCATTTGTTACCCTAACTGGGGAACAGGCGCTGGAAGAGGCCCAAAAAGCCGATACCTTACTAGGCAGTGGCGATGTTCGACCTTTACTCGGCATCCCCATTTCAATCAAAGATAACTTTTGCACGAACGGGGTAAGAACGACTGCTTCGAGCAATGTGTTAAGGAATTTCGTGCCGCCATATGATGCGACGGTTGTCCGGCTGGTGACAGAGGCGGGCGCAATTCGCCTGGGGAAGACCAATATGGACGCATTCGCGCACGGGTCTTCAACCGAAGCGTCCGATTTCGGACCGACCCGCAACCCATGGAATATCGAGCGATTGCCGGGTGGCTCATCCGGCGGCGCGGCTGCAAGCGTGGCGGCAGACGAGGCAATAGCTGCCGTCGGTTCTGAAACAGCCGGCTCTATTCGACAACCGGCGGCATGGTGCGGCGTCGTCGGCCTGAAACCAACCTACGGAAGGGTCAGCCGCTACGGTGTCATCGCCATGGCATCATCCCTGGATAGTCCGGGGCCGATTACAAAATCCGTCGAGGATGCGGCGCTGATGCTTGAGGTTTTAGCCGGGCATGATCCGATGGATGCCACAACATCACCTCTACCACCAAAGCCTTACCGGAAACTGCTCAAGGAAAAGCGTGAGAACCTGACCATCGGCATTTCGGATGACTACTTCAATGGTGTCGATCCAGAGATCGTGGCCGCGGTACAAAAGGCATTGCAAGAGTTCGAACGCCTGGGGCATAAGGTCAAGAAGATTAAGCTGTTCGACCCGCAATATGCTATTGCCGTATATACGATTTTACAACGTTCCGAGGTCTCTTCAAACCTGGCGCGGTACGATGGCATACGTTATGGCTTCGGGCGCGACGCGTTCGGTGAAGAGGCACAAAGAAGAATTATGCTCGGAACCTACAGCCTGTCGGCAGGCTATTATGACGCCTACTACGCAAAGGCTCAAAAAGTAAGAACCTTGATTGTCGAAGATTTCGAGCGAGCATTTCAAGAGGTTGATGTGGTCATTGGGCCAACTACGCCTTCTACGGCATTACCGGTTGGTTCAAGCAAAGATCATCCCATGTTCGGCGAAATTTCTGACGTGCTGGTGGAAGCATCGACCATCGCGGGCCTGCCCGGTATCAGCATATGTTGCGGTTTCTCCAAAGAGCTTCTCCCTATAAGCATGCAAATCATGGGACCGTACTTTATGGAAGACCTGATCCTCAATCTCGCATACCAATACGAACAAGTCACCGACTGGAGCAACAGGAAGCCAAATCTATGAGTAACGATATACGAACAATCACTTATCAACCCGTTATTGGCCTGGAAGTTCACGTAGAACTGAGTACCGCGTCCAAAATGTTTTGCCGGTGCAGCAGCGATTACTTTGGCCAGGAGCCAAATACGCATACCTGCCCCGTTTGTCTGGGACTTCCTGGGGCACTACCGGTACCGAACGAGAAGGCTATCGAGGGATGCATAATGATCGGCCTGGCCCTCAATTGCGACATCGCGCTGTTTTCGCAATTCGATAGGAAGCACTACTATTACCCTGATTTGCCGAAGGGCTATCAAATCAGCCAATACCAGCATCCTTTTTGCGCAAAAGGATATATCTTGCTCAGCAACAACAAGAAGATTCGCATTCGCAGGGTTCATATGGAAGAAGACACCGGCAAGCTGATGCACCAAGACCTGGATGGTCGCGCCGTTAGCCTGATCGATTTCAACCGCTCAGGCGTTCCGCTGGTTGAGATCGTGACCGAGCCTGACTTTGAGAACGCGGACCAGGTCAAAGAATACCTGCAAAAGCTGCAACAGATCATCCGTTACCTGGGCGTGGCCACCGCTAACCCGGACAAGGGGGAGATGCGCTTCGAGCCGAACATCTCTGTGCGCAAGGCAGGTGAAACGGGTTTGCCAGACTACAAAGTGGAGGTCAAAAATATCAACTCGTTCTCCTTCGTTGAGCGGGCCATCAACTACGAACTGAAGCGCCAGAGCAGCATACTTGAACGTGGAGAGACGCCCATTCAAGAAACCAGAGGATGGGACGAGAGGCGGCATGTGACCCTCGGCCAGCGCACAAAAGAGGAAGCCATGGACTACAGGTACTTCCCTGAACCTGATATTCCGCCCTTCCAATGGCAATCCGAACAGATCGATGCCCTTCGTAAGGCGCTACCAGAATTGGCAGACGCGAAAAAAGCGCGTTTTATACAAAGCTACTCCATCACAGACTATGATGCGGAACTGCTGACGCGCGAAAGGCGCCTGGCGGACTTTTTCGAGGAGGCAGTGAAAGTCGGCCAACAGCACGGTGTAGAGCCGAAGATCATTGCCAATGTGATTATCAACAAAAAGGTAGATATTGATACGATGGTTCCTGCCGAGTTGATTAAAGACATCGTCGCTTCCCGGAAAATCGAGGCCATCGATGAAACCGAACTGCTGGCGGTCGTTCAAGAGGCCATCGCGAGCAACCCAAAGGCGGTCGAAGATTACAAAAAGGGCAAGACAAATGCAGTGATGTTCCTGGTGGGAGCATGTATGCGCCAGCTCAAAGGGAAAGCCACGCCAGAGAGAGTGAAAGAGCTGCTTGTAGCACGACTCGATGCGATGTAGGTTTTCTTCGATGCTACGGAATGGCCACCAGGCGCCACTTAAGATAGGAAACATGGAACGATTATGACACGTCGTACCCTTGCTTTTATCCTGATCATTGTGGCTATCCTGCTTTTGCTTCTGGTGCCGGTGCTTATCCTGACACCTGTTGGTCAAGACCTATTCGGGGGCAGCTCTCAGGCTGCCCTCTATCTGACGCCTACCCTGTTACCCTTTACCCCCACACCTACTCCTCAACCCACACCAGTCCTGACCGTGGAGGGGAAGCCACCCACTATCACCGCCACAGAAGCCATCTTAATGGATGCTGATACCGGTCATATCCTGGACGATGTCAACGCCGAGCGCCCGGTTCCTATGGCAAGCACAACCAAGATCATGACGGCCCTGGTAGCTTTACGCGCCGGTAATCTAAACGAACTCGTGACCATCCACCAGGACGCCATTAACGAGGTGATCTTGAATGATGGCAGCAATGCTCAGTTGCGAGTCGGCGACCAGATTTCTCTCAAGGACCTGCTCTACGCGCTGTTATTACCATCGGGCGACGATGCCGCCATCGCCATCGCCGACGCTGTGGGGGGCACGACCAGCAACTTCGTGAACCTGATGAATCTATTTGCCTATCGCTTGCATCTCTATCAAACCCACTATATCAATCCTGACGGGCTTACTTATTATGACGCCAGCGGCCATCCTCTGCCCGGTCACTATACGACCGCCTATGACCTGGTGAGATTGGCGGACTATGCGATGAGCATCCCGCTTTTCGCCCAGATCGTCGCTACCAAGCACTATACGCTTCCCGCGAGCAGCATACATCATGCTTATAACTGGACCAACACGAATCTCTTGCTCAGCACCTACACGGGCGCAACCGGCATCAAGACCGGCTATACCCTGGAAGCCGGAGAGTGCCTGGTTTTCTCGGCGACACGCTCCACCCATCACCTGATCGGGGTGGTCCTGCATAGTAGCGATGCGGTAAGTCGCTTCAACGACGCGAAATTACTGCTTAACTGGGGCTTCGGACTTCCGCTGCTGCCACCGCCCCCATAGCGGTACTAGAACGACGGCAGCGACGGATAATAATCAGGATCCTGCGAAAAATCGAAAGCCTCGTAGAAATCTCCGAGTTGGTTCAGGCCGTCGCGCGGCGGGGCAGCGGGGCCGGTTGGCTTGCCATTGGCTGCATCGTTATTGGTTCCCGGCGTCGCGGTATCGAACTGGTGGTTGACACTTGCCAGCGTGGGCAGGCCAAAACGCCGCTCAATGAACTTCAGAATCGAACTATGTTCGTACAACTGCCCTGAAACATAACCCCGCCTGGCATAGGGCGAAACAACTACTGTTGGCACGCGAATACCCAGGCCATATGCGTCGACCTGCGGCGGCGCTACATGATCGAAAAAGCCGCCACCCTCGTCATAGGTGAAGAACAGCACCGAGCTTTGCCAGGAACTCGATCCGATAAGCGCATTGATGACATCGGCCATTTTATGCTGGCCCATCTGGATATCGGCCGGTGGATGCTCGCTGATCAGCGCCTCAGTAATCAAAAACGAGACTTGCGGCAGTGTGCCGTTCGCAAGATCGTTCTGATAATCATCCTCACTGAACATGAGGCGGGCATCGTTTTGCCATTTCTTGAAATACACGAGGATGTTGAAATCTTCCAGGGAGGTGCCGGTACCAAGGCCGAGATTGTAGCACTTCCATGAAATATGATACTGATCGAGCAGATCGGCGATGGTTGGCCAGTCGAAGCTTCCGCGATCCCCATTGTTGGTGGTGTTCCCACCGCAGGTGCCACTCATAAGATAGAAACGGTTGGGATTGGACGGGCCAAGCAATGAACAAAAATAATTGCCACACAGGGTAAACGCATTCGCCAGCGCGTAATAATAAGGAAGATCGGAGCCATCGTAATAGCCGAGCGCGTTAGAGCCATCGGTGGTATAAAAACCATCCATTTTTCCGTTGTCCCATTCCTTGTGAATATCCTGCCAGGTATGGGAGTTATCAGCCGTGATCGGGAAAAAATCATGATGGGGGGTAACGGTACCACCATCGCCATCCGGCTGCGAATAATTGGCGGGTATGCCAAATCTGCCCGCCCGCGGATAGTAGCCGAAATAGTGATCGAAGGAACGATTTTCCTGGCAGGCGACCAGGACGTGGTCGATGGGATTGACATTGCTGCCCGGCATCGAAGCTGCAACCCTGCTCACCGCCCGGATACCGGCATCGATTGAGAGACCGGCTCCCGCGAGTATACCGAGATTGCGCAACGCCTTGCGGCGTGACTGGCGCGTATTGAACCACTGTCGCGGATCCATGAATACACATTCTCCTGACTACGAAATGAACAATCAAGGGGCTTCACGTTATCTAAATGAACGCCGCATAGATGGGTATTTCCCTATCTGAAGGGACAGGAATGCCCTCTCAAGGCCAAGCAGGACAAACAGGCTTTCTTGGAATCTCCATCCTTGCGGGTAGAGGCCAGATGTATCGCGCCCAGAGATGGGGGAATCGCCAGGGGCACGCTAACCCCTTACACAGGTAGGTTTTTAAGCACGGTGACCCCCACCTGGGCGCGATACATCTGGCCCCTACATCCCCCAGGACTAGCAATTTTAGGGTATACTGACAAATGTTTCTAGATACATTTCAATCGATGGGAGTACTTCTTTGCGCAGCTTTATTTTCGAGCTGATGGAACAGCACGACTTCGAAAACATTTTCTTATGCCAGGAGAAAACGCTTGGACTACAAGCGATTATCGCTATTCATGACACCACCCTGGGTCCTGCCGCCGGTGGTGTGCGCATGAAAGCATACGAGACCGAGGCGGACGCAATCAATGACGCACTGCGCCTGGCGCGTGGCATGACCTATAAATGCGCAGCGGCAGGCGTTCCCTATGGCGGGGGTAAATGTGTGGTGATTGGCGACCCAAAGCGCGATAAGACCGAGGCGCGCTTGCGGGCGCTTGGTCGCTTCATTCACCGTCTCAATGGGCTCTTCCTGACCGGGCCAGACTCGGGAACCGACCTGGACGATATGGTAGTGATACGCATGGAAACACCGTATGTCGTCACTCTACCAGAATCATGGGGCGGCCCGGGCGATAGCTCCGAAGCCACCGCATTTGGACTTGTACAGGGAATGCGAGCATGTCTCAAAGAGGTATACGGCAGCGCCGATCTGCAGGGCCGCAGTGTGGCTCTTCAAGGCGTGGGGGCCGTAGGAAAACATGCCCTCCCGTACCTGATTGAGGCGGGGGCGATAGTTACTATTGCGGATATCGACCAGGAGAGGGCCAGGCAGATGGCAACGGCATACGAGGTCAAAGTTGTTCATCCCGATGAAATTCATGCCCTACATGTCGATGTCTATTGCCCCTGCGCGCTGGGTGGCACAGTAAACGACCGCACATTGCCGGAACTACAATGTAAGATCGTGTGCGGCTCGGCCAATAACCAGCTCGCAGAGGATCGACACGGTGAAATGTTGCAGGAGCGCGGCATCTTGTACGCGCCCGACTACATCGTCAATGCCGGTGGAGTGCTTTCTGGCCTCGATAGCCTTCGACCCGGTGGTTTTCAGCGCCAACGCGCCATGGAAAGAGTTGCTCGCATCTATGAGACAATGGAGAAGGTGATTGCGATTGCCAGAGAACAAAATGTGCCTACGTATCGCGCAGCCGATATGCTGGCCGAGCAGCATATCGCGATGGTGCGGCAGGTCAAGAGCCTGAGAATATGAAGCAGGAGCTTATGTTATGGATCGCCAACAGTGGCGACAGCAACGTCGCCTATGGAACGAAGCGCAGATGGATACGATCTATGCGCGGCAATACGATGATCATTGGGGCGGCTACATCAATCCTACGCACCGTCACATGATCGAGCGACTCCTCGATCTTTGCAAACCAGGAGGACTTCTTCTCGACGCAGCCTGCGGAACTGGCAAATACTAGCCGCTCCTACTGGAGCGCGGATTCTCTGTGCAAGGAACGGACCAGTCGCAGCAGATGCTCAACCGGGCCCATAGCAAATTTCCGGGGGTGCCTGTACTACATGTTGGTCTGCAAGAGCTGCCATTCGTGGACAGGTTTGACGCCGTGATCTGCATGGATGCGATGGAGAATATTTTTCCAGAAGACTGGCCCATTGTGCTAAACAATTTTGCGCGGGCGCTGCATGAACACGGCCTGCTGTATCTCACGGTCGAGCTAGAGTCCGATGAGGAGTTGCAGATTGCCTATGAAGCCGGTAAGCGCCTGGGATTGCCGCTACTCTATGGCGAGTATGCTCACCACGGTGGATATCATTATTATCCGACCAACAAGCAGGTACGCGACTGCCTTCATGCTGCGCATTTCACAGTACTGGAAGCCATCGAGGGCGATGGATACCGGCATTATGTAACGCGCAAAGAGACTGGCTAACTCACCGTACCTGGCGGCCACATCGTCAGCGTTTGCCGGTATTCCTCCGTAAACCACACCCTGCCGCTACCATCCACCACCAGCCCATCATTGGGATGAGCATTCGTGGCATGGATGGTGCGAGCCACCATTTGCCCTGTCGAGGGAACGATATAGCCGACGCGCAGGCTGAGCGAGTCGGTAAACCAGACATTGCCTTTCCTATCGACATAGATGCCGGAAATATGCGTGCCAGTGCAGTTGGGAGGAGTCAGACAGGTACCTGTATAGGCGACATACGACGTGTTCTTTCCGGCGCGCGGATCGAATTCGCCTATAGCGCCGTTAAATCCCCCGCTGTACCAGATATTTCCCGCGTGGTCAGAGGCAATCAGGTGCGGCCGAAAAGTACCGACCGCATATTCTGTGATTTTGATGGTTCCCGACTGCGTAGGTGTAAAGCTGCCTATCTGGTCTATTCCCGCTCCATTTTCACAAAACCAGATCGTTCCCTGGGGAGTGATGGTCATGCCATATGGATTGCTGTCCGGCGTAGGAATAGGAGTCTCTACCACCTGATGTGTATTCGTGTTCAGAAAACCAATATCGTTGGAACTAAATTCAGTGAACCATAGATTTCCTCGCGCATCGAAAACCAGATCATACGGCGCACTGCCTTTCTTTAACGCCCATTGATTCCAGCTCCCGCTTTGCGGACTAAATTCGCCTATCGCATCGCTGGTAGGCTCGGTAAACCAGACATTGCCATTGCCATCCACTTTTAGAAAGAGCGGGCCGGTATAGCCGGCAGGTTCATTGAAATCTTGAATGAAGTTGCCGTCGGAGAAAGCATACTGGCCGAGAACGCCCTGCGATCTGGTAGGGCACTTCGGTTTCGGCTCGCATCCCGGCTCCGCGACCCAGATAAATCCATGCGCCGGGTCAAGCGCAATTCCCCACGGCAATAATGTCGTCCGGGCCTGATTTGACACCATTGATAGCGCTCGTTGCATGGAAAATGGCGCCTCCTCGGAGCGCGGCATGCTATCATGATACGTTTGTACCACTTGCGATGGCGCAGCAGGCGTAAATGCCGCCCGGAAGAACCACCAGGCGCTGGCGCCTGCAATAACGATAAGCACGACCAGCGCAAGGCTGGTCAACATTCTCCTATTCATGACAAGCAGCTATTCTCTCTTATCCGGCTAAAACCACTCTATTCGATACGAGGAAATATTTCCTACTCCGCTACAATATTGCCCCTCTGCTCTCCTTCATCTTATAAAATGGAATATACGCAAGATGCTACCAGATAGTAATGGGCGTTGGACGCACCTCTACCAAAAGCTATAAGATGTAACGTATAAACATACTAAAATATATCCTGATATATTGCTGAGATCTGAGGAATCCTCCATGTCGGTGTCAAAACAAAAGGCATTTTTACGGCTCTGTCCCCGCTGCAAAGCGCCATTAGCCCCAGGTAGTACCGCATGCCTCAGTTGTGGTTACCGGCTCGCGCCTGTGCCGCCCAATAGTACTATTCAACCACCTTCTCCAGTGCCTCCTTCCTATCGCAGAAGACAGGAACCATCGCCTTTACAAAGGCGAGCGCCGTTGCTCTACTTTCTCAGCGTTTTTCTGGTGATTATTCTATTTACCTTTGTGGCGCTGCATGCGGCGGGGATATCGCCGTCAACACTTTTTGCGAAGCGTACCGTTCCGGTTCAGGCAGTAACCTACCCTGTGCCAAAAGTGCCAGCTCTTTTTTCAGACGACTTTACCGGCGATACTTATGGATGGAATCTACAGAGTTCTCCCGGCGATTACACCGTCACCCTGGGCAATGGCTCGCTAACCTTGCAAGTATACAAGAATAAACTGCTCTGGGAGCCATTGCCCGGCCAGAGATCTTTCAGCAATTTTACGCTGACGGTGAATGCAACACTTTCGAAAGGCGACCAGAACAACGGGTATGGAGTTTATATTCGCGGTTCCTCAAATGCGGAGAGCGACCTTGCCAGCTACTATCGCTTCGAACTGTATGGAGATGGCTCGTATGCGGTATTCAAGGGCGCGACGGACGCAAGCGGCCACTCGAGCGATACAAAACTCGTGGACTACACGCTCCATCCCGCCATTCAAAAGCAAGGCAAGGTCAACCACATCATGATTATCGCCAAAGGCGCCAATCTATCATTCATCGTGAACGGCCAATTACTAAAGACCATCACCGATCATAGCTATTCAAGCGGGTCTGTTGCCCTCTTCGTCTCAAATCTGCCGGAGGCAAAACCAGGTGCCGCTGCGCAGTTTTCGGCTCTGAACATTTACCCGGCGCAATAGTTCGCCAAACGCTATACCAATGACCAGAAGGTTCTTCACCAATATGGCTCGTCAATATACATTCTCCCCTTTTTCAAGCATGCATAGTACTTGCTTTGACTGGTTAAACGTTAAACCGGCATTAAAATAGCTCAGCAAAAGATAGAGTTTTAAACTCACCAATTCAAAACATCTTTGCGGGCAGGTCAGGCTGAACTGGTGAGTAAGGATAGGTGCGATGACAAAGATTTTCGCGCCAATATGATATGATGCTATAGACTGATTTGTGATCTTCTATAGTGAAAACGAGCAAGCATATGGCAAGAACATATCGCGGCGAGGTCCGCGCACCTGACTTTCCCGGCGGGCTGGATTGGATCAATAGCGACCACCCCCTGCATATCAAGGAGTTTCGCAATCATATTCTGATCATCCACTTCTGGACGTTGTGCTGAATTAACTGCATGCATGCGCTCGCGCAGTTGCGCGAGATCGAAATCGCCTTTCCCAAAGAGCTGGCAGTCGTCAGCGTTCACTCTCCCAAGTTCAAACGCGAGCAGTATACTGAAAGCGTGCGGGATGCGGTGCTGCGTTATGGCATTACCCATCCCGTCGTCAATGACCGCTCCATGCGCATGTGGCGAGAGTATGCCGTGCGGGCATGGCCGACCCTGATGTTCATCGACCCGCAAAATAGAGTGATTGCCAGGCACGAAGGAGAAATCAATCCCGAGAGCGCGAAACGACTGATCGCAGAGATGATTAAGGAGTTCGACACCGAAAACTTGCTCAATCACCGCCCGCTCCGCTTCGCGCGTGAAACCGCGCCAGAGGCAATTATGGCCTTCCCCGGCAAACTGGCGGTCGATGCCGCAGCAAATCGCCTGGTTGTCAGCGATTCCGCCCATCATCGCCTGTTGGAAATGGACCTGGAAGGTAAGATACGACACATCATCGGCAGCGGAGAACCTGGCAAGGCAAATGGCTCTTTCACACAGGCGCAATTCAACCGACCTCAAGGCGTGACGCTCGACGGCGACATTCTTTACGTGGCCGACACGGAAAATCACATGATCCGGCGCGTCGATCTCGCTGCGCAGTTAGTCGAAACCATCGCTGGAACGGGCCAGCAGGCCGGCATGAGCGATACAACCGTGTGGGGGCCTGCGCTCCAGGCTGCGCTGAGTTCGCCCTGGGATATCGTTCACTCCGGCAACCGACTCTATATTGCCATGGCGGGGATGCACCAGATCTTCGTGTACTACATTGACCGCCAGGAAATTGAGCCATTTGCCGGCACCGGCCATGAAGATATTCGTGATGGCGCGCTTACAGAGGCGTTTTTCGCCCAGCCCAACGGCCTATCGTTGGATGATAACCGCGTGCTATATGTGGCGGATAGCGAGACAAGCGCGGTCCGGGCTGTATCCCTGACAGGGGCAGAAAACGTAATCACACTGGTCGGAACGGGATTATTCGATTTCGGCGACCGGAATGGTGTGGGTGATGAGGTGCTGCTACAGCATGTGCAGGCCGTCTGCTTTGTCGATGGCCTGGTCTACCTCGCCGACACCTATAACAATCGCATCAAAGTACTGAACCCACAAACGCGCGAAGTACAATCTTTTGCCGGCAGCGGCGAGGCGGGATATACTGATGGTGCGCCTGACAAGGCACAATTCAATGAACCTGGCGGCCTGGCAACTGCTGGCGGCAAATTATACGTGGCGGACACCAACAACCATGCCATACGTGTGATAGACCTGGCGTCGGGAAATGTGGGGACGCTGAACGTGCGTATGTAAACCGTAAGAAACATCCTGGAGGATAAGAAATGCAAATTGCAATTGGACTGCCCGGCACGATACCGGGAGTATCAGGTGAATTTATTCTAGACTGGGCCAAGTTGGCAGAAGTGGGACCATTCTCGAGTTTTGCTGTGCTTGATCGCCTGATCTATCCCAACTATGAACCATTGATTACGCTCGCGGCAGTAGCCGGTGTGACGGAGCGTATGCGCTTGATGACCAGTATCTTGATAGCGCCATTGCACAATACTGCTATTTTAGCCAAGCAGGCCGCTAGCATTGACGCGCTCTCCAATGGTCGTCTGACACTCGGCATAGCCGTCGGTGGCCGACAAGATGATTATCAGGCCGCGCAGGTTCCATTCCACGAATGCGGCAAGCGCTTCGATGAGCAACTGGCAACCATGAAGCGCATCTGGTCCGGTCAACGATTAAGCGACAATGTGGGAGCAATCGGCCCAAACCCGGTGCATAAAGGCGGACCCGAACTGCTGATCGGGGGTTATTCCCCGGAAGCTATTAAGCGCGTAGGCCGCTGGGGAGATGGATTTATCAGCGGAGGCGGAGGACCAGATGCCGCTCGTCAGGGCTATAATGTAGCTGAGCAGTCCTGGAAAGAGGCGGGCAGGCCGGGCAAGCCACGATTCGTTGGCGCCACCTACTACGGCTTGGGTCAAGACGCTGCTGAGAAGGCGACCCGGTATATTCGTCACTATTATTCATTCATGGGGCCGATGGCTGATAGGATCGCCAGCAGCGTCCCAAGCACTCCTGAGGCGATCAAGGGAGCCTTGAAAGCTTTTGCTGATGTGGGAGTAGACGAACTCATCTTCTGGCCCACCATTGCCGACCTGAACCAGGTCGATATGCTGGCGGAGCTGGTGGGATAGGATAGGCTTCTGACATGAAGAGCACCGGCTCATCTCATGCTGGTGGACATGAGATGAGCCGGTGCTCTTCATGTGAATATGCCCTACCATCTTACCCTCTTTATGAGATACAATGAAGGAGAAACTGTCTCACACACACAAAGGAGTGTCTTTTTTATGGCCAAGATGATTGAGAGTGTGGCGTCAAGAGCAGCGACGCCTTTTGTGAATGCCCCTTATACTGATTTTACGAAAGAAGAGAACCGCCGCGCGCAGATGGAGGCGCTGGAGCAGGTCAAAAGCGAACTGGGGCAGACGTACCCGCTGATTATCGGCGGCAAAAAGATAACGAACGAGGCGACATTTGCCTCGGTTAATCCATCACAGCCCGACCAGGTGATTGGCTATTTTTCGAAAGCCACGGTCGAGCAGGCGAATGAAGCAGTACAGGTCGCCGCGGAGGCCTTTGAAAGTTGGAAACACGTCCCGGCTGAAGAGCGCGCCGGCTATCTTTTTGCGGCAGCTGATCTATTGAAACAGCGCCGTTTTTACGTCAACGCCTGGATGATCTATGAGGTCGGTAAAAGCTGGCCCGAGGCCGATGGTGATACTGCCGAGGCCATCGACTTCCTGGAATTCTACGCGCGCGAGATGATGCGCCTGGCCGGTGAGCAACCGCTCACTCACATCGACACCGAAGACAATGAACTGGTTTATATTCCTCTCGGTGTGGGCGCTGTGATACCACCCTGGAACTTCCCTGCCGCCATCATGGTTGGCATGACCAGCGCATCGTTTGTGACCGGCAACACCGTCATCCTTAAGCCCGCCAGCACCTCACCGATGATCGCCTGGCAGTTCATGCGCATCCTTGAAGATATCGGACTGCCCGCGGGCGTCGTCAATTTCCTCACGGGCTCTGGCGCTACGATTGGGGACACGTTGGTCGAAAATCCGCAGGTGCGTTTCATCGCTTTCACCGGCTCGAAAGATGTTGGGTTGCGTATCAACGAACTCGCCGCCAAACATCGTAAGGGACAGAAGTGGATCAAGCGCACGATTCTGGAGATGGGCGGGAAAGATGCGGTCGTGGTGGATGAGACCGCCGACCTGGACGCTGCTGCAAGCGGTATCGTCGCCTCGGCCTTTGGCTTCCAGGGGCAGAAATGCTCGGCAGGCTCGCGCGCCATCATCGTTGAGCAGGTCTATGACCAGGTGCTGCAAAAGGTGATTGAAAAGACAAAGCAGCTGGCGGTAGGTGATGTCACAAATCCAGAAGTACCGGTAGGCCCGGTCATCGACCAAAACGCCATGAAGAAAATTACGGACTACATCGAGGTCGGCAAGCAAGAGGGACGCCTGGTTGTTGGCGGTGGACATCATGGCCCCGGTTACTTTATCGAGCCAACCATCTTTGCCGATGTTGACCCCCATGCCCGCATCGCGCAGGAAGAAATCTTCGGGCCGGTGCTGGCGGTCATCAAAGCCAGGGACTTCGACGACGCCATCCGCATCGCCAATGATACGGAATATGGATTAACGGGTTCGCTCTACTCAAACGACCCGCAGCGCATCGAAAAAGCCAAGGAAGATTTCTTTGTCGGCAACCTGTACTTCAATCGCAAATGTACTGGCGCGCTCGTCGGTGTGCATCCCTTTGGCGGCTTCAACATGTCCGGGACCGACTCCAAGGCGGGCGGCAGAGATTACTTACTCCTGTTCACGCAGGCAAAAGCCATCTCGGCAAAGAAATAGAGGGGTCCTGGCTTGTCGAATGTCACTCAAGTAAGTCCCGGCACATGGCTCATTTCTCATCCATTTCTGGGTGAGCATGGCATCATTGGCTCCTACCTGCTTGCGGGAGCCAATAATCTCGCCATTATCGATCCTGGGCCGGGCAGTATGCTGGATTCCCTGCTGGCATCCATACAAGAAGCCGGTTTTGACCCCCAGGATGTGACGCACATCCTCGCAACCCACGTCCACCTGGATCATGCTGGGGCTACCGGTTCGCTAGTGCGCCGATTGCCGCGCGCCCAGGTCTACGCTCATAGCAAGGGTGTTCCACACCTGCTCGATACGTCGAAAGTAGTGGCAAGCGCGGCACGCATCTATGGCGAACGCATGCAGTTGCTCTGGGGCGAGATTGAACCGACACCCCCGGAACGCCTGCATGTCCTTGAACATGGTAATGCGCTGCATATTGCCGGTCGTCGCCTGGAGGTACTCTATACACCCGGACATGCTGTACATCACATCAGCTTCTTGGACCCCAACTCAGGTGAAGCATTTGTAGGAGACGTGGCCGGCGTGCGTTTGCAGGATGTAGATTATGTGCGTCCACCAACGCCACCGCCGGATATCGACCTCGAAGCCTGGTCAGTAAGCATGAATCTTATCAAGAGCCTGCGCCCCGAAGTGCTGTATATCGCGCACTTTGGCCCTATCCGCGACATAGATTCCCATTTCGAGCGCCTGCACGAAAAGCTTTATTCCTGGGGAGACTTTGTGCTCGCCGCGATGCGCGATGGCAAGGACGAGGCTGAGATCATCAAGATGCTCATAGCGCAGACCCAGCCCGAACTGGAGGGTGTAGCAAACAGCCCAGGGGCCATCCAACGCTACGAAATCGCCACGAATTACCCCATGACGGTACAGGGCTATATGCGCTATTGGCGGAAGAAGCACCCCGAACGGCTGACAGCCACTTGACATACCCACCAAAATCCGTTATGCTGTTCTCATGGAAGAACAAATAGTTCAATATAACGAACATCCCCAGGCGGATGAAGAAAACATAGCAGTATCAACAGCGCCCGCCCCCATGGTCGAGCGCGCTTTTCGTCTACTGGACATCTTGAGCGGCTCAGAAGATGGCCTCATTCTCTCTGACCTTGCGCGTATGCTCAACATGAGCAAGGGTAGCGTGCATGGACTCCTCAAGACATTGGAGAGCAATGGAGCGGTCGAGCAGATAGAGGATCGGCGTTATGTGCTTGGCCCGCGCCTCTACGATATTACACAGGCCTACATCCAGCGTGCCGGTTTACGTCGTTTCGCCGTACCCGCCATGCGCAGGCTTGCGGCAAAGAGCGGCGAGACGGTGTTTTTAGGCCGGATTGAGCAAAAAGGCGTGCGCATCATCGAATGTATCGTGGATGAAGGAGAGACGGCTTCTCTGCACATCACTGCCCCACGCGGCACACGCGTGCATATGCTGGCGGCCGCCACGGGGCCTCTTGTGCTGGCAAGCTGGCCGGCAGAACAACGCGAGGAGTATTTATACACTCATCCTCTACCTCGCTTCACCGAACATTCCCTTTTAGACCCTCAACAATACCTGGCTCGCATCGAAGAGGCCAGTCATCACGGTGTGAGTATTGACCACGAGGAATATCTTGCGGGCGTCAACGCGGTAGCTGCACCGATTTATGGCGCAAGCGGAAGACTGATCGCCCTGCTCTGGATGGTTGGCTTCTCCTCGCGCTTCTCTGGCACAGCCCTAGAACGCGCTGCAACTGAGTTGCGTAGCGAAGCAGAGGCCATCTCACGCTCCCTTGGCGCAGTATGATAAATCTGCTACCGATCAGCAAAGGAGGGGCACATTGCGTGAACTTATTACCTTACGTGTGAATGGCGAACGCCGCGAAGTAGCAGTACTGCCACACCATACGCTGCTCGAAGTGCTGCGGGAAGATTTGGGATTGACCGGAACCAAACATGGCTGCGAGCTTGGCGAATGCGGCGCCTGTACCGTCCTGATCGACGGCGTTCCTATGCTCTCATGCCTTACATTACCGGTAGAAGTGCAGGAAGCCGAGATCACCACCATCGAGGGCCTGGAACAAAACGGCAAACTTCACCCACTCCAGGAGACGTTCGCCGAACTGGGCGCTGCGCAATGCGGTTACTGCACGCCGGGCATCCTGCTATCAGGCGCTGCTCTGCTGCAGGCAAACCCGCGGCCCTCGCGTGAGCAAATCAAGGAGGCGCTGGCGGGAAACCTCTGCCGCTGTACCGGCTATACGAAAATCTACGAGGCGGTTGAAGCCGCCGCCGAACGCATGCAGGGAGGCGCGTCATGAAGCAACAGCAAGATGAGCAAGTGCAAAAGGCTCATCCTCCATATAAGATCATCGGCACCCCGCGTCCAAAGGTCGATGCCTACAGCAAAGTAACCGGTCGCGCGCTCTACGCCGACGATATTATGCTGCCGCGCATGCTTTATGGACGGCTCGTGCGCTCTCCCCATCCACATGCTCGCATTCTCTCCATCGATACGCATAAAGCCCTGGAATTGCCGGGCGTCATCGCCATCATCACGGGTGAAGACCTACCACAAAAATATGGCATTCTTCCTTCCAGCCAGGATGAGTACGCGCTGGCTATCGACAAGGTGCGCTACGTGGGCGACCCCGTCGTCGCGATTGCCGCGCTCGACCCTGATATCCTCGACGAAGCAGCCAAACTCATCCATGTTGAATACGAGGTCCTGCCGGCGTTGATGAGCATCGATGAAGCGCTTGCGCACCCCGAAGTGAAAATCAATGATGAGGCGCGTATTGGCAACATTCACAAGGCCGTCTCTTATGAATTTGGTGAGGTCGAAGCCGGTTTCGCCGAAGCTGATTACATCCGTGAAGACTGGTTCTACTATGAGGGCAATAATCACGCTCCGATTGAAGAGCATGCCTGTGTCGCGAATTGGGAACCCAATCCCAGCGATCCTGTTGGCGGCAAGCTCACTCTCTGGTCATCTACCCAGACCCCGCACTACGTTCATCGCGAGTTGAGCAAGGTACTCGGCATACCGCAATCGCATATTCGTGTGATTGCGCCCAACGTCGGCGGTGGCTTTGGCGGCAAGAGCGACCCATTCTCGCATGAAATCTGCGCCGCCGAACTCTCGCGGCGCACGGGCAGGCCCGTAAAAATTACCTGCACGCGCGAGGAAGTCTTCTTGATTCACCGGGGGCGCCATCCCGTCAAAATGTGGATCAAGACCGGCGTGAAGCGCGACGGCACGCTGACCGCCATGCACTTCCGCTCATTCCTGGATGGCGGCGCTTACGGTTCCTACGGCATAGCAACCACGTATTACACGGGCGCATTGCAGACGGTGACATACAAGCTGCCCGCGTATAAGTTCGAGGGCATGCGCCTCTTCACCAATAAGCCGCCCTGTGGTCCAAAGCGCGGTCATGGAACGACGCAGCCGCGCTATGCTGTAGAAGTACACATGGATAAAATCGCGCACGACCTCGGCATGGACCCGGTTGAATTTCGCCGCCACAATCTGATTGAGCCATATACACGCACCGTGAATGGATTGCGCATCACCAGTTGCGCGCTGAGTGAATGTCTCGACCAGGTTGTCGAACATTCCGGTTGGAAAGCATTTCGTCTGGCAAAGCAATCAGGAACATCCGATCAGCGAACTGACCATGCAGACGCGAAATCCAATCAGACGACTAAGCGCGGACTTGGATTGGCCGCTTCCTCTTATATTTGCGGCGCGGGCAAGCCCATCTACTGGAATGATCTGCCGCATTCGGCTGTGCAGATACGGCTTGATCGCGGCGGCGGTGTCACCGTCTACTGCGGCTCGACCGATATTGGCCAGGGGTCTACCTCGATACTGGCTTACATCGTTGCCGAAGAATTGGGTATCCAGCCGGAACAGATTCACATGGAGACGGCAGATACGAGCCTGACGCCGGTTGATCTTGGCTCATATTCCAGCCGCGTCACCTTCATGGCCGGCAACGCCGCTATTGCCGCAGCCCGCAAATTGAAGGATCAGCTTTTTTCGGTCGCTGCCGAACAGTTGCACACGCCGGTTGAGCAACTGGAAAGCGCTGGTGGAATGATCTTCGATACAAACGACCCCGGCAATACTCTGCCGTTCGTAAAAGCGGTGCAACTGGCCGAAGCCCGTTATGGCGCGCTGGTAGCTGCCGGTTCTTATGCTCCACCGGAGGGCATTCACGGCGATTATAAGGGAGCGGGCGTTGGCCCTTCGCCGGCCTATTCCTACTCAGCCTGCGTTGCTCAGGTAGCCGTCGATGTGGAGACAGGCGAGGTTGCCGTAGAGAAGTTATGGATGGCGCACGACGTTGGACAGTCCATCAATCCTCTGCTGGTCGCGGGCCAGGTTGAGGGAGGCGCTTACATGGGTTATGGCGAAGCGCTCATGGAGCAGCAAATCTTCCGCAAGGGGCGACACAAAATACCCTCTCTGCTGGATTATAAGCTGGCGACGACCTTCGATACGCCCGAAATTGAGACCATTCTGGTCGAAGTACCTGACAGAGAAGGGCCGTTTGGCGGCAAGGAAGCGGGTCAGGGACCGCTGAATCCGGTTATTCCGGCGATTGCCAACGCCGTCTACGATGCTATTGGTGTGCGCATCGACGAGGTTCCCATTACGGCGGACAAGGTACTGGGGGCATTGAAAGCCAGGGGGCAGGCAAAAGGCGCCGGGCAACCACCCACCGTCAAGCCGGTCGAAATACCATCTCTATGGCCAACCCGTCTCATCAAATGGCAGCCTGAAGAGATTGAACTGGCACGCAGCAATGGTAATGGGCAGCATGCGGATATGAGAGTCCCCGCAAAAGGAGAGAAATCCTGATGCTGCGACTACCACCTTTTCGTTATCTTGCTCCACATAGTCTCGACGAGGCCGCGGAAATGCTGGCGCGGGAAGGCGAGCAGGCCATGCTTGTCGCGGGCGGCACCGATCTGTATCCCAACATGAAACGCCGCCAGTTCACGCCGCGGGTTTTGATTGGCTTGCGCGGCATTGCATCGCTGAAGGGCATTAGCGGCTCGCCTGAGCAGGGTTTGCGCATCGGAGCAGCCACAACACTCACAACGATTGCCGAGCATCCGGTTATTCAACAGTATTATGCCGCGCTGGCTATCGCCGCAGGTTCGGTCTCGACGCCGCAATTACGGAATGCAGGCACTCTCGGTGGCAACCTGCTGCTGGATACGCGCTGCAACTACTACAATCAGACCGAATTCTGGCGGCAATCGATTGGCTATTGTATGAAGAAGGATGGGGATATCTGCCTGGTAGCGCCAGGAAGTCCGCGCTGCTGGGCTATCTCCTCGGCGGACACTGCTCCTGTGCTGGTCAGCCTGGAAGCGATGGTGCGCCTGATAAGCGCGCGGGGTGAGCGTCTCCTGCCGGTACGAGAATTGTTTCGCGACGACGGCATGCATCCCTACACAAAAGCAGCCGATGAAATACTCAGCGAAATTATCTTGCCAGCGACAGATGGCTGGCACAGCACCTATATGAAGCTGCGCCGCCGGGGTTCATTCGATTTCCCCATCCTTGGCGTCGCAGCGGCGTTGCGTTTCGCGGATGATGGTAATGTAGCAGACGCGCGCATCACCCTGGGAGCCGTTGCATCTCATCCCGTCGAAGCAAAGGAAGCGGCCTCACTGCTGGTAGGACAGCGCCTGACGCCTGAAGTCATCGATGCGGCTGCCACCAGCGCAGCGAAGCGCGCCAAACCATTGGACAATGCAGACCTGACGATAAACTACCGGAAACAGGTGACAACGGTGTATGTTCGTCGTGCATTGAATAACTTCATACAGCCGACTTCAGAGAAAGAGAGCCAATGAATCGGTGGGGGTACGGTTCATCGTACCCCCACCGATTCATTGGCCCCGTACCCACCCTATGGTCGCACCATCAGATGCTACGAATCCTAACTCCAGTCGATAGTCGCAGGATTCACTTGCGTATATGCAGGACAATTCCGTTGCTTTAAAACCAGGGGGGGCAAAGGACTCTGATTGAAATTGAAGGCGCCAATCAGATTATTTGCCGACTGATCCAGCCCTCCGAGCGATGGCAAGTTCAGAATGGTTTCCGTGAACTTGAGCATGGAGGAGAAATTGTACTGGGTCGAGTCAACATAATGCGGCTTCGCGTAGGGCGAGATCACGATCAAAGGCGCGCGCAGGCCATACTCGATGTATTTATTGGGGCCTACCGGCGGCACGACGTGGTCATAAAAGCCACCAAAGTCATCCCAGGTCAGGAAGATGGCGGTGCTGGCCCAGAGCGATTTGTTGTTCATGACGGCGTTAATTTCCTGCACCGTAAAGTTCTCACCCTGGCATACGCTCTGTCCAGGATGATCGCTGTACTTGTGTGGCTGCACGAGCCAGCTGACGGTAGGAAGATTGCCATTGGCGGCATCCTTGACAAACTGTGTATAGTCGGCCATATGCTGCTTCCAGAGACCAGATTCGCGGACACTCTTGATGGCATCATACGCGTTCCACTCATAGCCGTCCTGTCCGTAGAGCGGCGCATACTCTGTCCAGGAAATACCTTTCTGACTCAGTAAATCACCCATAGATTCAAAATCGCTAAAACACGGATAAGGATGGGTGATCTTCCCATTGGAATGTATCTCCTGCACCGTCGTGCCGGAAGGAGAATCGCAACCCCATTTCATCACGTGCCCGCCGTTAGGTATTCTAGGGATATCGCTGGCATCATCATCTGCTGCCGCGATGGAGAAGATATGGTTGGGGAAGCTGTTTGAGTCGATATTATAAAAGAAGTGATCGGGCAGGGCAAAGGTCTGCGCATACTGCCAATAGTTGGGGATATCGGACTGGTACATCTGGGAATCTGCTTCGTCCGTCTTTTTGCCATTGATGTACTGCTCGGCGCCAGGAATTAGCGAGAACCCATCCATTTTCCCATGATCGTAGCCCTTCAAAAAATCAGTATGAGTATGGCCGATATCAAAGAAAAGCTGGTCAGGCTGGTGGCTCAGAGGTTGTATCTGCCCCTTTTTGTTTTTGTAAGTGGTCGCTCCATCAGCACCGGGAAAGGTACCGAAATAGTTATCAAACGTCCTGTTCTCTTTGACGATGATGATGATATGTTTGATGGGGTAGGTTGTCTGAGGAGCTGCCTTGGCCGACTGCGCATTAAGCGCCGGCCCGATGGTTACAAGTACAAGCAGCATGGGAAGGATACTTAACAACCGGGTTTTGTTCGATATCCCATACCTTCGCCAGAAGGTATGTTCTTGTTTCTGCTGTTGAAACATGCTCATCCCTTTCAAATAAAAGTCGCCCGCCCGGCAATTCACGCTCATGAGAGCGGTTTCTTCATCCGGCAGGATAACGAAGGTGGGAAATAAACGCTCAAAAAGGCATAGCGTAACCACTACACCAGCCTGATGCCTCATACATGATCGCTATAATCTCCCCCAGACATAGCCGACGGACTTGAAAAAGGGGCAGATAGCACCCTTATGTTTAATGTTCAGGCCTTTCTGTCCGAAAGGCCCTTCAAGCTCATTTGTAAGTTTAACTGAAAATTAGTCAGATGTAAAGTGGTAAAATCCTGGTGATTCCCCATAACTAGACAAGTCGAGGAGAACAGAGGGAAACAGTCGGCGAGATTCTTCGCTGCAATCACCAGGTAAAATCGTGAAGTCTTGACAGGTAAAACCGGCTGCAAGCCGTTGTCTCGTGAGAGCAAGAGGTGAGGCCTGATTCCTCGTTGGCTTTCGCCCTTGACAAAGAAACGATCCAACGCTATAGTGATGTGCAAAAGGGACGGGCAAATGTATCAAGTACGACGGGTCTACATCGGGAAAACTCCGCAAGTAGACGAACTGGCACGGGAATGCGGCAAACTCTATTCCCAAACCGTTACCTCGTTTTGGCGCGTCGTGCGCAAACAAGGCCTATGGCTCAAACCCAAACACCTGATGCGCTGGTACACCTCAGATAAGCTCCACGCGCATACGGCTGATGCCTGCATCCAGGCATTCTTTGCCAGCCTCAACAGTTGGAGAGCACGTCGCAAGAGCGACCCCAATGCCAGGCCGCCTCGGAGACGCCGCTCCTATTTCCGTATTAAGTACAAAAGCACGGCTATTCGTTTGAGGGATGGGAAACTCACCTTATCCAATGGCAAAGGCAATCAGCCCCTCATTCTTGAGTGGCAATGGGAAACTCCGAAAACGGTCGTGATTCACTGGACAGGCACACTATATGAAACCATTGCCACCTATCAGGTGGAAGTACCAGCACAAGCACAAGGGAACAAGGTAGCGGGAATTGATTTGGGTGAAGTCCACCTGGCAGTGAGCCACGATGGGGAACAGACCATCATTCTCAATGGACGCTTGCTCAGAGCGAAGCGGCAATATCAAAACAAGCTCAAAGCTACCTTACAAGCGAAAATCGACGTGAAACAGAAAGGTTCACGCCGCCACAAACGCTTAGCCAGGTCGAAGCACAAACAACTGAAGAAGCTCAAGAACCAGATCAAAGACATCGAGCATCAGCAATCCTCGCGGCTCATCTCTACCCTCCACGCAAGCGGGGTACAGACCGTAGTGATAGGCGATGTGCGCGCTATTCGTCAGGATTTAGACGTGGGCACGAAGAATAACCAGAAGCTTCATCAGTGGTCCCATGGCAGCATTCGCCACAAGCTCACCTATAAAGCAGAGCGGCATGGAATGAGTGTCTCACTCCAGGAGGAAAGCTATAGCTCTCAGACATGCCCCAGTTGTGGCAAGCGATCTAAACCACGAGGAAGAGTCTACCGTTGCAATGCATGCCGGTTTTCCTTCCATCGAGACGCAGTTGGGGCGATCAACATTCGTGCGAAGTATCAAGGGATTTTTGGGACCTCCCTTGCAGTTGGAGGGATGGCACCTCCCATCGGTATGCGGAGCAAACCGCATACCGGTGTAGCTCGTCGATAAGGCGAGAAACCGCCGTCCCTTAAGGGCGTGCGGAGTGTCAGACTCATCAATTATTCTTTGTATTATGCAACGAGAATGACGTTAAGCACTTGTGCAATATCTTTTACGCTCGCGCAATTTTGAGAGGCCGGTGAAATTAACTGTGAGTCAGGTTCATTCAAGGCGCTTTTCATGGCAAGGTTCCTTACGCGACCTGGCCGTGATTGTGAATACAATCCGGCACTCGCGCGCCTATGGCCGCCTGACTCTGCGTAACATGGAGCGGATCGGCGTGGCTCATCTCTACTTCCGCGCGGGCAAGCTTGTGCATATACTCAGCAGTCGAGGGAGTGCAAACGCAACACTGGTTGAGCTCCATGGGTGGAGACGAGCCACAGTTCGTTTTGAGCGAGGCACCTTTCCCGTAAAAGGTGAGCCGATCGATGAAGCACAAGAGCGAGCTTTTGATGCATTACTCGCCTTGCTACAAAGGGAGGGGGTGATTGACACGCCACGCGTTGTTGAGGGCGGATTGATGGCATCAGCGGAGGCGAAGCAGTTGATCACACCCCAGGAATGGCAAGTGCTGGTCGAGGGAACGCGCAGAGTATCGCTGGCAGTGGCTCATTTAATAGGGCCGCAGGAGGCGCTGGCCGTGCTGCGCGATATTCTGGATGACTGCTCCTCGGCATTTCCTGCTTTTGCCAGTTTGCAGATTGCACCCGGTGGCTACCTCTCGGTTGCCGATATGTCGCAGCTCGACCACCTGCCCAGACAGGAAGTACTCGAAGGCTTCGCGGCGTTGATTGCCACCTGCCAGTATTTCTGCGCCCCTATCATTGGCGACCAGGACGCCCACAAACTGATGCTGCAGGCATTATCCGATATTGGCCCTACGCTCGTCAACCTGGGCGTATTTGTGATCGACTATGCGCTCCTCTCCCCACGCGCCTTACCCGAACGCACCCAGGCAGAGTAGCACAGTTTATTTTAATCTCCTCCTTTAACCGGCTGCTCGGAAAGAGTAGCCTTTTTTGCAGGCAGTGGAGGTTCAGCAGCTATAGGAGCCACAGTACGACGCCTATCCTCACGAATGACCGAGAATAGGATAGCGAGGAAACAGATACAGGCCGAGGCAATGAAAGCATGCGTCATTCCGCCCGTGAATATGGCAGAGATGGCGGGCTGCAGGTGGCCCACTGTGCCAAGGAAGACAGCGTTCACCAGCGCAGGTGGCATTGATGCCGCTGCCACAGCCAGCGCAAGCGCAAAGCTACATACCATACCAACATTGCGCATCGTATTGAGGGTGGCTGCGGCTACACCCAGCCGGTTACGCGGCGCGGCCCCCATGGTCGTACTGGTGTTAGGCGACCAGAAGAAAGCACTACCAAGCCCCATCAGGCCGAGCGCTATCGCCAGCATTAGATAAGATGTGGTTGGCGTCAGAAAAACCAGCAGCAGCAAAGCCAGCATCTGAAGCGTTAACCCCACGGTTGCCGGAGTCGTTCCATGGAAACGATCTCGGTCTGCCCAGCGCCCCCCAAGAGGCCCAAAAACTGAGGTCATCACCGGCAAGGGCAAGATGAGAAATGCCGCTGTCAGAGGGCTATATCCTCGTACACCCTGCAAGTAAAAAATCAGCAGGAATTGCACCGCAAAGACGGCCAGGGATTGCAGTGTCGCCGCGGCAACAGAAAAGGCATAGCGACGGCGCGTAAAGAGATTCAAATCGAGCATCGGGAATGATACATGCCGCTCCCAGAAGAAGAAAGCTACAAAGGCAATGACGGTGACTGCATAGAGTACAAGCTCAGAAGGAGCCAGCCAACCCACGCCAATACTTCCTGTTAATGCCAGCAGCAGAGCGATCAACCCCACGCAGAACAGAAAGGCGCCGGATAGGTCAAAACGCTCCCCGCGAGGATTCGGTGCGATATCGTGCAAAAGCAGGAAAGCAGCCAGTGTCGCAATAATGCCAATGGGGAGATTCACCAGGAAAATCCAGCGCCAGCTTGCGACCGCCAGTATAAATCCACCAAGCACCGGGCCAAGCACGCTGCCCGCGCCCCAGGTGACGGCATTAAAGCCCATGGCCTGCCCTCGCTGCTCTGCGGGAAAGACCTCGGTAATGATCGCCATGGCATTTGCTGAGAGCATAGCGCCGCCCACTCCCTGGATAACGCGAGAGCCAATCAACATGGTATCGCTCTGCGCCAGGCCGCAGAGCACAGAGCCAACGGTGAAGACAATAAATCCAAGATTATACATCCTCACCCGACCAAACATATCGGCCATACGGCCAAAGGTGAGTTGCAGGATCGTACTCACGATGAGATATCCCATAATCACCCATGTCATGCGTACAAGATCGGAATGCAGGTCCTGGAGCATATTTGGCAGCGCCAGGATCACAATCGTAGAGTCAATTGCGACCATGAGCGAACCAATCGTAGTAACTGAAAGCGCGACCCATTTGTAAGCAGATTTTTTGACGAGTAACATCTTCAACCAGTCTTCCTTCCAGAAAGTTCGTAACTAATATGTTCTTAAATTATATCAAATGATGCACTCTCTACTGTACCAAAAGGAATGGTCAACACCCCCTGTCCTTTTGGACAGATTCTCCTGCGCCTGGCATGAGCGCCACAAAAGAATCAGGCATTTTTACGCACTTTACTTCCAGCTTTTTTTCAGCTACACTTGCTGCTGTACTTATGGAACCAACGATAAGTACAGGAGATTCTGGAAGGCCGCTCCTCTTTTCCAGGGTCTTGCCAGTGGGGTTACTTCATACCATGTATTTTGTAGGTGACGACACTTCATTCAGAGCTTTGAAAGGTCGGGAAGATGAATAATCAGCAAAACCAGCCTTTTTTCTTCCATCAACGGTTTCAGGGATTCCAGAAGGCGTATATTGCGAATATCCTGGTCATTCTATTTGTTGTGATGTGCCTTATTCCAACAGCGACACCTCACACGCTTCAAGCTGCTCCACGCGCTAGCAATCCCATCAAACATATCATCATCATGGTCAAGGAGAACCGGAGCTTCGACAGCATGTTTGGAACGTTTCCGGGAGCCAATGGAGCTACGAAGTATCCCGACCCGCAAGGTAAAATCCACCGCTTAAATCACCAGCCCGACAGGCTCTTTCTGGATATTCTTCATGACCATTCGGCGTTTCTAACCGCGTATGACCACGGAAAGCTTGATAAATTTTCGAAAGAACGCGGCGCAATTCAGTATATCAACGGCAAGCAGGTTGACGTAGCCGATTCGCAATTCTATCAATCGGATATTCCAAATTATTGGAAGTATGCTCAGACATTCACGTTGACTGACCACCTCTTCACCACTATCCAGTCGGATAGCTTCCCCAATCATCTCTTCTCCATCGCCGCGCAAGACGACGACGCCGCCAACATTCCGGTCATCGTTGGCGGTAAGCACAAAACGCGCTGGGGATGCGATGCCCCAACAGGTAGCTATGTGCTAGAGATTCATTCTAACGGGTCAACGACAAAAGCTTTTCCGTGCTTTAATTTCCAAACGCTTGGCGACCTTTTAACAGCCGCCAGCATTTCCTGGAATTACTACGCGCCCGCGCAGGACCAACCCGGATATGAATTTTCCTCATACGACGCCATCAAACATATTCGTGAAACGCAACAATGGCAAACGCATGTCGTCGATTACACCCAATTCGCGAAAGATGCGGCCGATGGCAAACTTCCCTCGGTTAGCTGGCTCGTGCAGCCTGACGTCGACAGCGATCATCCCGGGGCCAGTATCTGTGTGGGCGAAAACTGGACGGTGCAGCAGATCAACACGGTTATGAAGAATAAGTCGCTCTGGAATTCCACCGCCATCTTTCTGACCTGGGACGATTACGGTGGTTTTTATGACCACGTGGTGCCACCGGCCGGGCCGAACACGCATCTGGAATACGGCCTGCGCGCGCCCCTGATCGTGATTGCGCCCTACGCGAAGCCGCAGTTCGTTGACCATACAGTCTACAACTTCGTATCCATGGTCAAGTTTGTTGAAACGCAGTTCAGTTTACCCTCGTTAGGAGGACTGGATAAGCTGGCAAACAATATGTACAACGCTTTTAATTTCAAGCAGAGCCCATTGCCGCCGCTCATTTTACAGCAGCGCAAGTGTCCACAATCATCGCTTGAATCTCCACCGGGATTGCTTGGGGACTAAAGCTCATTTTAGTAAGAATCTCTCGCCCAACTGCGCAAGGCCATCCAGATGATGAGAAAGAGTGCCTGATCTCCTGTGTCCAGGCACTCGAAGATTCGCAGTAAGAGGATGCCCCAGACCGGGTAATGATGTGCTAATTGCTTTTGATCCAGCAAGGCATATTCGCCGCCGCGCAAAAGCATACGCACGTCATCGCGAGCCTGCAATAGCTCGAAATCATCGAACACTTGCGGCACTTGCTCCCATTCATAAGCGCAAATACGCATGCTTAACTGCTCAAGCAACGGGACGATCAGGCCACGTATATAATGCGTAATATTAGCATCATCCTTGATGAAACGACGCTCGAAGCCCAGTCCTTTTGCCAGGATTCGTAATTCTGTCATGCTGGCCGCAGCATCATAAGTGACTGCACTATCTTCGAATGTGCCGGAGACGATATCGAACAGCACACGCAAGAAGGTGGGGAAATAGTCTTTCCCGACACGTTTGCGTATCCGGCGAAGCAATGTGCTGTTGATTCGCATGTGAGACAGCCGCTCGATACTATCCAGCATACGCTCGGATATTTCCAGCATAGCTGCCTCATTTGTCTGGGCGGCCGCTTTTATGGTGGAAAAAAGTTGAACAACGCGCGAAAGACGGCTTGCCGCTCTTTGCAACTGCGGTCTAATAAGAGCGAGCGACACGGGATAAGCTGCCCACCACAATTGCCATGCCAGCGATGCGAAATCGCGCCGGCGCAAACGCGCAGCGCAGAGGGAAAGCAATTGCTCGCCGGTGCCTGGAGGATAGAGCGTTCGAGACCCCTGGCATCTTCCCAGCGACTGTTGCCTGGGGCGAGGAAGCAGGCCCGCGCGATGCCAACGGGCAAGTTGCGCCGCGCTTACCTCATAACCATGCTCGCGTGCCAGCAATAAAAGATGCTGGCTACTTTCATATGCTGCCTGACTGTTCATAGCAATCATAATACAGCCTGATGCAAACAGGCGCAAGAAGTGAATCTCAAGATATGTTAGAGTATTCGCAGACAAGAAAATAGCATCAGGAGGCGCTAAAATGCAGTTGCTCCACTCAAGGAACTCGTGGACATATAGCTTCGGCTTCAATATGGCAGTCGATTTCTGTATCTGGGTACTGGAAGTCGATGGCCTGCATGCCCCTCCGTTCGAGTATCATACTGGGGGAGACAGCTCGTTGCGGGCATCAGGCTTAAGTGTACAGCAATGGCAATCGTGGTTCGCACGTGTAATCAATGCACAGGAAACACAGCAACAGCGTTTCCAGCAACGAGCTAAGGAAGACCCTCAAAACAGGCAGAAAGACCTGGCAAATTGGCTCGTTACCGAAGCGCATCAACCGGCCGTTGCCTGGCAAAATGATCCCATTGTAGGCAATCGGTTGACCACTTTATGGAATGAGTACGGGCCACTTTCAAACGAGCGCAGGAATTGGGAACATAGCCTGTCGAGACAATTGCAGAAGGCTGAAGCTGGAGCGAAAAAAAGACTGTACGATGAACTGCTACCTTATTCCTCGGGCATTCCAAGCCTGACCATCCATTTCGTCAACTATCCCCAACCCCTTGATTATCTCTTATCTCCGTCTGTGATCATTATGACGATACAGAATGGGCAACCAGACGCAGCGGAATTTCGAGAGCGCGTCCTCGCTGCTGCTGGCGAACTTGCCGCAATGCGCTCTGGCAAGCGTCGTTCACAGAGCAAGTTCATCACTGCCGCTGCAATTCTTCCCGGCCAGACTTTAACTGCATATACCATACTTACTCGCAAGCCTATCCCGCCCGCGCCGTTGAGAGAAAAAGTGCACCCTATGGCCGAGAACGCGACAAAGCAAGTCGTCCTCGACTGGCTGAACGATGAGCGCCACCAATCTCACTTTGATGAGGTGAATATGGCGACTGTGCGCTTTGAAAGAGAGAAGGCTATTCCGGGCTGGCAATTGTACTTTGTCTCTTTTGTCGATATCAACGGAGATCAATACCGGCAGACGTTCGCCCTCAGACAGCGCGCAGACGATTCCTGGATGATTTGTAGCGCCTCTTCAAGCAGCAATATAGAAGAACTCGTTTCGCAATTCCTGGTGCCAATTCGCGATCATCCACTGATCTTCTTGTCCGGTGGCAAAGTTGGTCATACCAACAACCAGTTCCAGTTCATCGCGCATGGCGAAGTTATCGATAACGGTTTTAATGTGGCACGCGTGCGATTGTTGAACAACACCGGGCAGGCATTTGAGGATACGGTAGAGAATGGGCTTGTATTCTTCGCCACAATCCAGGATCAGGAGGTACAGTGGCCGATGCAGGCCGAACTCTATGACAATAGCGGTAAGCTCGTCTGGCGGCAGACGGTTTTCGATGACCGTCCACCACCATGGCTGCCTTTTAAAAGGCACTGAATGGATTATGAAGTGAACGATCAGACGCAGGCATTGGCCTTATTGGACCATTCCTTCTGGACTGTATAACTACCAACTGTTTTCGTTTGCCAGGCACAGATATCGCCAATTTCGCCGTTAGTATCGTCGTACCAGCCTTGCGCTGGAATAGGGTCTGTGATAGCCTCGCATAATTCGTGAGAGCTGGTGTTCGTCAGCGCGTCAAAAACTGCCATGTTGGCAGTGCAGCCGGCGCAATCTGGATATGGCTCTACCGCATAGAAAATTTGTCCATTGATACTATCATGATAGCCACAAAAGGTCTGGCACGAGCTACTTCCACCCTGCGATACAGTGACGCCTGATGGGAAGTAGACAAAGTAGAGCGTATTTGCCGTTGGCTGTGGAAGCGCATTAGCGGCAACCTGGTTTTGCAGCATCGATTGGATATCAGAATCGGATACCGTCTGAGCTACATCCGGGGAAGTTAGCGTAAGGGTGCCAATACGGCTGCCATGCCCAATGGTCTGCGTTGGTGTATTATACTCGGCCAGCTGGTCGATGAGCGAACTGGTGAGAATATAATCGAAGAAACCGTTGATTTGCGTAATCAGGTCGCTTTGAGGCGATTGCGTCCAGGCCTGTCCCCAGAAGACGGTGAAGACCTGCACACTGCTGATTACCGGCCCACCTCTATAAGTGAGTTGTGGTGTAGCAGCAGCTGGCGCCGCAGCTCCATGGACCGGCACGATTTTAATAGGACTACCTACATTTGCATTACTAGCCATACATTCTCCTTTTGCACTGATAGCAACCAAAAAAGGCTAAAAGAGCCCCCAGTATTACTACTCACCAGACAGCTCTTCAGTTTCAAATAGAACTTTATCCTGGAGGATTCTTATGAAAGAAGCATGAAGGTTCTGTCAGAACTTTGTAAAGTTTTTGTAAATTCTTCCGGTTGCTGCAACAATTTCCTGTTTTGCAACCTGGCATAATCAAAAGCGGCAAATATTGACGAGTGCATCGCCCATATTGACGATCGGCACATCGGTCGTACCCAGCACATATCCATCGTAAGGAGCTCTGAGGTACTCTACGACCTCAAACGTGCGAATCGAATAGATCTGGCCGAGCGGCTGATTTTCGCTGACACGATCACCCGCCTTTACGTTTGAAACCCAGATTCCACCCTGTGTGGCCCATACCCTATCTAAATGCGAGCCGAATAACGTGATAGGCGGCTGCTCCGGCAATTCCATCGCGCCTTCCAGCATGGCTAGATATTTCATCACATTGATCACGCCCTGCGCGCCGAGACGAATATGCTCCTCTTCAAAACAATTATTGCCGCCCAGTTCGGGTGTGATGGCAGCGATGCCCTGCGATGTCAAAAAGTTGCGCAGCTTGCCGGTAAAGCGCGATTGCTTCAGGTCCTCGGTAACCTCTTCTTCCAGCAGGACATTCAGTCCAAAGGCTTCGGCCATGTTCTGGCTGGCCTCGTCTCCGTGTCCATAGACAATGTGCAGCGCCGTATTGCTGTTGGCGGTATGCAGATCAATGACGTAGTCGGCATAGTGGATGGCCTGCTGGTACAGATCGTAGGCGATATGCTGGCTTGCCTGCCCACTTGCCTTGCCGGGCCAGACGCGATTCATATCCTCCTCGTCGAGTGGATTGGGCCGTTGATGTTGCACAAAGCCGGCAACGTTGGCAACCGGCACCACAATCAACATCCCCCGTAACTGACCGGGGTCAACATTACTCACTACCCGGCGCAGAACCTCGACGCCATTCACTTCATCGCCATGCACTGCCGCCTGAACATACAATACCGGCCCTTCCTCTTTTCCGACCACGACATGCACGGCGCTCTGTAAAGGAGTGCCGTCGGCATAGGAACCATGCTCGATGAGCCCATGGACTTTGCTGTTCGCCTTTATCTCTGTAAGTGATCCAATTTTCCAGCTTCGTTCATTCCAGGGGATATGTTCGCCCTCGGGTCGCTTGCTCGTCAAAGTGTCCTCCAGTCTATCTCAGCAGGCAGATATTAATGAATTCACTTAATTGCGATGATGAAGCGCAGGTCCCACACTTCATGAATGCCACCCGACTGCCTGGCCTCTTCCAACCTGGCGAAAACTTCGCTTTCGAACTGCTCCAGGACTTCTGGCGGCATGTGTTCCAGGGAATAGCGCGTGCCATGCGTCCATTTCTCATCCCAATACTGCTGCGCATCAGCATAGACAAAATCCGCGCGCTCACGTATAACCTGCGCGTCTCGAAACCCGGCATGTGTAAGATGTGAAGGAATATCAGAATAATTCAGTGGTTGACCTCCAACACGCAGCGGAAAATGATACTGCTCGTGGTATTCGGTGAGGCGCTTGCCGTACCACTGAGAAAGCGCGTCCACATCCTGCGCTACCGTAAATCCTATCTTCCCACCAGAGCGCAGGGCGCGGAAAAACTCGGATAATGCCCGTTCGAGATGAGGAAAGAAGAAGATCGCAAATCCACACAGGATATCATCAAAAGAGGCATCATCGAAAGCAAGCTGTTCAGCATCCATTTGTAGCACGCTGGCCTGTGAAATATGGAGTCGCTCGATCTCCGCCCGTGTTTCCTGAACCATTTTTTCGGCCAGGTCAATACCTGTTACCTTGCCAGCGGGACCAACTTTCTCAGCCGCCGCAAACAAATTTGCACCTCGCCCCACCGCGACATCGAGCACCCTCGCTCCCTCAGCAATACCCATGTGTTCGACCAGGCGCCGCCCGGCGTAAGCATATTTTTCAGGCCCCACGCGGCCATAACTTGCAGCTACGCGATTATAGAGCCCGGCAATATTTGTCTTCAGTGCATTTTCGTCATGTATTTCACCCATCCTGGCGCTTCCCGTCTCACCCGTCCTGGCTGTGTTGTCTCTTAAGCAATTGCTCATGGAACTACGCTTCAGGCTATTGGATGATTATATCATACCATACCCGACTCCCTGGAAGCGAGATGCGCAACAATATCTTCTACATCAGGATGTGCCCTGCCATGGTAGCAGGCAGTGAGAGTAGCGAACAAGAAGAAGGAGCATCAAAATGATGCTCCCAACCGATTTTAAGCGCATGTGCAATGATAGTTGTTCTCGTAAGTCAGGCCTGGGCGGTTTCTGAATTTTCCGCCTCGATCTCCCGGCGCAAGCCGCCAGCAAACCTGGTGCGAGCAGGTTGGGCCTGCATTTGATGCGCGGATGGCCATATTGCCAGTGCCATCACGACCAGCAATAATCCTGAATTGAAGTCGGTTGCCATGCCGGTAAAGATCATGCCGAAACCTTCGGCGACGTACCAGATTATCAGACTCATCACGATGGAGGCAATCAGGAACGGCCGCAGTTGCTGCTCTTTGGCAACCGCGATGCCCAGACCCAGCGCTAGAAATATCACAATCAGCACGATATTAAGCGGGATCTCGATGTTAGCGGTTGCGTTAGAGATTTGCGTGAGAACCGGGTCAACCAGTACAGTATTTAGCCCTCCCTGGCCAACCATTGCGCTTATCGCTTGAGAAATCTGTCCCGGTTGCCACCAGTACGGCTGTAACTGCAGTAGCGCCATGAGGCACCAGAAGCCGGCAAAAAACCAGCGCAGGCCCCGTCGTGACAGTAATCCATCTTCATCGGCTTTGCTGGTGGTATTTTTAGACCGCCTGCGTGGATAGACCGCCAGTCCCAGCAGCGGATAGAGCATCACCGCCCCAGGCGCACCGGTGAGCGCGCTGGCCTGCCCGGTGAGCAGCATGCTCAAGCCCTCGCCGCCGAACCAGACGATCAAGGCCCATACGAAAGAAGCGATGACAAGGTCTTTTACCCAGCGATCATTGGCCAACAAGAAGCCCAGACCAAGCAGTATCTGCACAAAAGCAATCAGCAAATTGACCTCGGTCAGATGAAGTGTCGTCTGATTGACAATAAATTGCAGGCTTGGCTCGATTATTCCCGGCTGGCCTTCCAACATCGGCTTCATGACGCCATTGACCATATTCATCGTGAACATCTGCGGCTGTAACTGCAACAGCCCATCGATAAGCCACAACGCTCCGAGAATTCGCTGAAGCGCTTTGCGCGAAAGTAGCATAACGCTGTAGTATCCTTTCCAAATGGTAGAGAGAATCGACATACACGAGGGAATGCTCTGCTGCGGCTCTCTTCTCCAGAGCAAGTATCTCGTCCGAAGCCAGGAATGTAAGGGCCAGGCGGATACTAGCCTCGCAACAGAGTATAGGCCAGTTCAAATTCTTTGTCTATCGGGAGGAATCCCTATTTTTCACTGTAGGGTGTGTAGCTGAGTGGGAGCAAACTGAGGAAAAGTATCACCCGGGATGAGAAAGAATGCGCTATAATAGTCTCATGCAGAACAAACTCTTCCAACCTCTTGCCATCGGGCCGTGTGATGTCCGTAATCGCATCATGTTTGGCAGCCACACAACAAATTTTGCGCGGCATCATCTCTTAAGCCAGCAACACGCTGACTATTATGCTGCGCGAGCCGGAGGGGGTGCCGGCATCATCGTGCTGGAAGAGCACATCGTCCATCCCTCTGATCTCCCTTACGAGCGAGCATTGCTTGGTTTTTTGCCGGAAACGCCGCAGGCTATTTCACGAGTGAGCGAGCGCATCCATGCACACGGAGCGCTGGCAATCGTTCAGCTCAATCACAATGGGCAGCAGTCCAGCAGCGACCATCATCAGCACGAACTATGGGCGCCATCGGCAGTGCAAGATGTGGTTTCGCGTGAGATTCCCAAAGCCATGGAACTGGCCGATATCGCCGCCGTTGTCGAAGGCTTTGCGCTGACGGCGAAGCATGCCGTTCAGGGCAATGCCGATGGAGTTGAACTGCAAATTTCTGACCGCTCATTGCTGCGTCAATTCCTTTCACCGCTCACCAACCAGCGTGACGACCGGTATGGAGGGACGCTGGAAAACCGGTTGCGCGTCGTGCAGGAAACTACGGAGGCCGTAGACGCTGCAGTGGGAAAAGATAGGGTAATAGGCATTCGTCTCTGCGCCGATGAACTTGCTCCATGGGGCGGCATCACGCCGGAGCAGGGAGCAGAGATAGCGCGTTTACTTACCAGCACGGGACGCATCGATTACCTGACGATTACCATGGGCAGCATCTTTAGCGCGCACATGTTCCCATTTCACGCCTCTATGCACACGCCGCCGGGTTACGCAGTTTCACTAGCCGCCTCGATCAAAGCCGCAGTAACTATTCCGGTCTTCGCGGCAGGGCGCATTATGAACGCGCGGCAGGCCGAACATTTTCTTGTCGAAGAGCAGGCCGACGGGGTTGAAATGATCCGTCCCTTAATCGCCGATCCCAACCTGCCCCGGCTTTCGCTGGAGGGACACGCCAACCGGGTGCGTCCCTGTATCGCCTGCAATCAGGGCTGCCAGGTACGCTCAACCATGAACGTCTTGCTGAGCTGCAATGTCAATCCTGACGTGCTTGAGAAGAAGATACCTGCCATCCCTACCCTCTCTCACGTATCTCGCAAGCCCTTCTACATAGTAGGCGGCGGACCGGCAGGATTGGAGGCAGCTCGCGCGGCTGCTTCGCGAGGGAAGCAGGTCGCATTGTACGAACGCGAAGCAAGATTGGGAGGAGCGGTAGCGCTGGCAGCAAAAGGCCCCGGCAGAGGCGAATTGCAACTGATTACGGACTACTTGCAGGAAGAGATTGAAAAACTTGGAGTGGCGATACACCTGAGTGTCGAGGTAACAGCAGAGATGATTCTTGAACAGGCTGCTAGCACGGTACTGATCGCAACGGGAGCCAATCCGGCTTCGGGGCTACTACCCATTCCTGGCCACGATCTGCCACACGTGAGAAGTGTGCGACAAATCTTATTTGGCGAGCGCATTGAGGGCAGGCGGGTCGTGATTGTTGACGAGACGGGATCGCATGGCGTCCTCTCGGTCGCCGAACTGTTGGCGGCGCAGGGCTACAGTGTCGAAATACTGACCGAAGACTGGTACGTTGGGCGTGATCTTGTCGCCACACACGATATCGTGCCCTGGATGCAGCGTACCATGCCTTCTGGCGTGATCATGACGCCTCACACATCAATTGTGCGCATCGAACCGGGACAGGTAATTATGACAGACCGCTTTATGGCGGGTGAGCGCGCTGTCACCGCCGATACAGTCATCTTAGGCACATACGAACGGCCTGCGCAGGAACTCTACTATGCCCTCAAGGGAAAAGTACCGCGCCTTTTCCGCGCCGGTGACTGTGTAGCCCCGCGCCGCATCGAACAGGCCATTTTAGAGGGCCGGCAGGTAGGAGAGCAGGTCTGATGGCAGGACAATACCAGTATCTCTTTACACCCATACGTGTCGGGCAGACAATCATTCCTAACCGCATTGTCTTTGCCGCGCATCTGACGAACCTTGCCGAGGAAAATTTACCTGGGCCGCGGCTCAGCGCTTACTATGCAGAGCGAGCCAGGGGCGGCTGCGGGCTGATCATCACTGAAGAGCAATCGGTACATCCGAGCGATTGGGCCTATCAAAAACTGATCCATGGCTTCGATCCCCATGTTATTCCTCACTACCGGCGTATGACTCGCGCTGTGCATGATTACGGCACGCGCATGTTCGCGCAGATCAATCATAATGGTATGCAGGCGAGCAGCATTTATTCGCGACGACCCGTAGTCGGGCCGTCGTCGATGGTGGATCCGATTCATCGCGAGATGTGCAAGGAGTTGGAGCAGGAGGAGATTGCGGAAATCGTGCGAGGCTACGCGCTTGTAGCACGGCACGTGCGTGAAGGAGACTTCGACGGCGCGGAACTCCAATCATCGCACAGCTCACTGATGCGGCAATTCTTCTCGCCCTACTACAACCGGCGCAGCGATGCCTATGGCGGCTCGCTGGAAAACCGCGTGCGTTTCGCCCTGGAAGTGATCGAGGCCGTGCGGGCCGAGGTCGGACGCGATTTCACGCTCGGCATCCGGCTTTGCGGCGATGAATTGATACCAGCCGGGTTGACACTCGATGATGTCTGCGAAATCGCGCGGCGCCTGGAAGCAACAGGGCAGCTTGATTTCATCAATACCAGCATCGGCGAGTTCCACAACCTCTACATGGTGGAAGGCTCGATGCACACACCGCCCGGCTACCAACTATTCGTTTCGGCCAGTATTCGCGAGACGGTCAAACTGCCGGTCTTCTGCACCGGGCGCATCAAGGACCCGGTACAGGCCGAACGCATCCTGCGTGAGGGCCTGGCGGACATGGTAGACGTGGTGCGCGGCCAGATCTGCGATCCGGATTTTACACGCAAGGCGCGCGAGGGACGCGCTGAGTCGATTCGGCTCTGCATCTCCTGCAACCAGTATTGCATCGGGCGCATGGGCCTCAACCTGAGCCTTGGCTGCATTCAAACACCCGCTACCGGAAACGAGCTTCAATTTGCTACTATTGCTCATACCGACGAGTCCAGAGAACAAAAACCGCGCACACATAGACCGCGCGTGATGGTGGTTGGAGGTGGTCCGGCAGGGATGCAGGCAGCGAAGGTCGCAGCACAACGCGGTTATCATGTATGGCTATATGAAAGGCAAGAGGAGCTGGGTGGCCAGATCAATCTGATCGTTCGCGCCCCTGGCCGGGTAGAATTCGGTGATGCCTCACGCAACCTGCAGCGCGAAATTCAGCAGGCTGGAGTCGATGTCCACCTGGGCGTCGAGGTAACAGCGGAGATGATCGAACGCGAACAACCCGACGCTGTAATTATCGCAACAGGCTCATATCCAAGTCTCCCGCCCCTGCCAGGCATTGACTTACCACACGTTGCCACGGTCTGGCAGGTATTACAGGGCGAGAAAAGCGCCCAGCCGGGCGAATTCGTTCTTGTCTATGACACCATCGGTTTTCACCAGGCAACCAGTACTGCCGAGTGGCTAGCAGAGCGCGGCTGCCAGATAGAGGTGGTAACGCCGCAATTCTACGTCGGCGGCGACCTGGGAATCACATTGGATATCGAGCTATGGTATCGCCGCGTGCTGGCAAAGGGTGCAAGATTGACAGCTAATCATTTCCTGGCCAGCCTGGAACGGGGCAGCGCAACTATCGTCAACAACTATACAGGACAGTCTCGGCAGATTGAGCAACTTGCTCTGGTAGTGATGGCAACGCCACAAGTTGCTAATGACAGTCTGTACCGGCAACTGCAAGGCAGAGTGAAGGAACTGTACCGCGTGGGGGATTGCGTAGCACCACGGCGCGTTGAACACGCGATTCTTGATGGGGAGCGTGTGGCACGGGCACTGGGCTAACAAAACGGGTCCCTTTTCAGGGACCCGCCAGCTTTTCAGCTTCCTCTTGCAGTAATGCTACTGAGGCCTAACACTTCACAGAAAGACCGGTGAAAGTCCCCAGGTAAGTGTAAAGATGGTTGATAGCTTTCGATTTCTTCTCACGCGCAAACCAGGTGAAGAAAGCAACATCCTGTAAGTGGTCGCTAGAGAAGCCACTCACTGTAAAGAGCACACCAACAAGGGGATCACCTACCTCTAACAGGTTATTACAACCATACTGCGGAGCGATTGGCGACTTCCAGTTGGGTACAACGTTGTTGGTATAGGGGTCGTTGAACCATTCCAGGATTTCATGGCTGGACGCGCTAACATCCTCACTGAAACCTCCCTGGACACCCTCGTCAACCTGGGTCGTCCAGATGTAGGTTTGCATGTTCTGCAGGGCATTGTGATAGCCACCAATGCAGCAGTTCGCCAGGACAGGAGCACCGGCCGTGGCATACACCATGTAGGACAGGAAGATCGGCAGCATGTTGTTCGTGAAGTGCATCGAAGTAATCAAGCCCTGGAGTTGCGGATCGAGCCAGTTGATATTCACCAGACCAATCAGCTTGCCGGTAGAGGGGTCTACCGCAACGGCCCCATCAGAAGCTGGAATATTCATCGTCACCGTATTGGCAATGGTGGGGGTTCCAAGCAACGTATGATAATTGGGGCTCTTTTTGTTGACATGGTTCCAGAACTCGGCACGCGCAACCGCATCCCCATACTGCGTTGTCCCGCTGATAAATGGAGCATTCTGGAACAGTGGGGAACCGGTCAACACCGGCACCTGCCCGGTTCCATCGAAAGATTGCCCCGTGGAGAACTTCATGAGCAAGGGGACAATGGTGACCGGAGTAGTCGTTGTCGCAGAACCCTTGGACGGGTTTGTGCCAACCATCGTGTAGGTCCAGGTCCTGCCCTCAGATTTGAACGATGAGGTCCAGGTTGTTAGAGCTGACTGAGCCAGTTGCTGTGGGGTGAACGTGTGGTGGAACTCGTAAAAACGTGGCGTTCCATTCACGCGAGATACCTGCCCGGTTGCCTGAGCGCCAGCGCTTGACACCGCAAATACACCAAAGGTCAGCGCCAGCACCATCGCCATGCTGAGCGCTGACAACAATCGTACCAGAAACTTCGGACGATGCATGCAAGTCATTCCTTT
>DATGLD010000041.1:0-134669 GCA_035294305.1 Ktedonobacteraceae bacterium | reverse complement strand
GCTTCCTTCACCTGGCTCAGTTCTTCCAGAGCCTGGTGCAGGGCTTCTCGCACTTCGTGATTTTCTGCTCGGAGGCGCTCAATTTCTTCCTGCTGGTTCATGGTTTTCAGTTTACCAAAGAGGTCAAGTCTGAACACTTACGGAACTGCCATCCACTCATAATTCTTTCAGCGGGCCTCCGGCCCGTCAGGACGGGAGGGGAAGCAAGCGGGGACACCCCGCACCCCGGCAGGGGTGAAACCCCTGCACCCCGAGTTATGAGTGGATGTCAGCATGGGAATACTGGCACGCTGCCGGGAAGCAGCATGGAAGGCTGTTGAGGCCAACTGGCTCTATCACTCAAGGTTCGCGTCTGGTTATGTGATCGAAACGATCACTATTTTGCTTTCAAGCGATCTTCTAAGCAATCTACCAGGATATTGGTCGCATCGATCTGACAGGGGCAAGACGTTTTCTGCCAATTGGGAAGGTGTCCATTGTTCCGTTAACAAACGATGAAAGACAGCAACCCTGTCTGCTCCTTGCAACCATTGTCGCACCAGTTGTTGGCCTGTTTCATATGCTAGCGCAGAGGATGTTTTGAAGCATAACGTCGGTGGGGAGACTCGAACTCCCGGCATGCAACTTAGAAGGTTGCCGCTCTATCCAACTGAGCTACACCGACTCAGTGGTATTCTAACATATAGATCAAGAGGGAACAACAACTGCAGGCTGATCCTCATCGAATGAAACCCGCTGAGTTGTTCCCTCATACCCCTTTCTAATGACGCCAGCAAAAGCAATCCTACATCCATGTGGCCAGGGGTTCGAGTCCCGCCGGGCGCGCTCAATTAGTACAAACAGAGCTGTTCAATTGAAAATCATATGCATTATAGCGGCTAAACTGGCTTGAAAGGCGGAGTAGGGGCGGAGTCTAAATCCATACGCCAGCGATACATCAATGCCGATGCGCCAGAAATCTTTCAGGTAGGGCGAATAGGGTTCACAGAATACCTGCTCTCCCACAGGCTCTTCAAGGATAAATCCATGCGTCGCAAGGGCCGGAAATTCTTTGGGACTGGGACTGGCAGAGGACTTACCATACCACCAGATCTGCGACATTACCACCTGATCCTGACCCCTGGGCAGACGATGTATTTTTTCCCAGATGTCTTGCATACCTTGCTGGTAACGTTCCTGCGGCGTGATAGTTGTCTGCCGGCTTTGCTCCTCGGGAGTCAAAGCCAGGAAGACATTCAAATTGGTAGCTGGGTCCTCTCTTTTTCTATCTGTGATTGTCATTGCATCTCCTCGAGGTTTTAGACCCCTGCCTCCTATTATTTATGTGTTGGAATTTTTTTCCAGCATGCTGGAAAAAGTCGATAAGCTGATAAAAATCATTATAGCGGAATTTAGCCGGGACTACAAGGGGTAAAAGGATGATATTCGGTTGAGGCAGGGTTATAATACAATAAGACCTGTAAAGAACTCAACGTTCGAAGACCTCTACCGGTCACTATCCGTTGTTGGAGTAAAAAATGTCGTCTTCTATTGCTGCAATTGAACCGCTGCGTGTCGCCATTATTGGCTATGGACTGGCGGGTTCGGTATTCCATGCTCCCCTCATCGCGGCCACACCCGGTATGGCGGTAACGGCCATTGTTACAGGCAACCCCGAACGCCAGCAAAAAGCGAGCCATGATTTCCCGTCCGCGGCTATCCTATCTTCAGCCGAGCAACTCTGGCATGATCCTGCGCGCTATGACCTGGTTGTGGTAGCATCTCCCAATCGGACACATGCCGCGCTTGGCATAGCCGCCATGAAAGTTGGGCTGCCCGTGGTGATCGATAAGCCCATGGCAGCTTTCGTCGCTGGGGCTGAACAGTTAATTGCGACGAGCAAAGATACGGGCAAACTGCTCACCGTGTTCCAGAACCGGCGTTGGGATAATGACTTTCTGACAGTGCAACACATGCTGAATGTAACTCCCGACTTGCTTGGCACAATCACACGCTTTGAGTCGCGCTTCGAGCGTTATCGTGCGGCCCCACGTCCAGGCGCGTGGCGCGAACTTCCAGATGTAGAAGAGGCGGGCGGCTTGCTCTACGATCTTGGCAGCCACCTGATTGACCAGGCCTTGCAGCTTTTTGGGCAGCCGGTGCGTGTCTACTCCGAGATGAATCAACGTCGTACCGGGGCGCAAGTCGATGACGATACGTTTGTTGCGCTTGAATTTCCTGGCGGCGTGCGCGCACATCTCTGGATGAGCGCTGTGGCGCGCATTCCGGGCCCTCGAATGCTGCTGAGAGGCTTGCGCGGCACCTACGTGAAGTGGGGGCTTGATCCCCAGGAAGATGCTCTCCGTTCTGGCATGCGACCGGGAGACAGCGGCTGGGGCCAGGAGCCGCGCGAGAGTTGGGGGCAGCTCTCCACAGATGTCGATGGCCTGCACTTTGATGGACCTGTAGAGACAATTCCCGGTTGCTACGAATGTTTCTATGCTCTGCTGCGTGATGCGCTTCTCTCCGGAGGGCCGCCACCGGTAGACCCTGCCAGCGCTATTGCAACGTTGAAGATAATCGAGGTGGCGAAGTCGAGCGCGGCTAACAGTAGGGTGATTGAATTGTGAAAGAGGTACTCGCATGCCTGTTCGTATCGATGTCTGGTCCGATTTTGTTTGACCATTCTGTTTTCTGGTAGCCTCCAGTTTGGAGAAGCTTCAACAAAACTATGATCTGGATATTCACTGGCGCTCCTACCAGCTGCGTCCTCCTGGCTCGCCTCCTATCCCGCCGCAGCTCCTGGAGCGAATCAAGGCTGCGCGCCCGCAGCTCCAGCGCCGGGCACGCGAGCAGTACGGTGTGGAGATCAATCAAGGTCCTGTGAATATCGATAGCCGGCCTGCCCTGGAAGCTGAAAAGTATGCCGAATCGCAAGGCAAAGGCAAAGCGTTTCATGAGGCCGTCATGCATGCGTACTGGCAGCAGGCCCGCGATATCAGCGACCTTAACGTCTTGCAGGAAATTGCGCAAAGCGTTGGCCTGGATAGCGGAGACTTCGCTTCGGAGATAAAAAATCCTGAATACGATGCCCAGGTAGCCGCCGACATTGACCTGGCAAATGAATACGGACTTGATGGCGTACCGGCGCTTGTCTTTGCCGATAAATACCTGGTTATGGGCGCGCAGCCCTACAATGTTCTGCAACAGGTTGTTGAGCGAGTTCAGGCTGAAAGCGCATGAGGTGAATACACCAGGCATTCACCTCGTCAGATATTGTACGAACCAGCGTGTGATAGCCACGGCCGCGCGAATGCGATTGGACGTTTTGTTGAAGCCATGTCCCTCGTCTGGGAAAAGGACGTACTCTACCGGCACGCCACGCCTCCGCAGGCTCTCTACCGCCTGTTCCGCTTCAATGACCGGAACATTGGTGTCGTTGGCGCCATGCAGCACAATCGCCGGTGCTTTCACACGGTCGATCTTGTGGATAGGAGAAAGTTCGCGCAGCATATCAGCCTGCGTCTCCGGGTCGCCATACTCGATCTTCGAGACAGCGCCCATCCAGGGAACGCTCTGCGCGAAGAAGGTCTCGAAGTTGACGATACCGAAGAGGTTCGCCCCTGCCGCAAAGAGGTCAGGATACTCCGTCAGTCCCGCCATGGTCATATAGCCGCCATAGGAGCCGCCCATGATGCCGATACGCTTCGGGTCCGCGATGCCTGCGTGGATCACATATTCGACGCAGGTTTGAATATCGCGAATGGCGTTGAAGCGCAGCGGCCCATTATCAAGATTAACAAATGTTTTGCCGAAACCGGATGAACCTCGCACATTGGGCGCGAATACAGCAATCCCCTGGGAAAGTATCGCCTGGAGATAATAGTTGAAAAAAGGCCGCTCCTGGCTTTCAGGGCCGCCGTGGAAGTAGAGTACAATCGGCCCTGGAGCGGCAAAATGCGGGGGGCGATAGAGCCAGCCGCTGAGCTGTAGCTGATCATGGGCCTGGAAATATACCAGCTCAGGACGCACAATGTCGGACAACACTACTCCGGCGTGCGGACTATGCGTCACCTGCCACAACCAACCGGATGCAAGTTCAAACGCCCAGATATCCCGCGGCGCAGCGGCTCCTGATGCGCTCAATGCCAGGAAATGCCCATCCCTTGACCACGTAATATCGAAGATGATCTCGACTGGGAGTGCGGGGCCTTTTGAGATTTCGAGCGTGGCAAGGTCGATGAAAGCAAGTTCGTTACGCCCCGCGACGTTCCATACCAGGACTGCCGTCGTTCCCGCCTCATTGACGGCAAAAGTTTGTAGTTCGGCGTCTTCTCGCCCCGCAAGAACTTCGATTGCCCCCGGTTGACCATTCTCGCCCAATTTAATACGCGCGAAAGCCATCATTTCGCGATCCTTGTTGGAAGAGAGATAAATAATCCTTCTATCGGGAGAAAAATACCCACCACCGAAATGCCCTGGTCCCTCGTGAGCTGTCAGTAGCACTTCTGCCCCGCTTTGGAGATCGATGAGAAAAAGGTTATCGTCGCTGCGGTTAAGCATGCGGAAGAGGACAGCTTTTTGCCCATCGCGGCTGATATCGGTCAGTTCGCCAATGCCTTTGTTCTCAACTACCAGGTGAAACTCGCCATCCGGCACATTGACGAGATAAGCATCCATGGCATCAGCGCTGCGACGATTCGAGGCAATGGCCAGCCGACGACCATCGTGTGTCCAGGTTCCAAGCCAGTTATTCACCTCGCCTCCCTCGGTAAGGCACCTCAAGCCAGTGCCATCCGGGTGGATGAGATACACCTGCGAGTTCATTCCGCCGCCGGGCGCAAGCGAAAAAGCCAGCCAGTTGCCATCCGGCGACCACGAGACACTCTGGATTTGATCGTCGAGCGCGGTTACCAGTTCCAGCCAGTCCCCCTCTGTTGCTACCGTCCAGACCTGCGGTATACCATTGAGGTCAGAAACGAAGGCAATGCGCGACCCATCGGGCGAAAAACTGGGCGATATGCAGCGACGAATCTTCGCCATAGAGGATACTATGGTTTCAAGTTCGTCAAGGGAAGGTTTTGTCATGAGTGAATAGCTCCCATTCTTTTTACATTGAGAGAGTTCAGTTCGGCGTAATTGTTGGTATGAGAGTATTATACAATGCGCCGCGAGCAGGCTCGTTTAGAGCAGGTGCCGCAGTATCCACACCATCGCTACCCCGGCAATCATTGCCACCAGCACATTTTTTGTGCGCCATGCCACCAGCACTGCGATCACCGAGGCAAGTGTCTCCGCGATGCTGCTGGCGAGCACAGTTGGAGCAACAATCGCTACCAGCACAGCGCCCGGAATCTGTCGCAGCCAGGCCTCAACTCGTGGCGAGGGAGTCACAAAACCCATCAACCATAATCCACCGGCCCTGGTAAGATAGGTGACAAGGGCCATCCCAAGGATAGTGAATACTGCGAGCATATCATTTGGCATGCGTCAACGCTCCTGTGATGCTGCCGGCCAACCCACCCAGGAGAATGTACCATTTGCCGGGCAGCCAGTGAGCCGCCGCAACTGCCCCAATTGCCGCAACTACCCACAGAAGCAGATCGGATTTCCCTTTCCACATGCCCGTAAGCAATGCCAGGAAAACAGCGGTGAAAGCGAAATCCAATCCCCATTGTGCCGGGTCCTGGATAGAAGATCCAAGGGTATGCCCGATAATCGTCGAACTGACCCAGGCAACAAAGAGAATCACGCCGCTGCCGGGCAGAAAGGCCATATCACAGCCACCCGCCCCAAAATCGCTCATTGACATTGCCCAGCTCTCATCAACCATGAAAAAGACGGATGCATAAGCTTTCAAGGGAGAGAGGCGAGAAAACCATGGACGCAGCGAGGCCCCCATCAGCAAGTGACGCAGGTTGACTACCAGTGTAGTGAGAATGATCGCTATCACAGGCAAAGGTACCGTGACCCACAGGGACAATGCTACAAATTGGGATGCCCCCGCGAAAACCAGCCCGCTCATCAAAAACGATTCCAGCATCGTCAGATGCGCCTGCCGCGCCAGCACTCCAAAAACCAGTCCAACCGCAAAGACGCCGATAGCGACAGGAATAGTACGCCGCGCACCGAGCAATGCACCCACCAGGGTGAATGTAATCGCTCTATCTTTGCCCCCTGCCGTTGCGTTTTCAATCGAGTTAACCTTCTCCATAAGCTCGAACTCTCAAACTCTCCCTGCTCATTTTGACAAAACTAGACTCTGGAACCCGGCTTCTTTCTGAAGAGTAACATCGCTCTCGAAAAGAATTGGTCAACCAATCAGGCCATTACCTGAGAGCCAATCTTCATAACCCATTCACAGACTAACCTATAAAAGATTATTTTGAGGGTTATATGTAGTGTAACAGAGAGACAGGCAGATGTCAAGGGGATGTTACTGCCATCCACTCATAATTCTTGCAGCGGGCCTCCGGCCCGTCAGGACGGGAGGGGAAGCAAGCGGGGACACCCCGCACCCCGGCAGGGGTGAAACCCCTGCACCCCGAGTTATGAGTGGATGTCAGGATGTTACGAGCTCGCTCTAGTTATTCTTTAGCAGTGTTAGCAGCCGGAGCATATATTTAACAAAATAGTCCGGCAAGCGGCCGATGAATCAGTCCCACGGCGGAGCCGTAGGGGCCGATGAATCGGCCCAGGGCCGCTTGATCAGCCCGGGATAGTCAGATGCATACATGAAATTCGATAATCTGGCCCCTACAATTCGGAGCTATGGTTTCACGTGGGCATAAACTGACGAGTAAGTGTTAATGGACTCCCAATCGCTGATCGGCCAGTACACCATCACTGCCTCACCGATGATGTCATCTCGCGGTAAGAAGCCCCAGTCACGTGAGTCGTCGCTAACAGGACGATTATCTCCCATGACGAAGTATTCATTGGCCGGAACGGTCACGGTTTCTGCTGGAAGGCCGTTGGGCGCGCTGATATACGGCTCATTGATCGTCACACCGTTTATCGTCACAGAGTTTGGAGTAATCACCAGTTTATCCCCGGGCAAACCGATAACGCGCTTGATCAGGTTTTCGCTGGGATCCCCTGGCAGTTCAAAGACGATCACATCGCCTCGCGCTGGTTGGTGGAAGGTATAGGCCAGTTTGTTCACCAGCACATATTCACCGGTGTGCAGGCCTGGCCGCATGCTGGGTCCATCGACTTGAAAATTCTGCACGGTAAAGCGAATGGCGAGGAAGATCAGCACCGTCAGCGCGACAGTTTCGAGGATTTCTCGTGAGAAGCTCGATGAACTTTTCTTTGCCGGAGCCTTCGTTTCTGTTTTTTGCTGAGGCTGGTTATCGTCTACCGGCTTTGCGCTCTGCTGGGGCTGGCTATCGTCTGCCTGCTCTGTGCTTTTTCCCGGCAAGCTGTTCTCTGATGAACTCATGAATTTGAACCTCTTCTTTCACGAAATACGGGTACATGTTCAGTATTCGACTGAGTTTGCGTGAACGAAAGACTATCCCCCGATAGCCTTTCTGAACTGTTTCAAAGATGCCCTTTTACCGGAGCTGTCGACGCGACTGAGTCGGCCCAGCCAGAAAAGCATGAATGCCCCGGTCGAGAGCGCGGCCAGCACGACCTTCGTCATATCCATGATAGGCTCTACCCTGACGTCTTCGCCGGTTATGATGATAGCCGCGATTGGCCGCCCATTTGCGCCTCCCCCCATCCCATATCCTCCGCCCATCGAATTTCCCTTTTCATCGATTGGTCCACTGCCCGAACCCAGGCCCATACCGACCGAAACTTCGGAGCAGGGGATAACGGTGGCATTTCCGCGCTCCACCGGCTGGCCAAAAACAGCATCTGCCTTTGCCGCGCTCACCAGCTGGTTGAGAGCCTGTTCTATCGTCTGGTTCGTGGTGGCAGGTCGAGTCGCCTTCTGTTCTTCTATCACAAGGTTTTTCCCTCTAGCTAAGAGTAGCTAACTCGTTAACTGCGTGGTTGCGAAATATTCTTGACTATCATACCACATGTATTAAAGAGTTTCTCTTCCAAATATTTTATTATTTTATTTGAACCGTTCCGCCGAAAACCAGCTCACGATTTCCGGTGTCCGCCCCGTCGTTACCAGTTCAGCGATAGCCTGCCCTGTAATCGCGCTAAGCAAAATGCCCACACTGCCGTGACCGGTGGCGAGGGTGACGTTTTCCCAGCCGGGCGCCGGGCCGAGAATGGGCCGCTGATCTGGCGTCTTGGGTCGTAGCCCTGTCCATAAGCGTTCAATTGCGCTGTACTCGAGCGAGGGAATAAGGCGCATTGCCGTATCGAGCAGCCATCTCACTCCTCCTGCCGTAAGATGCCTGTCAAAGCCTGCCTGATCTTTGGTGGCGCCTACGATGATGGTTCCATCTTTCCTGGGCGCGAGATAAACCGCCTCTCCAAAGACGATATGGCGCAGTGGAGGAGACGTTTGGCGGAGCGTGAGCATCTGGCCGCGTTGCGGGCTGACCGGCAATGAGATATTGAGCCACTCACTGCAACGAGCAGACCATGCCCCTGCCGCGATCACCAGGTGATTGCAGTTAATCGGTGCTCCGCCGGAGGTTTGTACGCCTGTCACCCTTGTTTTATGCTTGGTAATACCTGTGACCTGTGTAGAAGTAAGAAATGTTGTGCCCTGGTTTGCCGCTGTTCGCGCGTATGCCTGCACTACCCGCGGTGCCAGTATTTGTGACTCCTCCGGCGCATAGACAGCGCCAGTGATCTCTGGCGTTAACAATGGTTCGCGTTGACGGCTTTCTTCGCCGTTTAGCCAGTATGTTTGCAAGCCGAGCGGTTGCCATGCTTTCAAGCGTTTGCGCAGGTTGGGAACACGCTTCGCATCGCGCACAACGCGTAGCGCGCCCGTTTGCTCATATTCCAGTTCGATACCTGTGGCCTCTTCAAGTTCGGCAACAAGTGATGGAAACAGCTCAAAACCTGCGAGTAAGAGATCAGCGAACGGGCCGGAACCCGAAAGTGGTCCCAGCGGGGCCAGCAATCCAGCTGCGGCGCCCGAAGCCTCAGCGCCGATCTCGCCTGCATCAACCACCATAACCTCCGCACCTGCTTTGCAAAGATAATAAGCAATGCCGCAGCCTATCACACCGCCTCCCACAATCAGTATGTCGGTCGAAGTTTTCATGGTTAGGAGATTGGGTACCTTCCGCAAAAGAAATCGTCGTTGAAGATGACGATGAACATGTTATGATTATTAAAAAGTGGCCGGGCACGTCATTCTGAGCATAGCGAAGAATCTGGGGCCTCCGGTCGAACCCGCTCACCAGAGATTCTTCGCTATGCTCAGAATGACATGCGAGAGGATCTTCTTCATGTAATATTATTCCCAGATTCTTTTCTCATTCATCGCCTCTTTCTCACGGAATGCCTGCTCCAGATCGACCTGGAAATAGTTAGCCAGGTCAAGAAGATAGCTGAGTACATCGGCAAACTCTTCGGCCAGTTCGATCTGTCTCTGTTTTGCTTTCTCCTGGTACAGACCCCTTGCTTTGCGCATGGCTTTGGCGAGCTCACCGACTTCTTCGCTGAAGAGCAAGAACTTTTCCGACCAGCTATCCTTCGTCCAACCTCGTTCCTGGCAGACGGCGTCCATATATGTTTGCAAGTCTTTCAATGTTGGATGTTCAGGTAACGATGCCATGGTATTCCTTTCAAGATGCTACAGGTTCCTCTAAAACAGTTGTAGTATACACGATAGAGGCTTATGGTGAGGCTTTCTAATCATTTTAAAGGACAGGCTGAGCAAAGCCATTTTCACCACGTGGTTAAAGCTGCTCGCTAGCAGAAGTTAAAAAATGTTAGTTTTAGCTGAAAGACAACTTAGAGTTTTTACTGCTGACTTGTTGAATCGCCAGGTTACAGTTATTATTAGTAGGAGAAGTGAAAAGAGAAGCGAGCTTCATCAAATACGGTAACAGAAAACAGTTACTATTTGCCAGGAGATGATAATTAATTGATGCAGTTACATAGAGTTGAGAATTGCGATAGATGTTAAGTCATAAGGAATGGGCGGTCCAGGCGCGCGCAGATCAGCCGGTAACGACGGAGATAGACTATCTTGGTGTTGTTCTAGATGTACTTGCTCTTCGTCGCAGCGTATTGGATGACGCGCTGCGGCAGTTCGCAACACGGGCGCAAGCATTAGCGCAGATTGCGAAACTACTGGTTGAGGCCTTACGCGCCGGACATAAAGTGCTTGTTGCAGGGAATGGGGGGAGCGCTGCTGAGGCGCAGCATTTTGCCGCGGAACTGGTGGGCCGATTTAAGCGCGAACGTCTACCCTATGCGGTCCTGTCTCTTACCACTGATACTTCTATCCTTACTGCTGTGGCCAATGATTACGGCTATGCTGAAGTCTTTGCGCGCCAGGTACGAGGATTCGGTCTGCCGGGCGATCTGCTGCTGCTTTACAGCACCAGCGGCGAATCCGAAAATCTTGTGCAAGCCGCGCTTGAGGCGCAGCGATGCCTGATGGGCGTAGTAGCGCTCACCGGTGATCGTTCCAGCCGCCTGGAGCAAATTGCCGATGTCACGTTGCGCGTTCCGGTCGTCGATGCTGCCGTAGCTCAGGAATTGCACATGATGGCGACACATATTCTCTGCGATATTACCGAAACTGAACTCGCGAAATGGCAGGCGCCAGCCTTGGGCGAGGATCGTTTCCGGTTGGAACAAGAGGGCATATGAGGCGACCGGCTCTCTTTCTCGATCGTGATGGAACGCTGGTCTACCCTCGTCACTATCCATCCAGACCTGAGGAACTGTGCCTTTATGATGGTGTGGGGGAAGCCCTGAAAACGCTCCAGCAAGCTGGTTTCCGGCTGGTAGTGATAACAAATCAAGCAGGCATTGCGCGCGGGTATTTCACCGAGGACGATCTGCGATGCATGCATACATACCTGGCAAGGGAACTGGCGAAGTCAGGTGTTCATCTCGATGCCATCTATTATTGCCCACATCATCCAGAGGGTATCATCCCGGAGCTGGCCATCGCATGTGATTGCCGCAAGCCGCAACCGGGGATGTTGTTGCGAGCCGCCAGAGACCTGGCCTTGAATCTGCCGCATTCGTGGTTTGTGGGCGATATTCTTGATGATATCGAGGCGGGAAACCGGGCAGGCTGTCGCACTGTTCTGGTTGATCTAGGAACCGAAAAACCACCCGCAAGTCTGGCGCGCCGCCCAGATTTTATCGCGCGCAACACCATACATGCGCTGCGTATCATCGCTGCAAGCGAGCATCTGGGGCCGGCAACGGAGTTCACATACCGTCCACCGGCCTGGGAAGAGGAGGCCGCATTAACGGGACGCGTTACACTTTAGCCTTTTGATGTGGTCACAAGGGCGTAATCCCTGGCATTATCACATCTATCCAGGAGAACGGTAATTCAAACGAGTTGATCATACGAACGAGGGGAAATAATGATTGACGAGCGATGGTTGATAGTAAAAAAAGTGCTGGCTATCAGGCTTGATAATCTTGGTGATGTGCTCGTCACCACGCCTGCTTTGCATGCCATAAAAACTTCGCTGCCGCGTGCCAGTTTGACACTGCTGGCAAGCCCGGTTGGTGCGCAGGTCGCTCGTCTCAATCCTGATCTCGATGATGTGATTGTCTATCAAGCCCCCTGGATGGATCCCTGGCACAAACTGCCGCAAGATAGCCGGCGCGAGCGGCAGGTGATCGACCATATTCGCGCGCAGCAATTCGACGGCGCCATTATTTTCACTTCGTATCATCAAAGCTCGCTGCCGGCCGCTTATCTTTGCTACCTGGCGGATATCCCGCTGCGTCTTGCCGCCTCTATTGACGGCCCCGGTTCGCTGCTAACCACACGCCACAAACATCCCGAGCGCATGATGCACGAAGTTGAACGCGGTCTGGACCTGGTGGGAGCAATTGGCCTTACAACCGACAACCTCGACCTGGTTTTGCGAGTGCCAGAGGAAGCCCGCGCTCAACTCGCCCGGCGTTTATCTGCTGATGGCCTCGATGCGCGCCGTCCACTCGTTATTGTTCATCCCGGGTGCAGCATGCCGGCTCGTACCTACCCCTGGGCAATGTACGCCCAGGTTGTAGATCTAATAGTGGAGCAGCTCGGGGCGATAGTCGCGCTTACCGGCGCAGATGACGAGACGGCACTGGTCGAGCAAGTGCTCGATCAACTGCGCCAGGAGACGCGCCGGTCCACCGTTGCTTTTGCCGGAAAACTGTCTTTCCCTGAGTTTTGCGCGCTCATCGAAGCTGCGGATTTGACCATTACCAACAATACAGGGCCAATGCATATCTCGGCGGCGCTAAAAACTCCTGTCGTGGCATTGTTTGCCCTCACCAACCCTCCAGAACAATGGGGACCCTGGCGTGTGGCTCATCGTCAACTGTATCATGATGTATCCTGCCGCATCTGCTACAGCCGCATCTGCCCCTATGGACACGAGTGCCTGCGCCTCGTCTCGCCCCAGATGGTTGTCAACGCAGCAAGCGAGCTACTCGTGCAAGCTGTAGGGGCGAGGGATGAGAACTTACCCGCCTCGAAAAATGTGCCAGGAACGGTGCATCATAGGTATGAGGCGCAACAAGTGGAGGTAGAGCGATGAAGGAATGGCTTGAGGCTCGTAACATTCTGGCCGTGCGGCTGGATAATATCGGCGATGTCATCATGCTTGGCCCTGCCTTGCGGGCGGTAAAAGAAACTTCGCCGCAGGCCCGCCTCACACTCCTGGCGAGTCCTGCCGGGACGACGGCGGTTCCATTGCTGCCCTGGATCGATGATGTCATCACGTGGCGCCCTATCTGGCAGGATGTCGGCGGGCGTATGCCTTTTGACCCGCCGCGCGAGCGCCAGTTGATCGACATTCTGGCTCACCGCGAATTCGATGCCGCTTTGATCTTCACTTCTTTCAGCCAGACGCCGCACGTTCCTGGCTACGTCTGCTACCTGGCAGGTATTCCACTGCGCGCCGGTGATTCGAAGGAGTTCGGTGGCGGCACCCTGACCAATGAATTGAAAGGCTCGCCCGATCAACTGCACCAGGCAGAGCGAAATTTACGCCTCGTCGAGCAGCTCGGTTTCGTCGCTCATGACCGGCAGCTGGTGATTTCTATACCTTCAGAGGCGCGAGCCGCCATGCCGGCTTTACTCAATAACGCCGGAATCAACCCTGACAGGCCATATCTGCTGCTTCATCCGGGCGCAAGCGCGCAGGCCAGGCGCTATCCGGCAGAACGCTACGGCGTACTTGCTCGCCTGTTGATCCGGCGCGGCTGGCAATTGCTGGTAACTGGCGTTGAACGCGAAGCAGCGCTAATCGACGAGATCATTGAGCATGCGCCGCAGGCCCGTTCTCTGGTTGGTGGGACTACGCTGGCCGAGTATGCAGCCCTGGTCGAGAGCGCTGCCCTCGTCATCTGCAATGATACCCTGCCTATGCATCTTGCCGATGCCCTGAGAACGCCGGCGGTTGTCCTGTTCTCCGGTACCGACTTCGAGGAGCAATGGCGTCCGAGGGCAACTCATGCGCGCTTGCTGAGACGAAACACCTCCTGCCAGCCTTGCTATCTCTTCACGTGCCCCATCGGCCAGCCCTGCCTCGATATCTCGCCCGAAGAGGTAATCGAAGAGGTAGAATCCCTGTTGACCTCCCTGCCGGCTTCACGTAGGGGTGAATCACGTGCTGGATCAATCCGCACTCTACCGTGGTTCCCTGTCGCCGGTCATCCTGCATTAGATGGAAAGGTGGATGTATGTTAAACGGAGCAGGGGAAATACGGCGTATCGCCATCTTTCGAGCGCTCCAACTAGGTGACCTCCTGGTAGCTGTACCGGCATTTCGCGCGCTTCGCAAACGATTTCCTCGCGCCGAAATCACGCTCATCGGCCTTCCCTGGGCGGCCTCATTCGCGCGACGCTTCAGCCGCTACATTGACCGCTGTGTTGAATTCCCGGGTTTCCCCGGCATTGACGAAATGGAAGTCAATCCCCGGCGTACCGCCCGTTTTCTTGCGCAACAGCGAGACTACGGTTATGACCTGGTCATCCAGATGCATGGAGATGGCACAGCAAGCAATCCGTTCGCGCTTCAACTTGGAGGAGGTGTAACGGTTGGCTACTTCCAAGGCAAGCGGCCTGATGGCCTGACACTCGCTCGCAAGTACCCACAGCGCCTCTCGGAAATCGAGCGCAATCTCGCGTTAGTCCGATTGCTCGGTTGCCGCGACGTGAATCCCAGGTTGGAGTTTCCATTGTACAACCAGGATTATGCGGAGGCGTCGACGCTGCTTCAGCGGCTCCCTCTGGCGACGCGCCCCTGGATTGGCATTCATGCAGGCGCTCGTCCGCCGTCTCGCCGCTGGCCTGTCGAATACTTTGCCCGGCTTGCCGACACATTCGTGCAACGTTTTAATACACAGGTAATCTTGACCGGAGGTCCTACTGAAGAGTCAATCGTACAGGATGTCGTAGATTTGATGGCCACATCGCCATTGAATATAGCGGGACAAACGTCGCTCGGTGGCCTGGCCGCCTTAATCAGCGAATTGGACCTGTTCATCAGCAACGACACCGGCCCTGCCCATATCGCGAATGCTCTCGATGTGCCCAGCATCACCATCTTTGGTCCGGCGGATTACCGGCGCTGGGCGCCGCTCGATCAAGAGCGGCATCGGATCGTCCGGCGCCCGGTAGCATGCAGTCCCTGCGGTTACTGGGATTGTCCTATCGATCATCGCTGCCTGCGCTGGATTCACCCTGAAGAGGTGATAGAGGCGGCAATACCCTTGCTAGCGCTGGCTATAGCAGAGCATTCGACCATAGTGAAAGGTGTGTGAAGGTATTCCATGCGGCGTCTCAACATATTGATCTGGCATATTCATGGCAGCTATCTCAATACACTGGCCCGACTCGACCACAACTGGTACCTGCCCGTTAAACCCGATCGTCCGGAGGGATACGGCGGTCGCGGCCCAACATTCGACCTACCGGATTACATGCGCGAAGTTCCATCAGAGCAGGTGCCGAATCTCGATCTTGACCTCATCATCTATCAAACGCCGAAGAATTACTTCGAGGATCAATTCGAGCTATTGACTTCGGAACAACGTCGCCTGCCGAAAATCTATCTGGAGCACAACACGCCCAAACCTGGTGCCGTCGACACTCGTCACCCGATTGACGATCCCGATGTCCTGCTTGTGCATGTCACGCACTACAACCGGCTGATGTGGGACAATGGCCGCACTCCAACCATCGTTATCGAACACAGCGTAGCCATTGATCCCACGATTCACTATAGTGGGCATCTTGAGCGCGGTATTACCGTCGTCAATGGCATGCAGAAGCGGCCCCGCATTGCCGGCTACGACCTGTTCCTACATGCCCGGCAGAAGGTGCCCCTGGACGCTGTAGGAATGGAGACTGAGGCGTTCGGCGGCCTGGGAGATATCCCATACCGCGAATTACATCATCGCATGGCCGCATACCGGTTCTTATTCAGCCCGATTCGTTATACCAGCCTGCCATTGGCCGTGATCGAGGCCATGACCATCGGCATGCCGGTCGTCGCCCTTGCGACAACCGAACTGCCAACCGTCATCGAAAATGGTAAAACCGGCTATGTGTCGTGCGATCTCGATACACTTGTCAACCAGATGCGCTCTCTACTCGTGGATAAAGAGAAAGCCTACCACTTAGGGGAAAATGCGCGAGCCGTTGCTCGCCGGCGGTTCGGCCTCGATCGTTTCATCCGCGATTGGAACCGCGCATTTGAAATGGTCACCAGCAGCAGCATGGATGCGCTGAATTGAGCCACCTTGTGGCATGGAGAGGATACCGAATGAATATGGATCGACCAACACGGATTGCGTTTTTAAGTGAGCATGCCAGTCCCACTGCCATCCTGGGAGGAGCTGATGCGGGCGGGCAAAATGTCTATGTCGATGAGGTCAGCCGTAATCTCGCGTGTCGAGGGTACACCGTAGATGTTTTTACGCGTCGTGATAGTATCGAAACTCCCGAGATTATCGAGTGGGGGCCGGGTGTGCGCGTCATACATCTCAAAGCCGGGCCATTACAACCGCGTCCTAAGGATGAACTCTGGCCGTTCATGCCCGAATTCCGCGACTCCTTCCTCGAATTTATGCAGCGCGATGAGGTTCATTACGACCTGCTGCACGGGAATTTCTGGATGTCTGGATGGGTCGCGGTCGAGCTACGACGCCGGCTCGGCATTCCCGCTATTCAGATCTTCCATGCCATGGGCAAGACCAAGCGCCGCCACCAGAAAAAAGTCGATACCAGCCCTGGCGACCGCATCAAGACCGAAATGGAGGTCATCCGGCAGGTCGATAGGCTGATTGCCCAATGTCCGAACGAACGCGCGGAACTGGTTGATGATTACAAAGCTGACCCTGGCAAAGTCGTCGTTATCCCCTCCGCCGTCAATACGCGCGTATTCAAACCTGTGCCGCGGGAAGAGGCGCGGCGACGTATCGGATTGTCTGAAGAGGATAATGTTATCGTCTACGTTGGGCGCATGCTGCCGCGCAAGGATATTCGCAACATTGTGCGTGCCCTCGCTGTATTGCTAAAACAGGATACAGGCTCTACAAACGCATCTTGCTGGCCAATCACCTTCCTGGTCGTGGGGGGTGAAACAGAGGAGCCAGACCCGGTTGCCACACCTGAAATCGGAGAATTACAACAACTCGCCGCGGAACTCGGCGTCACCGATTTTGTACGCTTCGTAGGTAAGCGGCAGCCGAACGAGCTGCGTTATTACTACAGCGCCGGGGATGTAACGATTACCACCCCCTGGTATGAACCATTCGGTCTCACTCCGCTGGAATCCATGGCCTGTGGTCGCCCCGTCATCGGCTCAGCCGTCGGTGGCCTCACATTCACCATTAAGGATGGTGAAACTGGCTTTCTCGTTCCACCGCGCAATCCACAAGCTCTCGCCGGTCGCCTGCATGATCTTCTCACTCAACCTGGCTTATGCGAGCAGATGGGGCGCGCTGCGCGAGCGCGTGTGGAACATGAATTTACCTGGCCAATCGTTGCCATGCGCACTGCCGCCCTCTATGATGCAGTTCTCGCGGAGCGCCAGCCCGAAACATTACTGGTGGAGAGTCTTCAGAGTGGGTGGCCCCACGCGGACGCGCTCAATCTGGTTCCTACGTCTCATCCCGGGTCAAAACCTTCAATGCTGGATGACGCCTTTCCAGGAGGTAGAGACCTTGGCGCGAGTTGATGTCCTGATACCTACCTATGCTCGTAAGACCGGCCTCGCCGTCGTTCTGACCAGCCTGCTTGGTCAGACGTTTACTGATTTCGACGTCATTATCTCGGACCAGACAGACGACGACTTTTCGTACCTCGACAGCATTGAAATTACCACGCTGGTAGAGGCCCTGCGCTGGCATGGTCACCGCGTGCAATTGCACCGCCATCTGCCGCGCAAAGGCCTGGCCGAGCAGCGCAACTTCCTGCTCGAACACAGTCGCGCCCCCTATGTCCACTATCTCGACGATGATGTGCTGCTCGACCCGCCCGTTATGGAGCGTATGCTGCGCGTGCTTGAAGCGGAGAGATGCGGCTTCGTCGGCTGCCCAGCCATGGGCCTGGGCTATCTCAATGACGTGCGACCTCACCAGCAACATATTGAACTCTGGACCGGCCCTGTCTGTCCAGAGCCTTTTACGGCCAGGACCATACCCTGGGAACGTCATGCCATCAATAACGCTGCCAACCCATTGCACCTTGAACAACAACTCGTCCACTCCGGCGGCATCGTCCGCTATAAAGTCGCCTGGGTCGGTGGCGCCAATATCCTCTTCGACCGCGCCAAACTGCTCGACGTCGGTGGTTTCTCCTGGTGGCAGCGGCTCCCGCCCGTCCATGCCGGTGAAGAAGTCGTTGTCCAATTCCTCTTGATCCGCAAATATGGTGGCTGTGGCATTCTTCCCAGTGGCACCTATCATCTCGGCCTGCCCACCACTGTCGAAGATCGCACCGCCAACGCCACCGCCCTCTTCGAGCAACTCATCGAGGAATTTCACGTCTACCCACCCGTCCACGCAAATGAACATGCCGGCGGATAAAGCACGGAGTTGGGATGCAACTGCCAGATGATGAGCTTTGACAAAATCATCACCGGCCTCGTGCGGGATTTCTCCAGTACACCCAAAAGATGAAACACTCAAAAGCAAAGGAGCAAACACATGCAAGAAAATACGTTGAAAGACAAAGTTGTCCTCGTTACCGGAGCCGGCAGCGGCCTCGGTGAAGCCACCGCCCGCGCTTTTGCCGCCGCCGGTTGCGCCGTTGCCTGCATCGACATCAACGAAGCCGCCGCGCAGCGCGTTCAACGTGACCTGCAGGCGCAAGATACCCAGAGTATTGCCTTGCAGTGCGACGTCAGCAGCGCGCAGGCCGTCTCTAATGTCGTCAGCACCGTCCGCCGGCGCTTCGGGCGGCTCGACATCGTCGTCAACTGCGCCGCCATCGACCACACGCTTTCCGTTGAAGATATGTCCATCGAGCAATGGGACCAGGTCATCGCCGTCAACCTGCGCGGCTCTTTCTTATTCGCTAAAGCCGCACTGCCCATCATGCGCGAGCAGCATTCCGGCCATATCATCAACATCGCCTCCACCGCAGCCACTCGCGCCTGGGCCAACGCCTCCGCCTATCATGCCTCCAAGTGGGGACTTGTCGGCTTCAGCCGCGGCCTCGGCGTCGAGGGCAGGCCCCATGGCATTCGCGTCACTACCATCATCCCCGGCGGCATGCGCACGCACTTCTTCGACCGCTTCGTTGATCAGGGCATTCCCATGCCGGAGCAGGCAAATTTACAGGACCCGGCAAACGTCGCGCAGGTCATCGTCTTCGCGGCCCAAGTGCCACCCGAATCGGCCCTGCAAGAAGTCATCATTACGCCCTTGACTGAGACGAGCTGGCCCTGATGATAGAGGCTGACAAGATAATCCATCTGGCCAGATGGATTATCTTGTCAACCTCTATCATCCCATCTCATATTTTCGCCTGCATATTGTACAGGTTCGCATACACACCGTTCAAAGCGAGTAACTCCTCATGTGTACCGTGTTCGGCGATCCCGGCGTCAGATAACACCACTATTCTTTGCGCATTGCGGGTGGTTGACAAACGATGCGCAATCACAAGCATGGTGCGGTTATCGGCTAACTGCTCCAATGAATCCTGCACTGCCTTTTCGCTTTCATTATCCAGCGCGCTCGTCGCTTCATCAAAAATGATAATGGGCGGATTTTTGAGGAAGACGCGCGCGATGCTCAAGCGCTGCTTTTGTCCACCTGAGAGTTTGACGCCGCGCTGACCGATATCCGTGTCATAGCCATGCGGTAACGCCATAATGAAATTGTGCGCGTGCGCCTGTTTGGCCGCGTTGATGATTTCTTCCCGGCTGGCGTCAAGTTTTCCATAGCGGATATTGTCCGCAACAGTCCCGGCGAACAGGTACACATCTTGCTGGACAATACCGATATTCCTGCGCAGCGAGCGTAAGGTAACATCGCGAATATCTCGGCCATCCAGCAGGATTTTTCCTGCATTCACATCGTAGAAACGTGGAATCAGCGAGCAGAGCGTTGTCTTGCCAACACCGGAAGCGCCGACAAGGGCCACATATTCCCCTGCCCGTATCTCCAGCGAAAGGTTCTTCAGCACATCCTTCTGGTCTTCCTTATACCTGAAGCTAACATTCTGAAACTCCACGTTCCCCCGCACGTGTGTCAGATCAACTGCATCTGGCGCATCTTGCAAATCAGGCACAATCTCCATCATATCCATAAAGCGGTGAAAGCCGGTAATTCCTTCCTGGTAGAGCCTGCCAAAATTCACTAATTTCTGGATAGGATCAATCAGGATGCTGATGCATAAGAGGTACGTCACCAGGTCGGCCACATCCAGGGAAGCGTGAACGATGGCAGCACCGCCAAAGATGATCACACTGGTGGTAATGAGCTGCGTAAACGCTATCAATCCGCCGGAAAAGTACGCCTCACTTTTATAACCGTCACTACGGCTCGCCAGAAAACGCTGATTTGCATAGATAAACTTGCTTTTTTCAATATCCTCGTTGGTAAACGATTTGACCACGCGGATGCCGGCAAGAGTATCTTCAACCTGCGCGTTAATATCACCGATTCTATCCTTGCTGCTGCGTAACGCCCGATTCATCTTTTTATTGAAGTACAGCGCGAAAACGACCATCACCGGCAGAAAGAAAAAGACGATCAGCGTCAGCGCAACATTGATCTTCACCAGAATAATGAAAGCGCCCACGACCGTCAAACAGGTAATGACGATATCCTCAGGCCCATGATGATATAACTCGGCCAGCGCGAACGTATCATTCGTAATCCGAGTCATTAATTGACCAGTTCTTTGTTCATCATAAAAGCTGAACGAGAGCTTTTGATACTGTTCGAATAATTCACGGCGCATATCGCTTTCCATCTTAGCGCCCATCATATGCCCTTGAAAGTCAATGAACATGGTACAGAGTGTCTGGATGCCGACCAGCGCCAGCATAAGCGCCCCCATCAGGTAGATATCATCCAGCTTCTGAGGCGAATTGCTTCCCAGGATGTTTTTAGTGATATATTGCGCGCATAACGGGAGCAGCAGCGTGATCGCTGCTACAATCAGCGCGCAGGCCATATCCGCGAGAAACAGGCCCAGGTATGGTTTGTAGTACGACAAAAATTTCTTACCGCGTGAACGTGCCGGCGCCGTCGCGCCCCGTGCAGAACTAGCTTTTGTTGTGGCAAGATCATTTGCCGGGGGCCGGGCAGGCAGTTCTTTCGGAATCGAATTGGTTGATTGCAAAAGGATGCTCCTCATAGTCGTGTTCAAACAATCGCAAATGACACAAACCTCTCACCCCACAGCAAAAACAAACAGGTGGGGTCAGTGAATGAGGATGCGCGCGACAAGGAGTTCCAGCACAAGAGGGAATAAAGTAGAAGACAAAAGTATCTTAATAGAGACGAGACTTATGGAAGCTGAAAAGAGGATACGTTTTCTTGTAATAGAGAACGCTATGACGCGGAATGATAACTCAGCATCTGCATTCTCCAGCCCCCTCGATGCAGTTCCATGCCTTCATGCTGGATATCGATGTTGCGCGGCGTGCGCTTTTGCTCATCTTTCTACCTCCTTTCCAAACTGGCGGCGCAGGAAAGCATGCACCAGGGACAATAACGTGTGCAGGGTGATGATATCACATGGGAAATGTCTGGTCAACCCGAAACTCCTGCCATCCACTCATAATTCTTTCAGCGGGCCTATGGCCCGTCAGGACGGGAGGGGAAGCAAGCGGGGACACCCCGCACCCCGGCAGGGGTGAAACCCCTGCACCCCGAGTTATGAGTGGATGTCAGGAAACTCACATATATCAGGAGGATTGACCAGCCGCGTCAATTGCGGGCGATGGGTCGACCTCCTGATGAATTTTCCATGGTCTGGTACCTGCCTGTCTCGGGGTCGCGGGACAATACCAGAGCAGTCCTTGCAGGAGGGATTCTTATTCACTCCACTGCTAAATCGCCCGATATATATATTGAGAAGTATCAATAGGCCACCAGGTTACACTGAATAGAGAGAGCAATCATGACCATATCGCCTATAGACTGAAATACTAAATCTTTCTTCTTTCTTTCATGGTCATGGCGGCCAGAAAACTGTTTGCGCCACATACTCAACAATGAAGTCGAAGGGTAATGCTATGAAAATTGCAATAACTGGCGGAGCCGGCTTTGTTGGTTCCCATATCGCACACGCTTACCTGGATGCCGGACACGATGTCTTCGTCATTGATAGCCTGGTAGCCGGCTCAGCACAGGCCATAGACTCTCGCGCCCGCTTCTATCAGCTTGACATTCGCGATGGCAAAATCGAGATGATTTTGCGCAATGAACGTCCCGACATCCTCAGCCATCACGCGGCCCAACGGGAACGTGGCCCATTTCCGATCGGCCAATCGCCGCTGACCGACGCCGATATACATATTCGCGGCCTCTTGAATATCCTCGATAGCTGCGTCAATGCCCATGTCACTAAAATTATTTTCGCCTCAGCAGGCAATAGTCTCTATGGGGGTAATTCTGAGGAAGATGCGTCTCTCATCAAGGAAGACGCCCCGCTCTGCCCACGCCGCCCTTTCGATATCAGCAAGGTCGCCGGCGAATCCTACGTACGCTATTACACGCTCAACTATGGCTTGAAACATACCATTTTGCGTTATGCCGATATCTATGGCGAGACAAATTGCGAACTGGCGCAGCATCCACTGACCTACTTTATTTCTATGCTTATGGAAAATCGTCGCCCGGTCATTCGCGGCAGTGGCAATGAAATCCGCGACCACATCTTTATCGATGATGTCGTGCGTGCCAATCTCAACGCCCTGGAGCGTGGTAAGAACGCAACCATTCACATCAGTTCTGGACATGGCTATACACCTAACCAGTTCTATGCTGCCGTGGTTCGCCTCTTAGGGAACGATCTCTTGCCAGTCTACGTTTCCGGTTCGTTGGCAGACCCTCCGGCAACCGCGCTCGATAATACCCGCGCGCGCAATCTCCTCGGATGGCAACCCCACATTCAATTCAGTGAGGGAGTCCGGCTTGCCGTTGAGAGACTGCGAAGTGCGGTTGCGCCGCCGGTTTCAGCCATACCTCCTATCCAGTCTATGGCTGAACGACGGGCCGCGCTTGCGCTGGTGTGATGAGACCTCACTTTTTGATGAGGGCAGATATAGCGGCAACTGTCTCCGGAATTGCCAGCGGTATCGAGGCGATAGTGGTTACCGCTGCCAGGATGCAATAGCCACACAGCGCCTTCTGCTTGGTGGTCTGGTCGAGATAGAGCCTGGCGGCCTGGTAGGTATCAAAGCCGATTTTCGCTGTCATCGCCAGTGGAATCCAGGGCTGCCGCTCGGCGCGATACATGCCACCCATCGCGGCCAGCCCCGCCGTAATCGCGTAGTTGCCGATACCCAGGATGGAATCCGGCATCTCCAACTTCTGATAAGCTTCCGCCGAGGCATCCACTTTGTCGGAATTCAGACCGGGAATTGGCGGCTCCGGCAGATGCGGGATAATCCCTGTCTGGTACAGCCCGATCATTCCCATTGACCCGGCAGCGAGCAATGACAGCCCGATGATAGCGCGCCGTTGCGACAGGTAATGGCCGAAGCCATGCCGCAGTTGCTCGCTCAGTATCTCTGCTTGCTCGGGACTTCCCTTGATCTTGATCATTTACTTGCTCCTCCAGAACAGCATGGCTCCTACCAGGCTGAACAGGCCCACGCCCGCCATTGCCAGCGCCCCGCGATGCATATCGGCCCACAATTGCCAGCTACGATTCATGGCTCGCGAATCGAATGCGCCGTGCGCGCCATGATCGCTGCCACCCTTGCCATCAACCGGCTCCCACAGGTTGTTGGGACGATTGGGGTTCTCAGGTTCGCTCGTCTGCTGTGACTTGTAGCCGGTTTTGCCCAGGTACCAGTCCCCGAATCCCGGCAGGATTTTGTTGCCCTGAATCACGATCACCGTCGAGAGGCCAATGAACATCTGCCTGCGGTAGTGGTCGGCGATGTAGGTGATGGCGTCGGCGATGAGTTCCGGTTGGTAGATCGGCGGTACTGGCTGTGCCTTGTTCGGCAGGCGACTCTTGATCCAACCAAACTGTGGTGTGTTTACTGCCGGCAACTGCACCATGCTGATCTTCACATTGCTTTTATCATGAATCAACTCGCAGCGCACCGACTCCGTGAAGCCCTGGATGGCATGTTTGGAGCCGCAGTAGGCCGATTGCAATGGTATGCCGCGATACGCCAGCGCCGAACCGACGTTGATGATCCTGCCCGCGTCGCGCGGCAGCATGCGTTTCAGAGCCGCCAGCGTGCCATATACCTGGCCCAGGTACGTCACCTCCGTCACGCGCTTATACTCCTCCGGCTTCATCTCCTTTGCCGGTGAAAACACCGAAGCCATCGCCACGTTCACCCAGATGTCGATTGGGCCGAATGCCTCCTCAACCTTTGCCGCCGCCGCCTCGACCTGGTCAGAGTCAGCCACGTCGGTTTGTATAATGAGAGCCTTACCTCCGAGGCGTTCGACATCTTTTTTCGCGCCCTCTAACCCATCGGTGCCGCGGGCCAGCAGTCCAATATGCGCGCCCCGTTTGGCGAAAGCACACACCGTCGCACGCCCTACGCCGGCCGATGCGCCTGTAATAACCACAACTTCTGCTCTATTCTTTTGCATTGTTAAACAATCCTTTCTATGTGCATATAGAACGTGTCCTTGTAGGGGCGCACCCTTGTGGTCGCCCTCCCGGAATTACTCGCTCTGTAGGGCAGTGGTTTGTCCCTGTCCCTACAGTCCCTTCATTTCTCCATTTTTCGGGATGAAAAGTTCATCTTTCCGGCTCATCCTGAACCGAAATCATATCCTCTTTTGCCGTGCCTTTCTTCGCCAGCATATCCACCACCTCCCAGCGCGAGTCCCCATTTTCACGCCAGAAACGAATAGTGATCGAACAGGGTCCAACAGGCATATGTCGTAGCTCGATGGATGGTATCCAATCCGGCAGCGTCGGTTTCACGTACAGGCGTTTATTGGGCGCATCGGCGCGCAGGCCCAGGATGGTGCGAATCATGTGGAAGATGCTGCCGGTCGCCCAGGCCTGCGGTATATTCGCGCCGCCCGGATAGAGCACCGGAAAATCTTCGACGCCCTCGCGATGCGTTCCGGCGAATACCTCCGGTGGTCGAAATGACTCAAAGCGATCGATGGCGTCGAAAATGCCGCGAATCACTTTATTTGCCTCATCAACCAGCCCATAGCGCTTGAAACCGGCGGCGATGATGCCGTTATCCTGCGGCCATACCGATCCCAGTTGGTACAGGTACGGATTATAGGCCGGATTATAGGCCGAGAGCGTGCGAATGCCCCAGCCCGACCACATATCCTCCTCTAATAGCCTGTGCGCGGTGCGTTCCGCCTTCTCAGGGTCGGCAATACCGCTCCACAGCACCTGGCCGGCATTGGAGGCAATGGAAGTGACCAGCTTCTTGTGTGGGTCAAGCGCGTAGGCGTAGCAGCCCTCGTCCTCCATCCAGTACACCTGGTTGAACTTATGCTTCAGCTCCTCGGCCTGCTGTTGTAAGGCTTTGGCACGCTCATCATCGCCCAGGATTGCGTAGATTTCGGCCATGCGCGTTTTGGCATCATAGACATATCCCTGCAATTCGCAGGTGCCCTTGGGCTGTTTCACCTGGCTGCCGTCGGCATACACCACCGCGTTCCCCGCATCTTTCCAGGAAAGGTTCTCGTAACCAAGCGAGGAGAAGGTCTTGTATTCCTGAAACCCATCACCATCGAGGTCGCCGTAATGATCTATCCAGTTCAGGCAGCCATCAACTACCTTGCGCAGTTTCTTGACCAGGTCCAGGTCACCTGTCCAGCGATAATATTCGGAAAGCACGATCAAGTACAGGATCGTGGCATCGGCGGTACCATAATAGGGATAAAAAGGAATCTTATGAAAGTGCGATAATTCGCCCGCACGCAGTTCGTGCATGATCTTACCGGGCTGCGCGTCACGCCAGTCATCGCGTTCCTGGGCCTGATATTGTGCCAGGCGTTCGAGGGCGCCGCGCGCGAAAGCGGCAGAGACGGCCATGTTCTGGTACGAAACCGTCAAGCTATCGCGTCCGAAGAGCGTCACGAACCAGGGTACGCCGGCAGCCGGCACCCAGGCATCCGGCGAAACATCCATATCATAGATGCGCAGCGCGCCCATGTCATCTACTGCCTGGCGATAGGTCTTGTAGAGGTCATCATTGGGAGTCGCGATATCCGTGACCGAATCCTGCCAGTGCTTTTGCCGTTCGTCGTAATCGCTGCGCTCCTGGCTCTTAGTCGGCGGCGTCGCGCCTGACGAGGATGTGCCTTTTTGTCCAAAACTACAACTCTTCGGATTCGGCTTGCTGGTATGCTGCCCGTGTTCAAGGATAAAATCACCACACACCTGCCATTTCTCATATTGCTTCAACTCAATCTCAAAGTAGATGCGCCCGTTCGCATATCCCACAGGTGAGTTTGTATTGAGTATCTGGTAAATCAGCGCACGGTGGAAGTCCTTGTGATCGTAGTTGGTGTTGAGTTGTAGTTTTTTCTCATCCCATACCGTACGTTGCTTGCCACGCTGTACGATGTCGTGATTCTTCACCTCGAAGATGTCCGCGAAATCGGAGCGGATGCCCAGTTCCAGCAGAAATTTCGCCGCCTTCCCACTATAATTCACAAGCTCCAGTTCCTCGTGGATGCCCTCGCTCACAGTGCGATTGATCGTCAATCCCAATGTATGCGCGTCAATTGGACCCCCTTCGGTATTGATCAAAGGGTTCGTCAGGTGAAAACGCGAGGCGTAGAAAACGATCTGGCTCGAATTGATCACCTCCCACGGCACACGATTAATATAGATTTTGTAAAAGCTAATGAAACGAGTATCGAGAGCATACACTCCTTGATCGCTGTCAGTATTGATATAGCCATGTTTGTCTGTGACCATAAAGGTCCGCCCCTGGCTGATCGTAATAACCGGAGGCCCTACTTTTATCTCGATGGTCATTGTTGAGCAACCTTTCTACGGCGACCGGTAACATGCTCCGTCCCTACAGGACGAGCCACGTGGTCGTCCTGACCCTATCTCTTGCCCACGCTCTGCGGCAATGAACCTGGAATGCGGCCAGAGTCCAGGAGTCGCTGGCAGGCGGGACTCCCTGTGATGATGCGAGAATTTTTCTGAAATGTGAGATAAATCCAGGCATACTGGAGCAGCACTAAAAGACGATTTCTAAAGCCTATCAAAAAGTAGATGTGGACGAGTAGCCAGAAAAACCAGGCCAGCACTCCGGTAAAACGAAACATCCCGATATTAACCACTCCAAATGCTCGCCCTACGACCGCCAGCGTGCCCTTATCTACATAGTGAAAGGGCCTGACGTACAGTTTTCCGCTCATCCGGTCTACTATTTGCGATGCTACATAAGTTGCTTCCTGAATGGCGACGGGAGCGACTCCGGGCAGGTGTTTGCCATTCTGGGTCACTGTTGCTGTATCACCTATCACGAAGATGTTGGGATGGCCCGGTACGCTCAGGTCACGCTCAACTTTGACGCGTCCATCATGATCGACCGGCGCGTGAAGCCATTGACCTGCCGGCGAAGCCTTCACACCGGCGGTCCAGATCACATTTTCCACCGTCACATGTTCATCACCGATCATCACACCGTGCTCGTCAATATCCTTCACGTGCACGCTGGTACGGATTTCTACCCCCATCTCGCGTAGTTTCGCGCTGGCCTTGCGCGTGAGCGAGGCCGGGAATGAAGGCATGATTCTATCTTCGCCCTCAACAAGGATGATGCGCGCTGATGACGGACGAATATGGCGGAAATGGCCCGCCATCGTCATGTGCATCAAATCCGCCATCGCTCCCGCCAGCTCAACTCCCGTAGGCCCACCACCGACCAGCACGAAGGTCAAATCCTGCCGGCGTTTCTCCAGGTCGGCTTCGCGCTCCGCTGCCTCGAAAGCTGCCAGGATCGTATTGCGAATCCCCGCTGCCTGCTCTAACGTTTTCAGGCCAGGAGCAAGCTGCCTCCATTCTTCATGTCCGAAGTAATTGTTAGTAGCGCCCGTCGCCAAGATCAGGTAATCATAGGGAACAGATTCGTCACCCATCAGGACGCGCTGTTCCTCCACATCGATGCCCGTCACTTCAGCCATCAGCGCCTCAGTATTCGCCTGCTGCTTGAGAATATCGCGAATGGGCGAGGCAATGTCATCAGGGGCCAGGCCAGCTGTGGCTACCTGGTAGAGCATTGGTTGAAAAAGGTGATAATTATTGCGATCAATGACCGTTACATGAACGGGCGCATTCGCCAGCGCCTTTGCTGCCTGCAACCCTCCAAATCCAGCGCCCACAATCACGACTCGCGGTCGTGATCGGCCCGGCTCTTTTGGCTCACTAGCATCGGTATTTGTCTGCGTTGATCCGGTCATATTCACTCCCATATATTCCTCCCGCTGTATAGAAAAGGTATCTAAGATCCTCATCTTTGTGTGACGGCGGACGGTCCCACTTTTCATTCAGGCGAGGCATGTGGATACAGACCCCGCAGAGGGCGGCCACAAGGGTCTCCGTCCCACCGCTACTCTTCTCCACCCTTACAATGACCACGAGGACTATCCCACAGCGGCGCGTAGTCACTGTAAGGGCGGGGGCGGCTGGGAATGTGGGGAGGGACCCTGGTGGTCGCCCTCCATGGGGACCCGCACTTCATAGGCTTAAATTCACGCCACTGAGGGATACCATTATAGTTGCCCTGGTTCCTACCCCACATCCTTATGCCAGCCAAACCGCCTGCTTACTTTGCTACAACGCCCCCGTATTGACCGACAGTCCGCCATCGATGATATAGGTCGAACCGGTCACATATGATGCCGCGTCCGATGCCAGGTAGACGGCCAGCCTGCCAACTTCCCAGGGCTGCCCCATGCGGTGCAATGGAATTTCGTCGAGCAGCGCCTGCATCTTCCTGGGGTCAGCCTTGACATCGGCATCGATCGGCGTATCGACCGCGCCCGGCGCAATGTTATTGACGGTAATGCCGTATGGCGCCAGTTCCAGGCAAATCGTGCGCATCAGCATGCGCAGCCCGCCCTTCGCGCAGCAATACGGCACGTTTTGTGGCATCGCCAGGTCTTCATGGACCGAAGAGATGTTGATGATGCGTCCCGGTATCTTGTTCTTGATCATCTCGCGCGCCGCGGCCTGGGCGCAGAAAAACGCACCTTTCAGGTCAATGCTCACCACCTTGTCGAACATCTCCTCCGTGACATCTACGAAAGGACTGTGTATCTCCATGCCGGCGTTATTGACTATAATGTCAAGATGCCCAAATTGCTCGACTGCCTGCTGTACCAGGCTCATGCATTGCTGGTACTGCGAAACATCCGCCTGGATCACAAAAGCCTTGCCGCCGCTCTGCTCGATGGTGTTGAGAACCTCCTGTGCCGCCTTCTGGTTGTGCGCGTAGTTAACGACCACGCTCGCCCCCTCTTTCGCGAACTCAATCGCGATGCCGCGACCGATACCGCTATCCGAGCCGGTCACGAGGGCTACTTTTCCATCTAACATTCCCATTTGAAACAAATCCTTCCTTTCCTTTTTTCACGGTTATTATAAAGAATGCCTGCCTTGCATCCTCAGTACTATCATGACACAACCAGCCAGTCTAAATCACGCGGAATCATCTTCGACAGCACTTCATTCCCATCGTTCCTCACCAGCACATTATCATTGAGACGAATACCGCCTTTCCCTTCCAGGTAGACAGCCGGCTCCATGTTATGCACCATACCATTCCGCAACACCGCGTTCGAGGCGGGATGCAGGACAGGCGCGGCAGCATGATTGATGGCCTGGAAGCCGAAGCCGTGTCCCAGGCCGTGCTTAAAGGCTGCGCCAAAGCCTGCCTTTTCCATCACATTGCGCGCGGCCCCATCTACGGCACGTGCGGCAGCGCCATCGCGAATACTCTGCAAGGCTGCGTCCTGCGCGGCGACACACGCTTCATGCGCTCGACGCCACTCGTCACTGAGGCTTCCGGCGAAAAATGAGCGCGTCAGCTCTGCCCAGTAGCCGTTGATGCAGACCTCCATTTGCACGGTAACAGTATCACCCTGCGCTATTGCATAGTTTGATGTCAGGTTGAAAGCCCGGTAAGCGAGCGCCGCGCGCGGGCCTGCCATTACATGCACATGGGGCAGCACGTGTTTTGCCCCTGGAACCGCGTACCCTGCCCGTATCAGCGCGCCACAGGTTGCAGCCGCCACATCCGCTTCCGACGCGCCCACGCGAACAGCATCACGCGCTGCCTTGAAGCCCTCGTATGCCACCTGCTCGCAGCGCCGCATAGCCTCTATTTCATCCTCTGTTTTAATCGCCGCCAGCTCATCGAGCATGTCTGAGACATCGCGCAGGTAGCCGCCCAGGAAAAGCTGGTGCAGCAGTTCGAGCGTGGCCGGGCCAGGCACTCCCACCTGTGTGTATGCAGTGGCAACCGGTGAATGGATGCCCTCATACCCGATCACGGCATTTTCGTTGATGCCTGCCGAGCGAATCAGCTCCGCCAGCGGCTCGCGAACCGCTTCAATCGTATTAGCGATGTAATGCATCGTCTCTTCGGCATAGGTCTTCACCTCGATGGCTGTGCCAGGCGCGACAAGGTCCTGTTCGTCAACCGGCAGCGCCATGCGAACCTGCACCTCTTTTGTAGCTGCATCTACCGTTACGAGGCAAAACGTGTTGCCCAGGATGGGTTGATAGCCGGTCAGCATCACCACATTTTGCGGCAGGCGGCAGATCAGCGCGTGAAAGTCTTCACCTCTGTTGAGAAACATCTCTATAATGCGCTGTTTGCGAGCGGAATCCATTGTTTTCCCTCCATTTCTAACTCTAGGGGGCTAAACGAAACAGCCCTGGCGATCATTCCGTATAACTAATAGGGACTGGCAGGTGACCCTTAGCAGCCAGAATGGTCGCGCCCATCTATGGATGGGCGGCCCATCCTTGTAGTCGCCCGCTCTGATCCTGTCTCTAAAGTTTGACTGAATAGAACTTTGCTCAAATAGCGGTAAAAGGCGCTTTAAATTCATGAACAATTCCTCTGCTTCAAACCACGTAACTTCTCATAGATCCGACCGGCAACTGATCTATGGCTTGACCTGTCTCCTGCTCGCCCTGTTGAGCCTGACGATAGGCGTCTTCACTGGCAATCCGGTAGGTATATCGGGAATAGCCTCCCTTGCTTTAGGCCTCCTTTTTGCTTGTACTATGATCTTCTTTTTCTTCCGCTATGCCCACTTCACTAAACAGGAAGAGAAGACCCAAAATAAATAACCGGGAAAGCGTTATTGGCAATCTCTTTATGCTTCTATATATCGTCTTACGATATAATTTCTTGCTGTCTTTCCTTTGCTAGAGCCAATTGTCTGCCTCTCTTGCTCTAGCGCATGGCGGAGAGCGCCCCTTCTGGCTACGAGCTCGCATGTGCCTGTTGCCTCTGCACAAGTAGAGTCAACACAAGGAGCGAGACAAGTAATGCTGCCAGGAAGCCATAGGCTGCTTTATTCTCCCTTACCGGCGGGGCCTTCGCTTCAACCTCCGCTACTGGTTTTGGGATAGTAATCAGCGCTACTACCCCGGCAAGTCCTAGAAAAAACAGCACGATAAAAGCATAATCAACATATGCTAACATAGTCATTGGTTTTGCCACCTCAAGTCGCCTTCTCCAGGCCCTTTTCGTGAACTGGCGGCGGCTTTTCTTCCACCTTAAAAACATGCAACAACAGCCAGATTGAAGGAAGCAGAATGACCATTCCTACTAAAGCGGCGATGAAAAAGGCCTGCATCGTCGGGTAGGGGCTGGCTGCTCCGGTAATCGTCAGATCTGGCGGGACGATATACGGGAGCTGCGAAATTCCCCAGGTACCGATGATGCCTGCCGTTTCCATCTGCACCAACACTCGCGCAAGACGGAAGCGGCGGAAAAACAGCGCCGCGGCGGTAGCCAGCCCGATAGCCATCGTCAGCGCAATAGCCCATAGCCCTTCGTCCAGCATGCCGTGCCAGATAACCGGCGCCTCGAATGGGGACAACCCCAGAGTGATGGCCGCGAGAACGGCAGTAACGCCGCCGGCGATAAGAGCGCGAATACGAAAAGCCTCGATTAATGCTGGCTGTTCCTGCCTTTCGGCTTCCACCGTCAGGTACACAGCCGCCAGCGTCGCGCAGATGCCGAGCCCCATCAGGCCGACGATAATGGCGAAAGGCGTCAGCCAGGCGCTGAAAACCGCTACCGGAATCCTGCCGTTCGCGGGACGTAGTTGCCCGCTCGCTACCGCCGCCGCGCAAGTTCCCAGCAGGAAAGGCGCGATGATACTGGCCGCGCTGAACACGCGCCCGAAAGCCGCGTGCACATCCACCGACTGCGGAATGCTTTCCTCGAAAGCAAAAGCCGCTCCACGCAGCACGACGCCGATCAGTGCCAGGCTGAAAGGGATGAACAGGGAAATAGCCAGCGTCCCGGCCACAATAGGGAAAGCCGTAAAGAGGCCAACCACCAGGTAAACCAGCCAGACGTTATTCGCCTCCCAGACCGGCCCTATCGCCTGCGTGATGATTTCTCGTTCTTCCTTCGCTTGCTTACCGGAACCAAAAGCAAACATTTGCCATATGCCTCCACCAAAGTCGGCGCCACCAAGCGTTGCATAGGTAATAATCGACAGCCACAGCAGGACGGCAACTGCATAATCCAGAATCATCGCGCACCTGCCTTTTTCCGTTCTAGACCTTGTGACCTCTGCTCTTCGCCCTCTTCCTCTCTCTGCACAAACTCATTCCATACCATAGGTGTTTTCGGCCTGCGAGCCAGCCGCAGCAGCAGCACGATCAAAGTCGTTCCCAGCAAGACATAGATGCAGGAGAAGACGATAAAGCTCACGGTTATCCATTGGGCCGGGTTGGGCGCATCTCTCACCAGCATAAGATTGTAGATGATCCATGGCTGTCGCCCCTCCTCGGTTACTATCCAGCCGAGTTCGACGGCTATGAATGAGAGCGAGCCGGCAATGGCCGCTCCCCATAGCACCAGCTTGTTTTCTGGCACTCGTCGTTTGCGACTCAGAAACAGCAGCCAGAAGACCACGGCTACCAGCAGTGAAAAGAATGCAATGAAGACCATGCCATCGAATGCCAGGTGGACGGCCTCGAAACTCCCCGCCGTTTGGTGGTCTTGCGCCGGTATCTCATTGATTCCTCTCGCATATGAATTCAGGTCGAAATGCGCGAGCAGGCTCTCACCATGCGGGATTTCCAATGCGCCGTACACCTGGCCGGTAGTAGGATCGGCTATTCCACCGATATACAGGGGTAGCCCATAGCCCGATGTCACCAATCCCTCGATGGCCGCGTACTTCGCCGGTTGTCCCTGTTCAAGAAAGCGCGCATTAAAGTCCCCGCTTACGATTTGTAGTGGAATAGCAACCACGGCTAAAGCCATTCCCAACAGCAATCCCTTGCGGTGATAATCATCGCGCTTGCCGCGCAGCATCCCGGCGGCATAGACAGCCGCGGTGCCAAAGCCGACGACCACATAGCATGCCAGGATCATATGCGTCGTCTCAAATGGCGTACTCGGATTGAGAATAGCCGCGAAAGGGTTGATATTCACGGCCTTGCCATTCACCATCTGAAAGCCGGAAGGCGAATTCATCCACGAGTTCGCGCTGACCACAAACCAGGCCGAGAACAATCCGCTCAGCACAATGGGCAAAGAACACATCCAATGCACGACGGGTGAAAGCCGGTTCCAGCCATAAAGATAGATGCCGAGAAAGATACCCTCCAGGAAAAAGGCGAATCCCTCCATCGCGAACGGCAGCCCGATCAGCGCCCCGGCAAAGCTGATCCATCTCGGCCACAGCAAACTCAGCTCGAACTCCACAATCACGCCCGATACAGAGCCTACGGCAAAGAGGATGGCGAAGGCCTTCGTCCACTGGCGGGCCAGCGCCATCCAGCTCCCATCCTTTCTCAACAGCGCCAGCCCCTCCGCGATGCACAAAATCAATGGTAGCCCCACGCCCAGCGCGGAAAAGATGATGTGAAATCCCAGTGATAGGCCCATCTGAGACCGTGCTGCTAGCAAATTGGGCATGATACTGATCCTCTCATTTTTGGCGTACTTTTTTACTCTTGATGCGCGGCATGCCGCGTCCCGACGTTCCACGCGGCGATAGATTATGCCGCACCGGTGGCTCTTCGACATTGACAACGCGCGGCTGTCGCATCAGCACATCTGGCCCGTTCGAGATCAGGAAGTCGGCAGTACGCGCAGCCAGCGCCTGGATGGTCAATCCTGGATTGGCCGACCCCTGGGTTGGCAGCAGGCTACCGTCACAGACAAACAGGTTCGGAATATCATGCGCGCGCCCCCACTTATCCGTCACTGATGTGCGCGGATCGTTGCCCATGCGCGCGCCTCCGACCAGGTGCGCGTAACGCGCCTCCTCCACTACCTCCTCGGCTCCCGCCGCGTACAGGATTTCGGTCGTCTTCTCGACGCCCGCCTTGGCAATCTTCTTATCATTCTCATGCAAACTGAACGTGATCTTTGCTACAGGGATACCGAAGCGATCTGTCTCCCCGGCAATCTCCACACGGTTATCCTCCCAGGGCAAGATTTCTCCCAGCACGCCGAGCGCCGCCCAGTGGTTGTAGTCCATCATCACCCGCCGCATGCCCCACCCCCAGGCTCCCTTGGCTACCATCATCTGCTTCGCGAAGGCAATGGGCAGCGGCCCTACCGTCTGGATGGCGAAGCCGCGTACGTAATCGTTCTTCGGGTCCGTCTCATAAAACTCCTCGGTCAGCGCGTGCGCCGGCGGCGCTTTGTACATGCGCACCAGTCCTGGAAAGCGCCCGGCCACTACGTTGCCTATCTGCACCATCAGATACCTGCCAACGGTGCCGCTGGAATTGGCCAGTCCGTTCTCGAAGCCTGGGCAGGCCGAGTTCAACAGCAGGCGCGGCGTCTCAATCGCGTAACTGGAGACGATGACCGCCTTTGCCTTTTGCTCTCGCTCCACTCCATGCGCATCAAAATAGGTCACCCCGGTCACGATACCGTTCTTGTTCATATTGATACGCGAGACCATACTATTAGCACGAATCTCCGCTCCGTGACGGATAGCATCGGGCACGTGACTTACCAGTGTGCTCTGTTTGGCCCCGACTTTGCAGCCCTGAATGCAGAATCCACGATAGATGCAGTGCGGCCGGTCGGCATGCGAGCCTGAAGTGATAGCAACCGGTCCACCGGCAACCGAGCGGATGCCCAGCTTCGAGCATCCTTTCACCAGCACGTCGCCTACACCTCCTAGCGGATGCGCGCCATAGGTATAGCCGTGTGGATCGCCCCATGGATAGTATGCGGGACCCGCTACAGGAATCTCTTTCTCCAACAGCTCATAGTACGGTTTGAGCTCATCGTAGGTCATTGGCCAGTCCGCGCCCACACCATCTTCCGAATAGACGCGGAAATCCGATGGGTGAAAGCGCGGCGTAAAACCCGCCCAGTGCACCGAGCCTCCGCCGACTCCTTGCCCGCTATTGTTGGCACCCAGCGTAATCGGGTCTGAACCACCCGTAATGCGCAACTCGTTCCAATAGAGTTTATGCGAGCCTGCCTCGTCGCTCACCCAATCCCGCTCCGTATCCCAGAATGGCCCCGACTCGATGCCAAGAACCTTGAAACCGGCACGGGCGAGGCGCTGCACCAGCACTCCTCCCGCCGAGCCAACGCCGACAATGCAAAAATCGACCTCCTCATTCGGATCGAATCGACGCATCGGCGTATCAATCTTCTGGATTGGTCCAAGCATATGTTCCCCAGGCTCGGGGCTTTCAAATTCACCAAAAATTGGACTTTTCATGTATCTTTACACCTCTCAAAGGCGACCACAAGGGTATGCCCTTACTATGACCTGGCCCTATATCTTGCACATTGGCGTTCCATTTGGACTCTCAAAGGCGACCACAAGGGTACGGCCCTTACCAGGACTCTCCTCCATTGCGGGACGGCCCCGTGGTCCTCTAGTAAGGGCGTACCCTTGTGGTCGCCCTCCACGGGATCGTACTGGCCCTCCACGGGATCAATGTGTTCCCTCCTGGCCTGGCGTCTGGCTCTCATGATGGTGCTTTGGCCCACCTATCGGCTCGTAGCGGTCAGAAAGCGAGCCGGCAGGCGCCTCCCATTCGTAGCGTTTCTCATCCACTTCCCATGGCTCCGGCCTTCCGCCCTCCAGCCGCATGTAGCCACGTGGATAGGCCGGGCCGCCAAAGCCAATCTCATCCCAGGCATAAGGATGAGCGTAGTACACTTCCACCGCATCTTGTAGCAGCAACATCCAGAAGTGCTGAATCGACATCTTTTGCCAGATCTCGTGCGCCCCTACCGGAGTCGCGTCGTGAATAGATTTGAGAATCGTATCTTGCTCGGTCTGGTTCAACTCGGTGAAAGACCTGCTGTACATCTCCTTCGACATCTGCTCAATCGCCTGCAAGCCGAGGCGATGCGCTTCGTGATCGGGCGGCATGTCCTCGAAGCGATAGCCATCGATGCGCCGCTCATACAGGCGCTCGTCAATGTAATTGACCAGCGGTATTTTATGCGCCTCGTCGCGGTCATCCTGCGGCAGCAAACGATCGCAGACCGCCTGCATCAGATAGGCCTCTTCAGTCGTAAAAAAGCGGATCGGCGGCACATTATTCACACGGTCAAGCACCACCTTCCGCGTGGCTTCGTCCCAGAATTCCTGCTGGCTCAGCGTGGAGAAACCAGGATAGTAACCCGGTTGTGCCACCGGTGGAATCGGTTTGCCCGTTTTAGGAGTGACGGGTAGATGGTCTTCGCGTACCGGCATGGTTTTATCGACTTCAAAGACCTGTTCATGAGGCGCTTTTGGATTACGTTGCACTTTCATGTTATTTCTCTCTCCTTAGCAGGCTTGCCAGTACTCCGAGAAATCCAGAGGCGGCAAACAGCAGTGGCGCGAATATCGGCGGCCCATAGATGGTGTTGTACAGGAGCTTGCTGCTACCGGCCGGGCGGCGTAATATGCCGCGCAGGTGATAGAAGAAGCCTATGCCTCCATTGAGCAGCGCCAGTATCGAGGCAACCGGCAGCAGCGTTCGCGCCACGGCGCGGCTCCATACTGTGCCAAACCCCGCAATCATCAAGACCGGCGTCAAAAGAATTGGCGTCCACTGTATGCGGTAGGTGAAGTTATTCTTGTAATGTGAATAGAGCGACTCGAAGCCGCTGAAGAATGCCGAGATGGCCGTCGCCACTCCCAACATGCGCTGGAAACGCCCCTCGCGTATATCCTGCTCAAACACCAGTCCCTCGCGCGAAATGCTATGTGGCAGCAGGTGCATCCATGCCGGGCGCGGCTTCAACAGTCCACCAAAAGTAGGAAAGTCCGGCGCGTCCTCGCGGCGCAAAAAGGCCGTAATCAAGCCCAGGAAGCCGCTCAGACCAAACAGCAGCGGCGCGAAAAGCGGTGGCCCCATAATCAGATTGAACACCGGAATGCGCCAACCCCCAGGTTTGCGATGAATCCCGCGAATATGGTAGAAGAAGCCCACCAGCCCGTCGAGCATCATCACCAGCGAAACAATCGGCAGCACCACACGCGCCGCGAAGCGACTGAACACCGTCCAGATTGCCGCGATGCATATCAGCGGCGACAAGAGCACCGGGCTATACATAATGCGCTCGCTATAGCTGCCCCGGTAATGTTCATAGGTCACCTCCAACCCTGCCAGCAAGCCTGAGAAAGCGGTGATCAGCGCCAGGCTGCGCTGGAAGCGCCCCTCGCGGATGTGCTGCTCCAGAATAACTCCCTCGTGCGTGATCTGCCGCGGCAGCATATCCAACAGCGTTGACTGTCCTGGTTGACCCTTGCGGCTCAATGCACGCCAGAGCCGTACCACCGCAATCACGCCACTCAAAATAGTACCGGCAGGCAAACGGTCCCGTGACAATGTGCGTGAAGGTGTCACAACATTGCTTACTTGCTGAAGCGCCTTGCGCGTCGTTCCGTTTTGCGCAAGATCGATAGGTATTTTAACAGCCATGGTGCTTTTCCTTTTCCTCTATCTAGCGATCTCCCTGTAATAGCTTCCACATCCACACTCCTACGCCTCCCACCAGCATCACTCCACCTCCAATGAAAGCGGCAGCGCGTATTTTTGACAGTGGCGACGAGGGGCTCTTCGTAAACTCCTCTTCTGGGTAGGTGCGCCCTACAAATTCGCCCTTCTCCTTATCCATCGCCATCTTCAAGACCTGGGCCACGTGCAGCGCCTTACGATCTGTACACTGCTCGATCTGCTCGCGGCAGCTAAAGCCGTCGGCAATGATCAGTGTCTCCTTACCGGCGTCCCGGACGGCGGGAAGCAGCACGCGCTCGCCAGCCTTGATGGAGACATCATAGTGACTTTTCTCAAAGCCGAAGGCGCCCGCCATGCCGCAGCAGCCGGAGTCCAGCACGTGGAAATCAAGGCCAATCTTCGATAGCAGCGCCTCCTCGTCATTCATCTCCATAATGGCCTTGTGGTGGCAATGGCCGTGCACGACGGCTTTGCGATTCAGCTTTGGTGGCCGGTAATGCTCCGCTTTCCTGTTTAGAAATTCGCTCAGCAGGAACGATTGCTGGGAAAGCCGCTTCGCATCCTCGTCATCAGGGAAGAGGTTGACCAGTTCGTCGCGAAAAACGGAAACGCAGCTTGGTTCCAGACCAATGATAGACATACCGGCGCGAATCTGTGGCCGCAGCGTATCGAGTATTTGCCGCAGCAGGTCTTGCGCCAGGTCAAGGAAGCCGAAATCATAGAGCGGGCGACCGCAGCACAGCGATTGTTCAGGCACTATCACCTGGTAACCTGCCGCTTCAAGCACCTCGACGGCGGCGATAGCGGTCTCTGGATGAAAATGATTATTGAATGTATCGGGCCAGAGCAATACCTGCTGTTGCCCTACGTTTTTAGGTTCGTGCTGCCTGAACCACTGTTTGAATGTCATGGGAGCGAATTTGGGCATGCTGCGCTTCTGCGAAATGCCGCCCAGAGCTTTGACAATGTTGCTCAGAATGGGCGCCTGCGTGAAGAAATTGACCACCTCCGGCGCGAAAGCCGCCAGCCCTGCCCACCGGTAGATCAGGCCCATCGAATAGCCCGAAAGGGGCCTTAGCTTTCCCTCGTAATAGTGCGAGAGAAATTCCGCCTTGTACGTCGCCATATCAACATTGACCGGGCAATCACCCTTGCAGCCCTTGCACGCCAGGCAGAGATCAAGCGCATCTTTCACCGCCTCGCTGTGCCAGCCTTCTTCCAGAGGATTGCTTCTCAGATCGCCTGACTGCGAAGCAGTAGCCGCGGACGAGCGGCGTTGGCGATCTGGATAAGAACTGCCTTGCAACATCTCAAAGAGCAAGCGCGCGCGCCCGCGTGTTGTATCGGCCTCCTCGCGTGTCACCATGAAACTGGGGCACATGGTACCTCCGCTTATCCTGCGGCATTTGCCCACGCCGATGCAGCGTGTTGTGGCCCGCGCGAAGCTGCCGTCCTCAGGGAACTTGAAATGAGTTGTGACCGTGGGTAATTGATGAAAGTCGCGCAATCGTAGGTTTTCGTCCATGCGGTATGCGTTGACCATCTTCCCCGGATTCATCTTCCACTCCGGATCCCATATGGACTTAAATTCGCGGAACGCCTGGACGAGTTCATCGCCATACATTTTCGGCAGTAGTTCGGCGCGCGCCTGGCCATCGCCGTGTTCGCCGGAAAGCGAGCCTCCGTATTTGACAACCAGGTCTGCCGCCTCGTTCATAAACGACCGGAACTTAGCGATGCCCTCGCCGGTTTCCAGATCGAAACTGATGCGCGTATGGATGCAGCCCTGTCCGAAGTGTCCATAGAAAGCCCAGCGATAATCGTAGCGCTTCAGCAGATCGCGCAAATCACGTAAGTAATCGCCTACTTTATCGAGCGGAACGGCCGAATCTTCCCAACCCGGCCAGCTATCTTTCTCACCTGGCACGCGCCCGGTTGCCCCCAGCGCCGACTCGCGCACCAGCCAGATTTTCTCTTCGTCCTCGCGTTTGTCGAAGAGCTTCATATCGGGCGCGTTATTTTTCTTCTTCAGTTCCTCCATCAACCCGTTGGCCTGGTTACGAGCCTCCTGAATCGTATCGCGGCCAAACTCGACCAGCAGCCAGCCACCTCCAGAGGGCAGGAGCGAAACATCGCCGGGGAGCAGGTTCTTCTTTTTGGCATCCTCGATCATCAACCCATCCATGCCCTCCAGAGCGATGGGCTTATGCGCCAGGATTTCCATGATATGATCGGTGGCGCTATAGACATCTGGATAGCCGAGCACAAGCAGCACGCGCGCCGGGGGACTATTTACCAGGCGCGCCTTTGCCTCCAGCACAGTAACGCAGGTGCTTTCCGTTCCAACCAGCGCCCCGGCCACATTGAAGCCGTTTTCGGGCAGCAGTTGATCGAGATTGTAGCCTGAGACGCGGCGCGGTATTTTGGGAAAACGCTCCCGGATCAGATCGGCGTATTTGTCGCGCAAATCCTTGAGGCGAGCATAAATCTCGCCCCGCCTTCCGCCCTCCGAGATGATGCGTTCGAGCTCCTCGTCGCTCGTCTTACCCACACGCATGCGCAGGCCATCGTAGGTGAGGATATCGAGTTCGTCGATGTTGTCGACCGTCTTTCCCGCCATCACAGAATGTGTTCCACAGGAGTCGTTACCGATCATGCCGCCCAGGGTGCAGTGATTATGCGTGGCCGGGTCTGGCCCGAAGGTCAGTTTGTAATGCTCTGCTTGATGCCGCAAATCGTCGAGGATAGTGCCCGGCTGTACGCGCGCCTGCTTTTTGCCCGGGTCTATCTCAATCACCCTGTTCATATACTTGGACATGTCGATGACCACGGCGACGTTGCAGCACTGCCCGGCCAGACTTGTCCCGCCACCGCGTGAAAAAATGGGGGCGCCGTAGCGATGACAGATCGCTACAGTTTTGATGACATCATCCACATTCCTGGGAATCACAACACCTATCGGCACCTGGCGATAGTTCGAGGCGTCGGTTGAATACATCGCCCGGCTGCCATCATCAAAACGAACCTCTCCGCTGACAGTTCCACGCAAATCGCGTTCCAGGCCACTGACATCTATTACCGAGACAGCCATCTGCCCGCCACGCACATTGCTATTTTTGAGATGCGTGTTGATGTTCTCGTTTGCGACGACTTCTTGTTTCATTGGCAAAATCCTTCAAGGGATAAATATTTGGGATCAGCATGTGCATTGGCTTGAGGCCGGTGATGCTTTTTGACAACCGGGTGACGGGAAATGGCTCTACAGGCCATTTCCATTATCACCGATTTGAGCAACCGCATCTCTCTTAAAAAGCCACCCTATACTTCTCCGCGTCCGCGTGCTTGAACTCCAGCCCCAGGCCGGGTCGCGATAAATCAGGCCACAATGCACCCCTGACAGGCGTCAGTGCCCCATCGAAAAGCATATGCTCGATTCGCGCATGGTCATGGAAGTATTCCAGGTGCCGGTACGAGTTGATGGCGCAGCATGGATGGGCGTGGATCGATGGCCCGCAATGCGCCGAAAGCTGCATCGAACGCGATTCCACCAGGGCGTCGGTTCGCATGAAGCCGGTGATACCGGCGCAGCGTGTGGCGTCCGCCTGCAGCACGTCCACCGCTCCGGCTTCTAGCATGCGCCGGAAGTACCACAGATCATAGCCATATTCTCCGGCGGCAATATCCATGCCGGCAGGCGCGCGGTCGCGAATCAGGCGCAATCCCTCCAGATCATCCGAGGAGACCGGCTCCTCGAACCACGTTACCCCGTATTCGGCGGCGAATAGTTCCGCGAAAGCCAGCGCCTCTTTGCGGCTGTAGGCTCCATTCGCGTCGACGAACAGTTCGGTGTCGGGTCCAATCGCCTCACGGGCCTCGGCTACGCGCCTGGGGTCAGCATCTGGGTCTCTGCCAATCTTCATTTTCACGCGTGGAATGCCCATCTCCACCCAGCCGCTCAGCTGGCTCTGTAGCTGTTGCTTCGAATAAGATGTAAACCCGCCACTGCCGTACACTGCCGCGCACTCGCGTCTCTGCCCTAGCAGCGTCACCAGCGGTAGATCAAGCAGGCGTGCCTTCAAATCCCACAATGAGTTATCGACCGCCGAAATCGCCATTGAGCTGATACCCGGACGTCCAAGATTGCGAATGGCATGCACCATGTCAAACCAGATTCCGGGAATAGACATGGCGTCGCGTTGTAGCACGATAGGCGCCAGTACATCCTTCACCAGTCTTGCCGTCGCGGTATCGGCGTAAGAATACCCGACGCTCTTTTTCCCATCAGCGGTTATTTCAACCAGCACCAGCGTCGTGCTATCCCACTTGATCGTGCCGTCCGATTCGGGAGAATCGGTCGGCACTTTATAAGCGGAAACATCAAGTTGCTCGATGGGAACTCCGTTGTTGCCAAATCGTGTGCCTGTCATTTTCGCCTAACCTTTATGGGGCATAATGCCCTCGACTACACTCTTGACAGACTCCACAATGATCGGTCCCTCTTCGGGGTCACCTTTCAGCAACGCTGTACTGTAGTTCTTCGCCTGCTGGAATGTGATATGCGGCGGCAGCGTGGGCACGTTGGGATCAGTATATACATCAAGCACGACAGGGCGACTGGAAGCAAGCGCCTCGTCAAGCGCCGGCCCCACATCTTCCGGCTTGTCTACACGAATACCCTTCAGCCCTAGAGAGTCCGCGAAGGAGGCGTATGGGAAGTCGGGAATAGCCTGTGTCAGCGGCAACCGGGGATCGCCGCCCTCGATACGCAGTTCCCATGTCACCTGGTTGAGGTCTCTGTTGTTCAGCACAATGAAGATGATGCGTGGGTCGCTCCAATTCTTCCAGTACTTCTCAACTGTGATCAATTCATTCAGGCCGTTCATCTGCATCGCGCCATCACCGGTGAAGCAGATGGAAACTCGCTCAGGATAGGCAAATTTGGCGGCGATGGCATAGGGAACAGCCGCGCCCATCGAGGCCAGGCTGCCCGATACCGAGCCTTTCATCCCTCTACGGAACTTCATTGTGCGCCCATACCAGTTGGCCGTCGTGCCGGAGTCCGCGCTGACAATGCAGTTATCGGGCAGGCGCGGCGACAGTTCCCAGGCCACGTATTCCGGGTTGATAGGGTTCGCGCTCTCTTTGGCGCGCGCCTCAACCACTTTCCACCAGTCGCGAATGTCTGCTTCGATCTTCTCGCGCCACGACCGGTCAGTTTTGCGCTTCAGCAGGGGAATCAGCGCGCGCAGCGACTGCTTGCTATCGCCAATCAAATTTAGTTCCATCGGATAGCGAATGCCAACCAGTCGCCCATCAATATCGATCTGGATACCACGTGCCTGCCCCTCCTTCGGTAAGAACTCGGCGTAAGGAAAGTTGGAGCCGACCATTAGTAGTGTGTCACAGTCCATCATCATGTTCCAACTGGGCGTCGTTCCGAGCAGGCCGAGGCCGCCGGTCACGAATGGCAACGTATCGGGCACCGCCTCTTTGCCGAGCAAGGCCTTGGCGACGCCGCAGCCAAGCAAGTCTGCCACTTCAACGATCTCGTCTGTAGCGTGTTTGGCACCCGCTCCAACCAGGAAAGCAACTTTTTTGCCCTCATTGAGGATATCGGCGGCTTTCTGCAAGTCTTCCTTGGTAGGGATGATGTAGGGGGCGGAATAACCAATGCCCGTATGCACTGAATTATGTACATGCGGCGGCTTCTTCTTGGCATCCAGGTCCTGTACATCTTTTGGCATGATAATGCAGGTCACCGTGCGCTCCGCTATCGCAATGCGCATCGCGCGGTCGACCAGTTGCCGCATCTGCACAGCATCCGTACAGGTATGCACATACTCACCTGCTACGTCTTTGAACAGGCTCATCAGATCGACTTCCTGCTGGTAGTTGCCACCAAGAGCGGATCGCGCGGATTGACCGACGATGGCAAGCACCGGCTGGTGATCCATCTTGGCATCGTAGAGGCCATTCAAGAGGTGAATTGCTCCTGGCCCCGAAGTTGCCATACAAACGCCTACTTCGCCCGTATACTTCGCGTGCGCGCTGGCCATAAATGCGGCCATCTCTTCGTGACGCACCTGCACAAATTCGAACAGGTCTTTGTTACGCTCCAAAGCGCCCAGGATGCCTAGAATGCCATCTCCGGGATAGCCGAAAATACGCTTCACGCCCCATTCCGAGAGACGTTGTAATAAAAAATCACTGACTTTTTCTGCCATGGATACTTTTTCCTTTCTGTTAGAAGCAACATGCTGTAGGGACAGTGCCTGCTGCCTGTCCTGGGACACGCAAAATCTCGCTCCTGATAGTCTCACTGCATCATGATGGAATGCCCAAATCTGGCAACTGATCCTGTTCTCACGCGTTTTCGTACCTACCTCGGTTACGTTTAAAAAACCAAAAAGGTCGCAGCAAGTGGCCAGATAGCCAGGTAACACCGGCCCGCAGTATTCCTACCTGATTCGGTCACGTTCAAACAGAGGAAATTGATACTCTACAGTTAGAAATAGTAGAAGAGCTCCATTTTAAATATATGTGCTTCTACAAACAACTCTGCGAAGTTTTTGTTGCGATGCGAAACCGCTTTGGCGTGACCAGACCAGCATGCCCATATATTTCTAGATTAGCCCATCGAGGTTAAGGCATGGTAAAATTCAGGTTAGAGGCTTCTTAGGCGCTACTTAGAAAATGATAAGGCCCGGATTTTCGAACCATCATGCTGTGGGGAGGGTAGGGGCTAGATTGATGGCACCGGGAGAGAGCCTTCTCCAATCTTTCTGAAGAATGAAGAGTCAGGATAACGCTGGAGCCAAAGTGTATAGTGTGATAGAGCGACGAGTACTCTATCACACTATACAACGACTAGAGAGGAGGAGAAAAGGTTTAGCTTCTAGGTCTGCCTTATTTCTACGCTCTTGCTGATCCCTATTCTTAGCTTACCAGCAACAAGTAAATGCTTTGTAAAAGCAGGATTAGAAAATGATAAGAGACTGCCGTAGGGACAGGCCCTGTCCCTACGGCAGTCCCCCTACTGGTGAAGGACATGGCTGGTGGGTAGCCAGACATAGAAGCATGTTTCTTTCCCGGGTTCGCTCTCTACGGTGATATAGCCCCCATGAGCCTCAGCAATCATTTTTACAATAGAGAGGCCCAGACCAGCACCCATTTCGCCGCTTTTTTCTATTTTCCTGGACCGGTAGTAACGTTCGAAGATGTGCGGCAACTCCTCCGGGGTGATGCCAGGCCCGCTATTACAGATAGTGAGAACAGCCCATTCAACCTGGCTTCTTGTTATTTCCTCGCCTGGAAAAGGCAAAGTAGGTGGCTTCCGTGTCAATGAAACGGAAACGTGCCCCACCGGTGCAGAGTAGGTGATGGCATTATCTACCAGGTTAAGTAATAACTGCTTGAGCAAATCGGCATCGCCAGGAAGCTGTATTTGTTCGAGTTCACCAATACGCACAAGATCCTTGCCCGACTGCTCGCGCCTGTGATAGAGGAAACTGGCCTCGCGCAGGACATCTACCACCAGCGAATCCAGTTCAACCATCTGGACGCCATGCACAAAAGGCTGCGGCGGCATACCCGCTTCTTCACGCGCTGAGGTCAGCAGGTTGGTTATCAGGTGAGAGATTCGCCTTAATTCGGTGCGAATATCCTGCAAATACTGCCGCGTGCCGTCTTTTAGTTCAGGATCGATCAGCATCACATCCACCTGCCCCAGAATGGCGGTTAAGGGCGTCCTCATCTCATGTGAGATGTTCGCGATGAAGTTTCTTTGCAGGGCAAAACTTGCTTGCAGGCGGTCAAGCATCGCGTTGAAAGCCTCGGTCAGCTGTATCACCTCGATGGTCAGAATGCGAGGATGGTAACGCACCTCGTCTAAACGCTGTGCATCCAGGCGCTGCATCGTGCTGATGAGCAGGCGCAGGGGTCGCAACTCTCTTCTCGTTAACATCAGGCCAACCACATAGGCGATAGCGGTTGCCATAATACCCCCCGCTCCGAGTATTATCCCGAGTGTCAACTGTAGTTGTTGGACAATTTGTAATGATTGAACCAGCTGGGCCACGGCGACCAGCTTCGACGTTTTATCATATAAAGGCAGCACCAGAATATGTGCCTGGTTTCCACTCTTATCGCTCATGCTACTGGTAATATGATGTCCTTGTAGCGCTGATCTAAAATCGACCTGGTTCAGCGGCAGCAGCACCTGGCTGAGATAGGGTGACAGGGCCAGCAGGCGACCTGTGCGCGCGTCGTATATCTTAATAGAAAGGGAGACTGTAGAAAATTCATTGATCGGTTTGTCCTGCACTAGCTGGTTCAAAAATGCCATATCGGATGGTTGACCGGTCGCCGTCCATTGTTGGGCCTTTGCCTCAATTCTTCTTCCCTCAGCATTGAGTTGCCCATCCAGGTTAGCTATGACCGTATAGATGACAAGCTGATAGACCACCAGCTCGATCAAGGCCAGCGCGATGAACAGCACCAGCGCATTCCACTGCGCGAGCTTGCTTCCAAGCGGTCGAGGCCCTTTTAACCATACCATAAACCCGCGCATGCCTCTTCCAGGTTCATGGGGGTGTTGCTGCGAATCCTGGATAATTTCTAACATATTCAGCCTCCATATACAGAGGATGGGCGGGGCACAGGCGGTATGTTGTAACCCATGAATCAAATGCCTCGCGACAAAGCCCTGGTTTCCCATCAGGGTGACCACAAGGGTGTCCTTACTATGACACCGCGCCTCTGTGGGCTGGTCTCGTCGTCATAGTAAAGGCGTACCCTGGTAGTTGTCCTCCGCCTGCCTGTATCAGGGTTTCAGCATATAACCAACCCCACGCACAGTGTGAATGATATCCGGTTTGCCCTCAACGTTGAGCTTCGCGCGCAGATAATTGATGTAAACCTTGATGATATCTAACCCCGCCTCATTATCATATCCCCAGATGCGTTCGAAGATACTGTCTTTCGTCAAGACATGACCAACATTCTGTGCCAGCAGCTCCAGCAGGTCATATTCGCGCATCGTGAGCTCGATAGGGATGCCTCCTCGTGTCACCTGGCGCGCGGCTGTATCAATAATCAGGTCTCCTACTATCATCTGTGCAGTATGACGGCTCTTCGCTTCCACTCGTCTCAACCCGGCCCGGATGCGCGCCAGTAATTCCTCGAAGGCGAACGGTTTCGTGATGTAGTCATCCGCTCCACTATCCAACCCGATAATTTTATCGGAAAGTTCGTCCTTCGCCGTTAGCATCAGGATGGGTAAAGACTCATCACCGGTCGCGCGCATGTAGCGGCATACCTGGTAACCGTCTATATCTGGTAACTTGATATCCAGTATCACCAGGTCCGGCGGCGTGGCCTGAAATAGCTGTAATGCCTCCTGACCATCCTGCGCGGCCAGCACATCAAAACCCTTGTAGCCCAGCCCTCGCCTCAGCAAATCTACGATTTGTGGCTCGTCTTCAACAATAAGAATGCGCTTTCTCTGTTCCACTTTGAACCCCCCTGACTTCAGAAATAGAAGCGACAAATTGACTTCCTACCCTCTTCACTCATGAACACGATTGAAAGTTATGAATATGATACCCTGCTTTATGGATCACTATCAGGCCCTAGCATAAGAGCCTGTTTGATTGCGCCCGACGCGAGGTGGCCTGGTATAGTGGCAACCCAGGAAACCTTTGGTGAATAACCTCCGTCATTTGCCGTAATGTATTTGCACTCGACGTATCCAGGCTCATGCGATGCGCAATCACAGATGAGGGATCGATCTCGTGGCCTTGAATACGCTCGAGCAACGGCTGCAGATAGTTCTGTACATGTGTCTGCCCACTACTTACCTGCTCGCCAGTTCCGCTTACCGGACTGCCAGCGCTGGTTGGTGTCGGAACCATTTTCTGTTCTCCTCCATAAGCTGGCGCATACTAAAGCAATTGGAATCTCTCAGCCTGGCCCACCTAGAATGGCATTGGAGGGGAAACGATCTCTACAGAGGCTTCTTCCACTGTACCAAAGTGCAGGAGAAAACTGGCCTTTCGTCTGAAGTCGCGTACGGCTCTGGGGGTATACTATAAGACAGGATCAAATTGATTGGAACGGAGACCGAAAATGACAACACAAACAACTCGTACCGCTCTCATTACCGGCGCATCCCGTGGGCTTGGCCTGGCGCTGGCCCGGCAGCTCGCGACCCTGGGATGGCTGCTCATCATCGATGCGCGCGGTGCGGATGCCCTCGAAACCGCCCGCGCGGAACTTGCGCAGCAGACGCGCGTGATAGCTATTCCTGGCGATGTAACGGATGCCACTCATCGCCGCGCCCTTGTGCAGGCCGCGCAGCAACTCGGTGGATTGGATGCGCTTGTGAATAATGCCAGCATCCTTGGCCCGAGCCCGCAACCCAACCTGCTCGCCTACCCGCTCGATGTGCTTGGCCGCGTCTACCACACCAACGTCATCGCCCCGCTGGCCCTGATTCAAGAGCTTCAACACGAATTGAAACCGGGGGCATGCTTGGTGAACATTACCAGCGATGCCGGTGTCGAGGCCTACGCAGGCTGGGGCGGTTATGGATCGAGCAAAGCAGCTCTCGAACAGCTTTCAAATATTCTTGCCGCCGAAAATCCTGAACTGCGTGTCTACTGGGTTGATCCCGGCGATATGCGCACGCAGATGCACCAGGAAGCTTTTCCCGGCGAAGATATCAGCGACCGCCCATTGCCAGAGGAGAGTGTGCCGGGTCTGATCGAATTGATTACAGGCCAGCGCCCCAGCGGGCGCTATTCCGCCCGAAAATTGATAGAAGAAATCAGCAAAACATAATGCCATACGATTTTGAACTTCCAACCGAACTCGAGGCAGGTGAGCCACCCGAGGAGCGCGGCCTGGCACGGGACGAGGTGCGCCTGATGATCTCATACCTGGCGGACAACCGCGTGGCGCATACGCAATTTCGCGAACTTCCAGATTTCCTGCAAGCCGGCGACCTGCTGGTAATCAATACCAGTGGCACGATGAATGCGGCTTTGCACGCCACACGCAGGGACGGTACTCCTTTTGAACTGCATCTCTCGACCCACCTTCCGGCGAATATGTGGATCGTCGAAGTGCGGCAGCCTGGTGAGACCGGCACGAAGCCTTTCTACGATGCTAGAGCGGGTGAGACACTACAACTGCCGGGCAGGGCGACAGTGACGCTGCACGTACCCTATTCTTCGGATCGAGCCGGCAAACCACTTGCCGGGAATAACGCGCAAACTCGCACACGCCTGTGGATTGCCACCTTGCAACTGCCCTCTCCTTACATCGCTCCTGACGGCGAAGTAGAGTATCTTAATCCCTTGCAGGATTACCTTGCGCGCTACGGCTTCCCCATCCGCTATAGCTACGTGAAGCAGGAATGGCCCGCAAGCTATTACCAGACGGTCTATGCAACTGAAATGGGCAGCGCAGAGATGCCCTCTGCCGGGCGTGCCTTTACCCCTGAATTGATAACGCGTCTCGTTGCGCGCGGTGTTCAGATCGCTCCCCTGATCTTGCACACTGGAGTTGCCAGCCTTGAGGATCACGAACCACCCTACGAGGAATATTATCGCGTACCCCTGGAGACGGCTCAACGTGTAAATACAGCGCATTTGACGGGCAAGCGCATCATAGCCGTCGGAACGACCGTAGTACGCGCCCTGGAGACGGTTACTGATAGCGAGGGAACCACACATCCCGGCGAGGGCTGGACCTCTGTGATAGTGACACCTCAGCGCGGCATCCGGGCCGTGAATGGCATGCTTACAGGTCTGCACGAGCCGCGCGCTTCCCACCTCTCGATGCTAGAGGCTCTTGCGGGGCTGGAACATTTGAAAGTGACCTATGCCGAAGCGCTGCGCGAGCATTACCTCTGGCATGAATTCGGAGATTTGCACCTGATTTTGCCTTGATATATGCAAGCATGAGGATGGACAAATAAATCGGCCGGGTCTATAGCGACCCGGCCGATTTATTTGTCCATCCTCATGCCTACACATATGAACTGAGGTATATAATGATCTGGAAATGAGGCGTACTAAACCTTACCCTCGTGTCTAAAAACAGAAGCAGCAATAAAACAGATACTATTCTGACCATACCAGCTTATCGTCTACGCCCTCGAAAAGGAGTGCATCGCATGCAGCAACAGGAACAGAAACCGCTTAAACCAGGAGAAGAGCAGGGAAAATTGCTACCCGCTCAACAGCAGGAACTACGCGTAATAGCCTGGAAAAACGGCCAGCTTAGCACAGACATCCCACTTGAAACGTTGCCTGAAATCCTGCTTGATCCACACACATTGGTCTGGCTCGATATCACCGGCGATTGTAGCGACTGTGAGACTCAACTCTGTGACATATTCAAGCTCGAACCTATCATTGTCAAAACAATGTGCGAAGAGCACGAGCGGGCCAAATTTCTTGAAAGAGACAACTACTTCTACCTGGTTGTGCATGGAATGACTTTTGACCCCGCAACCGGTGAGGCTGTGACCCCTAAACTGGACGTGGTCTTCGCAAAAAATTCTATCATTACCTCGCATCGCGTCTCTTTCGAGTGGATAGATAAGTTGCAACAGGAAGCGCGAGAAAAAGATTCAGGAGAGCACATCATGAGTCGTGGTATGCCGTTTCTCTTGTATACCCTCCTCGATGCGCTGGTGGATAGCTACTTCCCCGTGTTGGATGATATCGATGATATCATTGACGATCTGGAGGACGAGGCTGTAAGCAGCGGCTCCAACGATGTACAGGTGCGTATCTTCCGCATGAAAAGAACCCTGGCGCAGCTAAGAAGAGTCATCAGTCCACAGATAGAGGTTGCCAATGCGTTAATAGCGCGTACTGGAAAACTGATTCCGGCAAAAGCCGAGCCTTATTTTGCCGATGTGCATGACCACCTCGTGCGTGCCTTTGAAATACTGGATTCTTATCGCGACTTGATGAGCGGTATGCTGGATGTCTACCTGACGACGGTATCGAATCGACTGAACGTGGTCATGAAACAACTGGCGATCATTGCGACAATATTTATGCCCATCACCTTTATCACAGGCGTTTTTGGACAGAATTTTGGTCATCTACCACAGGTCGAGCACGATAATGGCTACCTGTTCTGGTATGTGTTGGCGGGAATGGCAGTTATTACCGCTATCCAGATTCTGTATTTCAAACGCCGTGGATGGCTCTGACATGTTCGTTTGAACCCGTTCTGTAGGGACAGCGCCTTGTCCCTGTCCTCTTTTGGGCGGCCAGGACAGCCCCATCGGCCGATTCTTACGCAGTTTTTACCCGCAGTTCGTATCCCTAGTAGTAGGTGAAAGATCAGAGGGAAAGAGGAAAAGTTGTGAAGAATCGCCTTGTTTTTGGTATAGTCCTGCTGATAATCGTGGCTATCGTAACGGCCTGTGGTGGCTCAAAAAGCTCAGAAAGCGGCGCGAATACGACGACGAAGACGCCGGTTCCAACGTATACACCCTCGCGACAGGTGAGGGTAACGATCACCGATAAAAGTATTAGTTCTTCTATGAAGACCTTCCAGGCCGGCGTACCGTATTTTTTCGTCGTCACAAATAACGGGAGTTCGAGCCATAACTTTATCATCAAAGAGAACCCATCCAGATCAGAGCCGGGCAGCCCGCAATCGCAGGAAGGAATCATCTATTCAGTTGGCAGCATACCGCCGGGGGCAACGCACACCTTTACCTACCAGTTTCCAATCGTGTCCCCGAATACACATTTGCAATTCGCCAGCCAGCTGAATGGACCCGGCGGCCATGAAATATATGTTCCGGTACCAGAACGAGAATAGGCGAACCGGACTGCATGTTGCGGAATTGGATGGCTCTGGCTTTCTGGTTGGATGATGACATCTTGAATACTCCCTTCATCATTCTCTTCCTTAAAAGAAGAAAGAACCCCTCGGCTCTCATGTGAGAGACAACTATACGATACCATAACCTTGCGGCCAGGGTTACGGCCAATGTAGCGAAAGGGGATCATCTAATGTTGTTTGCCGTTGAGAACGCTTATCATGCAACCATATTTCATAACAAAATAGAATATAATAAATAACTTGATAGAATGAATAAAATATGGTAATGTTGGGATGAGTAAAGGGTTGCAGAAAAAAGTCGGGAGCGAAGATTGATAGAAATTTTAAAGAGATCGATCAGGCAAGCACCTCTTTCCCGCTTACGGTATAATCAAGAGTAATACCCTTGTTCAACGGCGAAAAGGATGAGCACTCATGACGAAATATGCCTTTGTCATCGACCAGCGCAAATGTATCGGTTGCCATGCCTGCACCGTGGCGTGCAAGGCGGAACACGATGTGCCCATCGGCGTCTACCGCACCTGGGTCAAGTACATCGAGAAGGGCGAGTTTCCCAACTCCCGCCGTTACTTCCTCGTCAACCGCTGCAACCACTGTGATGACGCTCCCTGTGTTGCCATCTGCCCAACGAAAGCTCTTTATAAGCGTAAGGATGGCATTGTGGACTTTGATTCTTCGCGCTGCATCGGCTGCAAATCGTGCATGCAGGCCTGCCCCTATGATGCGCTCTATATCGAACCCAATACGCATACTGCCGCCAAGTGCAACTATTGCGCCCACCGCACCGAGCTTGGATTAGAACCCGCCTGCGTGGTTGTCTGTCCAGAGCATGCCATCATCGCCGGTGACATGCACAATCCACAGAGCGAAATTGCCGGTTTGCTTGCTCATGAACCGGTACGCACACGCAAACCCGAACAGGGAACCGGCCCTAATGTCTATTATATAGGAGCGGATGAAGCTGCCCTCAACCCGGAATCAGCCGTAGAAGCGCTGCCGCATATGACCATGTGGAGTACCCTGCTCAAGCCAGGCTATGAAGATGAAAACGACATCGAGAAAAATACCTCGCTCCGCACGCTAAAAACCATCAATCCGCTCAAACCGTATGCACCATTGTCCGAAACGAAGGACGGAAAACCCACGGCGCAAATCGTCTATGATACACCCAAAAATAGCGCCCCCTGGGGCTGGAAAGTCTCTACCTACCTGGGCACGAAATCCATCGGAGCCGGCACAATGATCGTGGCAACTCTGGCCCTGGCGCTCTTTGGGCTAAACGGAGCTATCACTGGCGTCATGAATGCCTTGCTCGGCATTGGCGCCCCCATCATTGGTGGCTTTTTCATCGCCCTCACGCTGTTATTGCTGGTGGCCGACCTCAAGCGACCCGACCGTGCGCTATTTCTCGTGACGAAGGCGAATCCGACCTCCTGGCTCGTCTGGGGCGGCTTTCTACTCGCCATCTTCGGCCTGCTCGAAGCGGCATGGTTTCTGGCGGCGATCACCGGCTTCGTCAATGTCTTATTGTGGCTACTCATTCCGACCGCGCTCTTCGGCATTGGAGCCGCGTGCTACACCGCCTTCCTCTTTGGACAGGCCGAGGGACGTGACTTCTGGCAGGGTCCGCTCTTGCTGCCTATTCTATTTGTGCAGGCTTTCCTGGCCGGTTCTGCCGCATTGAGTCTACTCGCCTGGGCGCTCCATCCCGGCAACTCAATCGACACGTTCTTCACTATCAGTCTGCTCATTGCTATCATTGTACATGTGTTGCTCATCTTTTTAGAAGTCTTCGGTCCTCACGCCAACAACCACGTCGCCCTGGCGGCCCGCTTTATGAGCCGGGGTGGCCTGCAAGGCATCTTCTGGGGCCAGTTCTTCGTCATTGGTTCGGTTGTTCCTCTAGCCATACTCATTGTTGCCCTGTTTGTTCCGGTTGCCCAACCTGCTCTCAGCGGTGTCGCATCGCTATTTGCCCTGGTTGGCCTTTTTGCATATGAGCATTGTTTTGTAGTCGCCGGACAAATCGTCCCACTGAGTTAATGTCGCGCGTAATAAGGAATAGTACGATGCTTTGCCTGGCAGGAATATACAAACCACACGCAGAGATGGTCTGAGTATCTATAATGGAGAGACATATGAACGAAATCCCTTTAAAACAACATTTTGCTCCCAGCGGCGAACAGATGACCGTGCGAGACCTCGCTTCCTGCCCACCGCCGGAAAAATGGGATGACTGGATCGAATATGATGCGAAAGCCTGGCCGCGCAAAGTTGAAAAGCATTACGCCATTATCCCGACCATCTGTTTCAACTGTGAGGCGGCCTGTGGCCTGCTCGCCTATATTGATAAAGAGAGCGGAAGTGTCAAAAAATTCGAGGGCAATCCTTACCACCCGGGCAGTCGTGGACGAAACTGCGCCAAAGGCCCGGCTACCATCAACCAGGTCAACGATTCTGAGCGCATCCTCTATCCCCTGAAGCGTGCGGGCAGGCGTGGCGAAGGCAAATGGCAGCGCACGACCTGGAACGAGGTGCTGGAAAGATTCGCGACAAAGATTCGTGCCGCCATCATTGAGGGCCGCCGTGATGAAGTGATGTACCATGTCGGACGACCCGGGCACGACGGTTATATGGAGCGCGTGCTGGGTGCGTGGGGCGTGGATGGTCATAACAGTCATACCAACGTCTGCTCATCTGCTGCCCGTTTCGGCTACCAACTCTGGTGCGGATCCGACCGCCCCTCACCCGACTATGCCAACGCGCGTTTCATCCTGCTCATCAGCTCGCACCTGGAAACGGGTCATTATTTCAACCCGCAGGCGCAGCGCATCATAGAGGGTAAGATGCAGGGCGCTAAGCTGGCGGTTATGGACCCCCGCCTCTCCAACACTGCCAGCATGGCCGATTACTGGCTCCCAACCTGGCCCGGTTCAGAAGCGGCGGTACTGCTGGCAATGGCGCGCATCCTGCTGGTGGAAAACCTCTTCAATCGCGAATATATGCGCCGCTGGGTCAACTGGCAGGAATACATGGCCGCTGAACATCCTGGCGAGCCACAAACGTTCGAGCGCTTCATCGAACTGCTGATCGATCTTTACGCGGAATATACGCCCGCTTTCGCCGCCCATGAAAGTGGACTCCCCGAGGAAACGATCATTACCATTGCCCGCCAGATCGGTGAGGCCGGCACAGCCTTTGCCGCCCATACCTGGCGAGCCGCCTGCGCCGGTAATCTGGGTGGCTGGCAGGTTGCTCGCGCTCTCTGGTTTCTCTCTGTGCTTACCGGCAGTATTGGCACTCCCGGCGGGACAGCGCCCAATAACTGGAATAAATTTGTGCCCGCGCCATTTCTCAAACCGCGTCCCTCAGAAGTCTGGAATGAACTGCTTTTCCCGCCGGAATATCCTCTTGCTAACTATGAAATGAGCATCCTGCTGCCCTACTTCTTGCGCGAAGGACGCGGCAAGCTCGCCGCCTACTTTACCCGTGTCTACAACCCCGTCTGGACAAACCCCGACGGCACCTCCTGGATCGAGATGCTGACCAACGAACAGCAGGTCGAACTACATGCCGCTCTGACACCTGTCTGGAGCGAGACGGCCTGGTATGCCGACTACGTCTTGCCTATGGGCCTCGGCAGCGAGCGCCATGACCTGATGAGCCAGGAGACGCACGCCGCTCGCTGGATCGGCTATCGCCAGCCCGTGCTGCGCGTCTACAGGGAACGTAACGGCGAGCCTGTTCGCTACACTTACGAAGCCAATCCGGGCGAGGTATGGGAAGAGGATGAGTTCTGGATCGAGCTTTCCTGGCGCATTGACCCTGACGGCAGCCTCGGCATTCGCCAGTACTTCGAATCGCCCTACTGCCCAGGAACGAAGCTTTCTATCGAAGAATATTACCGCTGGATTTTTGAGAACAGCGTACCAGGCTTGCCGGAAGCCGCCGCGCGCGAGCATCTCTCACCGCTGGAATACATGCGGAAGTATGGGGCCTTTGAGATTCCCCAGCACAAGGCCCCCGTTTTCACCTTGAATGAGCGGAAACTGGCCCCATCCGACCTGCAAGATGCCCAGGTAGATGAGGCGAGCGGAAAAATCACGCGCGATGGCGCTGCCACCGGCGTGATGATCGATGGCGGGGCCTATGAGGGCTTCCCTACTCCCTCCCGCAAACTGGAATTTTATTCGGCGACGATGAAGGAATGGGGTTGGCCCGAATATACCATTCCCGGTTATATTCGCAGCCATGTCCATCGTTCTACTATTGACCCCGAACGCGGCGAATACCTGCTCATCCCCACGTTTCGCCTGCCCACGCTCATCCATACACGCTCCGGCAATGCCAGGTGGCTGTATGAGATATCGAACAACAATCCCGTCTGGATACATCCGGTCGATGCCGGGCGCATCGGTGTGGAAACCGGAGACCTGGTGCGCGTTACAACTGAGATTGGCTATTTCGTCAATCGCGCCTGGGTCGCTGAAAGCATCCATCCCGGTATCGTCGCCTGCTCTCATCATCTTGGGCGCTGGCGCTTACATACAGATCAGGGCACGGACCGTTGGGCCTCGGCCCAGGTCGAATTGAAACGCGAAGCTGATGAAACCTGGCATATGCGCCAGTTGCAGGGCATTATGCCCTTTGAAAGCGGTGATCCCGACTCGGCGCGCATCTTCTGGCGCGAAGGCGGCGTTCACCAGAATCTCACCTTCTCCGTTCATCCCGACCCTATCAGCGGCATGCATTGCTGGCATCAGAAGGTGACGGTTGAAGCTGCTCACCCTGAAGACGCGTATGGAAATGTCTATGTCGACCCACGTAAAGCATATCAAGTATATCAGGAGTGGTTGGCGATGACTCGCCCGCAAACCAATCGACCCGACGGTTTGCGCCGCCCCCTCTGGATGATCCGTCCCTATCGTCCCGCCGCAAGCGCATTTAAGAGAGAAACATAAAGGAGACCCCCATGTACTTCAAACAACTTGTCAAAGAAGACTTAGGCTGTGCCAGCTATATCGTTGGCTGCACCAATGCCGGCGTCTGCGCCGTCGTTGATCCGCGTCTCGACATGGCCGACGACATCCTGGCGCTGGCGGAAGCGAAAGGTATGCAGGTAACCGCCATCATCGAGACGCACAATCACGCCGATCACGTTTCCGGCCATGGCGAAATTGCGCGCCGCACCGGCGCCGAGATCTATGTGCATGAACTGGCTGATGTGGACTATCCACACCGGAATCTCAAAGATGGGGACGAACTGCGCTTCGGCGTCGCCAGACTGCGCGTCATCCATACGCCCGGCCATCGCCCGGAACATATCGCCCTGGCCGTCTCCGATACCAGCCGCGGCGATGACCCCTGGCTCGTGCTGACCGGCGATTCCCTCTTCATCGGCGACGTGGCTCGTCCCGATCTCGCCGTGCCGGGAGAACAGGGGGCCGCTGCCCTCTACGATAGCATCTTCGAGCGCCTGCTTCAGCTCGAAGACGGCGTGGAGGTCTATCCCGCGCACGTGGCAGGCTCGCTCTGCGGGCGTGGCATGAACGCGAAAGCCAGTTCCACCATCGGCTTCGAGCGCAAGCACAATCCCGCCATCGCCCCGCGAACACGCGCCGAGTTCATCCGCGCCATGAACGAAAATCTACCACAGCGCCCGCCCAACATGTCCAATATCGTGGCCCGCAATCGCGCCAACTATCTCCACGCCGAGGCTCCCTTAGACCCGCGGCCACTCGACCTGCGCGCCTTCCAACATGAGATGGCACGTGGCGCGCTGGTAATTGATACCCGTTCGCCCCACCAGTTCGCCGAAGGTCACATTCCCGGCGCCATCGGCGTCTCCCTGCACGGCTCCGCATTTCCCACCCGCGTCGGCTTTGTCGTTCCACCTGAAAGCCCCCTGCTGCTGGTCGTCAAAGATGAACGCGACCTGGTCGAGGCGACGACAGAACTTGCGGTCGTCGGCTTCGACTCCGTGCTGGGCTATCTGGATGGCGGTATGGAGGCGTGGCGCGAGGCAGAGTTACCCTTGCAGACCTTAGACCAGATCACAGTCGGAGACCTGCATAGCTTGCGACACGACCTGCAAGTGCTGGATGTGCGCGACCCCGGTGAATGGCAGGAAGGGCACATCAAAGGCGCCCTTCATATTCCTTATTATAATATCGAACAGCAGCTGTCAGCATTGAATCCTGCCCAGCCGATGGCCATCGTCTGTGGCAGTGGCCAGCGTAGCACTATTGCCTGTTCGCTCTTGCAACGCCACGGCTTTACCCAGCTGTTCAACGTCGTCGGCGGTATGGAGGCCTGGGACGAAGCGGGCTTTGAGAAGGTGTAGGGCAGCTTGTTGCGTCTATTCATATTTCCATTACGTGATACAAGCAGTCAACCCAGAGTCGTTCCTGATGAATGTTGACGAACCAAAAAGGGAATGGGGAGATGTCCTGTAGGGACAGGACTTTGTGTCTGTCGTCTCCAGGGTCGAAGTTCGCATTGACAAGGAGGAACCATATGACGATGATCGTAGGGTCTAAAGTCCTGGGTGTCCTTACAGAAAGCCAGCAGTTGGATCAGGCTATAGATGAACTGCAGCGTTCTGGCTTTAACAACATCGATTTTGCCCATCCAGGTGAAACGGCGAGCAGCTTTAACGCGCGCAGTGGCTTAACGGGCTTTATACGGGCCGTCTTTTCACCAAATGAAGGAGACATCAGGGGTAATATTGTCTCCGACCTTACCAAAATCGGCGTACCGGATGAGGAAGCCCGTAATTACCAGCGCGAATTCGAGCTTGGCCGCAGCATCATTATCGTCGATGCTCCCAGTCGCCAGGAACAGGCTCTTGCCATCCTGCGCCAACACGGAGCATTTGATCCGGCGACCCGTTCTACAAACGGATGATACGCCGAGAGGGTAGGGGCGACCTTTGCGGTCGCCCTCCAATCTGGCTTTTCGCCCTCTCTAACCCCACTTGTCAGAATACAGGCCTACCCTGGATAATGTAATGCGCTACCGGGCGCCGGAACCTTGATACCGATTCGCTCGCACTTTCGGCAGGTTGCTGAGCGGTCAGGGCATTCGCGCTCGCCATTTGCTCGCGTAGAACTTCCACCTGCGCGGCCATGATTTGCTCCATCGTCTCCTGGCCGATCCGGTTGATCCAGCGCATCATCGAGGAGAGAAAAAGTTCTTTCAGATAGGCGAATGAAAAGCCCTCGCTCTGCTCGGCCAGTTGCGCCTGCACATCACCGGAGATCTGGAGCGCATCTTGTAGAGACTTGTTCCAAGTCACCAGTGAGTCCAGGTCTTCCAGCACCAGGATGCAAGGAGCCGATTTACGGGCGCGGTCGAATATCAGGCGAATATTGTCCTCGTCGGTACGGTACTCGGCTTTGAAGCTTTTGACATACAGGCAAGGTTGCTGGATGGCGTTAATGATGGCTTTGACGGCATGTGTTTTGCCGTTTCCGGGCGGGCCAACGAAGATGACGCCTCTTTTCCATGGTATGCCGTATCTTTCATATGTCTCGCGGGCCGCGAAGAACTGCACAAGGTCGTTGTAGATTTCCTGCTTGAGGTTACCACGTAAGATCAGATTGTCGAGCGTGGCCCCTTTAATCGATTTGAAAAGTTGCCGGTCTTTTTTCCAGCAGCCACCATCGAATACCAGCACCTCGCCGCGCACCTCGATATTCCAGGCGCATACTCCCACGAGAAAGAGGCTGTGTGGCAAAAGTCGTCTAAAACGGCCCCACTCCCAGACCATGCAACATCATCTCGATGGCCGCCGCCACAATCACTGGCAGGAAGATCAGGCGCAATGTGCGATTACTCAGGTGCAGCAGCAGGCGTGCCCCTACTAATGCGCCGATTAGAATGCCTAGCGCCACCGGAGCCGCGATCATAGGTGGAATATCGCCGCGTGAGAAGTAGATGCCCGCGCTGGCCGCCGCCGTCACGCCGATCATGAAATTGCTCGTTGTCGTCGAAACCTTCATTGGCAATCGCATAATCGTATCAAGCGCCAGCACTTTGAAAGTGCCGCTACCGATGCCCAGCAGGCCAGAAATCAGGCCCGCGATGTACATCATCGCCATCCCCAGCGGGGTGCGCGTCACCGAGTAGGAAACCTCCATTCCAAGGTGCGCGTCTGGATAAGTGCCGTTGAGGCGCAGCCAGGTGGCCCAGCGATCACTCTTCACACCTTTCGGCAATTCTTCGCCGAGTTTAAAGAGGATCGGCGCCGCCGAAACCAGCAGGATAATGCCAAAGATCACCGCAAGAATTCCCGGTGCCAGCAACCCGGCCACAAACGCGCCACAGATCGCGCCCGCCGTCGTAGCAAGCTCAAGAAACATTCCTACGCGCAGGTTGGTCAGGCGATCTCGCACATAGGCCGCCGCCGCACCGCTCGAGGTCGCAATCACCGAGATGATGCTCGCACCAATCGCGAAGTAAATCGGAAAACCAAAAGCCAGCGTTAGCAATGGCACGATCAGTACCCCGCCGCCTAAGCCCACCAGCGAACCCAGCAGGCCCGCCGCGATTGCTCCCGCGAAAATCAGTATGACCGTCAGATAGGAAAAGTGCAGTTGCGCAATTGTTGCCTCGTGGCCATGTGTCACCACATTTCCAACCACGAAGATGCTGACCAGCAAGATTGCCAGCACCCCCAGCGTAATCACTACGTAGCGCCGGTCACGCTCCAACGCAAAAGCCGCCACCGAGACTGCCACTCGCAGCACCGGCGTCGCGATCAGCAACAAAAGGCCCAGCGTGATTATCGCCTGTGCTCGCAGCACCAACAATCCCGCCCACACTTCGCTCAGCGTTTGCGGAAATGTTAGCAGCCGCTCAGTCGAAAACCCCCCTGCACGGAATGGAAACAGGATCAGTCCAAACAAAATCACTGCCGCGCTGAGCATAACACCGCCCTGGAGTATCCATCCGATGATGGCGTTGGTCTTGCCCAATGCAGGAACTTTTTGACGTACCGGAAGAGTAGAGGAGGCTAACAATTGCGAACCCGCCTCACGTGGGCGGGTCAAAGTTCGCGGTTCAAGTTCTGTTTGCATAAGTCTTTCATCTCTTTGCTAGTTCCCGCTCCTGATAAATGTTGACAATCGAATGGGGGCATTACGATCATCGTCCCCGGCAGGGACAGCGGCGGGTGCCTGTCCCTCCAGGATTACGGCCAGGTAGGCAGTGGCGCCAGGCCAACCATTATGCCTCACGATCCCACCCCCACTAAAAACATACCAGTTGAAACACATAGATAATAAATGATTTAGGATGAACTCCCGTTAATTATTATATTCTGCCTTCCGTTATAATTCCAATATATAGTTCTTATATTTAGCATAATCTTATGGAATGAATTTCGGCACAGGGCGAAGCCGGTGAGCAACTGACTGCTTGTTGATACGTACCTATAGTAGGGCATAAATTTGCTGCTCTTGACGTTATAAAATAATGAATAGAATTGTCCTCCTATGCCGGTCAAATACTAGAAAGGTCAGCAACTTCTATGCTTCAGTTGCAAAATATACGACTTTTCCGTCCTCCGTTGAAGCGAATAGTGATCGGTGGAGTTGGTGGCAGTATTGGTTTGATAGGAATTTTGTTTGGTGTAGCGGTCTATCTTGTAGAATCTCTCACCCGTCCTAAACGAAGTACTCCATTTGATAGCTATACGTTCAGTCCATATGAACTGGGGTTGCCTGCGGAAGCCATCACGTTCTCCCCGCTCAGTGGAGACCATAAGGTAAAAGGCTGGTATATTCCCGACGAGAAAGCGACCACCACAATTCTGGTTTGCCCGGGCTATCGCAGTAGCATGGCGGATGTACTCGGCATCTCCGCGCATCTCTGGAAGGCCGGCCATAACGTCCTGGTATTCGAGTATCACGGGCATGGCTCAGAGGTTGGCGCTCAGGTCACCCTTGGCTATCGCGAGATCAATGACTTTCTCGGGGCGGTCGCCTATGCAAAGGAGCGTGCCCCCCACACCCACATCGGCGTCATCGCCTATTCCATGGGCGCAGCGGTTGCTATCATGGCCACTGCCCGTAATGAAAGTGTAGAGGCGATCGTTGCCGATAGCGCATTTGCCACCCAGTGGGGTGTCGTCGATTACAATTTTCGTCGTGCTGTGCGCATCCCCTCTGCCCCATTTACCTGGGTCGCCGATTACCTGCTGGGATGGCGTGCCGGTTATCATTTTCACCAGGTTGAACCCCTGCGCGAAATTGCTCGTATCGTCCCTCGCCCCATCCTGATTATCCACGGTGACAAAGACTCCATTGTCGACCCGCGCGATGCCACTCTGCTCTACAATGCTGCCGGTGAGCCGAAGGAATTATGGATAGGAGCGGGCGCCGATCATTGTGGCGTCTACTTTCAAGACCGCATCGCCTACGTCAAGAAGGTCACGGAATTTTTTGATCGCTACCTCAAGCCTTCTCGCTCGCGTTTGCTGCTGGTAGAGTCCTCCACTGAAGAACAAGTCCGCTTGCAAGATGGACGTAAGGGCGAAACGGACCTCTCGGAAGCGAGCTAGGAGGGGAAATCAAGCGTCACAATCATGCCATCTTTTGCGGCCCGTGTGTTCGCGAACACACGCTGTGCCGCTTTTTGCGCCAGCGATGTATCGGTAATCTTCGGGCTAAAATGTGTCAGCAGTAGTGCATGCGCTCGTGCCGCCCTTGCTATACCCGCGGACTCCTGCGCCAGCATGTGCGCGTGTGCTTTCGCCAGTGGCAGATCCTCTGGATCGTCATACATACTTTCGCAGATCAGCAAATCAACATCATGCGCAAATGCAGCCAGTTGCCGCGTTGGCCGCGTATCCGTAATGTAAGCCAGCGAGATGCCGCGGCGCGGAGGGCCGAGCACCTGTTCAGGCGTCACGGCTTGCCCTTCATATTCAACCGTCTCGCCATGTTGCAGTCGTGACCACAACTGCACCGGCAGTCCCAATGCCCGCGCCTGTTCTGGCAGGAAAGGCCGGTTGCGCGCCAGTTCCAGCCGGTAAGCCAGGCAGGGTACGTTATGCGCAGCCGTTGCACAGGTACCATGCAGCCCTCCGGGAAGCGCGAATTGCTCCCCGCCTTTCAACTCGTGAATATATACCGGAAAAGGCAGTTCGGCAGCAATGCGCCGCAGCCCATCCACGACATAAGCCGTTCCGGGTGGCCCATAGATATCCAGCGGTTCCGTTCGCTCCGCGTGCGCGATCATAAACAACACGCCCGGCAAACCTGCCACGTGATCGGCATGCATATGCGAAAAGCAGATCGCTCCAAGCTGGCGAAAGCCCCAGCCAAGCGCCTTCCACGGAATCTGTGTTCCCTCTCCACAATCCAGCAGCGTCAGCGCCGGCCCGCATCGCACCAGCGCGCACGACAGCCAGCGCCCCGGCATCGGCATCATTCCGCACGTTCCTAGCATACAGATATCAATCATTTTTGATCCCTTAACTTCAGTTGGCGAGAGACCTGATAAATTCTTCCCACCGCATGGGCAACTTCTGTAGGGACAGGTCTGGTACCTGCCCACCTCAGGGGTGCAGAACACGCTGGTTTCTTCGCTGAGGCGGTTGTTCCCTTTCTGTAGGAGCGTACCACGTGCTGGACGAATCCCATTCTACCCTGATCGCCCGCCCTCATAGGCTTTCTAGCAAAGAATATATTACAGATAATAATGAGCTTCCTCATAGGGCATTATATCAGACGCAGTAGAAATAAGGATGAGAGTTCCTGTGATCATGCATTGACATGAGGGTGCAACGGTGTATACTAATGCAGAGGAATATCCTTGCAGGCGCCCTGGCCGGGAAAATTCACCTCTTCTGTTAAGGACAGTACTTGTGCCTGTCCTGCCTTGTATACAAATGTAGGGGCAGCGCCTTGTGCCTGTTCTGACTCAATAACTGGAAAGCTATCTTATTTATGAGCATTATGCCACGCCGCCTTGGTAAATATGAGCTACAGGAACGGCTGGGAAGAGGTGGGATGGCCGAAGTATGGAAAGCCCTGGATACGCAATTGCAGCGTTACGTTGCCATCAAGCTACTCCAGGCTAATTTGCGCGAAGACCCCAATTTCGTCATCCGTTTTACGCGTGAAGCGCAGGTCGTCGCCTCCTTGCGTCACCCCAACATCGTCCAGATCCATGACTTCTATAGCTCTGAGAGCAGTCCGGCGGGAAGTCCAGGGTCAGAAGCAATCGCCTACATGATTATGGAGTATATTCCCGGCCCCACTCTCGCCGATTATATTCGCGGTACCTCGCGCCAGGGGCATATTCCTCGCGCCGATGACATCATTCGCCTTTTTACCCCCATCAGCCTGGCCATTGATTACGCTCACCGGCAAGGCATGATTCACCGCGATATCAAACCGGCCAATATCCTGCTCGATTCGCGCAACACTGCATACAACCCCATGGGCGAACCTATGCTTACCGATTTCGGCCTTGCCAAAGTCCTGGGCATAGCGGGCCAGACACTTACCAACTCTGTCATGGGTACCCCTCTCTACATCTCGCCTGAACAGGTGCAAAACGCTCCTGTCAGCCCGCAGACCGATCTCTACGCGCTAGGTGTCATGCTCTACGAGATATTCACAGGTACGCCACCTTTCAGAGGTGAGAGTGTCACCGCCATTATGATGCAACACCTCACAGGCACGCCCGTCGAGCCGTACAAGCTTAATCCCGATTTACCCCCCGCGCTTTCAAACGTCTTGCGCAAAAGCATGGCCAAAAACCCCCAGGAACGCTATTCCAGCGCCGCCACCTTGATTGCGGACGTTGCTGCTACTTTCGATATTGCTCTTCCCGATGACTTAAAGCGCGCGATCTCCAGGTCGGGCGGCACAAACCTATCAACCGACCAGACCGTCATCTCCACCCCGGCAGCAGATAAAACGCCTTCCTCGCCCGGAAATCAGATCACCAGCCCCGGAAGTGATAAATCCGCTCAAAGGCCACCTGCATCTCCAGATAACGCAACCGCGGTCACCCAATATAGCCCGCCAGCCAGGATGGAGCCCATAAAACCCGCCTATCAGAATCTAGCGGTCAATTCATCAGATTCCGCCGGAAATTTGAACGGGCAAGTGAACAGCGACGCCGGCCTGGGAGCTCATGCGCAGGGGGTGGGTCCATCTCACGTAGACTCATCTCCCAATACACCATTCCAGAGAGCCAGGCCATCTAGCAATCAGCAGCCTGCAGGTATATATGGGCCCACGCCGCTGCCACCGGTACTCGAACCGGCGCCGGTACAATCCCCGCCTCCCGTGTCCAAACGTCGCGGAATCATTCCCAGCCTGATTATATTGCTAGTAGTGATCCTCGCAGGATCAGGGCTGGGTGCTTTTTTCCTCTTCAAGCCTCACAGTCCAACCAACCCGGTCACTACCAGTACCAGTGTTGGACAGGCCATCTTTATGAGCACCGGCCAGCTAAATGAGACCACCAACGAGGGCAGTAACGACGAATTACAGATCACTCTGCACAACATTCCAGCGCCTCCGCCCAATACAAGCTATTACGCCTGGTTGCTGCCAGATCTAAGTCAGAGCGAGGAACCGCCGGTCTTTCTTGGCGCCCTCACCGTCAATCATGGCAATATCGATTACCTCTATAAAGGCGATAGCAACCACACCAACCTGCTCGCTATCACCAGCCGCTTTGTCATTACCGAAGAAAGCTCGGAAGTAACGCCTGTCGTGCCATCTCCCGACCTCAGCAAATGGCGCTACTACGCCGAAATGCCTCAGACCCCGGCCCAGGGACAGACCTATAGCCTGCTCGATCACCTGCGCCACCTGCTGGCAAAAGACCCCGAACTCGAACCATATCACCTGCCTGGCGGATTGAGCATCTGGACCTATCGAAATATTCAAAAGGTCATGCAATTTGCCAGAAATGCGCAGAAAGATTGGAACTCGCAGAATTATACCGCCGCGCGCCAGCAAATCATAGGCGCTCTCGATTACCTGGATGGCGTCAAATTTGTTGGTCAGGACGTGCCGGCAGGCACTCCCATCACCGCGAACACGACATTCGCTCAAATAGGATTGCTTGAATTGCACGCCGGGCAAAATCCAGATGGTTATCTTTATCACATTCAACTCCATTTGAATGGCGTGGCTGCCTCACCGGGTGCCGCGCAGTCTCAGCACCAGCTCGCCGCCCGGATCGATACGGCCATCACCATCATGCAGAGCTGGTTAGAGAAGGTACGCAATGATGCCATAGAGCTGGAGCAGATGGATGACACTCACCTGGCTCAATCATCTTCCGCACCAATCTTAAACGATATGGTAACCCAGTCTACCTATGCTTTCACGGGGCGCAATGATTCCTCGTCTGGCAATCAGGAGGGTTTCTCGCAAATTTATACAGATATACAGCGCATGGCAACTTTTGAGGTAATGCCCTACAAATCATGATGAACAATTTGTTTCCAGGAGAGATAGTTCATGGTAGGAGAAGAGAAACAAGCCGGTCAGGTAGCTATCCGGTTTCTCACCGGTCCGCTCGCTGAAAAAGCCTTTGTTATTTCAAAACCGGTCACCAGCATTGGCCGCGATGTGCAGAATGATATTGTCGTGCTTGATGAGCATGTCTCCCGGCAACATGCATCTATTCGCTGGCAAGATAGTGCCTGGACGATTGAAAATCTTTCGTCAACGAATTTCATCACCATCGATCAACAGCGCGTACCTCGCGGTATACTCAAGCATAACAGCGTTGTGAGCCTTGGTAGATATGTGAGCTTTGTCTTCCTTATCCGGCAGCCCACACTTGAAGTTACGCCACCGCCTGCTTCGCAGCCGCTATTGCAACCAGCTCCGGCCCGTGCCATGGCCGGTGGGCCGGCATCAGTGAAACCGGAAACACCGGCCACAACGTCATCCGTTGCCTCTCCTTCAGGAACAGTGCTTGCCTCCCTCTCTTCAATCGGCATACCTTCACTAACGGTGAGTAGCAATATTCACAGCGAGGTAAAAGTTCACCTTTTACCCAAGCCGGTTATCGACATTGGGCGTGACAGCGAGAACGATATCGTGATTGCCGAGTCTATCGTTTCTGCCCATCATGCCCAGGTTGTGCGCGAGGGAGATCATTTCGTTTTTATCCATCCCCATCCCTCGCGTGGGAAAACCCTCAATGGCCTGTGGTATCACGGGCAGCGTATCCGCGGAGACCAGCCATTCCGCAAAGTACTGGTGAAAGGCGATATTTTCCGCATTGGTGATGAACATGGAACAATGATTACACTCACCTACGATGATGGCGCTGGCGTGGCCACAGAAACGCTGCCCGAATTGCCGCCTGTCCCTTTAACTGCACCCAAGCTCACCATTGGACGTATCCCGAACAATACTATTGTACTCGACCATCCACAGGTCTCATCCCATCATGCCGTTCTTGAAAATGTTGAGGGCAGCTATCGCATTATTGATACCAACAGCACCAACCATGTCTATGTCAACGGCCAGCTTGCCACAAATCAGGTGCTGCGCGCTGGCGACGAGATTCGCATTGGCCCCTATCGACTTACTTTTACCGGCACCGAACTGCGCCAGTACGACGAGAGCAGCCACATTCGTATCGACGCGCTGGGCCTCAGAAAGCTTGGCAACAACCATATCATCCTGCTCAATGACATCTCACTGGTCATCCCGCCTCGCAAGTTCGTCGCCCTGGTAGGTGGGTCTGGCGCCGGTAAATCTACGCTGATGGATGCCCTGAACGGCCTGCGCCCGGCGCAAGAAGGAACCGTCTTGTACAACGGCGTCGATTACTATCGCAACCTTGCCGCTTTCAGCACCCAGCTCGGCTACGTGCCGCAGGATGACATCGTACACCGTGAACTCACCGTCGAGCGTGCCCTTTACTATGCCGCCAGGTTGAGGTTGCCCGGCGACTTCACACAGGAGCAGATCGACAAGCGTATCAATGAAGTCCTCGAAGACGTGGAGATGACCGAACGCCGCAGCCTGCTGGTCAGCAAGCTCTCAGGCGGTCAACGCAAGCGCGTCTCCATCGCCCTCGAATTGTTGGCAAATCCCAGCATCTTCTTCCTGGATGAACCCACCTCGGGCCTCGACCCCGGCCTGGATCGCAAAATGATGGCCCTGCTGCGCCGTCTCGCCGATCAGGGCCGCACCATCATCCTCGTCACTCACGCCACCAACAACATCAACGCCTGCGATTACGTCTGCTTCCTGGCGCAGGGCGGTCGTCTTGCCTACTTCGGCCCGCCAAATGAGGCCAAAGTCTACTTCGACAAGACCGACTTCGCCGAAATTTATAGTACGCTCGAACCGACAAAGGAGCAACCCGATATTCCCGTACAGGCCGAGGCCCGTTTCCGCGCCTCACCAGATTATCAAAGCTACGTTGCTCAGCCTTTAAAAATCGCTCGGCAGCGCCAACCACAGCCGCCATCCAGCAAAGACGGCCTGAAGCGTCCTAAACGCGGCAATGCTTTCTCGCAGTTTGGCCTGCTATCGAGGCGCTACCTGGAATTGCTCAAAAATGATACCGGCAACCTGCTTATTCTCCTGCTGCAAGCGCCGGTAATCGCCATCATGCTTGTATTGATGGTGCGTTTTGAAATTGGCACCGGTGTCTTCAATGCCAATACTCTCGTGCAATGCCGCACCTCGATACTGACCTCTAGCGGCCCACTCGCGCTTCCACAGGCCAATTCAACTGACCAGGTAGATTGTTCGCAAGTGCTCGCCTTTCTGAAAAATAATCCCAGCGGGCAGGCATTTGCCGCCAGCAAGGGTGGCCCGAACCAGGCATTGCAGGACTTCATCTTACCAGGCCCCGGTTCCGATGCGCAAAAAGTGCTTTTCATTATGGCCTTCGCCACCGTCCTCTTCGGTTGCATCAATGGGGCGCGCGAGATCGTCAAAGAATCGGCCATTTACAAACGCGAGCGCACTGTCAACCTGGGTATCCTGCCCTACATGTTCTCCAAAATCGCTGTACTCGGCGTCCTGTGCCTGTTTCAGAGCGCGACCCTCGTCGGAGTCGTGCAACTGGGCGAGCCGTTGCAGCAAGGCGTCCTGCTGCCGCCGCTGCTGGAAACCTACATCACGCTCTGCCTCACATCGCTCGCCGGATTGATGATCGGCCTCACCATCTCGGCCATCGCGCCCAACAATGACCGCGCCATCAGTTTTGTGCCCATCATTCTTATTCCGCAGGTCATCTTTTCGGGCGCCATCATCCCGCTAAAAGACTGGGTCACGCAGGTACTCGCCGTCGTTTTCCCCACGCGCTGGGCCATGGCCGCGTTAGGCACATCTATCGGCCTGCATGCTGACAAGATCGGTGGCGACCACCTGTTCGGCAATGATCCCACCTATCACAGCACGCTCTACTCCATTTATAGCCAGGCCGATGCTATACATCGCCTCGTCCTCTCATGGATTGCCCTGGCCGCAATCAGCATCGTGCTGGCATTTGTGATCGGCATCTTCCTGAAGCGTAAGGATAGCAGAGCTTGATTTTTCATAGCTCTGCATGGCACTATTAAGCCATGGTTATAAAACGCAAACGCCCGCAAGGGTCCATCCTGCATCAACAGGAACCCCTCAGATGTCACTTTTGAATCGCCCTGGCCACAGCGCGCCTGCGTGAATTGAAGTTGACAGCGGTGATATAATTCTAGCGATGCACCCATAGCTCAGCGGATAGAGCACTAGTCTTCGGAACTAGGTGTCGGGGGTTCGAATCCCTCTGGGTGCGCTATTTTATTAGTCTTTGGCTATTAAAACTGTGAAAGCCAACGGGCCACGCTCCACTACTTCCCCTGATTTTCATACATCTCGATCAGTTCTTTCACCGTTGTTGCATCCTCTGGCCTTTTATCCTGCTCGCGAAATGAGACAAGCCTGGGGAAGCGCAGCGCGTAGCCGGGTTGATCGCCTGTTTTACCGGCGGTGTGAATGGGCGAACGCGTAATTTCATCGGCCAGCACCTCGACAACGATGCGCGGCTCAAGCCAGACGGTCGGCTCGATCAGCGATGAGACGCGGGCCGGTTTGGCATCAACCACCAGGTCTTTCGTACGCTCTCGAATACTGCGCCATTCTTCATCGCTTAAGCCGGTGCCAATTTTTGTCACGGTGACGAACATGTCCTGATCCGGGTCATAGACGCCAACCAGCAGCGCGCCCACACCCACTACTGCGCGTTTACCCCTACCGAAAATGTAACCAAGCAGGACGCAGTCGATGGTGTCCTGCAAGGCTCCGGCGGAATGCCGCTTGAGTTTGACCCAATTGAAATTTCTCGCGCCCGCTTCATAAGTGCTTTCCGGCTTCTTGACCACCACACCTTCCAGACCTTTGCTGATAGCCTCGTCGAAGAAGAGTGTGAGCGTATGAGCATCGCTGATGATATGATTCTCGGTGGGCATAAGGATATCGCCGGGCGAAATGGTCGCGGCGAGAATTTTCATACGTTCGCTCAGGGGCTTTTCCAGAAGCGACACGCCATCTTTATAGAGAATATCAAAGACAAAGGCTTTGAGCGGCATTTGCTCGGCCAGCGCTTCGATGTTATGTTTGCGCCGCCTGCGTGTTGTCTCCTGAAATGGCAGGAATTCTTCCGATGCCGGATTGTAGGCGAGGGCTTCCGCATCGAGTATGGCGCTCTGAGCCTGTACCTGCTCGCGTACCCCTGAGATGATTTCTGGAAACATATGCGACATGTTCTCCAGGTTGCGCGAGAAGATAAAGACGTCCTGCCCGTTTTTATGAATCTGGGTGCGAAATCCGTCATATTTGTATTGCGCATCTACCGTACCCATTCTGGCGATGATGGTTTCGGCGTCGGGCAGGCGTTCCGCAAGCTCCGAGCGGATGGGCTTACCTACCTGGATATCTAAGCCTTCAATCGCTCGCCGCGCCTCTTCCGGGTTGGAATGTTGCCATAACGTGCTGGCGATTCCCCCAAGATCGGATGTTTTGTTGTAAGCGGCCTCCAGTAGTTTGCGATATGACGTATCGTGGAATTTAGCCCTTGCCAGCGCATCGAGTATGGTCGAGTCGCCAATGCCGAGCCGCAAATTTCCGAGGGGAATCCTGATGACATACCTGGCGGACACACCGTGCACCTGCTTGAGCAGGGCAGCAAGCAGCGCAATACGCCTTTCTACGGCTCCCTTGCCCGATGTTTGCGCGATGGTTTTCAAGACCTCGAAGACATCGTCCACCGCCAGGACACGCGGCGCGATCTTTACTTCCGCACTAACCTCTTCTGCAACCAGCCCCAGGTCGCCTAGCCTCGCATAAAGTGCCAGGACATGTTCGAGTTTCGTGTTATATGCATCCGCTATTGACCTGGCAACGGTTTTCTCCGCCATGCCAATCTCAAGCGCCTCAAAAAAAGGGGCGACTCTTCCTTGCACCAGGTAGCAGACCTTTTCTACCTCCTCGGGGCGCTCTATAGAGGTAAAAAGTTCCGATAAAATCTCTATCATAGCAAGCCGCGAGCTTGTTCCGTCCAGCTTTTCAAAATAGCGCGCAAGTTCAGCAAATTCCACGGGTTCCTCCATGCATAAGAGCCTCATACTCTTGTTCCGGCCCTGCACCGGCACATCCAACCGTATTATAGAACACCGGAGAGAAATGGGGGCGTAATGAGTCTCTTTGCTTCGATGCCTTGCCACATCATTCCAGGGCAAGAGTTTCTGAGTATCCGTTTCCAGATGGTTGGACTTGAGGAGTTGCCAAACGCCATCGCGCAGCTTGCCACCCCTCGCTACCTGCAAGGGCGCGTGGCCGGGCTTTACAGCTAAATTCCTCAGGCGCCAGTTTGTCTGGTGCGTTGCTGGCCGGTGATCTGGCCGACCTGGACGGCACCCCACTCGCCTTCATAGTGGCAGGGGTATCGCGCTCATCTTTGCCACCCTCGGGATAATCTACCGCTGGCACGGTTTCACAAGGGAACTTTTAATAGGGCTTGGTCACCCGAATCCTATGTATCTCCCTTGTCTCTGTATGACAATATGCTACTACCTGCCGCTCGCGGTCTATCTCATAACTGCCGTCCGAGACCTCGACTCTGTATCCTCGCGGATACTGGTAATTGGGCACGAACAACACGGTCGGCGCGCTAATCGAGGCATCATGGCGAAACTCGAACACGAACATCTTGCGATCTATGTCAAAAGTCATGCGCAGTGGCTCGCCCGCCACCGATCGCGCGTATGGCCGCACCACCGCCTGTAGCGCTCGCCCGCCCGAATGCATATCCTGCGGATGCATTTGCTGATCGCGACTGAAGATCGAGAGGTCTTCGTCGTTCCATTGGTCACCATACTGGTTCGTGTTGTCCGCTGTATAGTTCCACAGCGTGCAACTCAGCAGCGTATCCTCCAATGCGCGCATGGTTCGATCCATCGCTCGTATCTGCTTGCTAAAATCACCACAGCGATACGCTTTCTTGTTATCCAGGTCGAATGGGATACCAATCTCACCAATAAGCACAGGCGCGCTACCCAGGAATTCTGCCGACTGCCGCTTGAACATCGCTAATTGCTCTGCGAATGATCTGCGAATGCGGCGTGGCCCGAAGACCAGCTTCCTGGTAAATATATCGAAGCCGACCCATGGCGAGAACTGCTTCATGAACAGTACGAATGCATCGTACCAGTGCGGAGCGTAAACGATTCCTGGCCCATCCTCCGGCCTCCAATAAGGTGGTTGGTGGTTGATCTCACACTCGAGAAAGATCAGCGCCCCTGGATGGGCCGAGTGTATCGCGCGTGCGAAACGATTGGCGAATGGCCGGTAATAATCCTCACTAAAATCCACCTGTCGTCCATTCACCATGCTGAAATAATCCGGGCGCAGCAGGCGCGGCGCTCCCTCGGGCGCTACATCCCAGACTCTATGCCGCTTCCAGATGCATGTCACATCGTCGCGCCAGGCACGTACCATCTTAGCGTTAACCGTGTGGTGACCAACAAGCCTGGGACCTGTCATGCGCTGCTCCCACACCTCCACCTCCTGTGGATACCCATCGCCAAGCAGCATCGTCTGAAACACGGTTGGGCATTTGCCCATTTTGAATAGCCCGTTATACGTATTGGCATCCTTGCAACCGATGTAGCCACTCAGCGGCTCGTTCATCATATCGTAGCCAATCACGTTCGGTAATTCGCGCACGCGCAGCGCCACCTGCTCCAGCGCCTCGATATAATGCCGCTGCAAGTATTCCTGCACTGGCTCACCGTCTATGAGCGCCAGCGGAGCGAAGTCGTTGCCGCCGAAAAAGAGCGTAAACATCGTCGCCGCCGCGAGTTTCGCGCCATTTGTTGGCCAGATCATACGCGGGAAAGGGCCGCCGCAAAGCTGGTGAGTGATGGCAGCGCCCGTCTCCTGAAATCTCGTAATATCGAGCCCCACTGCCTCGAATGTCCAGCCGGGCGCTCCATCTCCGCCTGAGAAACGACTCCAGACATCCTGGTGCGGATCGATAAACACGTGAAAACCATACTCTCCGGCCTTTTTGAGAACCGCATAAATATAGTCCAGGTAATCTTCGTCATATATCCCAGGTCCGGCATGCTCTAGCGCCTCCCAGGTTACCAGGAACCTCAGAAAGTTGAAGCCCCATTCCCTTAAACGTGAGAAGTGCTCATCAGCCTCATCAAACGGAAAGGGGCGCCCGACAAACGAGATATCACGATGTTCAAAGAAGCCATCGCGAATATGAGTGGCGCCATCCGGGTTAAACGGCACCTTGGAACTCCCGCCGAGATTGATCCCTCGCAACAGCAGCGTTCGTCCCATCTCATCTTGAAAATGGGAGCCCTTAATCGAGATCATGCAAAGTTCTCCTGTGACGGCCGATGATGCAGTTGAACAAGCAAAATCGGGAAGAATCGATTTACTGGTTTTGGTCATTAGCCTTCAGCATCGGTCTTGCGGCCATTCCCGCGTTAATTTGTCAAATCCATTATTGCTCTCTACCGTAGGGGCATACCCTTGTGACCGCCTGTCCCCTCACGCTCGCTGAGTTCACGCACATCTTGCTCAACAGCACTCACCAGTTGCTCGATATCGTCAAAATCACTACGATAATGCGGGTAACCAAAGCGCACAGTAGTATGCCATCGCTTATCCTGCTCGCGTGTGTAACTCAATCCGGCAGGAACAATCGCAACCCGTGTCTTTCGATCCTTTTCCGCCAGCTCTATCAGCTTGGCGAAGCCGGGTTTAAATGGCATAAAAGCCTCCAGGTCCGGCTTCGGTGTTGGATGCGGATCAATGTTGGGATAACCCTCTGGAAAAATGACCATCATTTCTCCCGACCGGAACAATCGCACCGCCGCTCGCGTCAACTGCCGCAGATATTGCCGTGCCTCGATGGGTGTATAGGCCCACTGCTTATCTGGCTCGTGCTCGTGAAACTGCTCGCTGCGCAGCACCACGGGCCAATCGGCCAGCAAGCAGGCCAGTTCTATGACCAGGCGCAACTTGCGCGATGTCACCCAATCCAATGCTACAATCGTATGCAAGCGCCGGGGAATGGCATGCACCAGAATAAACCCGTCATAGAAGTAATGGAAGTGGCGTGCGGCAACTAATACCGGCCCCGACTGTGGGACATGTTCGACTCCCTCAACCTGGATCACCATTGTTCGCCAGCCAATTACCAGGCTCATACCACGCATCACCAACCACACAGATTGGCTCAGAGCCGCGCGCCCCCGGCCATACGGCGAAGCTCGTATTTCATCATTGCCCGGCACAAGCACTAACGATTCAGGAAACAGCACGAACACGATCAATAAAAACGGCGTAAACCACAGGCCACTACCAAGACTCAGCATCATAGCGAAACCGGTATTCACCGTGTAGACCCCAAACGGAACCCAGGTCGTCACGTGCCTGGTGTCAAGATTGGAGCGCCACAGCAGCCTGCATACGGTAAGCAGGATCAGCACATCAAGCGTCCAACCAGCAAGACTGCTCATTGGCAAGCCGAAGTAGGAAGCGTACTCCTGCCAGTGCCATATTTGTGTAGATCCTCCCTGTCTTGCCAGTGACGCGCTGAGCGCCAGGTCCCAGGTCATCAAGAAATAGGTGCCCAGGACCAGCGACCACAGCGCCTGGCGATGCAATTCAAGTTTCGCCGCCAGTTTGTTTGCCAGCAGGTAAGATGTGAAGCCCATGTAAAACCAGGTCAGTAGTATGGAGTAGGAAACGAGTCCGGCCACTTTCATATCGGCCAGCGGTGTAGCGGAAGAAATGCCAGATGGGAAACCAACCCTGCTATTGAGCAGTTCAATACCCAGCGTGACAAGTATCGAGGCGGCAAAAAAGATCAGCGTCTTGCGCGGGCCGATGCCCAGCAGTCCAAAGAAAAACATTGTCGCCGCGCCAAAGATGATTTGCAGCGTCCCGGCGCTACGCAGGACAAACTCAAAGACGGCCACCCCGACGGGATTTGTATCCCATAGTTGCGGATGCGGCGCAATGATCAACAAGACGCCCAATCCACAAATCAAAGCCGCAAGATGACAGGTGAAGAGTACTTTGACTATTCTCATGAGACCTCCGCGTGTGAACGCCTGGCCTTACCTTTTCATATATTTTCGCACATCAACTGGTCTACGAACCCGGATGAATTTCCCCCCGCATGAGCAACTCCCGCCGGGACAGGCCGTGTCCCTACCGGAGCGGCGAACTCGCAGGCTTCTTCCCCGATGCGATTGTTACACTCCGTTAGGAACCGCGCCAGGTGCCTGTACAATATCTATCCTTGTAGAAACAGCGCCAGGCGCCTGCCGAGCTACCTCCGCAACTGTGGGTTTGATCGGCGACAACGTTCTCTCGTGTATATGAATCTGGCGCCCTTTCCATTGCGCGCCATGCCCTGTCAAAATCAGGCGCGCCACGTCAAGCACCATGACGCCAAAAACAGCCCAACTCAGAGGGGCGGTGAGGGACCAGGTTACGGGCAGTCCATGTTCACGATCAAAACAACGTTTGGCATCGATCTGTGCCAGCAGGGTTATACTCGCAAGTAGTGTAGTAAGGCGAGACATTTTTCGACGCCCCTTTCCTGGGGGCGAGATAGAGGGACCAGGTTGATCGCGCCCGGGTTGGATCTTCCCGCTCATTACTCTGCTGATGAGCGCATAAAGAAGTGTGCAAAGCGGCCCCAGACCATAAATAATCAACGCTAATCCCGCGTGTAGACCGCCAAATGGCACGCGTGAACGGATAATTTCGCTATAGCAACTCTTCCCCCACCCCTGGCGGGCGCTTTTCCAGGTCGTCCACTGCCGGTTCGAAATCAGGCCACGCCCATTTACCAGCTCAACCCGCTTTCCAGCTTGTTTGAACTGTTCGGCGAGCGCGAGATCATCGATGAAGGTCGTACGCATGTAGCTGGCTGCATACCCGCCCGTCTCGATATACGCCTTGCGACGCAGCAGAATATATTGCCCAAATGCAAACGCGCGCGGGTGCGCAGGATCGCTAATCTCATCCGGTGTAACACGATGAGCCAGGATAACCTCGCTCAAAGGCATCAGCAAGGGCATTGCCGTGCCACTCATATCCATGAGATTTGTATACATGGTGAGTAAATCGGCCTTCCGGTCCAAGGCGTAGCCGACCATCAGGCGCAGCGTCTGGGGGGCATGGCGCGTGTCGGCGTCCGTAAACAGCATCCATTCGCCGCCGGTAAGTGTGGCTCCCATATGTAACGCGTGCGGCTTGCCTGCCCAATCGGGGGGCAGTTCGTCAATCCGGCGCACCATGATACGCGGATCACGTCCTCTCCACCGCTCAAGCAGCCATGGTGTAGCATCAGTTGAACCATCATCGATAACCATGATGTTGAAGTTCGGATAATCTTGCGCCAGTAGCGATTCGAGACACGCATCGATATTGATCTCCTCGTTGCGTACTGGTAGGATAATGGAAACATGTGGTGCCGTTCCCGGCAAAGGAAGATCGCCGGGTGTATGCAACTCTCGCACGGCACGATGCGCACGATAACTCTGATACAGCGCAACCAGCGCCATGATGGAGAGTCCACCCGGAATGAAAGAGTGCGGCAGCAGTTTTCCTCTGCCACCTGCGGTTCGACCTGAAAACATGATAACTCCTGCTAGAAAAATTGATGAGTAGATTACTCAGGTTTATTATCGCATAAAGTGAGAAGCAGCAACTCTCTCTGACCCTGGTGGTCGTCCTCCAGGAGGTGATATGCGCTTGCCGGCATCAAAAATGTGTTGAGAGAACTCTACTTGCGCTATAGTCCTAAAAAAGACCTTTTACCCTAGATTTGGCTACCAGCAGGAAATAGCATACAATATCTGTATGCAAAACCCGGCAGGGATAACAAACAGGCTGCTAATTTCAGTATGAAGGTGCATGCAGGCGAAATGAGTAATTACAAGTTGATTTTAGGCGATAGCTCCCAGCTCATCAAAACCATACCTGGCCAATCCATTGATTTGATTTTAACAGACCCACCCTATAATCTAGGATGTTACTCTACCGGCAACATCAAAATGTCCTGGCGGAAAGATTTCAATAACGATGTTGCTGAATGGGATACCAGCATCTTCAATCCCGCCGAATGGCTTGAGGACTTCAAGCGCATCCTCAAGCCAACAGGCACCATATTTGCCTTCACCAGCTACAACTTACTAGGCCAGTGGCACCAGGCGTTTGATCCTGCCTTCGATACATTTCAGTTTGTCGTATGGCATAAGCTGAATCCCCCGCCTAAGCTCAGGCGAGCAGGCTTCTTGAATAGCTGCGAACTCATCGTATGTGCCTGGAATAAAGGACACACCTGGAATTTTACCCGGCAAAAAGACATGCACAACTTCATCGAAAGCCCCATCTGTATGGGCAAGGAAAGAGTAAAAAATCCGGTTCACCCGACTCAGAAGCCCATTAAAGTTCTCAGTCGCCTCATACAATTAGCCACCCATCCTGGCGATCTCGTGTTCGATCCCTTTATGGGAGTTGGTTCCACCGGAGTCGCGGCATTGCAGCTTAACCGGCGTTTTACCGGCATAGAAATCGATCCTACCTATTTTGCGGCAGCTAAGAAACGTATAGAAATGGCCGCGTTTACACCCGAATTTTTTGCATCTGGGTCAGAAGACCGTGCGAGTAACGCCGGTGTAGATAACCTCAATGAGGGCAGTGAAGAACAGGCATTTTTCACACCGAACTAGTAAGCGGTCCTCGCTTCAGCACTCTTAAGAAAGAGTTCGCTTATCACATCCAAAATGTTAAGTGAATGATAAATCTGCCCGTTTACTTTAGGATGCATTATCGGTTATTCTCAACGCTAGCGGCATTAGCTGCGCAGATTTTGATAAGCATTTGCTTTTTGTTGTTCCAGGAGGAATTCCTAGTATGTATGAACTTATGATTCGCGCCCAGGTTGATGCAAGTGTATTCCCCTATGAGCTAAAAAATGTTGAGCTGGCGGAAATGACCATAGAGGGCGCAGTAGCCTGCGTGCTCGAAAAGCTGTTCCTTGTTGTCAATATGAGAGAAGTAACGATGACGCCCTCTTCACGAGAGTATGAACGAGATTGGGATAGCCTTCTCTCACAGGATTGCTAGCAAGCTGCAACTACCTGACAGGCCCCCGCCCTCACACCATAGCAGCTAGCGCTAGCCCCGTTCGCAACACATTCGTCGTCTCCAGGTTGCTCAGCACGACGACGACAAGATTGCTTTTGGGATAGAAGCCGTTGTAGGTGAAGAATCCGTCAATATGACCGACGTGATAGATGAGCCTACCCTGTGGCTCCGCGGCAATGAACCAGCCATAGCCGTATCCCAGGTCCGCATGCTGTAAACATCCCCCTGGTCCAGGCGGCGGGCATGGAATATGCAGGGTAAACATGGCATTTAGCGCCGGTTGGGAAACCAGTTTATGCATCATCAGAGCCTGGTCCCATATATTCAAATCTTCCACGGTCGAATACAATGCCCCTGCCGCGTAAAGTACGGAGGGATCATATGGTGCGGGCTTGATATACCCCTGGTAGTAGCCGGTGGCATGTTGTGGCAGCGCCGGATAAGTCGTATCATAACCAGTATTATGCAATTTGAGCGGTGTAAAGATATTTTGCTGCAAAAACGTCGCAAACGATTCCCCGCTGACACGCTCGATGATATAGCCCAGCAGGGTATACCCTGAATTGCTATACTTGAAACGCGAGCCGGGCTTAAATTCAAGCGGCAGGTCCTTAAAGCGCGCAACCAGTTCTTCGGGAGTGGCAGGCTTGAGCCAGAATGTCAGAAAATCGGGTGAGTTAATGTAATCAGGAATGCCAGAAGTGTGCGTTAACAGATTTTCGATGGTGATGGCTTGCCAATCCTGCGGGCAATCGGGAACATAAAGACAGATATGGTCCTGCACATGCAATTTGCCGCGCTCCTGTAAGATAAGTATCGCCATGGCCGTAAACTGCTTGGTATTCGAGCCAATACGAAACCGTGTCTGCGGGGTATTGGGAATATGAGCATCTTTGTCTGCCAGGTCGTAGCCCTTCTCGAAAAGCATACCGTCGTGTGCCACGAGTACGGAACCGCTCAAAACGCCGTGATGCTCCAGATCTGTCAGATAAGCGTCGATTTGAGCTGCATTGGGAAAGGGCCTGGCAGATGTTGAAAGGGCTGGAACATTCGAGGTAGGAGTAACACCCGATTTTTGGGGGGCAGGAGCAATACTTGATGTTGCGCAACCGGCCACAATCAAAACGAGTATAAGCATATAAATAGAGGAATAGATTTTGTGATCTCTTTTGATACGATGTTCGCTTATCTTCTTCATTGTATTCCTCTTTGGACAGGCAGCCTGCTCTTCTCATCTTGAACACCACCCAGCATAACATGAAAAAGCGTGTAAGTCATTCGCCAAAGGACGTATCTCGAATGATCTAGATAATAATTTGTCCCGTATATAATGACAGATAGCACTACTGATAGCTTCAGGCGGTGCTAGACGGAAGACAAGTAGTTCTTCGTATCTTCGCTGCTGTGTTCAGCAAGGTCATTATGAAAGGAACTTTTTAATGAACAGTATTCGTTTTGTGCCCACATCGATTCATGGCATTTTCGATTACATTGGTGGCATAGGACTGATTGCCGCCCCATTCGTTTTCGGCTTCTTCAACGTTGGAGGAATGGCCGTTATTCTGCCTATGGTGCTCGGCGTCGTCCTCATCATCTATAGCCTGTTAACCAACTACGAGCGCGGCATTCCTGGCCTACGCTTCCTGCCCATGACCTATCACCTGGTGATAGACTTCCTGGCCGCCGCATTTCTCGCGGTCTCACCATTCCTGTTCGGTTTCTATAAAGATACTCCGAATGTCTGGTTGCCGCATCTTATCGCCGGTATTGCTGTGGTAATTCTCGTGCTGGTCTCGCAGACAAAGCCACGCACCACAGCCATGGCGAAAGCCACAGTGTAAGTAATAACTCAGGTTTCAGCAATAAGAGCGGCGGGAAACTCAATCAGGCCTGATTGAGTTTCCCGCCGCTCTTATTGCTGAAACCTAATAAATGCATTTCCCAAAAGCGGAGAGCATCAGATCGACTGCCATCACCGCCGTCCGGTTCTTGTTGTCGAGTAGCGGATTATCTTCAACTATGTCCAGCGAGGTCATCTTGCCGGATGCCGCGATCTCTTCCATCACCACGCTGGCCTCGCGGTACGTCAAGCCCCCTCTCACCGGCGTACCCACACCGTGCGCCTCTCGCGGATCAAGCACATCGATGTCAAAACTCACATGCAGGCCGCGTGTACCATCGGTTGTAATCGCCAGCGCCTGTGCGATAACGGCGGCAATACCCATATGATCAATGTCTTTCATCGTAAAGACATGTACCCGGGCCGCCCGCAGCAGCTCCTTCTCACCCACATCGAGGTCGCGCACCCCGACGATGGCGATATGCGCTGGGTCCACCTTTGGACTGAATCCGCCCAGCGAAACCAGCCGCTCATCCCCGATGCCTGCCAGCGCCGCCAGTGGCATGCCGTGAATATGGCCGGAAGGCGATGTCTGATCGGTGTTGAAATCGCCATGCGCATCAACCCATAACAGACCCAACGGTTTCTGTATCTTCGCGGCTCCGGTGATCGATCCCAGCGCCAGGCTATGGTCACCGCCAATCACGAGCGGAAAATCACCGTCGGCCGCGATGTTTTCTACACGCGTCGCCAGCTCTGTACACACTTCCAGAATAGGCTCCAGATTCATCAGCTTTGGTTCGCCCAAAAGGGGCGTTTGGGGACCAGGCACAAGCAAATTTCCTTCATCAATAACGGTATAACCCAGTTGACGCAGTTTTTTATTCAGGTCGGCGTAACGTATTGCGGCAGGGCCTAAATCGGCTCCATGCCGGCCCGCGCCCAGGTCTATCGGGACTCCGATAACACGAATGTTCACCATCTTTCCTCGTCTCTTCTCCGTTGAACAGCGAAACTGTGCCTATTGTAGCCCTACATTTCGCACTTGTCCAGACGGTGTAATCACTGAAGGCTTGACACATGGAATATGATTGAAGCTGATCTACAAGTGCGCTAGAGCGCTATGAGACTGGAGGATTTCTGCATGTTTGGTCACCATGAATCTGCCCAGGCAAAAGTTCTGTACGCCGAGATGGTGTTCAGCCGTTGGGAAGAAGAGCATCATGACAAAGTGGAGTTTGTGCTGGAGGTACATCCTCCAAACCGGCAGCCGTTCAGGGCAAAAACTACGCACCACTTTCACTCGTTTACGCCCTATCCCCAGGTGGGCGATACAGTGAATGTGAAGTATGATCCCAAAAGCCTGGAAGTTCAGCTTGATCTGTCCCATGATGACCGCTATGACTTGAAAGGAATGAAACATAAGCAGCAGGCCGAGCGCCAGGCAGAAAAGGCCAGGCGTGATGCGCTGCTCTCGGCCCCGCCCGGAACACCGGCTTCATCCGCCGCCGGCGCTGGAATGGCCGACCTTGATCCAGAATTGCAGGAATTATTGGACCTCGAAGAAGCTGAGCGTCGAGTAGCACAATCTGGTGGGCAATCGTGGACTGTGCAAGATGTTCAGGTAATCACTAATTTCTCTGGAACAGCCGCCTCGGTCAATGCACAGGCAGCAGTGGCACTGGCACAGGCGGAGATGCTGTGTCACCACCTGGAAAAAAAAGGAGTATCAGGGCAGGCGACTATCCTGCGAAAGCAGCAGACAGGTGACCCAATTCAACGCTTCGCTCCGTTTTCCGTTGAGGTGCAGGTGCAACCGGATAATATGGGGTTCCCTTTTCAAAGCTCCTTCACTACCTGGATCGATACCAGCAAGATAACGCTAATGGAAGGGTCCACACTTCCGGTCAAATACGACCCTCAGAACCCGTCGCGCATGGTGTTTCTATTTCCAGCATAGGCAGGCTATCAACGCCAGCACCTTCTTCATGCTCTTTGCCTGTTCTTGCCTGGATTGCTGATCCTGTTGTCAAACTCCCTGGTCACCTCCAGGAGGAAGGGCTATCTGCTACATAGAGGGGAACTCCTTTGCAAAATAACTGGTATAACGTAATGCGAGATTACACGCTGCGCCTGGTAAGGATACGCAGCGTCAACTCGACCGGTGGCGAATTGCGCGTTGCTGAAGAGGTACTGCACTTACTGCGATCAGATGGCCTGGAAAAGGCCTATACCGACACCGGACTTGATCCGCTCCCCAATGACCCTTATGGACGCGCGAATGCCTATGCCTTCCTGCGCGGCAACAGCCCCCGCACGCTTGTACTGCTCGGGCATATCGATACCGTAGATACAACGGACTATGGCCCGCTCGAACCGTGGGCGCTCGATCCCCAGGGCCTTACGGAACGATTGGACATATTAACGAACTTGGCCCCCGGCCTCGCAGAAGACTTGCGAATTCACCCTGACGATTGGATGTTCGGGCGCGGTTCCGCGGATATGAAAAGCGGCGTCGCTGCCAATATCGCCGTCATGCGACGGCTTGCCCAGCGGTCCAGGGAAGGCAGTCTGCCACTCTCGGTTGTCATGCTGGCGGAAGCCGATGAAGAAAACGCGTCGGCAGGTATTTTGCAAGCGGTGAACTTTCTCTTGCGCTTGCGCGAGCAGTACAGATTGGAATATCTGGGGGTCATAAATACCGACTATACAACCGCGCGTTATCCCGGCGATCCGCACCGCTATATCTACGCTGGCACCATAGGTAAACTCCTGCCCAGTTTCCTTATCATCGGGCGCGAATCGCATGTCGGTCTGCCTTTCGACGGCATCGATGCCAATCTGCTGGCAGCAGAGTTGATTCGCAACCTCAGCATGAACGACGAATTATGCGACATGGTGCCCGGCCAGATACTCCCTTTCCAACCAGGTGACGGCGAAGCCGTAGCCGTGAACGAGCGGCATTGCTGGTCGGAATACAAGCAGATTACGCCGCCCCCCGTCACGTTACACGCGACAGACCTCAAAACCCGCTACGATGTGCAGCTCCCCTTTATGGCCTATTTCTATCTGAACGTTCTGACCTACTCCACCACACCCGGCCAATTATTGACACGTTTGCAACGCATTGCCGGGGCAGTACTGGAAGAGAGCCTGCGACGCATTGATGACGCCGAGCAACGCTGGATGGAGGCTGCCGGCAACCCCTCACCGGCCTCAGTATTTCAACCGCGCTCCGGTTCGGTGCTGACCTATGCCGATCTTTGCGCTGCTCTGGCGCAACAATTCGGCCAGCAGCGCCTGAATGCTGAACTCGATAGAGCCTGGGAAAGCTGCCCTCCTGGTATAGATGAGCGCGAACGCGCTCTTCACCTGGTACGCAGCCTGTGGAAGCTCAGTGGTAAAGCCGGACCGGCCATCATCATTTACTATTCGCCGCCCTATTACCCGCACGTGCCGCCAACTCCATGCGCGTTAGTTGACGCCGTTCAAACCGTAGCAGAGTCGCATCCCGAACTGCACCTGCTCGTCCAGGAATATTACCCCTATATTTCCGATATGAGCTACCTGCGCCTCGATCCAGGCACCAATGTCACTGCTTTGACGGCCAATATACCCACCTGGCAGCCAGGTGCTAAGAGCGCCCGCCCCGGTTCCTACAGCCTTCCTTTGCAGGCTATTGCGGACCTGGGCATACCCGTGGTCAATCTTGGCCCATATGGGCGCGGCGTCCACCAATCCGGCGAGGGCGTGTTGATGTCCTACTCGTTCGGCGTCTTGCCGCAACTGATCTACGAAGTCACCGAGCAATTGAAAGGGTTGGGGGGCCGATAAATCGGCCCTGGTCTGCTTCTTATTTCAAACAGACTATTCTTGGATGCTTCACCATCGCTAGATGCTTTCCAACGGCACAAATCCCATAACCCGCAGCGCATTATCCAGCGCCTGTACCGTCGCCTGCACTAGCCGCGCGCGGAACGCTTTCACTCGCTCATCGGCCTCTCTTAAGATGGGGGATGTGTGTTCGTAGAAGTCGCTGAAGTGAGATGCGAGATCGAACACGTAGGATGCCAGCATATTAGGAGCGAGCTGCCGGCTCGCCTCTGCCAGACTTCTGGGATAAGCATCGATCTGGCGCAGCAGTTCCCATTCGCTTTGCTCAAGCCTCTCAGGCAGGTCGTCCAGCCGCTCGGGAATCTCGTAGCCAGTCTCCTCTAAGCGTCGCACAATGCTGTTGGCCCGCGCATAGGCATATTGCAGGTAGACACCCGTATCGCCATTAGCGCGCAAGGTTTCGTTGATATCGAGGGCGATGGTCTGTTGCAGTCCGAAGCGGATCATATAGTAGCGAATAGCCGATGCCGCCAGGGCAGTTGCTGTTTCAGCGGGCAGGTCCGGCTTTGTCTCTTGCATACGCGCGATGGCCGCGTTCATCAGATCATCGGCTTTTACTTCGATACCTTTGCGCCCGGAGAACGCATACACCTCGCGCCCATCCGATGTATCTATGCCCAGTTGCGCTGCGGTAGCGGCGGAAAGTGCGACGATCTCATAAGCCAGGTGAATCGAGTTATTAGCCTGCTCAACATAGCCCAGTCGCCGCAGGCTTTCGTATACAATCTGCTGTGGGTACGATTGGCGCACATCGATCACGTTGATCACCCGTTTGGCGTGCCCGAAACGTTTAGGATTCGTCTCTGTCCCCGGTTCGATACCCTCTGCTGTTCCGCGCATTGTCCACAGGATGCGTCCATCATGCTGGTGTCCCCATGGCACAAAATGGAAATGCACATCCAGATCATCGGAGAGGCCGAATTTCCAGAGCTGGTAGGCGATATCCTTCCCTGTATAGGTCGCCGTCCCATCGCTTTTCACCAGGATCTTATCGCTGCTGTGGTCCCCATCTTCGGTCTGTGCCTCTCCATCACCGAAAGGAATCACCCAGCAGCCGGCCGCTTTGCCTGTCTCGGGATGCTCCAGCACCCCTCTATCGCGCAGCATTTCAAACGTGCGTTTCCACAGGCCTGCGGCCAGGATCGCGGACTCCCAGGTCAGCAGGTCATACGAAACGTTGAGCCGCGCCATCGTGTTCAAGTGGGCCTGTACGATTTTGTGCGAGAGATCGGCAGCCATTTCCGCGTATGGTTCGTCACGATGCTCGATGGCGCGCAAGACTTCCTTGCGTCGTTCGAGCAATTCGGGGTGGCTTTCATAGGCCTTACCTACCGCAACGTAGAGGCGCGAACAATAGTAGTCAAAAGATTCACCTGGCAGGCGGTCCACCCCCTCCGGCATGTCCAGAATGCCCTCGTTAAGGGTGGTGAATGCCACGACCACATCTGCCACCTGCACGCCTGTATCATCAATGTAATTCTCTGCCTCGACCTGGTAGCCCTGAGAGCGCAGCATGCGCACCACGGTATCGCCAATGCAAGCATTACGGACATGGCCCACGTGCGCAGCCTTGTTACTATTGATATTTGTATGCTCGACAATTACTTTAGTACCGGTACCTGCGTCGCTCTGACCAAAATCCGCCCCTGCTTCCAGCACGCGCTCGATTATCTGCTGCCCTACCTGCGGATGGCTCAGCCGGAAATTGATATATCCCGGTTTGGTAGCTGTAACAGCTTCAATAGCGGGAATAGGCATCGCATTCAATAGTGTGGCCAGAGCCTCGGCAATCGCCATGGGTGGACGACCCAACTTATTCTTACCCGCCCAGGACATCACGGGCATAGAATAATCGCCAAAACTGGCTTGGGCCGAGAAGCCCAGGTTAAAAGGCAATTGCTCGACATCGAAATCTATTTGTTCTTGGGCAAGATAGGTTCGAACCGCCTGTTGAATGATTCGAACAAGGTATTCATAAAGGTCTTCTGGTTGTGTTTCAGCAGTTTCCTGTTCCTGACTCGTTATTGACATTACTCCTCCACTCTATTTATCTCTTCATATACTACTATTGCCGCTCCTGTAGGGACAGCGCCTGGTACCTGTCCACCTGGGGGCCCTATAGAGAGATATTCCAGGCTCATACGTGTTTGCATCACTATAACCTACATCTATCTGTCCGGTCAAGAATTTTTCTGAAGAACAATGTTGCAATATCGCGCTATACTACTGAATGGGGCTCACGCCTCTCAGCTGGTAGCGTTTGCCATATATACTATAAGGAAAAAGTTATGCGTCGTATCTGTGTGTTCGCAGGATCAAATAGAGGAAATCGCCCAGAGTATGCGGAGGCAGCTCGCGCCCTGGGCCAGGAACTCGCGCAGCGCGAGTTGGGACTGGTCTATGGAGGAGCAAGTGTCGGTCTGATGGGCATCGTCGCCGATGCTGTTCTGGCAGGAGGAGGCCAGGCCACTGGCGTGTTGCCACGTGGCTTATTTCGCCGCGAAATACCGCATAAGGGCCTGACAGAGATGCATGAAGTTGGCAGCATGCACGAGCGTAAAGCGCTGATGGCCGACCTCGCCGATGGGTTCATTGCCCTTCCCGGCGGTTTTGGGACGTTCGACGAACTCTTCGAAATCGTTACCTGGGCACAGCTTGGATTGCATAAGAAGCCGGTAGGCCTGATTAATGTAGCCCATTATTTCGATCCATTGCTCGCTCTTGTCCGCCATGCTTCGACAGAAGGCTTCGTTCCAGAGGTTCACCTGCCCTTTCTCATGTATGAAGAGCATCCTGCCCCCTTGCTGGATCGCTTTGCCCAATACACAGCGCCGGATACATCTTCTAAATGGGCTGATCTTCCACCCGAGCGCTAGTGATGGGGTGTAGGGACCAGGTTGATCGCTGCCCTGTCTGGGGATAGGCAATAAGGGCCGGGCCGAGCCGGGCCGTCCCCCCCAAAGGCTAAAGGAGAGAACGTCTGGCTAAAAGCGTAGACCCCACTTGAGTGTATCTGGTACAATACGGGTATCAACACGATGTCGGCTTTCATCTAGTAAGCATTCATCAAAGGAGGTTTTTGTGGCTAACAAGGAACAGAAAAAAGTACAAAAGGCACCGCCCAAGTCCAATAAACAGAAGAAAGAGATGCAAAAAGAGAAAAAAGCTGCTAAATCAAGCAAGCAGTCCGGCATTTAATAACTGAAAGGGCGACCGCAACAGTATAGTGCGGACCTATTCAGCACGTGGTACGTGCTTGCCCCTGGCCGGAGCACCGTGTAGGGTAGGGGCGCGCTCTGGCGGTCGCCTGGCTTTCCCCATCCCCATCCCCATCCCCAATTCATACTTACTGGTAAGCACTTTTCCTCTTCTCATTCGTTAATGCTAGTAGACAGGTAGGAGTCCGCTCGCTCTTGACAGGATTGTTACAATGCGGAAAGAAAAGCCATCCAATGTTGGAGATAACCTGCTCAAACCCTGCGAGTAGCGGAGTCATAGTAGGGGCGTACCCTTGTGGTCGCCCTCCGCGGAACAGCAGTTGCTGTCTTACAGTTATTTCTCAGTTAACTCGCTTATGAGCGGGATGAGCAGAAATGGGGGTATTGTGCAGTATAAGTCTCACGACGATGCGAACAAACGCGAGCAGGCCCCGCAGCAACGCCAAGGAATGGCTCCAGGAAAACCGGACATGTACCGGGAGCAGGAAGATCAATGGGCCGTACTCCGGCATGAAGTGGAGGAGGAGGATATGAGGAGGCAAGATGAGCTAGGCCGGCCAGCCTGGGGTCAGCGGGATACGGAGGATGACGCCGTCTCCTCCCAGGCCTCTCTGGATGATGTGCTTGCGGAAGCGCCCAATCAGGTGGATATCGTTGTCGCAGGCATTGGCGGAGCAGGTATGAATGCCGTCAACCGCATGATTACCCGGCGCGTGCGTGGGGTGCGGTTCATTGCCATGAACACGGATGCCCAGGTGCTTTCCCTATCTGAGGCCCCGCAGCGTATCTGCCTGGGACAGCACTATACCAAGGGCCTGGGCGCTGGCGGTAACGCGGCTGTAGGCGCGCGGGCCGCCGCCGAGAGCGAAGCAGAAATTCAAGCAGCGCTCAATGGGGCCAATCTCGTTTTCATCGCCGCTGGTATGGGTGGAGGAACGGGTACCGGAGGCGCCCCGGTTGTCGCTTCGGTTGCCAAAAAACTGGGCGCCCTCACTATCGGTATCGTCACACTGCCTTTCACTTTCGAAGGCAGGCGGCGACGAAAGGTCGCAGAAGATGGCCTTGCGGCGCTGGGCGCCGAGATCGACGCGCTGATCACTGTACCTAATGATCGGCTCCTGGCCGTAACCGGAAAAGATCGCAGCCTCGCCGATGCCTTTAAGCTGGCGGATGATGTGCTGCGCCAGGGCGTACAGGGGATCGCCGAAGTCATTAATGTGCCCGGGTTGGTAAACGTAGACTTTGCGGATGTTCGCAGTGTCTTGCGCGAGGCAGGCACCGCGTTAATGAGCATCGGTCAGGGGAAAGGACGCAATCGCGCGCAGCTTGCTGCTCAGGAAGCGATTGCTGGTGGCTTTCTCAATGTGACTATCCGCGGCGCGCAGCGCGTGCTGTTCAATATTAGCGGTGGAGAAGATATGACATTGTTCGAGGTCAACGAAGTGGCCGAATACATCGGCAACGCGATCGACAACACCGCCGATATCACCTTTGGCGCCGTTGTCGACCCGGCGCTGGATGACGTCATTCATGTGACGTTGATCGCGGCAGGTATGGAGGAGCTGCGAACAAAACGCTTTCCCGCTCTCAATGTAGAGCAATCACACACGCCCTCCATAGCATCGCATCGTGCAGGAACCGCTTCACCGGGCCTCTCTAGGCCACCGCAGCCACCCTACGCGCAATCTGTAGGGCAAGCGCCTCAGCCGGCATCAACGCCAAAACCACCTCTCGCCCGGCCCCTTGGCCCGGCGGGCTCAGGGCGCACACAGCGCAGCCTGGATGATTTGCGTGGCCTGCGCGATATGGGGCGTCGCCAGGCTCAAGAATCTCTACGAGGAAAGTCCCGGCAAACAAATGACGACGATCCGGCAGAAGATACCGGTGTAGATGTCCCCCCTTTCATCAAAAAGTACCGCTAGTTGCAAGTATATATTCTCGAGGTAAGACAGGCCGGTAAAGGCCTGTCCCACCCCGTGAAACTATTCTTTATCAGCTGCGACAGCGCGACCGCGCTCTCCGCCTTTTTTCCCAATTTTAGAATAGAACTCAGAGCCTTGCTGGCGCTTCGTGGACTCGCCACCTTTCTTTCCAATCTCGGCATAAAATTGTGGCCCACGTTTCTCCTTTACCGTTTCGCCGCCTTTTTTGCCGATTTTGGAGTAGAACTCCGCACCGTACTTTTCACGTACGGCCTGGCCGCCTCGCTTCGCCTTTTGTGACCCAGGTTCTGGTCCGCGTTTGTTATTTGCCATAGAAGTTCCGCCCTTCTTAAACTCAAACTACCACACCCAAACAAAGCGGTGAGACATCCTGTTGCCAGAACACCTCGCTGCTTCCCTACTGCGCTCGATGTTCTCGCGCCTGTGCCACGCGATTAGCAATAATCGCGGCAGTACTTCCAGCGCCTACGCCGTTGTCGATGTTGACCGCAGTAAGACCCGGCACACACGTTTGTAACATCGAAAGCAACGCGGCGACACCTTTGCCGCCCATTCCATAGCCAATTGAGGTTGGCAAGCCAATAACAGGGACAGGAACCAGTCCTGCCACTACTGACGGTAACGCACCATCCATGCCCGCAGCAACAATGATTACATCTACGCCGTTGGAAAGGAGATTCCGCAAGGGTTCCACCAGGCGATGCAATCCTGCTACCCCCACATCATAGATGCGCGTCACATGACAACCCATCTCTTCCGCAATCAGAGCCGCCTCCTCTGCCACCGGAATGTCAGATGTGCCGGCGCTGATTACACCAACAAGCCCTCCCGTGCTATGTCGCGCATAGTCAGGCTTGTAAATAACTACTGCCCGCGCCTGTTCGCGAATACGAATTTCGTATCCCTCAAACTCCTCGCGCAGTACCTCTACGATCCCAGGTTGGACGCGACTGATAATCGCACGCCCAGAAGCCGAAAGCAGGCTCCTGGCCATCGCTATGATCTGCCCCGGCTCTTTTGTCTCCCCCAAAATTACTTCGGGGACGCCTTTACGCCTTTCGCGTTCGGGATCTGCACGTATCTCGATTATCGATGAGATGTCATCACTCAGAATTCTATGTAAATCCTGCCTTACATCACCGGCAGGCTCTTGATCACTTTGCCGTTCGTTCAATGACAAACTACTCCCATCACTTTGCTAAATTGCTTCCCACAGAGCAAGAGGTCAATAGCAGTACATCATAAGTTGTACCCTCAGCCTGGTGATTCATTAGGAATATACATCCTTACTTGAGCTTGTAGGGTAATGCTCTCTCTCATCCAGGAGTCTTCCAACCAGTCATAGTTTAACATAGTCGAACCAATTGAGCAAGCCAACAATTCCACAATCTTTTGGTAAAACCGCAATAAATCGCAACGCTCCTCCATACATTATAGAAAATATGCAAAATATCCGCTCTCCCCCCGGCTCGCCCTACCTGTACGAGGCGAATGTCTCACAGCATTTGCACAGAAAGCCATACTTTGCTATAGTAAAGCGCAGGGATATTCTCGAGACGATGTTGATGAGTCGTTAGTTTGATAACATAAGCTATATAAAGATGACGAATAAGATTATGAACAAGTTCCGCTTTCTCGCGTTAGGATCAGTTTTCCTTCTCGGGTTGCTCATGACAGCATGTGGTAGCTCCGCAACCGCTATAAAGCCACAGCCAACCGTCGTAATCAGCAAATCATTCCAGAACCAACTGTCGCCAATTCCCTCGCCTCCCGCGTATAGCTGTGGGGCGTGGGCATCAAACAATACCCCCGGCCCGGGCGCGACGATTAACATTTATGCCAGAATCATGCATAACCTCAAGCCCGTCAGCGGCGCAACCGCTTCGGCAGTGGCGCACTTCCAAAACTTTGATCAGCAGCTTGGTCAACAAACAAGCGATAGCGGCGGCTACGTTACCTTCGCGCTCTCCCTGCAAGGTCACCAGCCAGTAAATATTCCCGCGACCGTCGATGTCACCGTGACCAACTTAGCTGGCGGCGGAACCCTGCACTGCACCCCGGCATTTTTCACTCCGGTATAAACTTTTGGCATGTGGGACAGAAATGGGTTCCGCGTTGACCAACCACAATGCGCTTGATAAGCGTTCCGCAGCGCGGGCAGGGCTTTCCCTCCTGCTGGTACACACGGACATGGTTGTAGTTATCGCCAGCCTCACCCCATAGGTCGCGATACTCATTGAAGGATGTACCCCCATGTTCGATGCCCAGCGTCAGCACCGCGATAATCCCCTCATGCAGTAGACGTACTTCCTCCGTCGTGAGCGACCCGGCGCGGCGTAGGGGATGAATGCGGGCGTAGAAAAGGGCCTCGTCCGCATAAATGTTGCCCAGGCCCGCTATCACCTCCTGCGACAGCAGCACCTGTTTGATCGCGCCCCTGCGCCCCGCCAGGCGCTCTGCCAGGCTTTCCACCATAAACTCGTCGCTTAAAGGCTCCGGCCCCAGCCTTGCCAGCGCCTCCGCCTCCTGTGCTCGCGGCCATAACTCGATGCGCCCGAATTTGCGCGGATCGGTGAAGAGCAGCCGCCTCCCATCGGTAAGATTGAAGCAAACGCGGCAGTACGCGGTTTCAGGAGAGGATACGATGGTTTGCTGATTTCCCTGCTGCCCGGAATGAGTTTCGCGTAGAGAAAAGGTTGGCCCTTTTCGATCCCATGTCGCCAGATCGCCCTCGCGCAGGCTGGTATCGATCTCCCAGCCAGGCGGCAGCAGCAGCAAGTTCCCCGACATACGCCGGTGAATGGTCAGGAGCAGGTCTCCTTCCAGGTCCATCACCAGAAATTTGCCACGCCGCCGGACGCCAAGGATACGGCGGTTTGCGATTTCGGCAAGAAAATTCGGAAGGTCGGGGTGGCCAATGGTGCGCTGCCAGAAGACAAGCGCCTCGGATATGGTTGCATCTATGATGGCATGCTGCAACTGGCGGGCAGTGTATTCTACTTCGGGTAATTCGGGCATATTCCTCTCCATGCTCAAAGTGGTTGTGTATGTTAGTCTTTTTAAAGACTCTTTGTTCTGGCTCTTTTGCCACTCTCCGATTTGTTCATAGCGGTGTTGGGCTTTGTGGTCGGATTATACCATGGAATATGTACTGAATGAGCATTGAAAGGAGTTATGCCTTGAAGGTTAGCCTGGGGACAATAATGGAAAACTCATCCTCACCACCGAAAAAACAAAAAGGAGCAGGAATAATCCCACTCCTCCCCCACTTCTTCCCCTTCTAGACACGTAGCAAGCAGGCAAAAAGTTACATTACATGTTATACCCTGTACCTGCCTGCTATTGCATGATCTCGATTTCAAAACGAGAGCGTGCTAGCGATGGTTATAAAATTCCAGGCTCCAGCGCCATTCCTGGTGCTCTGCATCATTCCACCACAAGCGCAGCTTTCCCACCTCGCCTCCTGCCACAATGACAGGCGTTCCATAATCTGACTCCGCCGGCCAGATATCCTCGCGCGTGATTTTGTTGCCTTCAATACGCAGGCGAGCCATCGGCGTATCTGCCGTGCGTGTTAGATTCTCTCCACGTGCGATAACCTTCCCGCCAGTGTCACGTACCTCGACATCCAGCTTCTCAGGCGTGGCATGCACGATTATCGTACCAGTTGGGTCCATGCGGCCACGAGCGAAGGAGATACCGGTTGCACCTACGCCGGCTATCCACAGGTCCCAGAGGTATTGGTGTTTCGTTGGCATTGATGGCCCCCTTTCCCTGAAACGGTAGAGCTCCTTCCGTTCGTGTTACAAAAAAGAGAGATTCCTTTCCTGGTAGGAAGAAGCATCCGCGCAAAAAAAGACAATAGACGAAGGAGATACTGCATGGATTCGCCACAAATCCTTCTTGTTGATGATGATAGAGCATTACTGCAAGCGCTGCCTCATATGGTTGCGTTGCGCATCCATGGCGTACAGGTGGATACATCCGATACGGCCCAGCAAGCGCTCGAGCAGATTCGGGAGCGTGACTATGATGCCATTGTCACCGATATCAAGATGCCGGGCATGGATGGACTGGAGCTGCTGGCAAAGATACAGGAACTGCGACCAGAGATACCAACCTTACTGATTACCGGACATGCGGATCAGTCGCTTATTATCCAGGCCCTGCGCTGTGGCGCGTACGATTTTATCGAAAAACCAATCGATCGTGTCTATTTTGTAGCTGCGCTGCATCGCGCCATTTCAGTGCGCCAGTTGCGACGACAGGTACGCGAGCAGCAACAGTCCCTGGAAATGCATGCCCAGACGCTCGAGCAACTGGTGGAGCAGCGGACACGGGAACTGCTCGTGGCCAATGAACTCATGGACTCACTTGTCCGTGACCTGCTCGATTATTCTCTCATTCAATCAGACGAGTTCGTCCTCCATCCTGAGCGGTGCAACCTGGTCGAACTCTGCCAGCAAGTTCTGGACGCTTATACGACCGGTGCAGGCCTCGCGTTAGTCTTTGAATCTGATGCAACGCCGGTAGAGGTCGATGTGGACCGCGAGCGCCTGGCCCAGGCGCTCATTCACCTGCTTTCACATGCGCGTAAGCATACTCCACTCGGGTCCCCTATCACGATTACGCTGCATCAAAGAAGAGATCAGGTACTCATAGAGCTGCAAAATAAGGGTGTTGGGATCACACAGGATCAACTTCCGCACCTCTTCAATCCATTCTATCGCATTCCAGAAGTTGAAACGTTGACCACAAGAACCCCTAATATCAACTTGGGACTCTATCTCTCGCAGCAGATTATAGAGCGGCATGGCGGACGTATCGAGGTTCAAAGCACTCCTGGAGAAGATAATACGTTCTCCGTCATACTGACCCTTGCCACCGCTTCAGCTGGGGAACAGGCAGGTGAACTGGTTTCTGTGGGACGTGAGTCATCCCCGTTTCAGCCACCGCGCTGGCTTGTTTCGTGAACTCACTCATCACCCTCAGAACCTTGCCCCTCAGGAGATTCAACCATTTCCAGCGCTTCATATAGCCATTGCAGGTAGGTTTGCTCAAATGCAACAGCAAAGCGAGCAATCAGGTTGGGATAGGGATTTTCCTGACTCATAGTGGTGTAGGGATTTGGGCGCTTGTTATCGTGCCGGAATGCTCCCTGCATAGACATAGAGAGGGCATTCTGCCGGTAGGCAAGCAGACGCATCGCATGCTCGGTGATGCTGGCTCGTAAGTTCCGTGCCAGATCATTGGGAGAGGCAAAATTGCCGAACAGGACTTTCAGCAGCAATTCATCACAAATTTGAAAGACATCTGCTGGCTGTGCCTGCCAGCTTCGTAGTGCCGTGTAGCCTTGCTCCGTAATGGAGTAGACCTTACGGTCGGGACGCGATTCCTGCTCCTCACGCTTCATTTCGACCCAGCCAAGTTCTTTCATGCGCCGCATTTCCTTTAAGAACTGATGAGATAAGCGAATCAAGTGGTTTCCCACACCCTGTATCCCGCCTCTGTATCCTCCACCAGCACCGATTTCGGATACCTTAACAATCTGGCGACGGTCCAGACATCGCCCGCCGCGCCTGAGACGTTGCCCAGGCTGGCAAAAAGCGTATACGAGGCCAGCACGGGAGTGAGCAGAGTGAAGATAATGCCTGCCAGGGTCAGCATAACGAGCGGAGCCAGGCCGATCACAAGATACTGGTTGCGGTGAAACAACTGATTTTTCGCGCCACAGTAGAGCGCCAGCGGCAGTTTCGTGCCAAAATAGGGCCTGCCACCCCAGAACAGGAAGGCTAACGCATGCACGACTTCATGAATTGGCAGAATAAGAACGTAGCCGATGATATTGATTACCAGCCACAGCAGTACGCTTTCCACCGTAATATGCAGGGCAAGCGTGTGCGTTCGCCAGTAATAGGCGGCATAGTTCAGCACAACAAAAAATACCGCGCCGATGCCCAACATTTGCAGGCTGATTTTTGCCAGGGGTTGCAATTGTTCAGGCTCGAGCAGTGCAAGTTCTTCGAGCTTCTGAATTTGGCCGGCGTCTACTGCTTTCTGCTCCTCACGCGCTAAGTCAGGGTGAAAGCGATCAATGATGGTTAATGACATGGCCTTCCTCGGTTCAGGTTATCCCTATTGTACCATAATACCTGCTATACTATACGTCTGAGGGCAACCTGCAGGAAGGAGAAGATGTCTATGCAGCAAAAGCAGGCCTGGAAGGTGCTGGCCGTGATATGCGCCGCGTTCTGGGTGGTATTTGCTGTTTTCCTCTTTATCTCCCAGCTGCCTTTTTACATCATCAGCATTGCGCTTTCGACCATTTTTATGCTTTCAATCGGGGTTGTCGCGCTGGCGTGGGCGTATACACATGATTTTTGATATGAGAGAGTTCAATAACAAGCTGGCGCCAGACCATACTCTGGTGCCAGCTTGTTATTGAACCTTCCCGAACTCATTTCAGCTACTCAGCAATCAGTTCCCCCTTTAAAACCGTCACCGCCTGCCCTCCAAGGTATACCCGGTCGCCCTCCACGCGTACTCGTATCGTGCCGCCGCGTGCCGAGGCCTGGTAAGCCACAAATTCATTTTGCTCCAGGCGCTTGCTCCAGTAAGGACCCAGGCAGCAGTGAGCGGAGCCTGTAACCGGGTCCTCGGAAACGCCCACCTGCGGCGCGAAAAAGCGCGAGACAAAATCGTAGCCTTGCTTGCTGGGGATGCTCGTCACCATGATGCCACGCGCAGGTACCTTCGCCAGCAGCGTGAAGTCCGGTTGCATGTTGCGTACCACCTCTTCCGAATCTACCTCGATCAGGTAATCGAACTTATTCTTGCCGATATAGGCCGGAGGGACGCCCAGCGCCTCTATCAGACCTTCAGGAGCCTCTGCTGGTTCCTCGGGCGTGGCCGGAAAATTCATCTCAATCCAATCGCCCTTACGCTCTGCCGTCAGCAGGCCGCTGCGAGTGCTGAAACGCGCCAGCTCCTTCGGCTTCAGATAGCCTTCTTCCCAGAGAATATGCGCGCTGGCAAGCGTCGCATGCCCGCAGAGATCAACCTCCACAGCCGGCGTAAACCAGCGCAAATTATAGCCATCTGCCTGCTTCAGCAGGAAAGCAGTTTCAGACAGGTTCATTTCACGCGCTACATTTTGCATCCAGGTATCGTCCCGTGGCCCGGACAGGACACACACGCCCGCAGGATTGCCCGCGAATGGTTTATCTGTAAATGCATCTACCTGGAAAATTGTTTGTGCCATATGCTTTATACTCCTCGCTCCTTGCCTGGTAGGTGGGTGGCTCGCCCTTGTTTTTGCGAGTCATCACAATTCGTCAGCTCCGTACAACAGTTATAGCATAGGATAAAGCATAGGCAATGTAAACAGCCAATAGGATACAGGCAGGGCTATTTAAAAGTGACAATGATTTCCTATTTAGCCGCTGTAGTTCATTATGAACCGGGTGAGCGTGTCTTTTTGCGAATTTCTAGTGTTGGAATGATCTGTTGCGTTTCTCCTTCAGCAACGGAATCGTCATGGGGAAACAGAAATTCGCTCGCGGGGTCGTGTGCCTTGTAGCGTTCCAGCGCCAGGTCGCGATGCTGCACCGCATAGCAATACGCGCATCCATGCGGGCACGTATCGTATTCGCCGATATCTCTCGACTCGTAGCAGCCGCACTCCTCGCGATTACCCTTGAGCTTAATGCGATTGATCAGGAGCTTACCGGAAACCTTTTCAAGCTGCTCCGCATCGACACAGCGGGCCTCCTGGGTTACCCCGGAAATCACGAAGTCTCTCTGGGAGCAAATCTTCACCTGCATGCCATAGGAACTCGCTATCTGGGCAAGTTCGGCAATCAGATTCCTTATATTTTCTAGCGGCATGGCCTCATGCCCGTGCCAGTGGAAGCCGAATTCTTTTGCCGCCCAGTCCATATTGCGCCGCGTCTTCTTGTAGATTTGCGCGAACGAGATAACCACCTCGTCCGTTGCACCTTCTAAAGCGCGGGCGAGCTGCTCGAAATTGCGCCGGTGCCAGTCCGCGTCCGTGAGAGAGGAGATCACGATGGGATCGTAGCGCCAGACCGCAACGTATGGCCCATAATTGCCTGCCAGCGCCTTCATATGCTCGACAGTGTGTGTGTAATTGATGACCCGATATTCCAGCTCGCGTGGATAGCCGGTGATGGTGTGCTGCACAATGAACGGATAACCGCGCTGTCGCACTTCCGGCAGATATTTGAGGAAAGGGCCAATATTTTTCGTCCAGAAGACAAAACCATCCACGCGCTCAGGTGTAAGATCGACGGTATAGAATCGCCTCGCGTAAGGGCTCGCCGTCTTACAATAGCCCGCCCGCAGACGGTTCATGAACCATTCGCCATAGAAAGTCGGAATATCGGTCCTGTAACTGGCAGAGATTATCATGGTATCGATCTCCTCAAGCATCGACTTGTTCGAATGTAGTACAATAGTCTCTTCTTTTTCAGGATATATTGCCATCGCTTCGTTGATTCTGCTATAGTACTCCTGGATATTCAGTATATTGGACTAGCCTTTATATTGTGCCTTTACTACAAGGCAGAAAAAGCATGGCTAAAAGGATGGAATCGTCGTGTTAAAGGAAATGAGGCGGTCATCTAATCGGCCTTCAGCGCCCAGTTTTAACCATCGCCTCTACAACCTGCTCTGGCGTCCATCGCTCGTTGTGGCCGTCGCCTACCTGCTTTTTCTCGCTTTTTTCACCACCAGTCATCATTACCAGCTCTTCGATTACGTTCATATCGGCACTCGCTTTTCGCTCCATGACCCTCATGGCACCAATGGTTATGATGGGCAATTCTATTATTATATAGCACGCGATCCCCTGCACGCCTACCGGTATATGGATAGCGCTCCATATCGTTACCAGCGTATTCTCTATGGCATTGTCATCTATGTCCTCAGTCTGGGAAATGCCTCGCTGATCCCATTTCTCATGCTGTTTGTCAATTTTCTCTCCATCGTGCTCAGCGTTGAGATCGTATCGCGCTTGCTTGCCAGGAGAAACCTCTCGCCCTGGTTCAGCCTGGCGCTTGCTTTCTATTTCGGCCAGACGGCGGCCCTGCTTTTTGATACGGCCGAACCATTTGCGATTCTCCTACTGTGCGCGGGCTTGTGGCGCCTGGATGAAGAGAACGTAACGCTCGCCGCGATTTTTATGGGACTGGCCGCGTTGACACGAGAAACAACGATTTTCTTCCCGCTCGTGTACCTGTTTGCTTTTCTCTGGCAACGGCGGTGGTGGGATGCCATCCGTTTCCTTGTCCTGGCCATATTGCCACTGGTCGCCTGGTATATTGTCATCTGGATCATCTTCGGACAGCTGGGAGCGGCGGCGGCGCCGGCATTTGAACGCATCCCATTCGCGGGCATTTTTGCCTATCTTTCTCAGTATCGCTATTTCCTGTCTCTGGTTGCTCTGATTCTCATCCCAACCGCCGGGGGTTGGCTTTATGCGGTGCGAGAAATATTCCGCCAGCGCTGGCGCAGTAGCGTTTTCTTTATCTGGGTGCTCAATCTTATTCTCGTTACCTTTATGTCAGCAACTTCGTATGAAGATTATGTCTCTTGCGGGCGCATCTCGACAACGTTGATCCTTGCCACTTTGCTTTATGCCTGGTCTAACAAAGACAGGTGGCTTCTGCGGGCCTCGCAGTATTACTTACTGACGGTCCCATTATATGTGATTGGGCTCAGGCTCATTCATGCCTGAGCAGGAGTACAAACGTGATTGACCGGTTGGGTTCAGAGGTGAACAGCCTGGACCCGGTTGAAAGTCCCTCTGAAGAGGAAGAGAAAAAAGCGCGACCCAGGTCTTTCTGGCGTATGCGGGCCATCGAAGCCGGCATGATTCTTTCGATGGCGCTCTATTATGTTGCCTGTAACCCAAACATCCGCATTCATGCTGTGCATCTGCCGGCGCAAAATCTCAATCCCCTCTATTCTCTGCCATTTTTATTGATTTTCGCGCTATTGTGCTGGTATCGTTTCCCGGTTGCTATTGCCCTGTTGCCCCTTTCTCTACCATTTTGTTATGTGCAGAAAGATGTAACCCCGAACCTGCGTTTTAGTCTGGTAGAGATTACTTTATATACCTGCGTAACTGTCGGGGTATTGCAGTATCTCGTCTACCTTCTTCGAGGGAGAAGGTGGCCTTACCTGCTCTCGTGGTCTGCTTTGCGCGATCGCTATGGCCCGTTTCTCTTGCCCATAGGTATCTTTTTTCTGGCGGCGCTGGTCTCGGTTGCGATTGCGTATTCGCAGCGCAATGCCGCGCGCGCCTTTCGCGAAGAGGTTTTTGGCCCGCTGCTGTATGTCGTGTTGATCTTCTGGTGCTTGCGCACGCGCCAGGATTTACTGCGTTTGCTGCTGGCTTTGTTTGGTTCTGGCTTGATCGTTGCCTTAATAGGCTGTGTGCAATATTTCTTCTTTAGAAGTACCATCGTTCCAGACGTAGATGGTCTCAGGCGCGTTACAGCCGTCTATAGCAGCGGGAACGGGATTGGCACCTTTTTTGATTATATGCTCCCGCTCGGGCTCGCCATCATATGCTCTCGTCTCTCATGGAAATGGCGCCTTTCCATCCTGATCTGCTGCCTTCCGTTTTTGTTCGTGCTATACGAGAGCGGCTCCCGTGGCGCGATTCTGCTGGCAATTCCCACGGCGCTGGTATTTATCGTCGCGTTCGCTATTCGCAATCGTAGCATATTGCTGATCGCCTCCGTCTCTTTGGTAGTCATGGCTGCTATTGTTGGCAGCCTCTATTCGCAAAAAATTATCAATGCCGTCTTAGATGGCCATACCAGCAGCAGCGGGCAGAGTACAATCCTGGAGCGCCCCTGGCTCTGGCTTACCGCTCTTGATATGATTCATGATAGCCCCTGGCTCGGCTATGGCATGGATAACTGGCTCTGCCATTACAGCAACAGCTACTACAACGTCTGCCTGTATCCCAACGGTTTCCCCGGTGGCAAGTGGGTGCCCGGCTCACCGCCTCATCCACCGCTGCACGCCTACTGGATTACGCGCACCCCCTCGGGCCAACCAACGGGCCTCGGCAATGAACCGACCCTCTCGCATCCGCACAATGTCTTTTTACAGGTCTGGGTCAGCATCGGCATTTTTGGTTTGCTGGCCTTTCTCGCCATCCTGGTGCTCTTCTACTGGACATTCGCTCGCCTCTTACGCTATCTCCAGAAAGTAGGCCCGCCCGATTATGAGTTGCAGCGCACCCTGCTAATCGGCGTCGGCGCCGGAATGCTGGCAGCGCTTGTGCAGGGCCTGGGCGATAGTTCTTTCCTGGAGCAAAACCTGGCGTTCTGCTTCTGGATACTGGTCGCTGCTCTGCTCCTCATTCGTTTTCGTCTTGGCATGCCCTGGCGCTCTTTACCTCCGCACAAATCAGGCGGCGAAGAGGAAAAAGAGCAGCATGAGCAGAAAGTAGAAATGCTACAAAAATAGCATTTGTCCAGAAAACCGAAAACACAAGGAGATATTCTTTTCTGCAACTCATCAATTTAGCAGATTTGCTAGTTGTGGCATCTCATTCCATACTTGTCCTTCAAGTTCTCGCCCTGTTTTCTTTTTGTTAACACCCCCCCATTGCTTAAAAAAGAAAGGAACATTTGCTGCCTTGCATTGATTTCGAATATCAACAACCCAGGTCGGATCCATAGGGCGTGATTGAGGACCGGATTCTCCTCCAACTATTACCCAATCAATACCCTCTAAATTAAGATTATGTAAAGGTCCAAGAAGCGGCTCTAATGAGAGGAACTTTATATAAGCCCCCGTTTTACGCAAGTCATCAATTCGAAAAGTGTACTTCTGGCTCTCGACACTGACACCCATCCAAATGTGCGGTTTCCATGGGAGCTCTGCGCTAAGCATAAGGAGACGATCAGATCTTTTTGTTAGAATCTGGTAGCGATGCCAATCTGCCTGTTCCATAACAGCGAATACTTTATGAATGAATTCGATGGGAACGTCTTTGTGGAATACATCACTCATCGAATTCACGAAGATAGTTTGCGGTTTCTTCCAACGTAATGGCACCTCTAGAACATGCTCATGCATTGTAAGCCTAAATCCATTGCTATAATTGGGTTGTCCCATAGCTTGTAAGCGTTTTGCCATACGCAATGCATAGCAATGTTTACAGCCAGGGCTAATTTTGGTGCATCCAGTAAGTGGATTCCAGGTTGCCTCTGTCCATTCTATACTCGATTTTGTTCCCATTTTATTTACTCCTTGCCGGAAAGGTTATCATAACTTTGTCTCCAAAGGTTCCTTTCTTTCGCTTTGCCGCTGGCGGATCTGCTGTAATCTTCCTCTCGATTTCCATCTTACTTAAGACCTCCTTGTAATTCTTTTTTATGTACGGCCTCCCAACAAGTTCCCGCTCATAAGGACTCAATAGCTCAAGTCGTTTTCGTAAGTCACGTGCGCGTTTTTGCCCAAAAAGGGCATCCATATGCTGATCTACAATCTGATTAGGCAGGCCCATATTGATTCGGTTATAATTAAAAAAGAAGATACAATCACATCCCCAGTCTTTGAGTACTGAATTCACAAGCCGAAGTGATAGCCCTTTATAACCCCAGGGATCTACGAAAAATAGAGTGGGAATTAAACTCATTTGTTCGAACATTTTAACAATCTCTTCGCCTATTTCTCTTGCATATACACAAGGAGCATATTTAAGAGAGTCTATTCCAGAGAGAGCCTTGATGGCATTTTCTAAAGAGCGAGAGTTATCTTTATCTACGTCATTAAAAATTGTGACCAGCATTTCTCTCATATCTTTGTCTTCTATAGCCTTTTCAAGTACTAAAAGCGGTGTAGATTTTGTGCCATCTTTATAGCGTCCAGGGCCGGCAAAAAGATCAATGTATGCAATTTTACCACCGTATTTTTTGGCAGTGGGTATAATAACCTTTGCCCAGGCCCAGAAGTACTTAGATACGATTGCTGTTTTCACCAGTGATTGTTCGGTCATTTCATCGAAGAATTGATTGCCACTCATGATTATCCTCCTTACCCATCTCGGTGAAATTAACCTGTTTGCTCATCAAGGTTAAACTTTTACGAAATGAAGCTCCTCGCTAAAGCAAACTTTTCCTCCTCTACCTCTTTCCTCGCGAACCTTCCCAACCTGAACCTCTCCAAAGGCACCACCGGCTCCCTGTCGCACACCATGCTGGCCAGCAGTTCGCCAAGCAGGATGCCGAACTTGAAGGCGTGGCCGGACATGCCGGTAGCAAAGATAATGCGCGGGTCTCCTGGCACGCGATCAAGAATGAAGTTCTCGTCGGGCGTCACGTCGTACATACACGAGGCGACGGATGCGAGCCTGGCGTGCCGCAGATCGGGTAGCAGTTTGCACAGCTTATCCGTGATCTGAGCTATCATCTGCTCATCGGGCGGCGAGATTTCGTCTGGATGCACGGTTTTGCCGAAGCTGTGCGAAGATGCTTTGATCCAGCCGTTGCAGCCCTCATGGATGGGGAAGCCGTAGAGGTCGTCGACGATGAAGGCCGGGAATGCGCCCGCGCTGTATAACGATGGCGATTCAACGGAGAAAAAGAGCAGGTATTGGCGCGTTATTCGTACAGGAAGGCGCAGGTGTGGCAGTAATGTATGCACCCAGCCGCCCGTTGCCAGCACCACACGGTCCGCCACCAACTCATCTCCTGAACTCAGTTCCAGACGAACAGGTCGATATCCTCCCTCGCTCCACAGGTGGCTGACGTGGCAGAACTCCCGAACTTCTCCTCCAAGATCAAGAATCAGGTCTTTCAATGTACGCAAACATGTTGAGGCGTGGAGGATACCCGCCTCGCTGTTGTAGGTAAATATATCGTAGCCTCGCGTCGAGAATTGTGGGAAGCGCCGGCGACATTGGGTTTCGGAAATAAGCTCGGTTGGCAATCCCATTGCTCGCAGGATAACGTAGCCGGGGTATGTACAATTATCAGCTACAGTTCCCATTGAAAGCAGCCCCGTCGGTGTATACAACGTACGTTCCACCTTTGACTGCAAGGTTTTCCATCGCTGCAAACTCAAGTCTACCATCCTTGAATAGAAGGAGTCCGCGCCGTATTCAAAGCGCAACAGCCGCGAGAAACCATGCGAGCTACATCCCTCGTGATCGACCGCCTCCTGTTCCAGGACGGTGACATGTCGCATCCCCTGGGTTAAGAGAGCATAGGCAGTCGAAAGCCCGATGATTCCTGCCCCCACGATCAGTATGCGTCGCTGAAAATCCATGTTTTCCCCCTTTGGAACGAAATTTTTTACACGTACGTGAGTATAACAGAAAGTACACCTGGAGTCAATATTTACTTATAAAACTGCCCGGTTGAAAATAAACTGCGAGATGTTATATATTACACTATATTTTGCCAGTACTCTGTAATGCCTTTGTTTGTCTTTCTGTTAGGGAAATGTATGGAAAAAGATGAGCCAGGAGAATAATCCTGGTCATCCTCGAATGAACGTTGTGATACACAAATGTCGTGTTCGTGCGCGCGCTTGCGAAACTTTACACAGCGGCCCTCCAAAAAAGGGAAGAGATAGACTTATGTGGTAAAATGTCTCTTATACAGGTAATATGGCTTTCGATCAGTGGGGAAAATTATCGTCTGCGCGTTCTCTTAAAGTAGCTGGATTTCAGATCGAAAGGAAAAGAAGTTGTACAGGTTTAAAGGCTTTGATAGTGCCGAATGCGGTGATAGTATGTCTGCCCTTGAAGCCATGATCAATGCCTGGATGGAGGAGGATCGCCCTCGCATTCGACATGTCTGTCAAACCATGCGTGGTGAACACATCCTGCTCAGTTTTGTCTATGAAGAGACGCGCGAGTTGGAGCAGCGCGTTGCGACACAGACGCAGGCGGCAACATTATCTCACTTTTACGACGATGACTATATGGTTGAAGAACGGCCTACCGGCTCTCATATTCCGGCGACCCCACCGCCTATGCATTAAGTATACGTAAGGATAAGCATGACTATTCCATATCTCATCTATTGTACTCCTGATGGAGAGATACGCGAGGAGCCGCGCCTGCGTGCCCTCGCTTTTGGCGATCAACCTCTGGCGGCGGACGACCTTATTCCTCTGCCTGACGGCGTTACACTCTCGATGATGCCTGACCGCCTGGCGGTGGGCATGAAGCGTTCGGGCGGGCCTCAAATCGTTGCGCAGTCGCGTGGCTGGGCCGCCGCCGCCTTGTTGCCCATTGGATACACGCGCACTCTCTTGCCAGCCTACGAAAGAGTGCCCGGTACCGATCCCCTACCTTTTTTTGGCTACAGCGCTGTTGCCGGCATGCATGGCCGGCTGTACGTAGCTGCCATGCGCACCGATGATCCACGCAAATGGCATCCACGTGCTTTCAACAAACGCGCGTTGACGCCCCTGGTGGCCGAGAAGAAGGCTGCTCATCCCCATAATCGCATCATCGCGCAACATGCCCATTGCGCCCTCGACTACTCCTGTCCTACCGCCAGCAACCTGTTCTTTAGACGCTGGGAAATGGCGATAGCCGTTTCTCCGGGCTGCAATGCGCGCTGCATCGGCTGCATTTCCAAACAGGAAGAGGAAGCTCTGATCTCACCGCAGGACCGCCTGACCTTTATTCCTAGCGTTGAAGAGATCGTAGAGGTAGCCGTACCCCACCTGGAGCAGGCGGAGGATGCCATCGTCAGCTTCGGCCAGGGCTGCGAGGGCGAGCCTTTGTTGCAGTGGCGGCGTATCGAGCAGGCTATTCGTGCTGTGCGCGCAAAAACCGCTCAGGGCGTAATCAACATCAATACCAACGCCAGCAATCCGCGCTGGCTGCAGCGGCTCTACGACGCGGGCCTCGATACCATTCGCGCCAGCACCATCTCCGGCCATCCTGCAACCTATACCGCCTATTATCGTCCCCTGGGATACACATTCGAGGACGTGAAAGAATCTTTAAAACGCGCGCGCGATGTGGGAGTATACAGCTCCATTAACCTCTTGTGCTTCCCAGGCATGATCGATCGCGAGCGCGAGGTAGAGGCGCTGCTCGCATTTGTGAAGGAGACCGGCCTGCGACTGATTCAACTGCGCAACCTCAATATCGACCCCGAAGTGCTGCTGCCGCGCATGCCTCCCCTCGACTCGATGGGCAAGGCGCTGGGAATGCGCGTGCTGATAGAGATTCTCCGCCGCGAAGCTCCCGGAGTCGAAATCGGAAATTTTAGCCGCCCTGTGAAGAGAGAATTTATTGCACAGTGATGAAGAACAAGCCCTGGGCTTGTTCTTCATCACTGTGCAATTAAAAATATTATTTTTCTGTCTATTTTCTTGCGTGATTGTTTAGCCATCTTACTTTTATTCTTCTGGCTGGCCTTACTTTTATGTGGTGAATGCATCCTGACTGGTGTCATAAGCTGAGCCGCTCAAATCCGGCACAGAGCTCCTCCAGACTCACAGAAGCTGTGCCAACCTTACCAACCACGATGCCTGCGGCGTAATTGGCTAATCGCGCGGCCATTTCCAAATCCATACCTAAAGCGAGTGACAGAGCAAGGACGGCGACAACCGTATCGCCCGCGCCGGTTACATCATAGATAATACGCGCCTCAGCCGGTATGTGCAAGGCGCGACTGTTCCGCCGGAAAAGCGACATGCCCCTGGCTCCCTGGGTAATCAGGAGCGCCCCATCGCAAATGTCTCCCAGTAAGCGGCCCGCCACTTCCTCCAGCGTCAACTGCGCCTCGTCCGTATCCACTGCTAAATGCGCTTCAGCCAGGTTTGGTGTAACCACTGTAGCTCCTCGATAGCGTGAGTAGCGGTGCCCCTTGGGATCGACGATCACAGGAATCCTGGCCTGCTTGCACAGCAAAATGGCTGAGTTGATCAACTTTTCGGTCAGTGTGCCCTTAGCGTAGTCCGAAAGCACGCAGGCATGCAGGCGCGGCAGCTGCTCCTGTATGTAGGCAAGAATATGTTCCTCCGCCTCGGTGGGTATGGGGCGCTTCTCCTCGCGGTCGGCGCGCAAAAGTTGCTTACCCTCAACAATGATGCGTGTCTTGATGGTCGTCGGTCGATCCTGGCATGGATAGAGATAAGGAATAATATTAGGGCTCAGCGCGAGTATTTCAGCGATCTCGGTGGCCTGAGCGTCTGTTCCCACGACTCCCACAAGCGAAACCCTGCAGCCCAGGGCGGCCAGGTTGGCGGCTACATTGCCGGCCCCCCCCAGAGCATGGCTTTGACGTTCGACTGCCACAACGGGTACCGGAGCCTCTGGCGACATGCGATGGACGTTGCCCCATAGGTACTCGTCCAGCATAACGTCACCGGCAACTAGAATATGACGACCAGGAACTGTCTCCATTAACTCTTCGACACGCATACGTACCTCTTACACATACAAGGTGAATATTATTACGATGTCTTGCTTTCCTGAGTTTTGCTGGATGAATTTCTCAACAACCTGCGAGCTGCGACTGCTACCGGATCGACGCCCAGCATTGCCAGGCAATCGCGCGTCATACAACCCTCCGGCGTACCAAGATCATGACCGCGATAGAAACAGGGCATGCAGGGCAGGTCTAGCCTTACGATAACTGCCTGTTCTTTTGACTCGCCGGCCACATACGGCCCCCATGCCTTCCAGTTCGAAAGACCGAAGATAGCCACGGTGGGTGTACCCATAGCTGTGGCCAGGTGCATCAGGCCCGCGTCATTGCCCACAAAAAGATCGGCCTGTCCTGCTATCGCCGCCGCGACCTTGATGCTTCCCTTACCCGCGAAATTGCGCACCGGCATGCCTGAACGCATCATACCCATGATACGCCGGTTCAACTCGGCCTCTTCTGGCCCGCCCATCAAAAGCAACTGCCCCCCTGCGTCGTGAAAGAGCGTATCGGCCAGTTGCGCGAATTTCTCCGGCGCCCAGCGGCGGGCTGTGCTGTAGCCACCGCTTCCGGCATGCATGGCGATGATCGGGCGCGGCACGCTATCAAGGGCTTCATCTCCATACACGAGTTTCCATGCCTGCGCGTATTCAGCCTCGCTGAGTGGCACCACCAGCCGCCTATCACCAATGGTTGCGCCCACGGCCTTTGCCACCGCGAGATTGTAATCAACCTCATGCATCGCTCCAAAGCCTTTGTCCCTGACGCGCACGTTGAGAAACCAGCCATGTCCATTATCCAATCCTACGCGCCATTTTGCGCCTGTCGCCCGCATCAGCAGTTGATGCTTCAGACGCCCGAAAGGTAGCGTAAGGTGATGAAGCAGGAGAACGGCGTCGTAGTGGCCCGCGCGCAGCTGCTGCCATAGCGGTCGCAGGCGCAGCAGATCGTGTGGGTTCTTTAATATCTGCCAGCCGTAGTCGTAGAGGTACTTGTCCAGGACGATTACGTGGTCGATTACATCCCAGTTGTCGAGCAGTCCTGCGGAGCCTGGTGTCACGAGCAGATCGATGGTTGCGCCCGGATACCTCTCACGCAGCGCGCGCAACGCCGGCGTAGCCAGCAACAGATCGCCAATCGTTGCCAGTTTGACGACAAGAATACGCGCATTTTCTGGAAGCGCAACCGCTTGGAATTTGTTTCGCATGGTTTGTTCGCTTTATTGGCCTGCCTGCTATGGGTATGATTCCGCCAGACCTTTTCGGAGAGGAGAAGTATCCTTTCCTCGTTGGCACCGCTACCAGCGCTCAGGATTGCTCAACCCGTTTGGGATTGAAATTCTTGCGTGCCGCAGCAAGCACCGTTGCTGGCAATATATTTTTCATGCATTGCGTCGTGTAGAACGGGCAATCGGCAGGGTCTTTTGCATTATAACATGGACTGCACCAGATATGGCTGCGTAAGATAATTGCGCCAGGACTGACGGGAGCATACCTTGCTGGGTTCGTGGGGCCAAAAATGGCGATGAGCCGGGCATCGACTGCTTCGGCGATGTGCATGGGGCCGCTATCTCCACTGATAACGAGGTCCGCTCTCCACAAAAGCGCCGTAAGTTGAGGCAGGCTGGTTTTACCTGCGAGATTAATAGCAGGTTCCCGCGTGCGCCGCAACACGCTTTCAATGATAGGCAGATCACCGCTAGCGCCCGTGAGTACAACCCGCGCGCGGTCCTCGCGTACCAGGCGATCAATCAATGTCGCCCAGTAGGGAATAGGCCAGCGTTTGGACTGCCCGTTATTAGAACCAACATGGCAGATAATCACCGGCTCGCCCGGCGAAACACCGGCGTCGTCCAGCATCCGCTCGACCTCGCGCCGCGACTGCTCATCTATATAAAGATGAGGGGTGCGGTCTTCAGGAGTTAGCGTTGCCCCGGCTACTCTGGCCAGTTCGAGGCAGTAATCAACTTCGTGCTTCCTGTCAAGCGGTTCATATTGCTGCCGGCGCGCGGGAATGCCTCGCGGCACAGGATCGGTCATAAAACCTGGATAGCCCTCCTGACGGTAACCAACGCGCCGTTTTGCCCCGCTCAGCACGGCCAGAACAGCAGCCCACTGAGCGTAGACGCTGATCGCCAGGTCGTAATGGCGCGAGCGCAGGCGACGCAAGAGGTTACGCGCATCGCGCCAGTTTTTCAACCGCACCAGGGCCCTGGGACGACGCCAGATATTGGGATCATAGGTGATGATCTGGCTCAGGTTAGGATCATGCAGGACTACCTGGGCGCTGGCAGGCGTGGCGAGCAGGTCGATCTCTGCGCCTGGATACGTGTGCTTCAGTGCCTGTACCATGGGCAGCGTGAGAACAAGGTCCCCGATCAGGTCGAGCCGTATCACCAGGATGCGCCTGGGATGAAATGTTGCGGGCTCCAGCGCTGGCTGCGCCCTGCCCAGCCTTCCCAGCGATAGCATGCTCCCGGCAATGCTCAGGGCCAGGTAGATGCATTTGCCCAGCAGGCTTCTGGCCGCCTTGGTGCTGTGCTTCCGCCATCTGCGCCGCGAATCCGGCGGGAACGGGTAGCCATAAGTATCCAGGTCTACTTGCTCTTTTGCTAACATACTCTAAACTTTTCAGCCCCGGCCAGCACCTGTTGTTCGCTGATGAGCCGGACGCAGGGATGAGCCGGTAGTTCCGATGGAGAAAATTCCAGGCGCCCGCAAGGAATAGCCGGGCAGGTTGGGCAGCGCGCCGTGGATGCGAGTACGACATGCTTTTCCGCCGCACCCCAGGGACCAAAAATGCGCTGGTCGGTTGGCCCGAAGAGTTCCACCGTTGGCGTTCCCTGTGCCACCGCGATATGCGCCGGGCCGTTATCGACGGCCAGCACCATCTGCGCTCGACTCAGCAGTGCCGCCAGCTGGCCCACCGTCGCGTCTGTTACTATTATAGCAGGCGAGGTCATTTTTCTCGCAATCTCTTCCAGCATAGATCGCTCATTCCTGCTGCCCGTCAGTATGATGCGCGCCGGCCTCGCGCATTGTGGTGAGTTTACGAGTGCGTCCGCGCAACTGGCCCATGCCTCAGTACGCCATAGCTTGACAGGCGCTCCAGTTCCCGGATGAATGATGATGAAAGGGGTTTCCGGGTCAATGCCCTCGCCGCTCAATCGTTTTGTCGCCCACTGCTGCTCCTCCTCGCTAGGAACAAACTGTAATGGGTATCTCTCCGGCGAAAGAGGTTCTTCCAGCGGGGAATAGCCCAGCATTTCTAGAGCGGCGCTGGCCAGCCGCAGGTTGGAGACGGTGGCATGCTCAGGCGAGTGGAATGGCAGCGCGCCTGTCAGGAAAGGTTTGCCCGGCTCAAGAGCGTAGCCGGCGCGGCGTGGGATGCGCGCAAGATATATCAAAGCGGCGCCCCACCAGAAATCGGGACGCAGGTTAATGGCCACATCATACTGCCGGAGCCGCAACTGCTTCGCGGTTGTCCATAAGAGGATATATGGGGCCAGTGCTGGTTGCGGGGCGCGTTGAAAGCCGGGGAATGGGCAGGTCAGCAGGTGATCGATGTCAGCGTGACGCGCAACTATCGCGCTTGACCACGGCCCAACCATCATAGTGATCTGCGCATCAGGTGCATGCTGCTTCAAAGCGTGCAGCACCGGCGTGGTCAATACCATATCACCCAGGTGATCCGGGCGTATCAACAGGATGCGCGGCGCTGCGGAAAGAGGCTTTCTGGCATGCTTCGAGGCAGCCCACGCGCCAGGCATACCCACCAGGCGTACCAGCAATAACATAATTGTACGGAGCAGGCGTTTCAATGTGCGACCTCTTTGCTTTGAATGCCAGAAATGATCTGCTGCACTGCCTGCCACACTTCGTCAAGCGTCACGGACTCAATACACCTGCATCCCTCGCTGCTCCGCATCTTGCCCATGAAGAAACACGGTTGTGCCGATGCGGGATGCCATAAAGAGACATGCATGGGATCATCTGGTGGATAAGGCCCATACTCTTGCGGGCTGGTAGGCCCGAAAATGGCGATCACCGGAGTGCCCACGGCAGCGGCCAGGTGCATAGGGCTGCTATCATTGCCGATAAAGAGCGCGCAACGTTCTAGCTGCGCCGCCAGTTCTCCGAAGCTGGTTTTGCCCGCGATGTTTTTGACGCTGCCCTCTGGCACGTCAAGACCCTCCAGCAGCCGCGCGTTCAGCTCTGCATCCTCTGGCCCGCCGATCAGCAACACTTCGACATCCAGCTCTCGCACCAGCCGTCTTGCCAGTTCCCGGTAGCGATCCAGGGGCCAGCGTTTGGCGGTCAATTCCATGCCCGGGTTGCTACCACCACCCGGCAATATTGCTACCTGCATATGAGAAGAGCCTAAAGCACCCCGCCTTTCCTCTGCCGTGGGTTCAAACCGCATACGAGGCTCGCGAACAGGCAGTCCGATAGCTCGGGCAAGATTCAGGGAAATTTCGGCCTCGTGCTGTAGCTCGTTTGGTGAAGTGGAAACGGGTACGCGTGTGGTGAGCGAAAAGCCACGTCCGAGACTATCAGGCCCGACGCGACGCGGTATACCGGCAAGCCAGGGCAGCAACGTCATCATAGGAGAGCGGTCAAGAACAAAGGCGAGATCGAAATGATAGCCGCGCAGCCTGCGTGCCAGTTTCATATAGTCAGATAAACTGTAGCGACCGGGAATGCCTGTGCTGCCGCAGTCGATGATAGCGCTGATTGCCTGGTGGTGTTCAGGCACTACTTTCGACCACGAACCTGCTACATAGGTAATTCTTGCGTCCGGGTAGGCGGAATGGATAACGTCCAGCAACGGCGTTGTCATCAACAGGTCGCCCAGGCAACACGGTTTAATGACTGCGATGTTCTGTGGGCCGCGACGCGTGCGTGGGCGAAAGAACAGGGATATGCCATTCAGCAGCGCAAAAGGAATGCGTAATATAAGACACAGTGCGGTAATGATGCGCTGGCGCAGCGTTTTCTCCTTCGATCGAATCGCGACCAATTTTTTGTGGGACTCTATCTCTCGCACTTTAGTTTCTCGCTTACTGCCCCGACAGTAAGCGAGAAACTAAAGTGCGAGAGATAATGCTTATGCCTTCTTTTCAGAGCTGAGGATCGTGTTGATCGTCGTGCCGCAGACGGAGCACTGACCCTTGAGAGCCGGCTTCCCATTCTTCATGGTCACCTTCTGCGGGTCTTTCATCTCCCGCTTTGTTTTACATTTCACACAATAGTACAAATCTGCCATAGTAAAGTTGCCTCCTTACATTCGCTTTATCTGTCGGAACCGCTTCATCGTGTCCACCGCCGGTTGATTGGCCTGTGGGTTGCCGGATTAATTTGTCAAATCCACTATCGGTTCCTACAGGTTAACAAATCCATACATTCCCGGCGTCGGGATGTATCGCACGCGACAGGTATACATCATATCCCTGGGCCTGCATATCTTCCTGCACCTGCCTGGCGCGCAGAAGCTCAGGAAACGGTGCAAAAAGCGTCGGCCCGCTTCCAGAAAGCCGTACACATGGGGCACCTGCATCCAACAGGCCCTCCCTGGCCCTGGCAACCTCTGGATATGTTTCCAGTACACAGCGTTCCAGGCCGTTGTACAGGTCTCCCAAGCGCGGTGTACTCCTGGCCTCAAACGCGGCGCAAACAGCGCCGGTATGAGAGCCGTCCGTGTAGTCGCTGGCAGGTAAGGCGCGGAAAACTGCCGCCGTTGACACGCCGATTGGCGGTTTAAGCAGTAGCAGCCAGCGCATTGTGGGTGGCCAGTAAGGAGCGAGCGCTGTCACACGTTCGCCACGTCCCTCACAGAGCGCAAGCCCACCTGTTAAAAAGAACGGCACATCCGAACCCAGGGCCGCTGCTATATCCAGCAGCTCTGATGCGGATAGCGGTAATTGCAACCACTGCCGCAAGGCAAGCAAGACAGCAGCTGCGTCACTACTTCCCCCGCCCAGCCCGGCCGCCGTGGGAATACGCTTGTACAGTTCGATGCCAATCCCCTGCTTCAGAGCAAAGCGCTGGTGTACTAGCCGCGCGGCGCGCACGGCCAGGTTTTCATCGTTGCTCAATTCGGGTGTCGTACAGATCAAGCTGATCCCGTCATCACCTGTAGCAGTCAGGCAGAGGGTGTCATAGAGATCAACAGTCTGCATCACTGTTGCCAGGTCGTGATAGCCGTCGGCCCGGCGGCCTAAAATATCAAGCGTCAGATTGATCTTGGCATACGCCCGGACGAAGCAAACGCTGCCAGGGGTTCGTGCTTGCTGTGCGTGACTCATGCGTGCATTGTGCATAGAAATCAGAAACTTGTCAAGCATGAGGGCGGAATGGCCTATAGAATTAAATTCCTGATTACCAATTACCTATAGTACGCGAGTCTGTGCCGAAACTATGTTATACTTGAGCATGTAGAAGGTGAATCTATTTACCATTTTCTCCTATGTTGTTTATTATTGCCTATCTCTGGTAGTTTAGCAGGTCACATGGACATAATCGTCGCATATTTTCATCCGTTGTTACACACCGGTATTGTGAAACAGGATTTTGAGCAAATTCGCTCCGCAGGAGCAAGCAGCATTCTCTATACCATTCACGAACAGGAAGAGCAGCGCCTGCAACGCGATATGGAGCGCGGTCTGCGGCAGGCGCAGGACGCGGGTTTGAAGGTGCATGTAAGTCCTGGTCGCCATGGCAATCTGTTCGCGGGCCCCTCGTTTGTTCCCAGCTGGTATACATTTCGTCATCCGCAATCGCGTGTAATGGACCGTCATGGACGATATCATGATATCACCTGTTTCAATCACCAGTCTTTTCGCTCCTGGCTCTTCAAGGAAATCGAACATTACCTCACCTCGTATCCGGTCAACGGTATTCTGATCGATGAGCCGCGTGGCCTCGAAGTCACCTGTTTTTGCTCGGTTTGCCGGGCGCTCTGTCCCGATGTGACCGATATCCAGCGTTTTCGCCGGCGCTCCATGATCGAGTTCCTGGGTGAGTTGTGCTCCTGTGTCAAGCGCGTTGATAGCAACATCAAAACAACCATCGTTCTGCTGCCGCAGGATACATCGCAGATTGAAGATATTGCCACCATTTCGGATCTGGATACAATCGGTTGTCACCTGTTCTGGAATTTACTGAACGAGGATGTGACGTCTGTTGGCCAATGGAGTCAAGAGCTCGTCACTATTGCTCGCCGGCAGGGGAAACGCAGCCAGCTCTGGTTACAAAATTTCAATCTGGACGAGGAGAGCCAGAAAGAGCTCGACACAGCCTTCACTCAGATTCTAAGCGCCGACCCCGATGAACTGGGCTGCTATTACTTCTGGCGCAATAATGCCAATCCCCTCTCGGTCTGGCAGGAGACAAAAAAAAACCTGCAGCGCATCCCACGCCGCCAACTCTATTGGCAAGTGAAGTAGGGGCCAGCTTGATCGCTCCCCGGCCGGGGGAGCGATCAAGCTGGCCCCTATAGTCTTATCCCCTCCCGGACATATTTGAGGACTCTTTCTCGTCCTCGTGTACCTTTTCAAGGACTTCGCGCAGCGACTGGATTTGCTGGCCCATCTTTGTTTCGCTATCACCAGCCGTCAGGACCACCGCCTGCACGCCCAATGTCGTGAGGGTGAAAGCATCATCTTCGTCGATGTTTTCGCTCACGTTGAGCAGCGCGGGAAAGCGTACCGCCTCACGCACCGCGCGGTAGCGCAGCATATCCTCGATAGTCATCGTGCTGACCTCATCTGACAGCCCGAAATCCAGTAAAACTGCCGCGATATTGTCAAATGCGGTCAAATTGCGTATATAGACCGGATACATATCCCCTTCGCGCATAGGCACGGAAACGGCCAGTTCCAGGTCCTTTATTTTCAGCGCCAACAAACGTGCCGGGGCCTGTAGCGGAATTATTACAAAACTCAACCCCAGTTTCTTTAAGTGCTCGATGTCTCTGGGCTCCAATTTGTTCCAGCCGCCGGTGATCTCTAGGCCGCAAATGAGATTTTCGTTACCGGTTTGAGCGGCCTCTATCGTTTTTTGCAGCGTCTCAAGCGCGCTTGCATTCCCTTTGCCATCCCAGTTGAACAGCAACCCATCCGCTCCAGCTTTAACAGCTGCTTCTGCCGTTCCTGCATCGAAATTGTTCAAGGCGACAATCAAGGCGGCGGCGCGTGGTTTCACCATCGATTTACTTTTACCGACAAACCCTATTCCGCCGCTACTTTGTGCCCGGCGTACCTGCGTAAACAGGTCCTGTAATTTACCCATCTCTTGTGTTACTCCTTGTCCTCTCCTCTCGTCCTGTCTCGGTGCTAGCGCACTCAGCCATGGAGCGTGCGGGTTTATTCAGCACGTCGGCTTGGCAGGACGGATAAGTGCCATATGTATCGAAGGACGGAGATCATCGCTCGAATCTACCGCCCCTGTGTCATTCTGAGCATAGCGAAGAATCTGCGTGCGAGGCAGAACAGAATGGTAATTCATTATAGCACTTCTGGAAAAAATCTGATTTCCCCTCCCCAGTGGTTGAGGGCGATTTACCCGGCGGTGGGCAGCGAGGCCCCGCTGCCCACCGCCCGGGCGCCGTAGGCTTCTCCTCGTCCTGGGGTGGATACTGCTGGGGAATCACCAGCCTTCTCCTACTTGCCCTCCATCGCCTCATCGCTTATAATGACCATGGCCGTAACTTATAGCCTTTTCTTTTGCCTGGCACTGTTATCACACAATGGGTCACGGCAATCCGGGCGGTTGTCCTGGGGTAGAATCGCCCCTCCGAGTATTTCTTAATGCGTAATCTGTAATAAATAAACGGAAGTGTTCTATGTTAGAAGACGTCGTTGATGAGTATATTGCCTCGCTTTCTGTGAGGGAACAGGGACGAGATAGCACCAATCATAACACAATCGCGGCCTATCGCAATGATCTGAACCAGGTCTGCCTCTACCTCAGACGACAGAAAGTGGAAAACTGGCAGCAGGTCACGCGCGAACATATAGCAGCGTATCTGCTGGAAATGCGCGAGGGCCAGGCCTATCGTCCAACCACCATAGCCCGTAAGCTGGCGGCCTTGAAAACCTTCTTCCGCTATATGCGCAGCAGTGGCCTGATTATCGCTGATCCTATCGAGAGCCTGGAGGCCCCGCGCATACAGAAGGAGCTGCCACATGTCTTGAACGCCGCGCAGCTTGCCAGCCTCTTCCGGCAGTTGGAGGTCGAGACTCCGGGAGGGAAGCGCGATTTCGCTATGCTCCACATGCTCTATGCTACCGGTATGCGTGTTGGTGAGCTTGTATCGCTGAACCTGGACGATTTCGATGCTGCGAAAGCTACAATTGTCTGCCCGGGGCGTAATGGCCGCGTCCGGCGTGAGCGCGTCTTGCCGCTTTCCGCCATTGCCGTGGAGGCCACAAAACAATACCTGGAACTGGCCCGTCCAGGCCTCCTGACCCGTCATCCGCAGGAGCAGGCTTTGTTCGTCAATCATCATGGCGAGCGCCTCACCCGGCAGGGTTTCTGGCTGATTATCAAGGGCTACGCGCGCCAGGCTGGCATCATCACCATCACACCACATATGTTGCGGCACTCGTTTGCTATTCTGATGCTTCAAGGTGGCATGGAACTGCGCTCTGTGCAGGAACTGCTCGGCCATGCTCATATCTCTACCACCTTGATCTATACGCAGCTCGCACGCGAAGGCTTGGCCACAGGCGTTTGACGCCTGTAGGGACAGGTCTGGTACCTGTCCCGGTCGTCCAACGAGGACAGGCACAAGGCAGTGTTCCCACAGCAGTGGCAGGCAGGCATACGATTGCTATTGAGGAAGAATGGCTATGGAACTCTACGACCAAATAAGCGAAGCGGCGGCAGCTATTCAACTACGCGCGCCCCTGCGTCCCGACGTAGCGCTTATCCTTGGTTCTGGCCTTGGAGACCTGGCCGGCGATTTAAGCGATGCCACCGCCATTCCCTATGAAGAGATTCCGCATTTCGCGCGTTCAACTGCTCCCGGTCACTTGGGCCGCCTGCTGCTGGGAACCTTAGAAAACGTCCCGGTCGTAGTCATGCAGGGACGCTTTCATCTCTATGAAGGCTATGCGCCGCAAGCACTGACCTTTCCCATGCGCGTTATGCGCACGCTTGGCGCGCACACATTGATCGTGACGAACGCGGCGGGCGGCGTAAATCCTGCCTATGCAGCCGGCGATTTCATGCTCATCCGCGACCATATCAATCTTCCAGGGCTGGTAGGGATGAATCCCCTCGTAGGGCCGAATGATGAACGCCTGGGCCAGCGCTTCCCACCTTTAGCCAGAGCCTATGATGCGGGCTTGCGTGCACTGGCGCAGAAGGTAGCCGCTGCGCAGCCAGAGATCGCACTGCATGAAGGTATTTATGCTATGGTTGGTGGTCCAAGCTATGAAACAGGCGCGGAACTACGTTTCCTGCGGGCCATTGGCGCGGATGCCGTAGGAATGTCAACTGCGCCCGAAGTCGTTGTCGCCCGTCACATGGCGATGCGCGTTCTGGGGATCAGCCTCATTACCAACATGGCGACCGGCGACGATACGGAAGAGATCATGCATGAGGATGTGTTGAGCGTCGCGAATGCCGCGCGTGCTAAGTTCGCGCAGTTCGTGCTGGGCATTTTGCGGGGGATCGCTAATCTTCCTTTATGACGGTGATCCCTATCCAGTACCAATTGTAGTGGATTCCATTCCAATCCGCCAGGATAACCAGGTAGTACTGGCCATGCCCAACTGAATTGGCTATGCTGTAGTTCCATGTCACCTGCCCGGCAGCGTTTGTGGTCTGTACCTGCGAAGAATTGTCGTTAAAGTTCAGCGCTCCCGCTATTTCTCCAGGAAGCGGTTGTGAAAGAGTATCAACCGCTTTGAGCCTCTTATAGTTATCCATCTTCAGGTCATTATTAACATTGCTATTTTTTGTCAGCCACATCTTACAGGTAATACCGGCGGCATGGATAGGAGGACCTGCCTTCTGGTCTTTGGTTTCGCTCACCACCTGGATAGAGAGTATGTACGCAGTAGTGCCATCTGCTTTCTCGGCGCCTGGAGGTTCCTGGAGAATCTGCGGCCAATAGATAGGCGAGGGGTGAATTGTTTTTGTGCTGGCCGCCGTCTGCGTCTTTTGAGGTGCGGCCTGCCCCGTATGAGAACCTGAGTTGCCCGTCGTCGTTCCTGTCTTCGGATGAATAAATGCGCCGGCAGCAAAACCGCTGATGAGTCCCGCGAATGCAAAAAGAATGACCGCTAACACGGCAATCGCGCGCGTTTGCGAACGAACGTTATTTGGGCTGCGATCGGCTATAGTTTGCATTGGTGAAAACGATCCTCTAGTCAAATCCTTATACATACGCACACCTCAGCATATCACAAATATACTCCCTTGTCTGCCAAAATAAACGTAGCATAGCCACTTTTGGCCCCTATGAGGGTTCATTAGAGCCAGGTTCATCATAACCTCACCTGGACCCAAAGCCGTGCTGCGGGCCAAACTCGCTCACGTAGTGTTGAAAGCTGGTAAAGGCTTCGATGCATGACCAGCTTGTCCTGGTCAGTTCCTCGCGCCTTTTCTCCAAAGCCGTAATAGCTTTGCCGCTGGCCGAGCAAATGCGACAATATGGCACTGATCCGGCTCTGGGCCAATCGTTGATCCAGGGGCTAAGCGACACCTTTTGTTACTCTGTACCAGGCTTTGCAGGGATTTGACGACCGTGCTGTCCAGGCGCGGCTCACCTGTCCTCGCCTCTGCTTTGCCGGTTCGAAGGACGAGATCCAGTACCCTAAAAGCTGGGAGAACGTGTATGTGAGCTTAGCGGGTCCAATTGTACAGGGACAGGCACAGCTCCACGACCTGGGCTGGGATGTGCAAGTACTCGATGGGCTTGATCACATTCAGGCCATGCAGGCAAAATATGTGGTGCCAACCCTGCGTTCATGGTTGACACCCCGTCTCCGGTCATAATCCGTTTTCCGTGCAGAACGCTGGCAGTCCCTTTCATGGCCGGGGCGGGAGCGTGAACGATTCCCGCCATTCAACATTCCCGCGCGATTTCTGGTTAGTGACCGAGGAGGCCCCTGTAGGGATAGCGCCTGGTGCCTGTCCTCGCCCGCGTGTCAATCACAGAGCATAGGCCGGTTGCATATGAAGCAATTTCGATTGCATGCTGCCGCAAAAGAGGTTGGTCAAAGTGGGATCGAATTGCGTTCCCGCGCATCTACGCAGCTCCGCCAGCGCCTGTTCCTCCGTACGCCTGACCAAGTAGGGGCGAGAGGCGGTCATTGCATCAAATGCATCGGCAATACCGATAATGCGTGCCCCCAGTGGAATTGCCTCACCCTGCAAGCCCATGGGATACCCACGTCCATCCCAGCGTTCGTGGTGGTGGTATACCAGCAGTACCACCTCTTCCGGCGCTCCTATTTGCCTGAGCAGCATTGTGCCATATGCTGGATGCTGCTTCATTTGCTCGAATTCCCTCGTGGTCAGCGGTGATGGTTTCTGGAGCAGTGCATCATCGATGAGGATTTTACCGAGATCGTGAAACAACGCCGCCTGCTCGATGGCCCTCACTTCAGATGCGGCCAGCGCAAGTTTTTGTGCGAGGTGACGAGCAAATTGTTGTACACGGCGCGAGTGCTGGTAGAGGGACGCATCCTTTTCTTGCATCAGCTGCCGCAATGTATTGAGTTGCTTCTGCAACCCGGCGTTGCCACGGAAGTATAATTCAGCACTTATAGACGAGGCTGCTGTTTTATCCAGGACAGCAGGCGAGGAATATCCTCTCTCGAGAGGTATCAAAGTATGTAAAGTGTTCATACTCCATCTTCTTCCCTGTGCGGCCTACTCAAGAAGGTATATCGGGCTTCTTCTTATCAAAAAGTCTAACATATCTTCTTGAATTCAAGCTGTGAACAGGCTGAGAAGATTATAAGAGAGTAAGCGAATGCAAGTATAGCCGTGCGCATCTTTGCGTTTGAGGTAGCCAACCGTGTGGTGAGACTAGTAAAAGACCAGTAGCAAATCTTATCTTTAAGAACGCACAGCATGATTGGAACACGCAAAACTTTACGGACCTGCACCAGCAAATCGCCGGTCTCCTCGCTGGCAGCAAATATGTCTGGATGGAAGTACCTGCCGGTACTCCCATCATCGCCAATCCTACCTATTCGCGCACCGGTTACTGTCTGCCCTGCCATTGAGCAAGGTTAAAGGCCCTGCTCACCTGGGCCCGGTTTCTCCTGGCCTGTGTGTTCCAGTAGTTGGTGGCGATAGTGTCCCTGACGCCAGAGCCACCACAGAAAGAGGGCCAGGGGAATAAGGCCGATGAGCCATCCGAGCCAGGTTGGCATATCAAACGGAACCTGGGCAGTGATAGAAAGTGAGGCGGAAGCAGGTCCCAGCGGGCCGTTGAATTCGAAGATGAGACGCCAGTCGCCACGTACAGAAAGACTCAAAATCCCTACAAGTGTGCCGGGGTGATCTGGCGGCGCATTCAGGTTCGCATGTGCTGGAATAGCATCGGTGCCGTTTTCAGGCTCAGCAATGACGCGGCCTGCCAGCGCCAGATCATCCTGAGAAACGACTGTGATAGTGAAGGTTTGCCCAACGGAGGGTGGGTTCTGTGAGAGCGTGACCTGTACGAGGTACGGACCGGCTTGTAAGGATTGCCCTTGTGTTGATTGTACGCCATTTGTCGCGAGCGCCGTCCCTGAGCCGAGCCTGAGTGTTAATAAGATTGCCACACCATATATGCCAATTCTATACATGGAATGTTCTCCTGATTAACGCCTGTTCCAATGCCAGATGTCCCCGAAAAATGCTCCCAGAAAAGCTCCAAGTAGTCCTGCCGCGAGCGCAACCGGCAATCCGAGCAGGGTGTTGAACCAGCCTGGCTGCAAGACTTGAGAGCCCTCGTATGGCAGGCTGGAGGCCATCTGGAGTTGCACGAGGAAGGGTGGAACCAGCGCAGCCAGTATCCCGATCATTACCCCTGGCAGCCAGGTACCTCGCAGAAGGCGAGGTATGGTTTTGCCGCGTTGCCCCAAAAGTGCCAGTCCATCTATGATGAGAGCCGTTATCAGGAAGATACATGGTACCAGCGCAATAGTCAGATTGAAAACAGGACCGGTGTTGTAGCGATAAACATAGCCAGTTCGAGGCACAACGAGATTGAGTGCAGTGGGTATGGTGGTCTGGGTCGCTAGCGACTCAATCCATACCATGAGAGCCGTGAGCGTTGCCGCGCCGGTTTTGCCAGTCAGGCGCTGGATGCTGAGCAGGCAGCCCGCGCCTGCCAGAGCAAGTGGCATGGCATAGGTTGGAATCTGCGCTGAACCGGCAGTAATGGGCACGAAAGTTGTGAGCGCCGGCAGGATGAATTCCATCACCGCTGCGAGGGCAATCATAGCCCCTATTTCTATCGGAAGCAGTCCCAGGAACCCGTGGCCAGGATGGTCGTATGCTCGCTCGATGGCGGCCTCGGATGCAAAGAGGTAGATCAGCCCCAATCCGGCAATAATTCCACCGATAGTGCCCATCACATGAAAAGGCGACCACAGCGTCAGGTCGATACCGTAAAGTTCGTGCCAGTAATTGTCGAGAGGGGCGGCTACCAGGTCGGTGAGCGCGCCGAAGCCCAGCAGAACAAAACCCAGTGGGGCATGGAAAAGGCCGAAGATGCTGATGGTCGCTTCGTCATCGACGCCTGGTTTGCCCTGATAGTAACGAAAAGTATCTAGCAGCACAACGAGTAGCGTGACGAAACCTGCCCCGGCCATCCCGCTATACAGTGTGATGTGCGGGGGTATCCAGAACTGATCGCGTCCGACGAGATCATGCCAGCGCCTATCCCAGGCGAGGCCAAATTCGGCCTGCAGAAGCAAGTACAGGATGAGCCAGGCCGCTACCTGCCGTAACCTACGTTCACCACGATCTGATTCTGGAACAAATTTCTCCTGAGGGATTCCGCTGTCATTTACTCGACCGGCTAAATGTTCCATCATTCACGGATACTTTTACTATCACATCGTCATACGCTTTCCACTAATGAGCATATCATATCGGTGAAGAACTTGCATATAGAAAAACAACAGGCATAGAAAAAAGAGACCGGTCGCTGTCCTGGGGGAAGCACGACCGGTGAACCCAGATTAAGGGGTGTGTGGGGGAAGTCCTGGGTACTGAATACCGCCCATCGCGCTCCAGCGAGGATGGCTCAAGTGCAGGAGCCTGGTAGTCGTCCTACCTTGCCCGCCCTATCGTGAGGCTGCATTTGAGCCATCCTGCCTCTTCGCGACTTCTTGTACACTCTCTACCTAAAGAGAACGTGACTGCTCTTATTTTTTGGGGAGATTTCGCGCAATTGTTATCCCTTCTTCTGGTTCTTCCGTATGATATGATAGAAGAGCGATGTGCGAATGTATGGGGTAATGCAATCACCTGGCGAAGATGGAGGGTACTATGGGATTTCACTTGTTGGATCTCCTCCCGATTCTCGTGATCGGACTGCTCATTCTGGGTCCGAAAACGTTTCAATCGGTGGCACGCAACGCGGGCAAGGGGGTAAAGAAGGCCAAATCAGCAAAGGATGATCTCCTGGCGGACTTACCCGTTGAAGAAATAAATAAAATAGCACAACAAATACCAATGAGTCCCCAGCAGGCTGTCCTGAAACTCTTGACCCCTCAGGAGGAAGAAGCCCGGCATGCGAAGCGCAAAAAGAAAAAAGTACCATCCGTCTCCATCGAGGAAGAGAGCTCAATTGACAACGCATAGAGGGAGATTGAGAGCCATGGAAGAACTGGCGCAGTTGAAATGTACCGCCTGCCGGGGCGGTGAGCCAACCCTGACAGACGCGGAGATTACCGGGTTGCAGCCGCAAGTCCCAGAGTGGCACGTCATCGAAGTTGACGGCATCAAACGGCTGCAGCGCGTTTTCACCTTTAAGGACTTCGTAGCCGCGCTCGCCTTTACCAACCTCGTAGGCAATCTGGCTGAGGAAGAGGGTCATCATCCCGCCATCCTCACTGAATGGGGTAAGGTGACGGTCACATGGTGGACACACAAAATCAGAGGCCTGCATCGCAACGATTTTATCATGGCCGCCAAGACCGATGCGCTGTATCAACTGTAGGGACGCGGCTGATCCCTGTCCTCGCCCCGGCCTGGACAGGCACCAGCCGCTGTCCCTACAGTTGAATGTTGTGTACGTTCTCCACGCAAATCCACGCCGCCATTGCTCCGAATCCTTGCTTATTGATCTCAAATGGCTCTACACGGCGCGCATTTTTCAGGTAGATCAACATGCAGTAGCGCTTTTGTTTGAAACGTGCAAAAAACTGCGGAATGTTCTCCTCCTCAATCCCAGCATCCTTTGCATAGTTTGCTAGAATCTGCGACACCTTTTCGGGCGTAAGACCGGAAAAATAGTGTACCTTTTCGACCTCTGCTACCAGCGTGACCGGTTCACCGGCGTTCTTGAAGTAGACGTTCTCTCCCGGTTCAATGCGCCCCCATGGAGCATATCTGGCCCTGTACCAGCGCGATTCAAGGATCTTTTCGCCGGACGCGATCTTCGGAATGAAGCCCCAGGATTTTCTCATGATGGCAATATGCTCCATGTTTCAACCCTCATCCAACCCGAAGGCTGGATGCCACAGAGAGTAACCCTGGTCCGGACTGCTCTCTTTATAGAACCGGCGTTTACCTGACTGGTCCTATCTACGTCCCATAGGCGTAGAAATTTCCATCTTTATTGCCAATATACAACACGCCATTTGAAATCGAAGCTGCTCCATAGTACTTCGATTGATTGTTATTGTCCCAGGCTTTGAAGACGTTGCTGCCATTCGCTGCGGCTATCAGGTCAATGGCGGTGCCTTCTCCAATCGCTACAACGCCGGGTACAACTGTAACGGCCCCGATAGCCGGTCCATCGGTCAGGCAGTTTTCCCAGATGTAGGCTCCGGTCGCCGGATTGACAGCGCGCAATCCTCCCTGGCAATTCTGTCCCTTGATGGTTGTGTTACCACCGCCGACGTAGAGCATCTTACCATCCCAGGCGCTGGGTGAAATTGTTCCCTGGCCACTCTCAGGCCCGGAGCCACCTATCGCAACCTGGTCTTCCCAGACAGGACCCTTGCTCAGGTTCGTGCGATCGAAGGCATAGTAGTAGCCATTCTTGTTGCCGACACCCACCAGCTTATGCACCGAGCCATTAATAGTGGCTGTAAAGAGGGTGGGAGTAGAACCAAAATCACCATCGCTTACCTGTTGGCTCTTTGGTACCTGCCAGGAGCTTATGACCGATAGGTCGGAGGCTTTCAGTTTGACGATAGCCTCGGCGTATGGTTCCGATTGCCCGCAGACGTTGCCGTTGCCAGTGGCGAAGTAAAGTGAATTATCGCTGGTGTCATACGTCACGCTGCCCCATACCCCCGCGCCGGTACAGCCATCAGGCACGACGTTAAAGGTATTCTCGATAGTGCCATTGCTCGCCTTTAGCTTAAAAACTTTGCCTTGTACCAGCGGGCAATCTCCGAAAGATGCCAGTCCGATGTAAACGCTGCCCTGGTAATAGACAGGCGAGGCCCAGATGATATTATCGGGTGATGTTCCCAGGCGCGTCTTCCAGAGTATCGCGCCCGTATTGGCATTAAGGGCGTAGAATTGCGCATCGCCTCCTCCTACCAGCAACATGGAAGTCGTTTTACCGCCGCTTTTCACCCTGGCTACCGTTCCTGTGCTCAATACGCCTAGCGTAGCGCCCCCACAACTTGGATCCGTCGTTTTGCCGATGAAGGTCGTCCAGGCCTTGCTACCATCCAGGTGCGTCGCGTACTCATTACCATCCCAGGCGCCCCAATAGACCAGGCCGTTGGTCACAACGGGCTGTGTAGAGATGGTATTTTTCCCCGGAATCATCCAATGCTGCTTGAGATTCTTTGCCGAGCCCGGGTTGATAATCTTCTCAGCACTGTTATAACCACTGTGATTCTTGTCATACAGGTAGGTAGTCCAGTCGCCCGCCGATTTTGATTGTGGCGAGGCGATGGACGCGGCATGAGCCCCAATGTTACTACCAAATGTCGCGAAGAGCAGTGCCAGTATTCCTGCTGCCATTAACGCATGCAGCGCGTATCGTCTTTGGATCCACAGGCCGGGTTTATGCCTTTGTAATCTCTGCATATGTAGGATTCCCCCTCAAAATAAGTGTGGCCTTGAGAGGGGATGATCAATCGCGCAGTTCTGCAAGCCAACGTATCAACTTTTGCCGTAAGTCGTCAGAGAAATCTACACAGGCAAATACATAAGAATATGCCAATACATAATGTAGGTTGCTGTTAGAAGGCCATCCCCCCATTGCCTCTCGTTTCATCATGGCATCTACTAAATTAAACGAGCATGAAGAAGACAGTAACCTGTATCAGTATTATTGCTGAGGATGCGACGCGTTAGTTGCTTATAGTGATAGTCTGCCTTATGGATATACTCTGGTCACTGGTCGGTGGTAAACTATTACTAGCAAAGAAAAGGAGATTACTATGATCACGAACAATAAAGAAGAGGGCAATGTCATGAGTATTGTCCGGCAACGCGTGTACTACGCCGTTTTTGCTGTGACTCTCTATGAGTCCTTTGATGACGCTCTTGCGCGCGCTCCCGAACTGATTGCGGCTCATATCGCGCGTTCGAAAGAGTTACATGCGCGCGGCACACTCCTCATGTCGGGCGCCTTCCTGGATAATCCACAGGAGGCATTGAGTACGATGGGTATACTTACTACCCGTGAGGCAGCCGAAGAGTATATCAAGGGTGATCCGTTCGTCCTGAACGGTATGGTAAAAACATGGTATATCCGTGAATGGGCTAATATGTTTGCGTAGGAGCTGCTCGAAATATCTGAAAGCCCGTTAATTCTCGATCAGGGCCACGGCGTAGCAAGCGATACCTTCCTGCCGTCCCGCGAACCCCAGCCCGTCAGTTGTAGTCGCCTTCACGCTTACCTGTTCTACCTGAACGTGCAAGTGTTCGGCCAGGTGCGCGCGCATTGGCTCTAGATGGGGAGCCATTTTGGGGCGTTCGGCCACAATGGTCGCATCGATGTTACTGATCTTCCATCCATGGTGCCGTAATAGATCGCGGGTATAGTCAAGAAAGAGAGAACTGGACGCATTTTCCCATCGCTCATCGTTCGAGGGAAAGTGGTGGCCAATATCGCCGAGCGCCGCCGCCCCAAGCAGCGCGTCCACCACAGCATGGATAAGCGCATCCGCGTCAGAATGTCCGGAGAGGCCACGATCGTAAGGGATAGTCACGCCTCCCAGCACAAGAGGTCGGTCAGTCGCGAAAGGGTGAACATCATAACCGCAGCCAACTCTCATCGCCATTATTGCATCTCTCCATCCATTGCATCTCGTCGCCGCAGGAGCGCCTCCGCGATAGTCAGGTCTTCCACCGTGGTAATCTTGATATTGGTATACGCGCCGGGAAAAATGGCCACCGGTTGTCCCAGGCGCTCTAACAGCGCCGCGTCGTCGGTGACATCCTGTTCTGCCTCTGGCGCATGGTGAGCGGCATATATAAGCTGAAAGGAGAAAACCTGTGGCGTCTGCACGGCCCAGAGTTGCGAGCGATCAAATGTCGTATGCACTATACCCTGCCGCACCTGCTTAATCGTATCCTTCACAGGCATACCGGCAATCGCTGCTCCATATTCCTGCGCGGCTCTCAGTCCTGCCTCCAGTATGGCAGGTGAGACCAGCGGACGCGCGCCGTCATGAATCATCACCCAGTCGCATTGAGGTACCCCCTGTGGCTCTCCCTCCTTTGAGGGAAGGTCAGATTGATCGCGTCCAGTGTAGGGTGGCCCTTCCATCATTCGTGCCAGCGTATCGAGTCCTGCGCGTACCGAGTCTTGCCTGCGCATTCCGCCTGGCACAATGCCGGCAATCTTACGCCATCCTTCTTGCCGGCAGAGTCTCTCAGCCTCGGCGATGCGCTCTTTGGAAAGCACGAGCACGATAGCATCTATCACCGTGGAGGCTTCAAAAACATCAATAGTGCGGGCCAGCGTGATACGTCCGGCTAGTGGAATCCACAGTTTATCGTGGCCCTCCATACGGCGGCTGGAACCCGCGGCAACGATAACGGCAGCAACCCTGTCTTGCATCGTCATAGTTCGGTCATAATTGCTTTGATTTTGTGGATGGTTGCGATGACAAACTATTGCCACCGCCTGTCTGTTTTGGGTGCGCGAAAATCATGCGGCCGGCAACCGTTTGCAGCACACGCGTCACCGTGACCTCGATGGTCATATTCATATACTGTCGCCCTCCCTCGACCACAATCATGGTGCCATCGTCGAGGTAGCCCACGCCCTGGCCCAACTCCTTACCATCCTGCATGATTTTGATATAAATGTCCTCACCTGGAAGCAGCACCGGTTTGACGGCGTTTGCCAGCTCGTTGATGTTGAGCACCTTCACACCCTGTAGCTCGGCCACCCGGTTGAGATTAAAGTCGTTGGTAATGATCGGGCAATGCCAATCCTGCGCCAGTTTCACCAGCTTACTATCGACCTCGCTGATACCCTCCACCTCGGCATCTGTAATTTCGATCGGCACGGTTGTATCTTTTTGCAGCCGGTTAAGCATCTCCAGCCCGCGCCTGCCGCGATTGCGCCTCATGGCATCCGCCGAGTCGGCAATGCGTTGTAATTCATTCAATACAAAGCGCGGCACCACCAGAACGCCGGAAACAAATCCCGTTTGACTGATATCGGCAATGCGCCCATCGATAATTGCGCTGGTATCCAGCAGAATGCGCGTCACAGGCTGGAACTCAGAAGTTGTACTCGTTTTCTCCTGTTCCTTACGACGGTTGTTCTCTTTATCGTGCTCCTCGTCTCCCCGGTCGCGCTCTCTGGAGCGGCGAGGAAGTAAACCCGATTGGAAGAGGTGCGCCATATCATTCTTGCGCTGCACGGCCAGGGCCACCCCCAGGAAGCTGAAGACCACCGCGCCTACAAAAGGAAGTACATGCCCCAGGTTAGCGGGAAGATTGGCCAGTGGGATAGCGAGTAACACCGATATGATGAGCCCGACGATCAACCCGATGACCGCCGCGATCAGATCGCTGGCCGATGTTTCACGCATCCAGCGATAGGGTACAACCGTGATATAAGGGGTTATGATGAATGCGACAACGGCGCTTCCAGCCGCAATGCCGACCATCCACCACAGATGAGGTTGTGGAAACTCGGTCCGGTCCAGGAAGTAGAGCCCGACGACAATGATAATAGCGACGAGAAACCCGCCGATGCGGGCAATAGTTTTTGCAGACATCCCTTCGTCCTCCAATTCGGTGCTGTTTTGTTGTGGGATGCACCGGTGAGGGGCAGCGTGGGACAGGAGATCACAGCGCAGGCAGTGATGATGAAGATGATGAAAGATAATAGCATGATAATGATACCTTTTCTGCCGTCCTGAACCATAAAACGCGCCCGTTTTGATCTAAAAAGACGTTATAAAAACACCCTGACGAAGAATGAGTATACAGTATCGGGGAGATGTTCGCAAGAGCGTCACCTCTTCGTTCATACGGCAATCCGTATTGGCTGTACTGCCACAGCCTCTACCCCATTGGGAAATCCGTTTGGGGATGCCTTACGCAAAATGTTATAAGATAGTTTACCAGGTTGTAGAGGTTCTTGGAGGCAAAAGCGGCTGCATCGTTGCGTTTGATCATATGTTGCTCAACGAGTTGCATCCTCGGTCTCCAATTCGGTTATCCCGTCTAACCTCATTATTGGCGTGTCAGATTGCGCACAAGGTCTGTTACTCTCTAGTGTAACGCAACTTCTATCGCAACTGCAAGTGAACTAGAAGCGAAAATCTCAAAGTCTGCCGGAAGTCCGGCATCTTTTAATTCGTTGGCCACATTTGCTCCCCCTCCCGCCTTGGGGATGATGCAGCGTTTGAAACCGAGTTTGGCCGCTTCACGTATACGCAGGCCGAGGCGGTTGACCGCGCGTAATTCGCCCGAAAGTCCGACCTCACCGATGAGCGCCAGGTCCGGTGGAATGTGTTTCTCGCGGTAGCTCGAAGCGATCGCAGCCGCGATTCCCAGGTCGATAGCCGGTTCTTCCAGGTTAAACCCACCCACGACGTTGGCGTAGACATCGTGGCTGCCGACGGCCAATCCCACTCTCTTGGTCAGGACGGCGAGCAGCATGAGCAGGCGACTATACTCGATGCCATTGGTGGTGCAACGGGCATTGCCGAAATTGCTGGGAGTGACGAGCGCCTGCACCTCTACCAATAAGGGACGTGTCCCCTCCATACTGACGACGACCGCGGAACCCGTGGCCCCAACGGCGCGGTCGGTCAAGAAAATGGCCGATGGATTGGAAACCTCTGCCAGGCCATCTCCATGCATCTCGAACACACCTACCTCATGGGTTGCTCCGAAGCGGTTTTTGACACCGCGCAGCAGCCGGTACGTGTGATAGCGTTCGCCTTCAAGATAGAGAACGGCATCGGCGATGTGTTCCAACGCTTTTGGACCTGCCACTGTTCCCTCTTTAGTGACATGGCCGATGATAAAAATGGGGGTCGCGGTGTTCTTTGCCAGTTGCATCAGTTGCAGTGTGCATTCGCGCACCTGGCTGATGCTGCCGGGCGCCGAGGTCAGGTGGCCGGAGAGAATGGTTTGAATGGAATCGACCACGACGAGCGCGGGTTTGAGGCGTATGAGCGCGTCGGCGATAGTTTCAAGCTCGATGGATGCCAGCAGGTAGAGCCGCTCACCGCTGATATCCAGGCGCTCGGCGCGCATCTTGACCTGTTCAATCGATTCTTCTCCTGAGACATACAGCACAGGGCCTGTGCGCGCGGCGATGCTGCCCGCGACTTGCAATAGCAGGGTGGATTTGCCGATGCCAGGCTCTCCCCCAATCAGAATCAGTGATCCCGCGACCAGCCCTCCGCCCAGCACGCGGTCCATTTCGGGGTATCCAACCGAAATGCGTTCCTGAGCCAGTGGCTTGATAGCGGGCAGCATAAGCGGAATCTGGGTACCCTGGGCGATAGAAGAACCGCCCAATGAGGCGGGCCGTCGCTGCTGGACCGCGCTTTGCGGGGCCTCTGTTGTTTCTTCCAGGGTGTTCCATGCGCCGCAGTCGGGGCATTTGCCCACCCATTTGCTCTGCTCGCCGCCGCACTGCTGGCAGACATATTTTACACGTAGTTTTGCCATGATAACGTATTCTGCTTCTAAGATAGAAAAACGGAAGTCCGCCGGACTTCCGTTTTTCTATCTTGAATAGTCTTATCCTTGCGCTGACTCGCTTCCACCATCACTGCTGCCAGCGGAGAGAGCGGCTTCGGGCGAAGCGGATGCGGGCGCGGGCAACTGCTCGATGCGGTTGCGCACTTGCAGTACGAGTTCATCGTCGATGACCACTCCCTCCACCAGGTCTCCCGGATGGAATTTGCCCTGCAAGAGGCCTTCTGCCAGCGGGTCTTCGACCATCCTCTGAATGGTGCGGCGCAATGGGCGCGCGCCATATTGCGGGTCGAAGCCCTTCTCGATCAAGAAGTCCTTGGTCGCCTGCGGGATCACCAGCTCCAACTGTTGTTCGGTCAGTTGCATGCGCACCCGATTGAGCAGCAGGTCAACGATGGAGTACATCTCCTCGATGCGCAGCGAATGGAAGACGATGACCTCATCGATACGGTTCAGGAACTCAGGCTTGAAAGTGTTCTTCAATTCGCCAAGCACCTTCGACTTCATCGCCTCGTACTCGCTCTGGTTGACCTTCGCCTTATCCTTGGACTGCTTGAACCCGATGGATGCTTCCTTGTTCAAGAGAGCAGCACCGACGTTCGAAGTCATGATCACAATCGTATTGCGGAAATCTACCGTGCGGCCCTTGGCGTCGGTCAGCTTGCCATCCTCCAGAATCTGGAGCAGCATGTTGAACACGTCGGGATGCGCTTTCTCGATCTCGTCCAGCAGGATCACGCTGTATGACTTACGACGCACGGCCTCGGTCAGTTGGCCACCCTCTTCGTAACCGACATACCCGGGAGGAGCACCAACCAGGCGAGCCGCCGCGTGACGCTCCATAAATTCAGACATATCAATCTTGATGAGGGCCTCTTCACTGCCGAACATAAATTCGGCCAGGGCCTTCGCAAGCTCGGTCTTCCCGACGCCCGTTGGTCCCATGAAGATGAACGATCCAATGGGACGTTTGGGGTCCTTCAGGCCAGCACGCGCGCGCCGTACGGCCCGAGAAATCTTTTCAATCGCTTCGTTCTGCGCAATGACGCGGGCATGCAGTGCGTCCTCCATCTGGAGCAGCCGCTGCGACTCCTCCTGGGCGATGCGCATGACGGGGATACCGGTCCACATCGAAACGATCTGGGCGATTTCCTCTTCACCGACGGAAGGCTTCTCACTGCCGCGTTCGCGATGCCAGCCCGATTCGAGCTTGGCGATGCGGTCGCGCAGTTTCACTTCGCGGTCGCGCAGTTCCGCGGCCAGTTCATACTCTTGTTGCTGGATGGCCTGCTCTTTTTCACGCAGCACCGACTCCAGGCCTTTCATCGCTTCCTTGAGATTGAGAGGTGCCAGGGAGTTCTGCATGCGCACGCGGCTGGCCGCTTCGTCTATCAGGTCAATGGCCTTGTCAGGCATGAAACGGTCGGTAATGTAACGGCTGGCCATTTCAGTGGCCGCCTTAAGCGCCTCATCTGTAATAATCAGGCGGTGGTGTGTCTCGTAACGCTCGCGAATGCCCTTGAGGATTTCAAGGGTCTCCTCGATTGAGGGTTCACGGACGATGACTTCCTGGAAGCGGCGTTGCAAGGCGGCGTCGCGCTCGATATACTTGCGATACTCGTCAAGCGTAGTTGCGCCTATGCATTGCAGTTCGCCACGCGCTAGAGCAGGCTTCAAAATGTTGGCGGCATCAACTGCACCCTCCGCGGCACCGGCGCCCACCAGAGTATGTACTTCATCAATGAAGATAATGCAGTCGCGACTATTGCGAATCTCCTCGATAATCTTTTTCAGGCGCTCTTCGAATTCACCGCGATACTTGGTTCCTGCTACAAGCGAACCGACATCCAGTGTCAGCAGACGTTTCCCGGCCAGTGTTTCGGGGACCTCGCCGGCAACGAGACGTTGCGCCAGCCCTTCGACAATGGCGGTTTTACCGACACCAGGCTCACCGATAAGTGCCGGGTTGTTCTTATTGCGCCGTGAGAGTATTTGAATGACTCGCTCGATCTCTTGATGACGACCGATGACAGGATCAAGTGTCCCTGCGCGGGCCGCGGCCGTAAGATCGATGCCCATCTGATCAATCGTGGGGGTTTTGGAATGCTTGGCGTCCCGTTCGTGTGGCGCACCTGACTGGCTGAGTACCTGGATGGTCTGCGTACGGACCTTCTCCAGATTTACACCGAGGCTTTCCAGCACACCGGCTGCAATGCCCTCACCCTCGCGGACCAGACCTAGCAGAAGATGCTCTGTCCCAATATAATGATGATTCAGGCGACGCGCTTCATCGACGGCCAGCTCGATCACCTTTTTGGCACGTGGAGTCAGGCCGATTTCACCAAGCACGATGCGATCTCCGCGGCCAATGATAAATTCAACGGCGCTGCGAACCTTGTTCAGTTCAACGCCCAGATTACTCAATACTTTAGCAGCAACGCCTTCACCCTCGCGCACCAGCCCGAGCAGAAGGTGTTCTGTCCCGATGTAGTTGTGTTGGAAGCGCTGGGCCTCCTCTTGAGCCAGGCTCAGGACCTTCCTGGCTCGCTCCGTAAACTTATCAAACCTATCTCGATCGTTCACCTGTTTGTCACCCCCCTTTCAGTGGCAGAGGGTGGAACCGAGCCCTCTGTGATGCTCAGGTAAAGCGTATGATTCATGATACAACACCGATCACTTAGCGTCAAGGATAGCAATCCTTTATCCCTTCTTTGTATTTCAACACGCTGTTATTCACGTATAAGGTTCAACTTTCTTACCGTCAAACAATCGACCTCCTCACCGCAATACATTAGTGTATGAGCGGTAGGGAGGTCGTGCGATCAACTGTTCAGGTGCGGAAACATAGCTAATGAGCAATAGCTATTCCTCAGCGCCCTCCGTTTCTTCCTTGGAACGCTGCCGGGCGGCCGCGCGAAATGCTTCGGCCATGGCAGTTGTTTCGCCTTCGTCTTCCAGTGGTAGGTTGCCGAGCAGCCGGTTCTCGTTGGTGCGTTCCTGCCGTTCGCGCCGCTCACCTCTGCTTTCGCGGCGTGAGGATGGACTGGTTTCTTTCTCTTTCTCCGCCGTTGGAGGATTACCTTCTGGACGTACCGGTAAATCTTCTAATGACATCCCTGTCAGTTCGTTCGCAGCACCGGCAGCGGGCGTCTCGGCCTCTCCTGCCGCTGTCTCGGTGGTTGTCTCTTTGGTATCCAGTTCGTCGGCTTGACGTAGGCTCAGACCGAGACGGCGGCGATCCGCGTCAATGCGCAGGATACGCAGTTGAAGTTGCTGCCCCTCGTGCAGATTGGTCTTTGGGTCCATGCCAGGGGTCAACTCTGACAGGTGAATCAGTCCCTCGATGCCATCCTCGATACGGGCGAATGCCCCAAACGGAGCAATCTTGGTGATGGTGCCCGTTACCACCTGCCCCACCTTGTAACGCTGCTCCACCGTCGTCCAGGGGTCTACCTCAGCGCGCTTGATCGACAGGGCAATCTTCTTCTTGTCCTTATCGACGCTGAGTACCTGAACCTCCACCTCCTGGCCAACTTTGAGCACTTCACTGGGGTGGTTCACGCGGCTCCAGGCCAGCTGGCTGATATGCACCAGGCCATCAGCCCCCCCCAGGTCAATAAAGGCGCCAAAGTTCGCCAGGTTGCTGACAACGCCATGCCTTATGTCTCCTGGTTTCAACTCGTCTAACAGTTCCTCCCGGCGCCTCTGCCGCCATTCCTGGACGGCCAGCCGCTCTGAAAGAATCAGGCGGTTGCGCGCACGGTTGATCTCGATGATTTTGAGCTGGAGTTCCTTATCTTTCATGCTCGCCAGCTTGGCTGCCGTCTCCTGATTATCGCCTCCCGAAGCCACCTCTTCGCGCTTGAGGTTGAGAATCTGGGAGATCGGCACGAAGCCCCGGATGCCCGATACATCGACAATTAACCCACCTTTGTTGTAATCGATGACGCGGGCTTTGAGCAGTTCGGCGTTCTTATACTGTTCCTCGGCGATGCGCCACTGGCGCTCGGCGTTGGCTCGCTTTAGCGAGAGCAGGGCATGCCCATCCGGCGTCTCCGGCTGGATCACATATACCAGCACCTTGTCATTGAGGTGCAATTCGTTGAATGAGCCATAGCCGCTGGCAGGTAGCTCTTTCGTCGAGAGGACGCCTTCTGATTTGAGGCCGATATCGACCAGAATCTCGTCCTGATCAATACGCACGATTACGCCCTCTACGACATCGCCGCGTTTGATATTGATGGGCGTCGTTGATTCTGCCAGCAACGCTGCCATATCGGTGATTTCGCCCACATCTTCGGAATTCATGTTGTTGTTTTGCTCTGCTGGGTCGTTTCCTTCGTCGTACATCGTCTGCACCCGTCCGCTTTTAAAATTTGCCGCTGGCATTGTCGAAAGGTCGCCGTGCTTTCGTACTTGCATGGGTAAAATACCCCCTTCGATCCACGGTATTTCCCACCCGTTGAGGCATCCGCTCATCCCGCCGGACGTGTGCCGTAGTTTCGCAATCTTCTTTCAGGTCTCTTACCTACTGAAGGTGACGAAAGGATCTA
>DATGLD010000040.1:0-60051 GCA_035294305.1 Ktedonobacteraceae bacterium | reverse complement strand
TGCCGGAGCCACAGCCTTCTGCCGCATCCGCGGCTATCTCTCGACCTTGCGCAAACAAGGGCTGGCGCTGTTGACGGCTTTGGAACAGGTCTTGCTGGGTCATCCCGTTCTTCCTGACTTTACCCTATCTGAATAGTTACCCTTCAAAAATAGCGCTCAGCATCGTTTGCATGGAAAGTGGGAAGCATTTCACATTTCATAGGATAAAAAAGAACTATGCAAACGTTTATTTTTCAGTTATTCTATCGCTAACATGATAAAGCATATACATTTAGCTTCTCAAGAAAGGAGCAATAGCAAAGACTTTTTCTGTATCCTTCTACCTTCTACGCATTGTGTTATTAGCTTATTCTATCCAGCCAGGTCAAAAGGATTATGCGATCTGGCCAAGTAGACGGAGAGTTTTCCAGATGCTTCAAGCCCCACACAATTCGCATAGGCGACCAACCCTGGGCGCGTTGGCGCTGCTGCTCATCACATTCGTCCTGGTAAGCTGCGGTGGCTCAAATTCAAACACGCCACCTACACCCACCGCCCCATCGCTGGTCCAGTTTAGCCCGGTTACGGTGAACATTCCCGCCGCTGCGCTCAATTCGCCTGTGACAGGCCCATTACCCGATAACACCATTTTACATGTCGACCTCACATTCAAAGTGAATGCAGGTCAGCAGGGCCAGTTGAATAAGACCGGCTCGGGCAAGGGGCAGGACCTTGAGAAACAAGCAAATTCAATCGGCATCAGCGATGCAACCTACCAGCAGATCAAGGCTTTTCTTGGTATCCAGGATGCTAAGCTGACGCTGAGCAAACTGCATACTGACTTGAAGGTCGACGCAAAGGCGAAGACCATTGCCACGCTCTTCCAGACCCACTTTGTGATTCACAAATACCAGGGCCGCACTTTCTATGCGCCGGCAAGCACGCCGAAGCTGCCGACGTTTATTGCAAACCAGCTGATCACAGTGACGGGACTCGATAACTATGGTATGCCTTTCCATACAGGAGTAGTGTTTAACAAGAGCATCCCGCTCACTGGCCAGACTCACGCGCAGACCAAAGCGGATTGCAGTCCGCCGAGCAACCAGGTGTTCCCCAAGGATGTCGCGGATGCCTATGGGTATGCTCCATTCTATCAGAATGGCTACCACGGCGAAAACCTGACGATTAACCTCGTGGAGATCGACGGGGCCACCGCCGACGATATTCAGAACTATGGGCAGTGTGTAGGATTTCAAGGCCACATCGCGGTGAAGGATATCGATGGCACACCCACCCAGGCCGAAGGTGAATCGGTGCTGGACATCGAAATGATCGAGGGCCTGGACCGCAATGCCAATATCGTCGATTATGAAACCGGCACGCCATCATCGGCCAGCCTGATAGATGAGCTCCAGCAAATCGTCGATGACAACACGAATAATGCTGGCGCAGGCAATGTCGTAAGCATCAGCCTGGGAGCAGTCGAAAGCGCCGAAACGCTGAATGATCTCAAGGCATTAGATCAGCGCCTGAGCATGCTGACGCAGCTAGAGCATATGACGGTTTTCGTCTCCAGCGGAGATTGCGGCGCTTTTGCCGATGGCGTCTACAAGAGCTTTTCTGTGCAGTTCCCAACGACTGATCCGAACGTCGTTTCTGTCGGAGGAACCGTGCTGCATGTCGATAATCAGAGCAATCGCACAGATGAGATCGTCTGGTCCGATGGCTCGGACTTAAGCAAATGCACGAACTCCTGGGGCAGTGGCGGCGGCAATAGCAACTACTTCCCCCAGCCTTCCTGGCAGACAGGTCCTGGAGTGCAAAATGATGCTTCACGTGGGTTCCGGCAGATACCCGACGTCTCCGCGGTAGCGGCGAATCTGGCCTTCTACTTCGGAGGGCAGTGGGTAACCTTCCCTGATGGCGAGGGCGGCGGCGGCGGCACAAGCGCGGCGGCTCCCATCTGGGCCTCTGGTATGCTGCTGGTCAATGAGGCATTGATACAACACTACCATGTGTTTTTCTACGGGCCCAGCCTGTTCTACTACGTCTCAAGTCATGCTGGCAATCACCCGGCTTTTTACGACGTGACGCAGGGGAACAATCTGGGGTTCAACGCAACTCCGGGGTGGGATTTCGCGACCGGGCTGGGTACGCCCAACCTGGTGAATTTCTACAACGTACTAGCCTCGGTCGCCAGTCAGCAATGATCGATCGCCTGAAGAAAAGAAACGCGGGTCCGGCCGGGCTCGCGTTTCTTTTCTTCAGTTATTTCATATAATCTTCCGCTCACGCGCGAGATTCGCCGCCTGCGTGCGGTTTTCGGCATGGAGCTTGCCCAATATATTGGAGACGTGATTCTTGACGGTGCCCTCGGCCAGCACAAGCCTTTCGGCTATTTCCCGATTGCTGGCTCCGGCGGCGAGCAATTTGAGGACCTCAATTTCGCGCACGCTCAATTCCTCTTCGGCTACACCGCTCGATGAAGGCGGGACGGAACGCGCTCCCCTACGTCCATATTCGACGAGCAATTTGCTGGCGACCTTCGGCTGAATGAAAGGCTCCCCTGCATAAACCCTGCGGATGGTAGCGGTCAGTTCACCGGCCGGCACATCCTTGAGCAAGTAACCCACGGCACCGGCTTTGATAGCTTCGAAGACGTAGTCTTCATAGTCGAAGGTAGTAAGGATGATGACTCTGGCATCAGGATGCGCGGTGGTGATGGCCGCGGTCGCCTGGACGCCGTTTTTACGGGGCATCTGGATATCCATGAGCACGATGTCGGGCGCACGACCCTGCTTTTGCAGTTCGTTGTACTTTTGAATAGCCTCTTCGCCATTGGTGGCTTCGGCCACGACCTCAAGGTCTGGCTCAAGTTCGAGAACGGTATGCAAGCCCTCACGCATCAGCGTCTGGTCTTCGCACAGTAGAATATAGATGGTCTGTTCGCTCATGACGTGTCCTCCAGATATTCTTGCAGGCTCCTCGCTCATCCAGATAGGGTGCAGGAACCCGATGATGGAGTTGAAGAAATCGCTCCCATTATCCGCAAGAGCCGATAGTGAGTGTACACCTTTTGGCACGAGGGAAGCAAGAGTCTTGAAGACCCGGCCCGGCACGTCTCATTCCGAAAGTGATATATTATATATATATAAGAGCATAAATTTAAGGGCACCCGATCTGACGGGGCCAAAGGAAAGCGATACATAACACGATGATAGGAGCGGTTTTACAGCAACGGCAGCGTGAGGTATTACAGGAGGAGCGGAGAATTGCGCAGGAGCTACAGGCCTGCCTGGTGGGATTCGAGGAGGCTGAGACATATTCTACAACACTGCGCGAGGTGATTACGGCACTGGATGAACTGTTCCTGCTGGTTGTGGTGGGCGAGTTCAACGCAGGGAAATCGGCCTGTATCAATGCGCTGTTGCATGCTGATGTGCTGGAGGAAGGCGTCATACCGACAACGAACCAGGTGACGATGCTGCGTTTTGGCGAGCAAGACGCAAGGCGATTACGCGATGGAGCAATGCCGGAATTGCATTATCCGGCTGAATTTCTGCGCGATATCACCATTGTAGATACGCCGGGAGTAAACGCTGTGCTGCGCGAGCACGAACGATTGACAGAAGATTTTATACCCCGCAGCGACCTGATCCTGTTCGTGACCTCGGTGGACAGGCCCTTTACCGAGAGCGAACGGGCTTTTATGGAGCGCATTCGCACATGGGGCAAAAAGGTTGTGATTGTGCTGAATAAAATCGATCTGCTGCGCACGCCGGAGGGATTGGCGGAGGTGGTCGATTTCGTGCACGAGCATTGTAAGAGCCTGCTGGGTTTCGAGCCTGAGATATTCCCGGTCTCGGCATTGCGATCGCAGCAATCGCACACGGCGGTTGGGCACGAGGCAATACGCCTCTGGGAAGAAAGCGGATTTAGCGCGCTGGAACATTACCTTTTCAAAAAGTTGGACGAGGTGGAACGGGTGCGGCTGAAATTGCTCAGCCCTCTGGGTGTGATGCAACGCCTGTTGGCGGAAACCCGGAGTGTAGTGGAGCAGCGGGCGAGCCTGCTGGCGGAAGATGCGCGAACGGTGAGCGCCATTGAAGATCAGTTGCGCTTATATCGCGAGGATATGGAGCAAAATTTCGCGCATCGCTTGAGCGAAATTGAAAATATTGTGCTGACGATGCGCGGGCGCGGTGATCGTTTCTTCGATGATACGATACGCCTGGGGCGTATTTTCGACCTGATTCAGGCCAGCCGGCTGCGGGATGAATTCGAGCGGGAGGTGATCGGCGATAGCGCGACGCGCATTGATGATGCCGTGCAGCAGTTGATCGACTGGTTGGTAGAACATGAACACCGGCTGTGGCAGGATATCATGGAGTACCTGGACCGGCGACGTCAGGTGAGCGCGCGGCGGGATAGCGAAATGGTCGGAACTATAGGTAGGCAGTTCGATTATAACCGCCGTACATTGTTGCAGTCGGTAGCGCGCACGGCGCATACGGTTGTGAACAGCTACGATCACCAATCGGAGGCGCTGGTGCTGTCGCAGAATTTACGCAATTCGGTGGCGCAGGCGGCTATCGCTGGCGCAGGCGGGATTGGATTAGGAGCGATTGTGGTTGCGGCGGTTGGGACAGCGGCGGCGGATGTGACAGGAATACTGGCAGGCCTGGTGCTGCTGAGCCTGGGCCTCTATATTATACCGGCACGCCGCACGCGGGCAAAACGGGACTTCGATGAGAAGATGGAGGAGCTGCGCACGCGCTTGCACGAGGCTATGAAGGAACAATTCCACAAAGAATTGAATAACGCGACGGGTCGCGTGCAGGACGCGATTGCGCCATACACGCGCTTCGTGCGTGCCGAGCAAGAAAAAACCACGACGATGCAGGAATTGATCACACGGCTGGATAATGCGCTGCTGGGAGTGAGAAATACCATCGATACGATAGAATAGCTAGCTGACCGGTAAATAGCAGTGAGTCGTGTCATTCTGAGGGAAGCGAGGAAGTTGCGCGGGAGAGCATCCAGCTTCCCTCACTTCCCTCAGAATGACACGACCGATTTTACTTCTGAAAATTCATCACCGGCCCCATCCTCAGAGTAATTTGCCGTATTCCCTCAGCGCTTGGCATTTGAGCCTACACCGGCCCGGGCATTGTCCTCAATGGTTTTGGCGCGTTGATAGAGAGTTCTTGCGGCGCGTCCAGCGTCGAAATCGACACTCTGGCTGAGCTGTGAGTCTTGAGAGACGACCTCGAACTGACGGGCGATACTGCGAATAGTGTTAGGGTCAGTAATACGACTCTGCCGCACAGCTTCATAGAGTTCCTTCAGTGAACCCAGGCTGAGAGGTCTGGAGGAAAGGGCGGTGGGAGGATCGGCGCTGGATACGGGTTGGGATGGAGCCTCCTGTTGTTGCACAGCATTGTTATCTATTACGACCGTCGTCTCATCGTCGCCGGCAGAGGAGTCTTGCGAGGCCGGAGCTCCCGCCCTGACGGGCGGTTGCGCAGACTGGTCTCCGGGGCCCGGGGCATGGTTAGTGGGAGATACAGGCCTTTTTGGTTGTGCTTGCATACCAGGAGGGGGCGTTGTGACGGGCATTAAATGAGGAATGAGGGTAATATCCTGGATATGTACCCAGTTGACCTGGATTCCCCAACCGGCTACCCGATCCTGGGTCCGCGAGGCAAGGGCATGATTAATACGATCCCAGCGCGTATCCTGGGTTGGGTCGAGGGATGCATGAGGGTGAGACGAGCGCAAAGGCTGACCTTGAGCCTGCGGCCAGGCGGTGAAATCGGTAGGGGAGAGCTGGCTAACCAGGGCTTGAAGAGCGCCAATAAAGAGCGTATGCAGGCTTTCCTCCCAATTCTCAACGGTCAGAGTAAGATAAGCGTCTTCGGGCACGACCTGAAAAGAGATGGTGGCGATGAGACGCACATCCTGATCGCGGGAGATTTTGACAACCTGTAAGGGAGTGGACCAGACTTTCTCCTTGATGCTGACGCGCTGGACAACCTTTTCCCAGGGCCAGAGGAACGCAGGGCCGGAATCGAGCGTGCGGTTGTATCTGCCGAAGGAATAAACGACCTCGACATAGCCGGTAGATACGATGCGAAAGCCACGACGCGCGTAGAACAGCACGATGAGTAATAAGATAATCAAAAGGATGAGAGCGCCGCGCAGGCCGAAAAGGGCAAAGGTGCCGGCGAGCAGGAAGAGCGCGTAGCCCAGAAAGAGGCACAGGAACCAGAGACTGTCATTGGTGCCCACGTAGTAAAGCATGGTGCCCTGCAGGATGGCAAGAGCGAGCAACAAAAGAGCCAGTGGCAGGGTCTGCAGGTTAGAATACTGCATCTTGCCCGTGACGACATAGGTGATGAGGAAGATGAGCAGGGCAAACGGCACAGGAATAAGAATGGGCGAGAAGAGGCGCCCAAAATTGCGCAATGACTCGAAGGTAAAGAAAGAAGCCTTGCCCGCATCCGGTTCCTCGTCGACGGCATGGGCATCCTCTGCCTGCGAATCAACACCAGCATTGACGAACTGCGCCTGTACATTCTGAGCAGGGGGAGCAGTGTCATAGCCAAATGCGGTATCCCAGTCATTTTCATCACCGGCGCCCCCTGGATTTTGCCATGTAGAACTAGAATCATCCTGATCCGATGTCATAAATATTTGCACCTCTCTCTTTTATTGTTGACCAATGATGGTTCGTGCGTCGTAGGTTTGAGAAGTCCGTATTTGTCCCACCCTGCATCCACCACATCCACCACCACCACCGGGCGGCGCAAGCACCCCACCCTCAGATTCGCCCCCACCGGCATTCGAGCCACAGGTGCAGCCACCGGTCTTGCCACAGCCACAAGCGGATGAGTCGGTAGAGCCTTTCGTCGTCACATTGTTAGCCCCACAGGAGCCACAGCCACGACCAGTTTTGACGCTACAAGAGGCACAGCCGCCGGTCATATCGTTTATATCCTGTTGAGGTTGTACGGGAACCTGTATGATGGCTCCGCTTTCCAGCATCACCTCAACCGATTCTTTCGGTACATTGATGGAAACCACCCTGCCTCTACCACTGGGAGTATCGAGGAAGGTGCCGACCTGTGGCAGGGTCTGTTTGGCCTGGATGTAGTTCTCGTTTTCGTATGAGAGGCAACACAGCAAGCGGCCACAGACGCCGGAGATTTTGGCGGGGTTGAGCGGTAAATCCTGCTCTTTGGCCATCTTGATAGACACAACGCCAAAATCGCTGATCCACGAGCTACAACACAAGGTTTTACCACATGGGCCTACCCCACCCTGCAGCTTGGCCTGGTCGCGCGCGCCGATTTGACGCAGTTCGATGCGCGTGCGAAATGTAGCAGCCAGGTCGCGCACGAGGGCGCGGAAATCGACGCGTTCATCGGCGGTGAAATAGAATGTCAGGCGGCTGCCATCGAACGTATATTCGGCCTCGACTAATTTCATGGGCAACTGGTGCTGCGCGACATGCCTGGCACACTGCACCAGCGCGTCCTTCTCTTTCCCTTTGAAAGAGAGCATCATGCGCAACTCGTCTTCGGTAGCCAGGCGCAGAACAGGCTTTAAGGGGTCGCTCAGTTCGCTTGCGGCGATCTTCTTGGAAGCAATAACGACCCTACCAGCTTCTACACCGCGTACCGTTTCGACGATGACATATTGGCCCGTCGTATAGGCGCCTCCCTGCGGGTCGAAGTAGTAGATACGACCCGCGGGGCGAAAACGAATACCGACGATAATGACCATGTTCTCTACAGTGGTCGCAGAAGACATTGCTGTCTGTCCTTACATCTCGTTGGTAAGCAGGATGGCCTCGGCAACTTCGCGCATGGACTTGCGATTATTCATGCTGGCCTTCTGTATCTTGCGGAATGCCTCTTGCTCGCTCAGGCCCTGCTTCTCCATCAACAACCCCTTGGCGCGTTCGACGACCTTGCGCGTCTCTAGCTGCTCGGTAAGCGTGCGTGTCTTTTCTTCAAGAGCGCGAAATTCTCCATAGCGCGCCAGGGCAACTTCGATGGCGGGGGTCACTTCACTTTCTCGTAAGGGCTTGACGATATAGTTGACCACGCCTGCTTCTTTGGCCCGCTCGACCAGTAGTTGATCGCCAAAAGCCGTGAGCAGCAGGACAGGGGCTATTTTTTCCTGCGTGAGCGTTTCTGCTGCCGTGATGCCATCCATATCAGGCATACGAATATCCATAATGACCAGGTCAGGGCGCAACTCGCGCGCGAGGTTGACGGCGCTTATACCGTCGCCTGCTTCACCGACTACCAGATACCCCTGCTTGGTCAAAACATCTTTCAAATCCATGCGCTGAATAGTTTCGTCATCAGCAATAATCACACGTGTAGGCATAGTAGTTCTCCTTTACCTTTACCTTTTCCGTTCGCGGCGCTGGTTGTAGCGCTGCTGCTGGCGATACTCCTGGTAGAGGTCGTCATCGACGCCTTTCACTCCCTGCTTCATTGCTGGTGGCTGATTCCTGATACTTCCAGGTTCAGAAGTGCTCTTTGTCTGACTGGTTTTGCGTTGTGCTGGCTGCTGGCCACCAAACCCGGCCAGATTGCGAGGGATGAGGTCAAAGCGCGCCAGCACAATTAAGACAACTATCAACGTCAACAGGAAAAGGACTGTCGACAGAGTAACAGGAAATGATCCTATCGAGAATAGCGTATAATTCATTTTATTCACGGTCAGGTAATTGGTCTCAAATGTGCCAATGAGGTCCGCGATAATCAGGTACAGGAGCATACCAAAGAGGTATTTCATCTTGAATGCTCCTGCCGGGCGAGCGGGTACGCTACGAGACGACACCGTTCTGGCCGGGGCGCTTTTAACAGGCGCGCTGGTGGCCTGCTGTTTGCTTTCTTTTGCCACGACCGGAGCCTTCCCGGCGGTGGCACGGGCAAGGCGAGCCTGGGCAGGGTCCACTTCCGGCTTCTCTGCGGCCTTGCCGACGGTAGAAAAGAATTTCGGCAAGCGGCGAGGGAGTGAAGTGGTGGTCTTTGTTTCCTCGACTGCCTGGTTCACAGCGGCGGTGTCGCTATCGCCATCGGACGAGGTCAACTGTTCCTGCGCTTTTTTATCATCTTTCGCTTCGATGGGTGCATCGGACATTGAGGTGACGAGAACCGGGCGATTGCGGTTCGCGCGGCTGCGCCTGGCCGAACTGGATTTTCCGGCTGCATTCCCTCCTGGCCCTGGTGTGGGTGCTTGTGTCATGATTGGCCTCCACGAGATTCATTATAATACTGATCGGGCGGCAATTGCTGATCTTCGGAGCTATAAGAGCCATCCTGATCAAGATCGAGATGATGCGTGCTATTTGGAACATTTTGCGATGCCAGCGAGGGATTGACGGGCGCGTTGTAGAGCGAGCTTGCAGGAGACGGCATCGACGGATACGATGGCGTTGGCTGTAGAGGCGGCCTTGGTTGAGCCTGTCCTATCGACTGCGACTGCTGCATAGGTTGCATGGCGGGAACAGGAGGAGCCATGGCCTCCAGGGCCGCCAGACCCGCACGCGCGATATCATCATCACGGCCGGGTGCGTTGCCGCCGCTTATACCGATACCGCCAATGGTTGCTCCGCCGAGGCGAATAGGCCACCCCCCTGCCGCCATGATGAATTTTCCCTGCGACATGCTAGCCATGCTGGAGGCAAAGCCAGGGATGCCGGAACCCCATTGGGCCACGGCGTCGGTCGACTGATTGAACATCACTGCGGTACTGGCCTTGGCAATGCTGATATTTCCGGTAGCCCACCCATAGGGGGACATCATCCGCTCAAAAAGCACCAGATGGCCGCCGGCATCGACGATGGCGATGCTCACAGGACTGCGCAATTCTATGGCGCGCTGCTTGCTGGCTTCAAGGATGCGTCGCGCAATATCTATAGTTAAGTTCATACCTTACTAACTCCTTCTCGGGCGCGACATGCGGGCCCAACGGATGATGCGCCGCTCCAATACAAGATTGACTACGCGGCTTTCTGATGCTGTTAGTATAACGTATTGAGCGGGGAGTCACAAGAGGGGTATTATACACTCCCTGTCAAACTGATGCTCTCTCTCCGCCACTCCAGCTTGCTATACTTCTCCTCGACCAACTGCTGAGCCATTTCCCACTCTGGAGCGCTCAACTCGCCGGGCACAAACTCCACTCGCAAAGCCTCACCAAAACCGCTGCGGAACGCATGAGCGACATCGTTCCAGGATGCGCCGGGGACGAAGGTGTGCAGCGGCGTCGTCTTTTCGCGATATTGGGCCAGCGCCTCCTGGCGGGCATCTTCATCAGGGAAGCGCAGCATGGCGAAGAACTCGGCGGAACGATCATCGAGCGGCAGCGAACCCTGTTGCAGTAGCGCATCATCCCTCCAGACCTGGGCGCTGCCGACCAGTTTGAAACCGCCGCTGGTGAGGTCGGCCTGCGTGGAGGAGGCGAAACAGGCCGCTGAGGGATGTTTGCTCACACGCTCATCGCTGAGTTCGGCCCGCACCCCTAAAAGGTTGAGAGCGGCGAGCAAACCCTGGGCGAGATAGGCATAGGCGGCCACCACGCCCGGCGGCACGCCGAAGCGCTTCCCAATCACAATGCTGTAGGTGAATTCATCGCAGTGATAGACGGCACGACCACCGGTTGGCCTGCGTACGAGCGCGACTTCCTGTTGCTCGCACACATCGCGCAGGATTTCGCGTTCGATGCTCTGGAAGCGTCCCAGGGAAATGGACGGCTGCGACCAGCGAAAGACGCGCAGAGTTGGAGGCGCCTCACCTGCGAGGTGATGCATCAGGACAGCCTCGTCGATAGCCATATTCATAGCGGCATGCTGGATGCCAGTGTTCAAGAAGCGATAGGATTCGGACATTGATGGTTCCTTCAGGATAAGCGAGAGCGCGCAGCTTTCCATTTTTCGCGCTGGTCTTCGCGCACCTTTTCCGAGGTGGGAACATACTGCGCTAAAAAAGTATCGCGAAATTCGGGGAAAGTTCCGGCCAGAATGCTGGCCCGGATTTCACTCGCAAGGCGCAGCATGAAGCGGATATTATGGATGCTCCCCAATCGATAATACAATTGTTCCTCAGCCCTGGCAAGGTGATGAACATAGGCCGCGCTGTAATTGCGACAGGTGTAGCAATCGCAGCCCTCTTCGACCGGACCATGCTGGGCCGAGAAACGCGATGCCTTGATATTCACCCGTCCCTGGCGCGTAAAGAGGCAGCCGTGACGAGCAACGCGCGTGGGTAGGACACAATCGAACATATCCATGCCGAGGCTGACCCCCATCACCAGGTCTTCAGGCGACCCCACACCTAACAAATGGCGCGGCTTGTCCCGTGGTAATTCGGGAGTCACAGCGCTCAACAACTCCCACATTTCGGCCTTGGGTTCGCCGACCGACAGCCCGCCGATGGAGAGGCCCGGAAACGGCAGGTTGCCAATGTAGCATGCGCTTTGCCGCCGCAGTTCTGGCTCGAAGGCGCCCTGCACGATGCCGAACAACGTTTGTTCCGGTCGATACTGTTCTTTGGCGACCAGCGCACGCTCGGCCCAGCGATGCGTCATCTCCATCGCTTCCTGCGCCGCTTCGTGAGAGCAGGGATAGGAGGCACAGATATCCAGCGGCAGGATGATGTCCGCGCCAAGCTCGGACTCGATGCGCATCACGCTTTCTGGTGTCAGCATATGGGCCGAGCCATCCAGGTGTGATTTGAAAGCCGCTCCCTCCTCGCTCAGTTTGCGCAGGTGTCCCAGGCTAAATACTTGAAAGCCGCCGCTATCGGTAAGAATGGGGCCATCCCAATGCATAAAATTGTGCAGGCCGCCAAATTCGGCGATCAAACGCGAGCCGGGACGCAGCATCAGGTGATAGGTGTTAGCGAGAATAATCTGCGCGCCCGCCTCGCGCAACTCTTCAGGTGATACGCTTTTCACGCTGGCCTGGGTTCCGACGGGCATAAAGATAGGCGTCGAAATCGTGCCGTGGGGCGTTTGGATGGTTCCCGCGCGCGCCCAACTCGCAGGACACTCGGCATCAATGGTAAATGAAAACGTTGGCATGCATTCCTCAACACTTAGAAAACAGGTATATAGTACAATTGTCTCATATACGTCAAGCAAGATGCTCCAGGGCGACTACCGGCCTTCAGGGCGACTACCGACTCTACCGGCCTGGAGCTGGCCTGGAGAGCGACTGCCGGCCCTCCAGGCCTGATAGGACTTACGAGCATAGCCAGGGAAGGACATAGCCAGGTAGCGAAATAACCATACAGAGACGAACCTACATGTGAGGAATACACATAAAAATTCCATAAAAATTCATAATTTAACGAAAAACCTCTTGCAAACTAGCAATGAATCGTGTATGCTTTTTTGCGGTATCTATCCGATCTCGGTCTGGCATACAGTGATCTTCCAGCACATCCGGTCCCGCGCTGCTTGGGGTGACAGACAAACTGGTGACATCCGCCAGGATATGGACGACCCGGAGGAATACCAACATATCACTAAGGAGGTCCCTAGTTGAATTTCGTTGACAAAACCCTGAAGTGCCGTGAATGCGGAAATGATTTCGTCTTCACAGCGGGCGAACAAGAGTTTTACTCCCAAAAAGGTTTGATGAACCAGCCCGGTCGTTGTCCTTCCTGCCGCGCAGCGCGTCGCAGCGCGTCTGGCAGTATGGGGGGTGCTCGCTCGGAACGCGGCCCACGCGAAATGCACACGGTTATTTGCGCCGAGTGCGGCGTTGAGACCCAGGTTCCATTCTTGCCCAAGAATGATCGACCCGTGTATTGCAGCACCTGCTACGACAAAATCCGCGTTGCGCGCAATTAGGAGCGTGCGGATTTATCGGGCTTGTGCGGCCGATATTTGTTGGGCCGGCCCGCATTCGACGTTTTGACCGGATGAGGGTTGTTCCAGGCTTGCCTGGAAGTAAAGCAAGAGACAAGGCCAGGGCAGCTTCGTGGCCTCGTCCCTTTTTTATTTTTGGCGCGGTTCATACGTCTATTCATGTAGAATAAAGCCGGCCAGGGATTTGTTGTAACTATCAGATACATTTTAGTTATTATAGCTGTTCATAAGTATTATCATTCGTAGCACACGACGCGGGTGAGTACCGGCCTCAGGATGTGCGTAATGCTGCTCCTTCCCATTTGCACCGCATTACAAATCCCTCACATTACTGCCGGCCTGTTACAATATCTGATAGTTGAACGTAAAATACTACAACACCAAATAATTTACATGTTTATTGCAATGGATACGCCATTGTTCTAAACTATGTATGAGAGAGCTTGTGGGAGACCCTCAGAGGGATGTATATGATGACCACGAATCCTGATGAATTTCTGGCGCTCCCCCAGATGACGCTTGAGCACCTGTTGGAGGAAACACGCCAATACCTTTCTCCAGATGATATGGAGCGGATTCAACGTGCCTACGAGGTCGCGAACCTGGCACATAGAGGAGTCGTGCGTCGCTCGGGAGACCCTTACATTCAACATCCGCTCGAGGTGGCGCTCCTGCTGGCCGATATGCGCATCGATGCCGATGGTATCGTAGCCGCGCTGCTGCACGACGTCGTAGAGGACACAGATTTTACACTGGAAGAACTGCGCCAGCAGTTTGGGGAGTCCGTGGCTAACATCGTGGATGGTGTCACAAAATTTGATGCCCTGGCAAGCAAACCTGCGACCAGCGCAAAGTTCGTGGCTACTGATAACCAGGAGGGACCAGGCAGGAAGACCATCAGCGGCCCTTTGCCGGAAACCCCCGAACAGGTAGAGCAAAGACAGAAGCAGGCGCGTGAGCTCAAACGGCGTCAACGGTCTGAAACGGTACGCAAAATGCTGCTGGCGATGGCCGAGGATCCCCGCGTAGTGGTGCTGAAGCTGGCTGATCGCCTGCATAACATGCGAACATTAAGTGTCATGAACCCCGCCCAGCAACAAAATAAGGCCCGCGAGACGCGAGAGATTTACGCGCCGCTGGCGAGACGGCTGGGGATGGCCTTAGTACAGGCAGAGCTCGAAGACCTGGCTTTCAGTTACCTGGAGCCTGAACGCTACGCGCAGCTGGCGCGTGCTGTGGAAGCCGAGAGGCGCAAGCGCCAGCCCACTATCGACAAGATTTGCCAGGTATTGCAAGAAGAAGTGGAGAAGGCCGATATTCATGCAGAGGTGCAGGCCTGGCAAAAACACCTGGCCAGTATCGAGCGCAAGCTGCAACAGAGCGGGGACGAATTGAGCCAGATTCATGATCTCGTCTCTTTCCGCATCCTTGTTGAGTCGGTCCAGGATTGCTATCTCGCATTGGGCCTTATCCATGCCCTGTGGCGGCCAAAGGATGGGCGCATCAAAGACTTTATCGCCACGCCTAAGCTCAATGGTTATCAATCGCTGCATACCACAGTCTTCTGCCTGGACAATCAGCTGGCGGAGATACAGATTCGCACGCATGAAATGCAGCGTATCGCGGACTATGGCATAGCGAGTTACTGGTACCTCAAGGACCGGGGTGGGTCAAGGCTCTCAACCCGTGAAATGATTGCCTGGATTGAGCAACTGCGCGAGTGGCAGCGCGGCCTGCCACAGAACGCGGATGAGTTTGTGGAGGCCGTCAAGGGAGATATATTCCAGGAGCAGATTTTCGTTTTTACGCCCAAGGGTGAGATCAAAGACCTGCCACGAGGCTCGACTCCGCTCGATCTGGCGTATCGCATTCATTCGGATATCGGCGATCACTGTGCCGGCGCGCGCATCATTACTACTCAAGACGATGGCGGACGCCTGGTGACACGCATCGTGCCGCTGGATTATGAACTCAAGGGCGGTGAGATCGTCGATATCATTACAGACGAGGCGGTACATCCTACGCGCGAATGGCTCAACTTCGCGCGTACGGCGAGCGCGCGCACGAAAATTCGCAGGTACTTGAATACCTATGAGCGAGAAGTCAACCTGCAATTGGGCCGCGAACGGCTTGACCTGGCATTGAAAGCCGCGGGGGTATCCGGCGTGCGAGTCGTGCGAGATGAAGACCTGTCGCGCTTCAATAGCAATAAGAAGTACACCACGGCCGATGACCTGTACGTGGCTCTTGGGCGAGAGGACCTGCCTGTTGGGGCGGTGCTTGAACATTTGACACCGCTCTTGCAGAACCGTGGCGAGATGAAGCAGGAGACGGAGCCGGTTAAAAATGGACACCATACCAACGGCAGCCATGGGAACGGTGAAGCGCCACAGGCCGTTGTCAGGCTTGCCCATTGCTGCTGCCCGCTGCCCGGCGACGCAATCACCGGATTCCTCAATCCTAATAAAGGGATCATCGTCCATCGCGCCGACTGCCGGACACTGCGCCGCCTGCGAGCGCTGGAGAGCGAGCGACTTGTTGAGATCAACTGGCTGCAGGTAGAAGCGGAGCACTACCTGGCGCCGATCATCATTGTCGCGCATGACCGCCCCGGCCTTTTACGGGATGTCGCGGCAGTTGTCTCCGACGCCGGTATCAACATGACAGCCGTCTCATCGACGACCAATGCCTCGCTACAAAAGGCCGTCATCACGGCGACCCTCGAAATAGCGAGCGTCGACCAGATCGAGCCGATCTTTGAACGATTGCAGCAGATCAAAAATGTGGTAAGTGTGGCGCGAAGTTTTGCCCGCACCAGGCAATCCACCTGACGAAGAGACGTGCCTGATTAAAATGCGATGAACGTGGCGCGAAATTTTGCCTGCCGCGCAGGATAGCAAGATCAGCAACACACATTCACTGGAAATGCTTATGATAGATATGTCCGTAAAGAACCAGGCGAGACGAAAGGAAGTCTCCAGCAAGCCAGGAGATCAATTACTGAATACCGTACAGGAATATATGCCAGCTTCCGAGGTGGAACTGGTGCGCCATGCGCTCCAACTTGCGCAGGAAACCTGTGGCAATGTGCGCGGCGAACGCGCGCTTCCACCGTTCGAATACGCGGTGGCGGTAGCGACGATTCTAGCGCAGATGCATATCGATGCCGTGGGCGTGGCTTCCGGCTTGATTTTTGAGGCGGTCGACGCTGACCTTGTCGCGCTCGACCGCGTAGAAATGGAACTCGGCGTTCCTGTGGCGCGCGTTGTGGGAAGCATGCTGCGTATGAATATCCTGGAACGCACCAAACAAACGGTGGCCCAGGTGGCACAGCCACCAGCACAGGCGGAAAGCGAGAACAGCCGTGAGCAAAAGAAACAGCGCATCCGTGAGGCGCTGCGCCGCCAGCAGGCCGAGACCGTGCGCAAAATGTTCTTCGCCATGTCGGAAGACCCACGCGTCGTACTGCTCAAACTGGCCTATCGCCTGCATGTGATGCGCCTGATCTCCGCCTATCAATATCCCGCGGATCACCAGGAGATCATCGCCACCGCGCGAGAATCGCGCGAGATCTATGCCCCCCTGGCCGGTCGATTAGGCATGTCACGCGTGGAGAGCGAACTGGACGACCTGGCATTTCAGATTCTGGAGCCCGAGCAATACGCCTGGGTGCGCGACCAGGTAGAGGCTGAAAGCAAGCAGTGGCGTTCCTATGTGGAGCGCGTCTGCACGATCTTACGGGATGAAATGCGGAAGCTGGGCCTGCGAGCAGAAGTGTCGGGGCGCGTGAAGCACCTGTATAGCTTCTATAAGAAGCTGCAACGCAACGCAGGTAAAGTCGAACACTTCGAGGAGTTGAAAACGTTCGCCGATTTTAGCCAGATTCATGACCTGATTGCATTTCGCATTCTGGTGGAGACGACGCCGGATTGCTACATCGCGCTAGGCCACGTGCATAGTCTGTGGAGACCCAAAGAGGGGCGCATCAAAGATTTCATCGCCAACCCCAAGCCGAACGGCTACCAGGCGCTGCACACGACGGTCTTCTGCCTGGACGACCAGCTGGTAGAGATTCAGATCCGTACTTTTGCCATGCATGAAATGGCAGAATATGGTGTGGCGATGCACTGGCATTACAAAGACGTGGGCGATAGGGCATCCAGCTCGGCCAAGGAATTGCTGGCCTGGTTGCGCCAGCTGGCGGAATGGCAGCGCGAACTGCACTCGTCAACGGCAACCGATGCTGAATTCGTCGAGGCCGTCAAGGAAGAAATCTTCCAGGAGCAGATCTTTGTGTTCACTCCCAGGGGCGAGGTCAAGGATTTGCCGGTCGGTTCGACGCCGGTCGATTTCGCCTATCGCGTTCACTCCGAGATTGGCGATCATTGCTCCGGGGCGCGCATCATCACCGAGAGTGGCAGTGGCGACGGCGAACGCCTCGTCACTCGCATGGTGCCGCTGGACTACGAACTGCGCAGCGGCGAGATTGTGGATATCGTGACGAGCCGAACCGCGCATCCCACGCGCGACTGGCTGAATTTTGCCCGTACCGCGGCGGCGCGCAGCAAGATACGGCGCTACCTGAAAATTCACGAGCGGGACATCAACATCCAGATCGGACGCGAGCGGCTGGACCGCGAATTGAAATCGCGCGGTATCGCACGCGGTATCGACGCCATCACCGAAGATGCACAACTCTGGCTGGCGAAAGAGTACAGCAAGGAAACGCTCGAGGACGTGCTGGCCGCTCTCGGCAGCGATGAGATGCGGCCACATGGCATCGTTGTGAAACTGCAGGAGTTCTGGCAGCAGCGCGAGCCACGCGAAAGCAAGGAGCAGAAAGAAGAGGAGGAGCCGGTCGCGCTGCCTGCTACTCCCAAAGCAGCTCCCACCGCGCGCTTGCAGGTCGCAGGCGTCAGTGGATTGCTGACCAGCCTGGCAAACTGCTGCTGCCCGCTGCCTGGGGATGAGATCGTAGGCTTCATCAGCCGTGGCAAGGGGGCAATTATTCACCGCGCCGACTGCAAGAATATCGAACGCTATCGCGAACGCGACCGCGAGCGCCTGGTGAACGTGAACTGGACCAATATGGGCTACCAGCGCTACCTGGCCCCGGTACTGATTACGGCCCGCGACCGCGCGGGACTGATACGTGACATTGCGACGGTAGTGACCGAGGCGGGTGTAAATATAACCTCGGTCAGCTCAAACGTGAGTGTGGGCAAAGAGACGGCCCTCATCAACGCCACACTTGAAGTTGATGGGTTGGATCAGATGTACCGCGTGTTCACGAAATTGGAGCGGGTCAGAGGAGTGATACATGTGGAAAGGGATTTGGGGAAAGGGAAGAAAAAGTAATAGAGTAAATAAGCTAGATTCCGATTCGCCGGAAAGTAACTGACTAAGCGACAACTACGAGAAGACTAATTACAATCAAATTGCGGTACAAGCAAGAGGTCTGCCCTTTAGTAAGAAATCATTAGTACTTAACTCATTAAAAATGGTAACATATTTATGAGTGAAAATCAAGAGAATATGCCTCATAATCTCAGAAAAAAAGGGAAGAGTAATAAACACTTTTGAAGAATAATACCTTTCTTTGAACTTGAAGAATATTACTTGTTTAACGGGTAATAACATGAAAAATTGAGTTGTTCTTTGCAAAGAAGCTAGGTTAATGCCCTTAGTATCCGTTACATAAAAAGGGTACCATGGTCAACTCATGTCCATAGTACCCTTATGTATAAAAATCTGAAGAATTATTAGCCTTTCAACCGTTCCAGCACAGGTGGCTGGCGCAACTTCGCCAGTGCCCCGGCTTCGATCTGGCGCACACGCTCGCGGGTGATGCCGAGTTCGCGTCCCACCTGCTCGAGGGGGTGGGCCTGGCTGTTACCAAGTCCGAAACGCAACTGCAAGACCAATCGCTCACGAGGGGTTAGTACCGATTCGAGGACGCGCTGGACTTCATCCTTCAACGTCTGCGTCGTCGCGATGTCCTCTGGAGAGGCCGATTCGGTATCGGCCAGCACATCACCGAGTTCCTGCTCTTCGTCTTCGCCGACGGGCAATTCCAGGGAGACTGGAGCGCCTGGAGCGGACTGCAATTCAATCATGCGAATAGGATCAAGCCCGGTAGCCTCGGCCAGTTCCTCCTCGGTGGGCTCGCGGCCCAGCTCCTGCAACAAGCGCTGGCGTTCGCGGCGGATGCGGTTCAATGCCGTATTGACATATACGGGGAGACGAATCGTGCGACCCTTATCGGCGACTGCACGGCTGATGGCCTGGCGAATCCACCAGGTTGCGTGCGTCGAGAAACGATGTCCACGTCGCCAATCATAGCGCTGCACGGCACGGATCAGGCCAATGTTGCCCTCCTGGATCAGGTCGAGCAGCGTCAGGCCGCGGCCAACGTAGCGCTTGGCAATGCTCACAACCAGGCGCAGGTTAGCCAGGATGAACTGCTTCATCGCCTCGCGGTCGCCCATCTCGATGCGCTGGGCGAGTTCGATTTCACGCTCATGCGTAATCATGGGTACGCGACCAATTTCGCGCAAGTAGGTCATCACCGCATCGGACTCACCGGCATCGGCGCTATTGTCTGCATTCTCATCAGCATCTTCGGAGCGGCGACGGCGCACGTTTGAGCGACGTACAGGGTGAGACTCCTCGGTAGCGATAGTTGGCAGCGCAAGAATGGAGGCATCCAGAACGGGTTTTAGCTGAGTCAGGTCTTCATGCATATCAGACATTTCTTCCAACTCAAGAGGTGCTGGCTCCATATTCGTCAGGTCCTCTTCCAGCTCGTTTTCGTCCTTGCCAGAATCCTCTACATCTTCATCAGTATATTCAAGATCTTTCGTTAGCAACCGGTCGACGATGTCGTCGTATTGCTTGTCCAGATCGGTACTCAGTTGTTTTGTGTCATCCAGGGTAAGCGTTGCTCCGGTTGCGGCCCGCTCTACATCAATCATATTGCGCCCTCCTTGAACAGTAGCATCTTAAGCAGCAAGATAGCAACAATTTCCGTCGCACTCAGGGAAAGCGATTCCTTTCTATGAACTAAGCTATGAGCCCGAATACCGAGTGGGAGGAAGTCAATGATACGCACTGTCTTTCTATTCTATAGAAACACAGAGAAGGCGGAAAATATTCCTTCGCCACTCCAATTATAACGCAAACGCTCCCTTTCTTCTAGTCCCTAAAGCACTCAATTTATCAGGTTCGACGGATGAAACAAAACTTTCGTCTACTTATCTTTATATACGTTCTAAACTCACGAAAGTGGCAATTCGCCTGACCTTTGCGCGGGATTATCCGGAGGTACTGTTCCGGTTTTCTTCAACTGAACGATAGCCGGCTCCTTTGCCGTCTCGATCTTCTCGATTCTGGAACGCCGTGCCGTTCTAACCAGGTAGAGCGCCAGGAAGGTAGCAGCGAGTAGAGCCAGCGCAAATATCGAAAATGAACCTAATACATCACCCACCGCTTCCCAGCTGGCGCCAAAGGCATAACCGAGCGAAAGTGGGATTACTGCCGATAAGATCTCACCTGAGATATCGCACGGCAGAAAATAACGATAGGGATAGGGATCGGCGCCCGCGATCAGGTTCACAACCCCTCCTAATGCCGGAAAGAGAAAACGCGTCAGAAAGACCGCCCAGGCGGCCTGCTTTTTAAAGCGCGCGCGGCCTCGTTCAATGGAACTGGGTGGGATAAAGCGGTTCCACTTCGATGTTTCTAACCAGTCGATGACTTTTGTACCCCAGCGCCGTCCAATAAAATAGCCGGCGCTATCGCCACAAACTGAGGCGCTGAGGGCAAGCACGGCCAGCAAAAAAATATTGAAATCGCCAGCCTGGGCGAATGCTCCTGCCGCAAGCAAGACGAGGGCGCTGGGAATAGGAAACCCGGCAGAGGCTATGAAAATCGCGAACCAGATGACGGGATACCCATATGCCAGTAGCCAGTTCAGCACGATAGGAAGAAATACACTCATGGATGCTCCCTTCCAGGAGCGCGGGGCAAGCCGTTCAACTGCCCGGCATGTGGTGCAATCCCCGTCTGATGGTTCTGCTTTCGATACGTCAGAATAGCCTTCTGGACTTCATGGATGACATTATCTACCGGTTGATTAGAGCGATCGGCCAGCACGCGCAGGGTCGCATGACGTACCAGTTGAGGATTCGCGATGTGCAGTGAGTGATACAGATAATTTTCGGGAACGTGATAGGTCAGCGCGATATAATGCACAGTCATCCAGGGGCGAATCGTGCTCACATCGCCTGACGAGGTAAGCTGGCGTTGTTGCCTGAACTGCTGAATTGCCTGGACGGTGGTTATAGCAGCAAAGATCGCAGCGCCCAACGCCAGGCATAACAGCACGCCCAATATGACGAACTTTACGCGCATGTTCATTGGAGATCGCTCCTGTGTACGCTCCAAGGGTTTGCTCCCTCAACCTGGCATGCTGAAAAAAGGATTCTACCGGTATATACGATTGGTACTGGAAAGAGTTTTCTGGTGATTCCCTAAAAGCCGGGATTCTCTTGACGATATACCAACTCTACTTTAGAATAACGCATATGGAGACATCCACGCAACATCTACTGGTAAATATCAAACGAATAGATACCCGCCTGCCCTTGCCAACATATGCTACGGCAGGGTCGGTAGGCTTTGACCTGCTGTGCCGCGAAGATACGGAGATTGAGCCGCGCACAATAGAACTGGTTCCTTGCAATATCATTGTGCGCATTCCAGAAGGTTATATGCTGCTGCTTACTCTTCGCAGCAGCACGCCGCGCCGCAAGGGACTGCTCATCCCCAACGGTGTGGGCATCATCGACCAGGATTATTGCGGCGAGGGGGACGAGTTGAAGGCGCAGGTCTACAATTTTGGCGAAGAAGCGGTCATGGTGAAACGCGGCGAGCGCATCGCTCAAGGTATTTTTGTTCCGATCATGCGCGCTACCTGGAACGAAGTGAGCGAGATGGGCCAGGGCCGCGGCGGATTTGGAAGTACAGGTGCATAATGCCGGACTACTATAAAATTCTTGAAGTGCCCCCAACCGCATCGATGGAAGAGATCAAACGCTCCTACCATCGTCTCGCGCGCATGCATCATCCTGACCTGAACCAGCACGCGCTCGACATCCATATCAAACGCCTGAACCAGGCCTATGAAATCATCGGCAACCCGGCAAAGCGCGCACAATACGACGCCCAGCGCGAAGCGATGCAACGGCGTGCCGATGCCAGGGCCAACCTACATCGCCAGCAAAAAGAGCAGGCCAAAAAACAAGAGCCTGAAATGACCTGGATCGAAGGCATTTTCGGCTTCGTGAAAGAACTGCGCCGGAATCTGAAAGAGGATGTGTAAAAATTAAAAGGGCGACCCTCCTCTCTCTACTAGAGGGCCTTACTCAATATATACCAGCACGAGGGAAGTAACGCTCATACCGCGTACCCTGGCCGTCGCCCTCGGGATATACCCTTGCTATTGTATCGCTTTCTTATGCTCTGCTGCCCTCGCGCAATATCCGGCGGCGCTCGCAACGATCTGATCCTTCTCCTCAGTAGTGAGAGCGCGCGCTACTTTTGCGGGCACACCTACCGCCAGTACACCTTCTGGTATCGTCTTGCGCTCAGAAACCAGGGCGCACGCGCCAATGATCGTGCGAGGGCCGACCTGGGCATGCGAGAGGACGACGGCGTTCATGCCAACAAGTACGCGGTCGCCCACGGTCGCGCCATGCACGATAGCGCCGTGGCCAATTGTGCATTCATCCCCAATCGTCAGGGGCGCGTCCTCATCGACGTGCAGCACGCAGTTATCCTGAATATTGGTGCGACGCCCGATGACGACGGGCGCGCTATCCCCTCGCACGACCGCATTGTACCAGATGCTGGCCCCTTCGCGAATGGTGACATTGCCAATGATCATCGCGCCTGGGGCAATGAAGACGTTGTCCTCGATGGTGGGAGATATGCCCTTGTAGGGTAGAACTGTCATGCCTCTATTTCCGAATCATATTGCTCATCACGAACAGCAAATTAGCGGGCCGTTCCGCCATGCGCCGCATCAGGTAGGGATACCACTGCGAACCATAAGGAACGTAGATGCGCATATGGTATCCCTGGCCTACCAGCTTTTCTTGCAGGTCGCGCCGGATACCATAGAGCATCTGGAACTCGAAAGCCAACTTGCTGATACCGTTGTCACGCGCAAACTTGCAGGTCGCATTGATGATCGCCTCGTCATGTGTGGCAATAGCCGGGTAATTGCCGTGCTGGAGCAGCATAGTCATGAGCCTGACATAATTGTGATCGACCTCGCTTTTGTTCTGGAATGCCACGGATCTCGGTTCCTTGTAGGCGCCCTTGACCAGGCGCACACGCACCCCCTGAGCGATTAGTTGCTCGATATCCTTCTTGCTACGATACAGGCAAGACTGTATGACGGTGCCTACATGCTCAAAACGCTCGTGCATGCGTAGCGTAATATCCACCGTTCGTCCGGTATAGGCCGAGCTTTCCATGTCGATACGCACAAAAATAGGAAATTGTTGCGCGTATTCGAGGATACGGGCGACGTTTTGTTCGCATAACTCCTGCGAAATATCCAGTCCAAGCGCGGTAAGCTTGATGGAGATATTGGCATCGATACCTGACTGCTTGATGCAATCAAGCAGATTGATGTAATCCTGGGCAGCGGATATCGCTTCCTGCGCGTCAGAGACATTTTCTCCCAGGTGATCGAGCGAAACATGCATACCGCGTTGATTAAGCGCGCGCGTTGCTGCGACGGCATCGTCCAGCACTTCACCGGCCACAAAGCGGCGCGAAACGCTGCGAGTGGCACGATTGTGGATGACGAAGTTACGTACTCTATTGTTTTGAGCCAGATACAGCAGTGTACCTTTGAGCATCATCGCCCCCTTACATGAAAAAGACAAAAACGGCAATCAGAGGAACCTTCTCTTGTTTATTCTAGCACAAAATGACCTCATGGGTCTTCATCCGCGAAAGGATCAGGTTTATAGCTCTCCGGCCCGATGCGACTCCATAATCCGAGGCGCACCAGTTCGCTACGTGCCTCGAAGCCGAAGAGTTCGGGGTCCATTTCGCGGCCATGACGAATGACAAGCCCGCGCAGCATCTCTATTTGTTCCGCTTTGCTCGCAGTATCGCTTTCAAACGGTATATGTTGAGCCAGGTGCTCGATTGCCTGCCGGTTGTACCATTGTTCTTGAGTTTCTGCCATATGTCGTCTCGCTGGGCTTCTATTTCCTCATTTATGCGCCACAACTATTTCCTGTTTGAATGGTAACATGCAGCCATTCTCTTGTTCAAGGTACTTTTGAGTGGTGATTACTCTAAATCCCCGGACAAGCTGAACCCGCTTTATCTCAGGATGGCGCGCGAGATTCTTCGCTGCGCTCAGAATCCCTGCCAACCTTCCGAGTAATCACCGGACTTGTGATGCGAATCATCAGATACCGGAGATGACTGAGGGCGACCTCAAGGGTGCGCCCTTACTACAAACTCGTCAGATACATTTTGAGACACGTTTATATATAGCGGGTCATAGCCAATTTTCCCTACGACCCGAATGAATACTTGACCGGGAAATACGTGGATGTTACTGTGGTTTTTAACGTGACAGAGAAATAGGAACATAGAGAGCCTCCTTGCGAGAAGGAGAGCAATTGTGGGAAAGAAAAAGGATCAAGCATTATGATCTGCCCGTCATGCAATAATTTTAGACCGGCCAATCAAGAATTATGTCCACATTGCCATGCACCCTCTCCATTGATTGCAGACCCGGGTACCCCTGCTGGCGCTCAATCTATGCCTACCATGGGAAACACCAGCCCATTTGCAAGCAGCGCGATAAGAAGCAGCAATATGACCGCGCCGGCAGGAGCGGGAACGGAAGCATACGATAATTCGCTCTGGGCAGAGGTTATGGCTCCCCAGGCATTCTCCACCATGTCTCCTACAAACGCAGACGAGCCCGCTTCACTGCTGCCGGTACCCTATCAACCGCGGCAGGCCGGGGCGCTTCCCCAGTCGTTGATGACAATGCCTGCCGGGCTTCCGGTTATTCATACGGGAGGCGATGGAGGCGCGCTTGTTCCCGCGCCTCCTACTACTGAGCCGGTGGTACACATCCCACCCATGTATACCAAACCGCGCCCGATTATTCCGCGCTACCGTGCCATCAGCGGCCTGTTAAGCGTGCTGATTGTGTTTGGATTGCTCTGCGCGGGCGCGGGCTATTATGCCAAAGTGACGGGCAAGCTTACGTTTTTACATTACGTCCTGGGTGACGCACGTCCGAAGAATACACCGCCATCTCCCGTTACTGAGCTACCCATTCCACCCATGATGCTCCAGCAAGGCCCGGCGTTCAATATCATTCCTTCGGCCACAACTGCCTCTAAAGTGGCGTTTGTCTCCAACACGGTTGTAGCCCTGAACCCTACGAATCAATTCAAAGTGAACCAGGCTATTTACCTCACATATAGTGTGCATCCCCGTTCGCCCGGTACTGTTACCCTGAAGTGGTACACCAATTCCACCTTTTTTAATTCTTTCGACAAACCCGTGACCAAAGCGCAAGAATCTACAGGGTACGCCGAAATACAATTCGCTCAACCCCTTGAGGGGAAAGTAGAAATCTACTGGAACAACGAGCTTGCGGTGACGCTCTTGTTTGTCGTAGAGCCTTCCTGATAAGAGTTAAGAACAAAAAACGCGCCCGGCCGGGGGATGGGCCGGGCGCGTTTTTTGTTCTTAACTCTTACACTGCGTCTCCACGGTCACATCGCCGTAGACTTCAACCTGGCAAGAGAGGCGCATGTTGGGATTCTTCTTCAAGTCTTTGCGTAACCAGAATTTCTCCATGAAGGTGAGGGGATTGGTATTGGTCGCGGGAGAGACGGCCACGCGATCCGTACCACACAGGCCATTGCCGTGGCAGTTGGCAAATTTCCACAGGCCACAATAGACGGGCACATCGTTCTCTAGCCCCGGATAGCGCACATGATCGCCTTCGGGCACCTCCACCTGAATATTCTCACGCACGAAAGTAATGGTTGGCACGGTTACATCCTCCGAGTCACTATGTTAGTTGAGTCCTTAACAGAGGCCTTGCGCCAAATATGATGATGGATACACTACATAGCCTCTGCCTATATAGGAGTGTAGCACAGGGGCACAAGAGCGTCAACTTAACTTGAAACGGTCAGCGTCACGGTGATATATTGCGGCTGGACGGGTGAGCCAGGGTCGGTATCGCTGACCTCGAGTGTTGCCGTGTAGGTGCCGGGAGGAAGCTGGCTGCTGTTGCAGGTTACATTGACAAGCGCTGCTTCGGCAGGGCCGAGCGAGCCAGAGTTGCTATCTACGGAGAGCCAGGGGGCCTGTGATTGACCTGACTGCGCCAGCGCCCAGTCGAGGACGACAGAACCGGTGTTGGTGATTACAAGCAGTTCGGTAGACTGGGTTACCTGGCTGCTCTGATCGAAGCTCAAGCTGTTTACGGAAACACTGATCTGCGCCTGGTCGAGAATAGTGATAGTAATGGCGATCTGCGCGCTCGGTACTTGCGAGCCTTTATCACTATCATAGACCGTGAGAACGCCGGCAATCGTCCCGGCTCCAGCCTGTGATACGTTGGGCTGGACGGTAATGGTGGTACTTTTCCCTGGATAGAGCGTGGCATGCGTGGAGGCGAGAGGAATATACTTCGTGGCATTCGCATCCTCTGAGATGGCCCAGTCGAGAGCAGCTGTTCCACTATCCGTAATTAAGAAGCTCTGCGGCGCAGGGTTAGTTCCCATAATAGTACTGAAATCCAGCGTGCCGGGATGAACGCTGAGGCCGGGAACCGGGAGCGGACTGATGGTGAACGAAACGGCCACCTGCATCGATGAACCCCCAGCATAGCTGAAGGTCAGCGTTCCTTGATATGTACCGGGGCTGAGCGCTGCCGCATTAGCATTTACCGTGATGCTTGCCGCGACGTGCGCAATGAGATAGCCCTGTGAAGGAGTGACGCTCAACCAGTTTCCGCCATTGGCAGTGGCCGCAACCGCCGTCCAATTGAGGGGCTGGTCACCGCTGTTTTGTACCACCAATCCCTGGCCAGCCGCTTGCTGCCCCGCCACCGCGGACAACGCCAGCGAAGTGGGCGAGACGGACAGAGTGCCAGGAGAAGCGACAACCAGCGTTACCGTCACTTGCGGGTTAGCTCCACCTTTAAAACTGATCGTACCCTGGTAGGTTCCTGGAGCCATGCCCTGCGACTGGACGCTAACAGCCACGACCTGGCTGGCATTTGCCTGTAAATGCCCGCGCGATGGGCTCATCGAGAGCCAGGAACCTTTATTTGCTGTGGCTATGGTTGAACTCCAATCGAGCGCACCACTACCCTTGTTCTGAATGGTCAGTGCCTGGCCAGCAGGATTCCGCGCGGCGCTTCCATAGAAAGATAACGAGGCGAGCGACAGGGCCAGATTGACATGCGATGCCTTGATTGCCATTGTAACCGTCAGGTTCGTCAAGGGTGTATGGCTGCCCTGCCGGGCGAACGCGATATGGCCAGTATAGTTTCCCGCCGCTAGTACACCACAATTGACGGTCACAGGAAGCGATATAGTGGTATTGCCTGTCAATTTTCCGCCCGCCGGTGTGATGCTGAGCCATGACGAATCGCTGCTCGCCTGCCATATGACCGATTGTTCGCCGGTATTGGTCAGCACCAGCGTTTTGTGATACACGCCCCCTGGCTCGGTTGCGCCCAGGGCAATAGTAGCAGTCGATAATTGCAGGCGCGCGGGCGCGAGTACCGTGGGACGGGTAGCCGGTGATTTTCCGTTCAACAGGAGAAACGCGAGCAGGCTGGTTGCCAGTAAAAAGAGGATACAGGCGGCTATTAACAGCACCGGTACGGCATGCGACCGGAACTGCGATTTGCGGCGCGCCGCCGTGCGATACGCAGCCATTTGTTGATAATGAGGAGCTACTTTTTGTGGCTGCTCGGGGCTCTGGGGAGTCGGAGCGGATGAAACAGGTGCACCGCGTTGTGGCTCTGGCAGTGGTGATGGAGAAAGGGACGCCAGCAGTTTTACTGTTTTCTTCGCCTGGCGTTGCTGAGCGTGAGCAGGCAGTCCTGGCGGGGTAATAGGGTCGTTTTCCTCTTGCGCGGGAAATACATTTGCTCCGGATTCCTGGAGCGCCAACGGTTGCGGAACATCGGGTTCGGGACGCACAGCAACCATGAAGCTGGAGAGGTAGGGTTGATCTTCGGGATGCAAGCCAGAATAATGCCCCGCGCCGTGCGGAGAAGCCGGTGGCTGGGATGAGTCAGATAATTGTATTGTCGGACGAGGGTGAGTTCTGGCTTTTCGTTTCACGTAAGTGATCTGAACGAAGTTGTGCCCGCAGGTACCGCAAATCTGGGCATCGACTCGCAACAGTTTATGGCAGCCTGGACAACGTTTCGTCTCCATCGCCCCTCCCAGGAGATGTAATAATCAAGATGCCAGGAGTGCATCCCAACTATGGCCTATCAAGTAAAGAAGACAGTCTTGCCACACTACCTTCCTCTGCAATCAGCAAGGTTGCGCATTTCAAGGGCCTCACTCGCATGCCGCAATTCAGGAAAACACAATGATACATGCTGTTATATTAATGCACATGTTGAGATTTATTGCAAGAGGCATTCTTACCCAGAGAACACATCGATATTGAATCCGCTGATATTGCCGGAGACCTGAATGGACGACGAAACGCCACTGTATTGCATCCCACCCTGCGTGCCACTGATAGTGATGGTATAGAGTCCAGGAGCGACCTGGGTAAATGCATAATTACCCGAGGAATCGGAAAGCACGGTCTGAATCGCATTGCCATTACTGATCAGCGTGACTGTTGCGCCAGCTAATGGTTGAGGATTGGGACACAAGGGAGGTGGCCCGGCGCATGCGAAGATGGTGCCACTGATGCCAGCAGTGATCGTCAACTGAACCGTGACCACATAAGAGCCCTGCACAGAGACACCGTTGTTATCCGTCGCGGAGACGGTAATCTGTCCTGTATAGGTTCCAGGCGCCATACTTGTGGAGCTGATAGTGACCGTCACCTGGCTGCCGCTACCGCCATCACTGCCTGAAATGGGCGTAAAACTCAACCACGCGGTGCTATTGGGATCCCCAACCGCCGTCCACGAGACGGGATAACTGCATCCTCCCGTTTCGGCAATTGTGAAAGTCTGGGATGCCGGTGTAGCAGGCTGCCCCTCAATTGCCGCGAAGAGAAGTGGTGATGGTGGAGACTGGAAAGTACAGGGCAGTACCACTGTCAGGGTCACAGTAAACGTCTGCGGACTGCCTTGCGCAGGCGCGCCGGAATTATCAGCAGCGCTGATAGTAACCTGCGCACTATACGTTCCAGGCAGCAGGCCAGTCGTATTCACGCTCACCTGTATGGTGGCAGCTTCTCCGCCGGTTTTAATTGATCCACCGGGTGGGGTAAGTGTCAACCAGGTTGAGGATGGTGGGTTGAGCGCCGCCGTCCAATTTAATGGCCAGGCGCAGCTACCCGTCCCCGTAAACGTTACATTTTGCGGAGTGGGAGCCGTTCCTCCCTCGGTATAGCTGAAAGTCAACGCGCTGGACGAGGGCTGTGTCAGGACGCAAGGCGGCTGGACCACGAGATTGACGGTAACATTTTGCGGGCTGCCGCTAGCCGCATGCCCACTTTTGTCCGTTCCTTCAAGTACTACCTGTCCAACGTAGGTACCGGGCGAGAGTGTAGATGTATCGACGTTAACTGTTACCTGTCCCGTCTGCTTCGCCGGAATAACACCCCCTGTCGGCGCCGCCCCAAGCCAGCTTGATGAAAATTGATTGACCGTTGTTTTCCAGTAGAGCGGGCCGGTCCCGTTGTTGGTAATCGTCACCACCTGGCCCGACGGGTTTGGTTGGCCCTGTATATTGCTAAAATTGAGATTCAGTGGCGAGGCGCTCATGATAGGTTCAGCAGGTGGAGGCGCCGGCTGCACCGCCAGTTGAACTGCCACCGTCAGCGTACTTTGACCGGCAACAAAAGTAAGCGTTCCATTATACCTCCCCGGAGCAAGCCCATTGTTGTTCACACCTACCGAAGTCACAGTGCTCATTGCCCCTTTCAACTGGCCACCTGCCGGGGTTGCTGACAGCCAGCCCGCCGATGAAACTGCATGCCAGGTAACGATTGAACCGTCACAGCTACTCGTCAGTGAAAGGTTCAAGGTCTGATTACTGGGATTACCCTGCCCCTGTACAGAGGTAAAAGAGAGACCACCGGGGCTGACGATCAACCCACAATGCGGCTGCACCGTCAAGGAGACGCTTACCGCTTGCGGGCCATCGATGGCGCCTCTCGCATTGAAATTCAATGTACCAAGGTACGTACCGGGGAGAAGCATAGCGCTCTGCACGCTCACCTCAACCGTCTCAGATGAACCGGCGGGAATGACTCCAGAGGACAGATCCGTAGTCAGCCAATGTACATCCGGGCCAAGCATGTGTAAAAACGCATCCTGGCTGGATTGATTCGTAGAATCATTTACAGCGAGCGACCAGTTCAGTGTCTGAGACCCCGGATTGCTGATCGTTAAGGTCTGGCTAAGTGTTTGAGTATTCCCATCCATGGTTGTAAACGAAAGCACGGCTGGTGACAAGGATAGCACCGGACCTGCTTTAGCCAGGAGCTGGCGCACATACATTTGTACTACAATTACCTGGGCCGATCCTACATTTGAAGAGAAGGTGAGTTTCCCAGTGTAGTTCCCTGGTTTCAGACCTGAACGCTGGGCGGCGATCACAATCGTCTGGCTCTTGCTGAACATGCCCTGAGACGGAGAAACCTGCAGCCAGGATGAATTGCTGCTCGCCGTCCAGGTGATGGAACCATCGCCACCATTAGCGAGCGTGAGATTTTGAATGGTATTGGCATCTTGATAATCTGTGCCTAGATTGATGGTCGTCGCCGGGAGAACGAGGCGTGGAGGGCGCGATTGACCCTGACCTACAATCTGCAATTGTGCACTGGCAGTATAGCGAGTCTGGACATCCTCGGCGAAAAGTAAATGAAAACCCGGCCCCCAGCTATCGTCGATAATAATCATCGTCCTGGCATTGCCCTGCGCGTCGAGTGGAACATAGTCAGTATCCCTGGTCGTCTGTACGGCTTCATCTATATCGTGCGTCAAATAGACGGTCGTTGATGGTGTGAAGTGACTGATGATCAACTGCAAAGTGCTGCCAGCACTGGCCTGATTGGAAGAAAGTGTTAAAGCCGGTGGGCCGCCAGGCACATTACTGACCTGGGGTGAATGACTAAACGCGAAAGAAAGCAGAATGCCATCGGCTATCATCGCCAGGACAGCTAAAATGGCCAGCGCGATAAACGCGGTGCGCAGGCGAGGCGAACGGTAGGAACGACGATAGGTGGGAAAAGGCGCGGTAGATATACCGTCAGCAGCCGCGCGGCGCATATCCTCTTCCTCAATACGCGCCGATTCGCTGCTGTCAGGAAAATGGCGGGACAATAATGGGTCGGTCTGGTTCGCCCAGTTATCAACCTCTCTGTCTTCCAGTTCGGTATCCAGCCAGGGCCAGAGGTCGGGCAGCTCAACATCCTTTGCCGCCTGACCCGCAGTCGATATAGTCGCCTGATTTTCAATCTCGTCTGGCTTCCTCTCGCCTGGTATAGGCAGCCTGCCATTAGAGGAAGGATTACCCGAAGCGGGAGTGGTTTCGCCGGGTATTGAGACTTTCGGCAAAGGCGTACTCGCGCGTTGGATATCGGCGGAAATGTCCCTGATCGGCGCCAGGCGCGAAGCGTGGGGATACTGGCGGCCTTTATGTTCGCCCCTACCCTGTTTCGCCTGTGAGATGCGGCGGGCCGCTTCGTTCAACCTTGAGAGCGTTTGCTCGGCAATATTGGTATAGTTGGAGAGCGTGGGCGGCTGGGGAGTCTGCGGATCGCGGACAATCGGTTGGGGACCGGTTACAGGCCCTTCGGCATCCTGGCCTTGACTCTTCCCCTCTACTGTGGGGCGTTCGGAGAATGAGGAAGCTACCGCGAGGGGCTCCCCCTGCGGTTGCTGAACATCTGGTGAAGCAGGACCTTGCTGTAATTGATTGCGCAGCAAAGAGCGGCATTCATCACAAAATACACCGGTTGGCGCGCAAGGCTTGCTACAACGCAAACACTGGCTCATAGCTTACTCTTCCCACGGCCTGCCTTTCCTTCTCCCCATCTCCCATACACTACCCGGCGGCGCCTCTAACGATTTCCCCCAAATATCTTACTATCCCAGACCTGATGATTCCCCACAAGGGCCTTGACGAGGTCAGCCCTCGTTATCGCAGGATTGCGCGAGATTCTTCGCTGCGCTCAGAATGAGACGACCCCAGCATGTCATTCTTCGCTACGCTCAGAATCCCGGCCCACCTTCTGGGTAATAACCAGCCAAGCAAGTTCAGTTCTTGTACTAATAGAACGTTGAGACCAGTCAATTTGTCACATCAAGCAGGCAGTAAAATAAGGCGCATGTATTGTCATTTTTAGGGTTTGCTATAGTTATCCACAAGTTTTCCACTAGTTTGCTCTAAATTTGGTGGATAAGACCCTTCACCAGGCTTACAATGTAATGCTATAATGTGGTGGGGAGAAGTGGGGGGCTGTGGTGAATTTGAACTGAAAATGGTGAGTTCGACCAGCGTGTGGGGAAATAGGGTGAAGCCGTCGAGCATGAGGGAGAACATGCTGGACGGCTTCACCGGGGAACGCTGGTCGCGCGACCTCTAGTGCAGGTGCACTTGACCATTTCGGGTTTGGCGGCTCTACTGTTTCCATAGGAAGCGGCAGAGCCAGACCTTTTCCTGAACCCATTGAGGGGAGGGAAATTCGCAGACTGCCGGGTCTTAAAGGGCTCAATGGTCGATTTCTCGATTGGAATAGAAAAACATGTTTCTGGGCGAATATGAGCATACCATTGACTCAAAAGGGCGCATGGCGGTCCCCGCGAGGTTTCGCGGGCAGTTAGATCGTGGTGCGGTCATTAGCAAAGGAATGGGAACCTGCTTATCGGTCTATACGATGCAGCGGTGGGAGGAGAAATCGGCGGAGCTTGTCGCGGGCAAATCAAGTGATGAGTTACGCGATTTCGAACGGCGCATTTATCCCAGCGCAAGCGAGGTAGAACTGGATGGGCAGGGGCGGCTCGTTATTCCGGCCAGATTACGCGCCTACGCAAAGTTGGATAGCGAGGTAACCGTTGCCGGTGTGCGCGATCACTTTGAAATCTGGGATCGTGCTACCTGGCAGCAGTATCAGGAACGACTTGACGCTGAGGGGAGCACGATCCCCTTTTAACATCATATACTATAGTTATGGAAACACAAAAACTCGGTCACGTACCGGTCATGCTGGAAGAGGTGCTGAAACAACTCCAGCCCACGCCCGGCACAGATTTTATCGATTGCACGCTAGGAGGAGGAGGCCATACCGAAGCAATTCTGAAGTTGACTGCACCAGATGGAAGAGTCCTGGGCATCGACAAAGATGCCAGGGCCCTGGCAAGGGTAGAGGATCGGCTTTCCGAGCAGGTGAATAGTGGGCGATTGGTGCTGGTACATGGGAATTACGCTGAACTGGCTCGTTTTGCGCACGAGGCCGGGTTTGTGTTCCCACAGGGAGTCTTACTCGACCTGGGGTTCTCATCGTACCAGATGGATGATCCGGCGCGCGGATTTTCTTTCAGCGCCAATGGCCCGCTGGACATGCGACTGGACCAGTCACAAGAATTGACCGCCGCTGACATCGTCAACAATGCCAGCGAGCAGGAACTGGCCGACATCTTCTGGCGCTATGGTGAAGAACCGCGGGCACGCCCGATTGCGTGGCGCATTACACGCGAGCGGGCGAAAGGGCCGATTGCGACGACAGCGCAACTGGCTAAGCTGGCGTCGATTGGCGTCCCGCACAGACCGGGGATGATTCACCCGGCTACGCGCGTGTTTCAGGCGCTGCGCATCGCCGTCAATTCAGAACTGGAGAACCTGGAAAAGGCGCTCCCTCAAATATTGGATGTGTTAAGTGTAGGAGGAGAGGATAGAGAAAGCGGCGGAAAGGTTGGAGGAAGAATGGTGGTTATCTCTTTTCACTCGTTAGAGGACCGGCGGGTCAAAGAGTTTATGCGGCGCGAGGCAAAAGATTGCATCTGCCCACCCGACCTGCCTGTCTGTATGTGCGGGCACAGGGCGCGTTTACGCATTCTGACAACGAAGCCTTTGACCCCAACTCAACAGGAGATTGTGGCTAACCCCCGCGCTCGCAGCGCCAAACTGCGGGCCGCCGAAGCAATTATTGGCTCGTAGTGCGTCTTTTGTAAGTGTAGATGCTCATCCCATAGAGTGCTGGCACAGTTTGCGATGGCCCCGCTTCGGGAAAGGTAAGGGCCCCCGGCGGTATCAGGCATTACGAGTACTGGCACGAGGTGGTGCAGGGAACGCAGAAAATGGATCGCCTTAGAGACCGAAAAGAGATGCATGGAGGACAGGCTCAATCCGCAAGCTCTTCCACACCTGACAAGCCTGTAGAGCATATCGCGGCAGGGTCGATTCTGGCTGCGAAACGGCGGCGTCACCTGCATCCATTTTTCTATCGTATTGGTCCTGGCACCTTGAGCATCTGCAGCGTCCTTCTGATTGGCTTGATGGCTATCCTTTACCTTTCTCAATTGGGACAGGCAGTCAATGACAATCAGCAAATCCAAAATTTGCACCAGCGACAGGTCACCCTGCAACGAGAGAACCAGGACCTGATCAACACCATCGCTCAGGAAGAATCACCAGCCTACATTATAGCGCATGCTAAGGCGATGGGTTTGGTTCCAGCCAACCCAAAGGAAGTACAAATTCTGGTGGTAAAGCACTTGCAAATGATCCCACGTGACGACCAGAATTTGCAACCGTAACATAAGAGGTAAGTAATGAGTAGTGAAATGCGCCGGGCGCGAAATCGACAAATGCTCATTTTCTTACTGGTCTGTGCTGGTATGTTGATACTTTTAGGCAGGCTCTTTTACTGGCAGATACTCGAATCACATAGCGGATACAACCTGGCAGAGCTTGCCAATGAGGAGCACACTCAAAATCAAATATTGAACGCGCCGCGCGGCCTCATCTTTGACAGCCTGGGTCGTATCCTGGCAACCAATGTTGTGCGTGACGATGTATACGTCGAGCCAATCCAATTCTCAATTGACCATCCTGATAATACGCAGAGCGACCTGGAGGCAGTGATCAACTCGCTACACCAGGTATTGCCGAATGTTTCCCTTCAGAAGCTACAGCAGGCGTTCAGCAGCGGCTTACCCACGGTGAGAATCGCGGTTCGTATCGATCCACAACAAAGCTTGCAACTGCGGGCGCTGCAACTGCCGGATGTGTTCCTGCAGCCACGCACCTGGCGTATCTACCCGGCAGGGGAACTGGCCGCGCAGATTCTAGGTTATGTCACGCAGAACGACAGCGATAATGTGGGCGTCTATGGTATCGAGGGCCAGTACAACTCACTGCTGGCCGGGAAGCCGGGTAGTTTTACAGCCGAAACCGACCTGCAGGGCAATCCGCTGGTGGTAGGAGCCGATAATGAGCAACTGCCGGTGAGCGGGGCAAATATCACACTTACCATTGATAGCGCCGTCGAGTACATGGTACAGAGTGCGCTGGAGAACGCGGTCAAACAATTGCAGGCGGAAAGTGGCAGTGTTGTTGTCATCAACGCTCGCACGGGTGCGGTCGTGGCCATGGCGGGGGTGGGAACCTTCGATCCCAACAATTATGGCAAATACGCGAACCAGATGGGTTGCCTGAATAGCGAGCAGGTTTACTTCAATCCGGTTCTGTATTGCGCCTACGAGCCTGGCTCTACGATGAAGGCCGTCACGATGGCCGCCGCGCTCGACCAGGGGCTGATTACGCCGAATACTTCCCTGGATGACCAGGGATGCCTGTCGTTCAGTGACGGGACCCCCACAGTCTGCAACTGGGAATATATAGCTTATGGCCGCGAGACAATGACCCAGGTGCTCGAACACTCGGCGAATGTTGGCGCGGCCTATGTCGCGCACAACATCCTTGGCCCCTCCCGGTATTATCCGTACCTGGCGCGCTTTGGCTTCGGGCAGGCGACAGGGATCGATGGGCCGGAGACCGCGGGCTATTATCGCAAACCAGGCGATCCGAACTGGACTGAAAGCGATCTGACCCGCCAGGCCTTTGGACAGAGTATCCTGGCAACGCCATTGCAGATGGCAATGGCCTATGAAGCAATCGCGAATGGAGGCGTGATGATGCGCCCATACCTGGTGGCATCGATCAATAACAACGGTCACATGGTGACGACGCAGCCACAGGTAGAACGGCGCGTGATTAGCGAGAAAGCGGCCCAGACATTGACGGGGATGCTGGAAGACTCGGCTTTATACGGATTCGCCCAGCCCGCGCAGGTTCCCGGCTATACTATCGCGGCCAAGACCGGCACGGCGACGACGCAGGGCATCTCGGCTGACCAGACTGAGGCTTCGCTGGCAGGATTCATTCCCGCAACGAACCCGCGCTTCGTCATTTTAGTCAAGCTGGACAGGCCACAAAAGGCAATTTACGGTAGTACGGCGGCGGCACCCCTCTGGGGGATCATCGCGCAGCAGTTGATGGAATACTATTCCGTTCCGCCGGACGCGCTAAAATAAATAACTATTATGAAGGTGTAAACATGCAATATCAAGATGAAGAAGAGAGCATGACAGGCGACCACAAGGATATGCGCCTACGACAGCCAGAATTCCAGGCTCGACCGGTAGAGGTAGCAGGCAAGGACTTCCTCAATCCGCCGGACGACCACTTGCTTAATTTGCCAGATGTCCACCTTCGGAATCCGGATAGCGACCACGAAAGTGCGCCCCTACAGTACGATCCGTGGAGCGCTTTACTGCACGCACAAGGCATCGAGGTTGTAGATTTACAGCAAATACGTTCGCGCATAGCGCAGGAACCTGTAAAGAATTTCGACGTTGAACAGGCCCTGGATATCATGCAAGAGCGGCCTGCCGCTGAACCATAAACTCGATCTGCCATTATTTTTTTCAGGTGCAAGCCATCATCTGGAAGCAAGTATAATAGAATTTTTGTTCTATGTCAAGCCTTTGGAACCGGCAAAGTAGAATTGAACAAAATAATGCGCCCATCCTATAGGGGCGACTCATCGGCCATTGGAGAACACGTAAGAGAATGACTCGTCAAACCGGCAGAGGACAATTGAATAAGAGGCAGGCTGAACTGGGAGAGGAACGATGGGCGAGTTCAGCAGGTGAGAAGAGTGTAGGACGGGCCGCCACAAGGGCGCGCTCCTACGGCATGCGCTCACCAGCATTGGAGTCTTTGGAACGAAGAAAGGAAAGCCTGCCCGCTGAGTCGAGGCGAAGACGCGCGCAACGGGGCGGCACGCGGCGAAATGTACGCTTTGCCGCGGAAGAGAGCCTTTCTCGCCCGCTTGCTGGTTTGCCACGCAAGCACCTGCCGGGTAGAGGTGCCGGGTTAGGTGAGCGTTTATCGTCTATCCGGGCACAGTTCGCTTCATCCTCGCGCGGGAGCATAGTGAGCAAAAATGCGGACGCGCAATGGAGCGAAACGCGCTGGGGATACCGGCCCACTACGCCCTCGCGAGCAGAGGGCCTGGAGGCAAGGGGAGACGGGGCGCTGCTCAACGCGGAGGAACAGAGGGAGCTTGATGCGCTGGAAATGAAGCTGCCGCGGGTTGCGGGAAAGATCGATTCGTGGTTACTGATCAGCGTACTGGCGCTGTTGTGTATTGGCGTTGTGATGGTATACAGCGCGAGTTCATACATCGCGGCAAGTCAGGAGGGAGATGCATCATACTACTTCGAGCGCGAACTGATATGGCTGGTACTGGGAGTCGTAGCCATGCTCATCGCGATGCGTGTGGACTACCGCTTCTGGCGGCGTATCTCGCTGGCAGGAATGCTGATTATCCTGCCGTTGCTGGTGATCGTACTGAAATTCGGTATCACGGCATATGGCGCTTCGCGCTGGCTGGCGCTTGGCTCTTTCTTCACATTCCAGCCGAGCGAATTGACCAAGCTGGTGCTGGCACTATACATCGCCGATTGGTTGGCGCGGAAAGGGAACCAGGTTAGCTCGTTTCTGTATGGCCTGGCGCCTTTCATCATCCTGGTCGGCATCGTGCTGGGACTGGTCTTACTGGAAAACGATCTGGGCACCGCTATCATCATTGCCGCCTTTGCGACAGCCATGTTTTTTACGGCGGGAGCCAATATCATCCAGTTTTTGCTGGCCATGGCCTGCGGTGGATTGATCTTCTTGAAAGAAGCTTTCAACGGTTATCGTTATTACCGTATAACAGGTTTTTTGCATCCGTTTCAGGATGTTACGGGCATCAACCTGCAACTCTACCAGGCGCTTTTAGCTTTTGGTTCGGGGGGATGGTTCGGCCTGGGATTGGGAGCCAGCCGGCAAAAGACCGGCTATCTACCCTTTCCCTATACCGATTCGATCTTTCCGATCATCGGCGAAGAACTGGGCTTTATCGGCTGTACGGTCATCGTCATACTGTTTATGGTGCTGGCATTTCGCGGGTTCCGGCTGGCAAGGCGTTCGCCGGACATCTACGGCTCCTTGCTGGCAACGGGCATCACGACATGGTTGATCGTGCAGGCCATGATCAATATCGGCGCGAATACAGGCACGATCCCCTACACAGGAGTGCCGCTGCCGTTTATCAGTTTCGGTGGCTCATCGCTGGTTGTCTCGCTGGCGGCCATCGGCGTGCTGCTGAATATCTCGCGCTACATACGCGAGCCGGAAGACCCGGTACTTTCACGCCAGACGCTGACGTTTCGTAAAAGACGCGCGGCGAAGCAACATATAACATCCTCGTAGGGACCAGATTGATCGCACCTCTGGAGGACATCGATAAAAGGATTTGGAATGCGAGTGCTTGTATCAGGCGGAGGTACCGGCGGCCACATTTACCCGGCCCTGGCGGTAGCGACGCAGTTACGGACGGAGTATAACGCCGAGATACTGTTTCTCGGCAGCGATGACGGATTGGAGACAGAACTGGTGCCAGGGGCAGGATTTCGCTTAGCAACAGTGCGAGCCGGCAAATTGCGGCGCTATATCTCGCCTGAGACTGTGACAGGCGTGCTGCGCGTGCCGGTGGGCATGGTACAGGCGATCAACGTCGTGCGAGCATTTCGACCACAGGTAGCGTTTACCAGTGGAGGGTATGTGGCAGTTCCCGCCGGGCTAGCCGCGTGCTTGAACGGGGTGCCACTGCTCATTCATCAGCAGGATGTGCCACCCAACCTGTCTAACCGCCTGGTAGCGCCGCTGGCAACCCGCATCTCAGTTGCATTTGCCGATTCGCTAGCTTACTTTCCGGCCCGCAAAAGCATACAGCTAGGCAACCCGATACGCCAGGCAATGCTAGACGCACGCCAGGTAACGCCGCAGGAGGCCCGTCGTGAGCTAGGATTCGCGAAGGATACGCCCTTGCTGCTCGTTACCGGCGGCAGCCAGGGAGCAAGGCATCTGAACCAGGTCGTATGCCAGGCATTGCCGGAATTGCTGGCCTGCTGCCAGGTCTTACAGATTAGCGGCAGGGAGTTATACAACGAGACGCAGACATGGTCTGAAGAGAGGCTGGCGAATGTGGATGAAGCCACCAGGAAACGCTATCGCCTGGTAGCCTATCTCAGCGCCGAAATGCCACTGGCATTGCAGGCAGCCGCTCTGGTGGTATGCCGTTCAGGCGCGTCCACCTTGAGCGAGCTGGCGGCATTAGGCAAGCCGAGCATCCTCGTTCCGCTACCACCTGCCATTGGCAGCTCGCCGCAAGAGGCAAACGCGGCCATGTTTGGTCGTAAGCAGGCCGCCGAGGTAATTAAGGACAGCGATTTGAAACCGAAAATACTTGTAGAGCGTGTAAAATATATTATAACCTCTATCACACTTCTTACATCAATGGCGAATGCGGCGCGAACTTTTGCCAGGCCACAGGCGACGCAGGAGATCGCGGCGGAAATAGTAAAGATTGCTAAAGTAAAATAATGAATTCATCGACAACATATGAACAACTGAATAAGGCCCGCTTGCATTTCATGGGCATTGGCGGCTCAGGCATCTCGGCAGTAGCACAGATGGCAATGCTCGGCGGCGCGACGATCACAGGCTGCGACCAGTTCCAGTCGACGACAACGCATTTGCTGGAGCAACTCGGCGTGCCGGTACAGATTGGGCATAGCCCCGAACACCTATCAGGGGCCGACGCTTTGATCTACGTGCCGGCGGTAGCAGCGCTGAATCCCGATAACCCGGAACTGGTCGCGGCCAAAGCCAGCGGCATGCCTGTGATGACATGGCAGGAGATGCTGGGCAGGTGGCTGGAGGGCAAGTGCCTGCTCTCGGTGAGCGGCGTGCATGGCAAGGGCACAACCACAGCGCTACTGGCGCTGATGCTGGTCGATGCGGGGCTTGATCCGTGGTGTGAAATCGGAGCCGTTGTGCCGCGTTTCGGCGCCAACTACCGGTTGGGCAAAAGCCAGTACTTTGTCAATGAGGCCGACGAGTTCAATAACAATTTCTGGCACTACCACCCGCGCCTGGCCGTCGTGACTTCAATTGAATTTGAGCACCCGGAGTTCTTCGCGAACTACGAAGAGTACCTGGCGGCTTTCGAGCATTTTGTGCGCGGCATGGATATGCAGGGAGACTGGCCTTTCCCGCCAACGCTGGTTGTGAACAGCGACAGTCCTGGTTGCCTGGAACTGCTTGAGCGCGTCGCGGGCTGGCCGGGGCGCATCATCACATACGCGATTGAGGGCAAAGCGGACTTTGTCGCCTATGATCTAAAGCTGGATGAAGAAACAAGCTTCCGTGTGCGGACTACGGATGGCTCATTTGATGAAATACATGCTATTCATTTACAGCTGCCGGGAGCGCACAACATCCAGAACGCGCTGGCAGCGCTGGCGGCGGCGAGAGCTATCGGCCTGGATACGAAGGTTATCGTGAGGACACTGGAAGATTTTGGGGGTATCCGGCGGCGCTTCGAGATTCGCCACCAGGGGCCGCTGTCGCTCAATGGAGAGCCGCGAGATATTGTGCTGGTCGATGATTACGCGCATCATCCTACGGCAATCGCGACAACCCTGGAGGCCGCGCGCCGGCGCTATCCCAAGCGGCGCTTGGTCGCGGCCTACCAGCCGCATATGTACAGTCGAACGAAGACCTTTTTCGAGCAGTTTTTAACGGCTTTTGACAGCGCGGATGTAGTTGTACTCGCCGATATCTATCCGGGACGCGAACACGATACCGGTCTGATACACACACGCGCCCTGGTCGATGCGATAGCGCAACAGCCGCGCTACGCCCAGGAAGGAAAACCGGTTATTTACGCGGGCAACGTGCAGGAAACTGTCACGACACTGCGCCATATCCTGCGCGGTGGCGACCTGGTCATTATTATGGGAGCCGGCGACATCTATCACGTCACTGAGATGCTCTTGCAGGATACACAATCTCGGGAGAAAAAGGCCTTATGACGTTCGAGATCGATACAACCTATGAGCAGCTCCGCCCCTACTTCCAGGGACGCATACGGCGCAATGAGCCGCTGTCGCGTCACGGCACCTTCGGTGTCGGCGGCCCTGTGGATATCTGGATTTCGCTCGAGACGGCAAAGGAAGTCATCGACCTGGTGCGCCTGTGCATGCGGGATCACTGGCCATTGTTGCTGGTCGGGAACGGCACTAATACGTTGTATGCCGACGCGGGGGCGCGAGGCATTGTTGGGCGCATCGCCTTGAACAACTACGAGATTGATGACCATGGCGATGGAACGGCGCTGCTGCGGGCCGGCGCGGGCGTAAGCTGGCCGCGTTTGCTGAACGAGCTGGCCAATCTTGGTTGGGGCGGCCTGGAATTTGGGCCGGGAATACCTGGTACGCTCGGCGGAGGGATTATCTCTAACGCAGGGGCACACAACAACGAGATCGGTGAGGTACTGGAATGGGTAGAGGTGCTGGATGCGCGTCGCGGTTCGGAGTCAGAGGATGGGATTACAATGCCGAACCTGCGGCGTTATATGCGCGATGAATTGGACTTGAGCTACCGGCATAGTCGTTTCCGCTCCGAGCGGCGCGTCCAGTTCGATGAGCGAGGCTACCCCGTTGTGGCGCCGGCCGCGCTGATTGAGCCTGCCGAGATTATTTTGCAGGTGGCTGTGCGGCTGCGCCGAGACGACCCAGAGAAGCTGAAAGCACTGATAGAACAGTACAAACAACATCGCAAGATGACGCAGCCGCCGCAGCAGAGCGCAGGTTCAGTCTTCAAGAACCCGCCTGGTGATTTCGCCGGTCGCCTGATTGAGCAGGCCGGTTTAAAGGGCCGCGTACATGGCAAAGCGCAAATTTCTGAGCGCCATGCCAATTTTATCGTCAATCTAGGAGGAGCCAGCGCCGCCGACGTGGTCGCGCTGATAGTCGAGGCCCGCAAGCGGGTGCGCGCACTGTTTGGCGTGGAGCTAGAGCTGGAAGTCGAGCTGCGCGGAGAATGGGGAAAATCATGACTGAGTATAAACGGCCAAAGGAACAGATCGCCCATCGCTATCGCTATCACCAACCGGCGGGCGCGGGAATGACAAGCAGGCCGGTAAATAGAGGCCGGAGAGCAGTGGTATCGTCGCCGGATACACATGCGCGCAGGCGTGTGGTCAAGCATCCCGACCACGTCATAGAGCCGCCGACATGGGCTGAGAGGCGCGCGCGGCAGCATCGTCCAGCGGCGGAATCACATGCCGGAACGCGGCTCGTGCGGCGCAGCCTGGCTATGACAGGCGAACCCGCTCCCGCCGGACGCGTGCATGTTGCGAAGCCATTGCCGCGCATGCGCGAGAGCTCGCCCATTCGGAGGCGCAGCGGCCAGCGCCAGGCGCGTCGTGGAGGCTTGTGGAAACGCGTGTTGGGAATGCTGGGACTGGTTATTGTAGGCGTGCTGGGTGTCAGCTTTGCGCTCACCAGCCCAACCTTTCAGGTACAGCAAGTGAATGTCGAAGGAACGCAAAATCGCGGGCTGGTGCAAAGTATCCAGTTGATGGGCGAGCAGGATCAGAACATCTTCCTGCTCGATACGCAGGCGCTGGCGAATCGTATCGATGCATTGCCGGTGGTGGCTTCTGCGGATGTTGCGAAGCAGTGGCCCAACCACCTGACGATAACAGTGGTGGAGCGGATCCCTGTATTGCTCTGGCAGACAAAACAGGGCACATACAGTGTAGATAAAAGTGGGGTGGTTATTGCTCCTGCGAGTGGAACAGCAGGAGCAGCCCATTTACCCACCGTTGTAGATATGCGAACCGGAACCGCGATTCAGCAGGTACATCCAGGCGCCCGGCTGAATGCGAGGGATATCGCATTTGCGGCGCACGTATTTGCGCAACTGCCGCAAATGATAAGTGGTTCCAGCTTCACGCTGCGCTACAACGGGGTGGGGAGTGCTAGCGAGGGAGAAAATGGGTCGTTCGTGGTCGCGAGTTCAAATGGCTGGTTAGCCTATCTGGGCGGGGCGGATGATACGAATCCATTAAATAACCGGCTGATTGAACTCCAGCAAATTCTGAACCTGGCGCACCAGCAACAGCTACGCCTGGCAACTGTTGACCTGCGCTTCGGATTACGCCCTGTCTATACATTACAATCGTCGTCGTAGTTGTTCCCGCGCGGGGACTCATTGTAGAATTGCAGCCTGATACGGGGCCTGAACGAGGCCAATCACGAGGTTTAATAAACGAATTGGGTAAAACCACACGGGGCCGATTGATCGGCCCGCGCGGGCCCACGTCAGGCTACAACATAAAACCGTAGTGCGTCTCATATAACCGCCCAAGCGGCAACAAATGGAGCATATATCGTGCAAGAGCGGGTGATCGTCGGGATCGACGTAGGAACAACAAAGATCTGTGTCCTCGTTGGCGAGCTGGACCGCGACGGGAAACTGAATATTGTTGGCGTTGGCACCTGCCCTTCACAGGGTTTGCGCCGTGGGGTGGTAGTGAACATCGAAGAAACGGTCACTTCCATTGCAGCGGCGCTGGATCGTGCAGAACGCCTTTCAGGGAAAACTATTACCACTGCTTACGTGGGAATAGCCGGCAGCCATATCGAGTCTGAAAATAGCAAGGGTTTTGTCGCCATCTCGCCAAGTCATCGCGACATCGTGCATAACGACATCAGCCGCGCTATCGAGGTCGCGCGCGCCATTCCCATTCCCGCGAATCGCGAGGTTATTCATGTGATTCCTCGCGGCTATGTTGTAGATGGTCAGGAGGGCATCAAGAACCCTATTGGCATGTCCGGTTTCCGCCTGGAAGTGGAGACGCACATCATTACGGGCGCGGTGTCATCTATTCACAATTTAATTAAATGTGTGCACAAGGCGCGGGTAGAGATCGAGGACCTTGTTCTGGAGCCGCTGGCTTCCAGCGAAGCGGTGCTGGGGGACGGCGAAACCGATCTCGGAGTCGCGCTGGTCGATATCGGGGGTGGCACGACCGACGTCGCGGTTTTCACCGACGGAGCTATCTGGCAGACAGTGGTCCTGCCGATCGGTGGAAACCTGATCACCAGCGATATCGCCATTGGTCTGCGCCTGCCATTCGGCGTCGCGGAGGAACTCAAGGTGACCTATGGTCACTGCGACCCTTCGACCATCGCCGATGATGATATGATCGATCTCTCGCAGTATATGCCTGATTGCAACGACCTGGTACCGCGCAAGTTGCTCGCCGAGATCATCGCGGCGCGGGTAGAAGAGTTGTTCGAGATGGTGCATGAGGAGATCAAGAAGTCCGGCTATGACGGGTTACTGCCGGCAGGGCTGGTCGTGACAGGTGGAACCGCGGAACTACCCGGCATCCTGGATGTAGCGGGCCAGATTCTGGACCTGCCGGCGCGCATCGGCACGCCATTGGGATTGCACGGGCTTGCCGATTCGATCAGTCGCCCGGCTTATGCCACTTCGGTTGGATTATTGTTGTGGGGATTGCGACACACCTCATTCCTGACCGAGGAGGAAGAGCAGGCAGAATTTGACCAGGGCACTATGCTTGCTCGCTTAGGCCGCTGGCTGCGAGCGTTTCTACCTTGACATTGTTCCGGGAGCAAGCACTTGCTCCCACCATTGCCATCACCTGTTTGTTGAGTGCGGAAGGACGGGAGCCTTCTAAAACGACAACAAGGAAAGGGGGCCACAAATGCTACCATTAGGAAATCATCAAGTTGAGGGCTTCGCCCAGATACGTGTGATCGGTGTTGGGGGCGGAGGAAGTAATGCGGTGAACCGCATGATACAGGCAAATATGATGGGCATCGAGTTTATCGCTGTCAATACCGATGCCCAGGCGTTGCTGCAGACGGAGGCACCGCATTATATTCGTATCGGCGATAAGCTGACCCGTGGCCTCGGGGCGGGTGGCAATCCAAGCGTGGGAGCGAAGGCCGCGGAAGAGAATGCCGAGGAACTCTACGAGGCGCTCAAGGGCTCCGATATGGTCTTCATCACGGCGGGCATGGGTGGAGGCACCGGCACAGGCGCGAGCCCGATCATCGCGCAAATCGCGCGCGAGGTTGGCGCCCTGACCGTCGGCGTTGTGACCAAACCATTCACGTTCGAAGGAAACAAGCGCCGCGTGGCCGCTGAAGAGGGTATCGCTAACCTGAAGCAGCACGTAGATACGCTGATCACGGTGCCAAATGATCGCCTTTTACAGGTGGCAGACAAGAAGATGCCCTTGAAAGAGGCTTTCCGGCTGGCCGACGACGTGCTGCGCCAGGGCATTCAGGGCATCAGCGATCTCATCACCGTGCCGGGCCTGATTAACCTGGACTTCGCCGACGTAAAAACCATTATGTCGGCGGCGGGTTCGGCGCTGATGGCGATCGGCGAGGCCACCGGCGAGTCCCGCGCTGTCGATGCGGCGCATATAGCGATTTCCAGCCCACTGCTCGATATCGATATCAATGGGGCGCGCGGCGTCCTCTTCAATATTACCGGCGGACTCGATCTGACGCTTTTCGAGGTGAACGAGGCGGCTGATATCATCAGCAAGGCAGCTCATCCAGAGGCCAATATCATCTTTGGCGCCGTTCAGGACCCGGCTTACGACGGCAAAGTGAAGATCACAGTGATTGCTACGGGCTTCGATGCGCGAGGGCAAGTGGTCGGCGCGCAAGCTGGCCGTATGGAGTACAACCGGAATATGTTCTATGCAGGAGCATCACCGTCCAATGCTGGCCCTTCCCAGCGTCCGGCGCAGCAGAGCAGTTACAGCCCGCTGCCCGTTACGCCGCCGCCGCTGAACATTGCCAGGCATCCTACGGGACCGCTTCAGAGCGCCGGACGGGCCATGCCACCTGCCCCATCAGTTCAGGAGCCAATCTCATCCTCATCCCGTCAACCCCTGGCTTCCCTGAGCCGTGGCGATATGGGACGCGGAGATGTCGATGACGACCCGTACGATGACGGCGAGGATACAGGCGATAGGATGGAAATCTCGGCCCAGGCATCGCATGCACAACTGCCCGTGCCGGAGCCGGAGGCGCAGCCGTTACAGCGACCCGCCGCGGACGCCCGCCAGCAGCGCCCGGTTCGCCGTATGGACCCCAAGGCGCTCGACCTGCCACGCGGCAATCGCAGTGTACCACAGGGCGATGTGATCGATATCCCGGCATTCTTGCGCAAACGGTAAGAGAACCGCGCACAAAAAAGAGGAATCCCGGGAGATAGCTGGGGTTCCTCTTTTTTGTGCGCGGTTTAGATTCGTGCTATCCTGTTCATCGTCTTGCCGAGGTTGCCCGGAATGTTCTCATTCAAGCCAATGTGGTTGATGACCACGCGAGCGCCGGGGATACCGGTGATTTCTTTCTCCAGCATGTACTTCATCTCATTGTTCGGCACCTCACCGTAGAGGCTGACGATGTAGTTTTCGACCAGGGCCGAGAGGTTCTTAGCGCCCTCGAGCTTGCCTGCAGCTCTCAACCTTTCAATCAGCGCGTTCACCTGGTTCAAGAGCTCATCCTCGGCCACCAGGAAGTTCAGCACGTCGAGAACACCTGGTATCTTGCGCAGGGCCTCTTCAACTTCCACTTTTTGCGCTTCCAGTTCGACCTTGCCATACAGCGCCAGCACGACGCCATCAGGCTCCTCGCGGTCGATGAAGACCTTGACGGGGTGAGCGCTCCAGGCGGTGCTGCTGATGGTCACAATTTCATGAACCCTGTCTTCAGCCTCTTGCAGCACGGCCTCTGGCGACGTGAACGGCCTGGAGATCGGCTCCGCATTGTGTGTAGCAGCCATAGGATCTTCCAATCCCCAGCCCAGAATGCCGATCAGCACCAGCACAAGGCCCACGATAGTAACCCAGGGGGCGCTGGTAATGAAGAAGATACCGGCGATGGTGATGAGGATGGCCACGCTCAGGACAATCGGCCAGTAACTGGGGCCTGGCAGGTGAACGTGGCTCTCCTCCTCAGCCTCTTCTACTTCTGGCGAGGCAGGATAGGCAAGCTGGTCCTCTATGATGCGCGTATTTTGAAGAGAAGTATCCATGAGCTCTCTCTTTCCATTCGAGTTTGGTCTATGATCCAGTGATCTACTCGGAAACAGTTTCCTGGCAATATTCCTATTATGAGAATACCAGATATACGCGGCTGATGCAAGCACTTATGAGATTGAGGGCCTGAACAGGCTCGAATCAAGCCGTATCCTATTATCAGACGTAAGCTTGCAGGCAGGCCTCGACATCAGTAATTGCCTGAGCGGTGTTTTGAAAGAGGATGGCATGAATGCCAAACTTATGCGCTTCGATCACCGACTTCTCGATATCATCGAGGAAGATCCCAAAAATCCAGCATAAATGCGTCCACCTGCGCCCGGTCCATTCCAAAAATCTCGCCAAGTTTCTGGAGCATTTCTTCTTCCGTGAATTTTCCGTAGGTAGCGTCTATGAGCCAGCCCGTACTGAAGTAGCGCTCACGTAATTCCCCTGGCTTGAGGCCCAGCCGCGCTTCCCACTTCGCATGCATATCAGTCTCAATCTCGTTTTCCAGCACGCCGCCCAGATCAAAAACAATGGCCTGGATTGTCACAGATACTTTTCCTTTCGGCTCTCCAACCTGCACAGCAAATCTCCACCTTGTCATTCTGAGTGAAGCGAAGAATCCCAACAGCAACAAACGGTAATCAATACTCTACGGCAAAGTCTCCACCTTGTCATTCTTCGCTTCACTCAGAATGACATGCGATGAGGAGCCACTTCCCGATATTGGTTGTTCAATTTCAAAATCGGCTTTCCACTCAAAATCCTAAGATCAACCTCATGGCCACTACCAACGGTTCTGCATCTAAGACACCCGGGCAACCACCGCCGTCACATTGTCGGGGCCGCCCTGTTCGTTTGCCAGTTCGATCAGTCGTTGTACGCTTTGCTGCGGCTCGAATTGCTGCACGACCTGTCCTATCTGCTCATCACTGATGATTCTTGAGAGGCCATCCGTGCAGAGGACAAGGATATCGCCCTGTTGCACCGGTTCCGTGAAGACATCCACCTCGACAACGGGATCGGTACCCATGCAGCGAGTGATCTTATTACCCTGCTGCGCGCGCGCCTGCTCTGCTGTCAACAGGCCGGCCCGCACTTGCTCTGCTTCCGGGGTGTGATCCTGCGATACCTGTTTCACCTGCCCATTCCGCACAATGTAAGCACGGCTATCACCCACGTTTGCCACATAAAGCGTATCGCCTTTCAGCACTGCCGCGACGCAGGTTGACCCCATACTATGTTCCTGATCCGGCGGCTGCGCCTGGTTTTGATTGGCTGCATAGATGAGCGCACTCGCATGTTCCACTGCTTGCCGCAGAGAAGCGGCTATATCGTCGCCCTCATCCCGGTAATAGGCCTCACGCACATGTTTGATGACCATTTCGCTGGCCACTGCTCCTTTGGTATGCCCCCCCAACCCATCGGCCACAACGAACAGTGCGCCTTTTTTCCTCATTATCTGGGTATCATCAGGAATAACAGAGATCATATTATCTTCATTACTTTCGCGTTTGCGTCCAATATCAGTCAGTTGCGCGACATTCAGACTAAATTGCTGCACCATAGTAATCGTTTCCTTTCCTTTAAGCAGAGAGACAATTTCACGCACATGTTCGATCAACGCCGTCGTAGCAAGGTCATAAAGAACAGTGCCCCATAACCTGGCTACTCCCAGCGCTCCGTTTTCATAGAGCGCGTCGCGGTAACAGTCATGAAAGGTTTGCATCATCTCACGCCCAAATTCCCTCCTGAACCGGCGAGGGTAGCATCGCAGGAGCAGTCTATAGCAATGCTCCGAGAACGATGCTTTCTTCTTCAATGGAGTCGTCGTCATGAAACGCCTCCAATTTTTTTCGGGCTGGCTAAAATGTGCTTGCTCTGGACAATACTTACCAGCTGCTCCAGCCTTCGCGATTCAGCTTGCAGGACACGCAGGCCAAAGTCGGTCAGGCGATAGTAGCGACGGCGCTCATCATCGAGTTCGGGATCAGGACGTTCAGCCGCGGCCTCGATCAAACCATCCGCCAGCATGCGCTTGATGGAACCATAGAGCGTTCCCGGGCCCATGCGCATGGCTCCCTGCGTGCGCGCGGCGATCTCCTGCATAATGCCATAGCCATGTCGTTCACCATCGGCCAGAGCCAGCAGGATATGAAAAACGGCCGGTGTGAGAGGAAGCAGGTCTTCCGGATTCTTTTGCGCTTTCTTCATCGAACCTCCATTTCGATAGCAGAAAACCTATGAAACTACTATATCACTAACGGATATATCCGTTAGTGATATAGTAGCTGCTAAAGGGGAGATTGTCAAGGGGGTGTTGGCTCAATAAACGTTTATAATACTATGTGAGCAAGCAGTTCTATTACAAGCAGGTTTTTAATAGTGATTTACCTGTCAAACCTTGATGCGCGGTTACTTATTTTATATCACTTCAGCGTCAGTGGCAACGTCGCCTGGCTCGGAACCTGCTCTGGCGCAACTTGCGGTAGCGTAAACACGATTCTGGCGCCATGCTGGTCTGTGTTTTCGGCGTGGATGGTGCCGCCGTGGGCTTCGATGATGGCGCGAACGATGGTCAGGCCGAGGCCGCTGCCGCCGGTGGAGACCTGGCGCGAGGCATCGGCGCGATAGAATCGGTCGAAGACGCGTGGAAGGGCAGTGGTAGGAATGCCCTCGCCGGTATCGGTGACGGAAACCTCGAGCATATCGCCGCGCGCCTGGGCATCGATGGTGACGGTGCCACCGGATGGAGTATGGCGCAGCGCGTTATCGCAAAGGTTGGTGAAGACACGTTTGAGCATGTCTTGATCGGCCCAGGCGGGCGGTATATTGTAAGCGATGGCGTTGCGCGGCTCTACATCGGCGCGCTCAAATTCGGGACTCAGGACGGCCAATACGTCATCGACCAGGGTGGCCAGGCGTATTGCTTTGCGCTGGGGTTGCATGACGCCGGCCTCTACTTTTGCCATCATATGCAGGTCCTTGACCATGCGGTGCAGGCGTAGGGTTTCGCGCACGATAACGCGGCCCGTGGCCTCGTAGTCCTCGCGGCTGGCATTGACGCCGTCCACCAGCGACTCACCTAATCCGGCGATGGCGGTGAGGGGAGTTGCGAGGTCATGGGTGATGTTCATAATGAGTTCGCGGCGGAAGAGTTCCTGGCGGTGCAGCTCGTTGACATCAGACTCGAGTTTGGCGGCCATTTTATTAAAGGTATCTGCAAGCTCGCCCAGCTCGCCACCTGCTCCTGTCGTGACGCGGGCGCTGTAGTCACCGGATGCAAGCACGTGCGCGGCACTCGTCATCTTAGCGAGCGGGCGTGTGATCGTACGCGAGAAGAGAATGGCGGCCAGGGCCGCGAGAACAGCTACGATGAGAGCGGCGATCAAGATGAACTGGCGCACGGTGGCAATAAAAGGTGGAATAGTATCGGTGGCAGCGAAACGTGGTATGACGACCAGGATACCAATGACCCGGCCGCTGCTCTGGCCACCCTCGAATATCGGTTCGACTACAAATGGGCGCGTGGAACTTCCAGGGGTACCGTTGCCAAAATCACCCACGGTCGTCGTGCCCAAACGAGCATTGCGGATGGCAGCGACTAATTTGCTGTAATCGCTTTGTTGTATCGCAGGATCGGTCACTTTCACTAAAAGCGCGCTGGTAAGAGGATGCAGACCACCTATGCGCGGATAGATAAGTAGGGCAACTTTATTAAAGACAAGCAAGAGATTATCTTGATTCTCGGCGTTCTGCTGTGGCGTATTCGGCAAAACGTTATTGGCGGCCCTGGCAAGGGTGCCATTCTGGGTATAGCTGACGCCCAGGCGTTGTGAGAGGCTGCTCGCAATATCAACGAGTTGCTGTTGCTCATTGGCTCCATAATAATAATTAATGGCGAAGATTACCGCTAATGAAAGTATTGTGGTCGCGATCAATGCTACCAGCATTGACCCCAGGGCCAGCCGCCAGCGAATACTTTGCCACCAACGCATGCGCATAGGTATAATTCCTTTGAGACGATTATTGCATCTCCAGTTGACCTTTTCGGGTTGGGTAATACAGTTACCCTTACGAGGAGTCAGGAGGAAGTGAGCCTGTTCCCCAACCCGTTTGGGATTGAAACTATGAAACTGCAGTACGCGCTCCTACCTCAAATTTATAGCCAATACGCCATACGGTTTTGATATAGCGATACTCTGTATTTGCTTCTATTTTCTTGCGCAGCGCGCTAATATGTACATCGACGATGTGGCCATCACCGTAGTAATCATAGCCCCAGATTTTGTTCATCAGGATTTCGCGCGTAAAGACGCGATCGGGAGACTGCGCCATCAGGGCCAGCAGGTCAAATTCGGTCGGCGTTAGCGTGACTTCGGAGCCATCCACATCGACGCGGCGTCCCAGCAGGTCGATAGTCAGGCCGGGAAAGCGCAGCACGGTCTTCGCGCTCGAAGCGTGGCCATCAGCAGCCTGCCTTTCGCCGGCGTCTGCATCGCCCACACGCCGCAGGATGGCACGTACTCTGCTGACCAGTTCGCGTGGACTGAAAGGTTTCGTCAGATAGTCATCAGCCCCCAGGTCAAGCCCGGCAATGCGATCTTCCTCATTGGCACGCGCCGTCAAGATTAGAATGGGCGTTTTTGACCATGCCCGGATGCGCCGGCAGACCTCGAAGCCATCAATGGCGGGCAGCATGATATCGAGGATGACGAGATCAGGATGCGCGCGCGCGTGCAGAGCCAGCCCATCGGCACCATCTTTGGCGACTACGACATCGTAGCCCGCATTTTTCAGATAGAGATTGAGCAGGTGAATGATGCCATCTTCATCTTCAATAATGAGGATTTTCTGGGCCATGCTATGAACTCTCCTACATATACCCTTGTTTTTAAATAGTACCACACCTTTTTGCTGAAAGCAGGATATTTTCAATCGCTCTCACGTCCATCGGACGAATCTTGAGCAAATCTTGAACTTTTTGAGAGGCTTTTTTCACCTTTAGAGACTATGATAGTAGTGTCACACAAGAGACGTGGCAGAAAAGTTTTGAAAAGATTTTCTCTGGAAAGGGATATGAACAATATGAAAAAGCTGCTTTTAATTGGCGGAGGCACGCTTCTGCTGCTAGGAGCGATGGTGGCAGGGGCTCTCTTTGCTATTCCCATGTTCGCGTCAGCTCAGAGCAGGACGAACGCAGCGACGGTGACGACTTCGACTACCGCCGCGACGAATCCGTATTGCCAGCAGTTCCTGCAGGACCTGGCGAGTCGGCTGCATGTCCCGGTCGCCACATTGCAAAGCGATTCGCAAGCAGCAATGAAAGATGTAATCGCTCGGATGGTGAAGGATGGCGCGCTGACACAAAGCCAGGCGAATATGCTTGAGCAGCGCATTGCAACTTACCAGGCATGCACCGGTCAGGAATATACTCGACTGACAAATGCTCTGGTAATCCATGCCCTGAAAGGATACCTGCCAGACATACAGAACCAGGTGGCGCAGGGGCTGCATCTGACCCCGGCTCAGTTGAAAGCAAATATACAAGCCGGCCAGAGCCTGGACCAGATCGCTACCGCACAGCACGTCTCGGCTTCCCAGCTGCGCACGATTGTGTTGAATGCCGTCCAGAACGCGCTCAATAAGGCCGTGGCAGCAGGAAGCATAACACAGCAGCAGGCAACTAACTTTATGCAAGAACTGCAAAGCCATCCGCAGATTTTGAATCGCATCCTGAATGCACACCCTAAGAAGGCACAGCCGCAGAGTTAGCGCGGTGAGGAGAAGAAAGGATTACATAAGCTACCTCTCCTTTTCTTCTCTCCCCCCATCGAACAAACAGGGTCGATACGGTGAACACCGTATCGACCCTGTTGTGTTATGAGGTTTCGATGGAAAGCGATCTCTGATATTACCGATTGATCAGCGAAGATTTTGCCGCCGGATGGTTGTAGCTCTTTCTGTACCGGAATAATTGGGGGCGAATATAACTCGCGCCAGCGATACCAGGCCCCAGGCTATCAATGCGTAGATGATCATGGCGACAATGGTCGAAAACTCAAAGACGCTGTGACCTAATGCCTGATCATTGAAGATGCCATTGAACGGGCCTACAAAGATGTGGCTCAGGTTGTACAGGAACATTACAAAGTCGTTTCCCTCGCTCGCTCCCAGGAGCCGGAAGATGAAACGCAGCGCCAGTATTATCTCCAGCACCGCCAGAAGGTAATACACAATTCTCGTGATCCAGTAACGTATATTGGCGCGCTGCGCATTCCGATCTACAAAGACCTGCTCCCGGTTCTCAACGCGATTACCTGCCGGGTCTACGTAGCTCTGGTGCTGGCTCTGAGCATAGACATTATCGTTCCTGCTCGTCTGAATAGTATTATCAGCCGCATCGTATTCTCGCTGGTAGCGAGGATCGGGTGGATAAGGTTGATTACCCATTGCTTGTTCTCCTCTCTTATTCTCGCTTGCTTGAGTCTATTTTTTACACGTCGATTAACATGAAAAGGTGACATACAAGACAATCAACCTATCTTACAAGCAGGAGTGCTTCCGAATGTGAGGAACAGACAAAGCAAAAGGGCGACCACGAGGGTACGCCCTTACTACAGCGACGCGCTCAGTCGGAGGGGCTTCGTCGTCATTCTAAGGGTGTACCCTGGTGGTCGCCCTCCATATGCCCACTGGTTAACTTCAGGAGGGCTCATGTTTGTTTGTAGAATAAGTGACTTAGTGAACGCCAGCAGTCTCTGGCAACTGGCTCTCGATCCACTTCTGGAGGGCCTCACCGCTTTCGAATGAGACGATCAGAGCATAGCGGGGGTGGGGACCGGGATGATAGGCCGCGTGCCAGAGGCGCTGCGAGTCGATGACCATCTGGCGATTGCGCGGCATAGAGACGCGCGACTCTGTCGCGGGATCATCCTTATCCTCGCGCAGAATCATATAAGAGTGGGGGTCATCTGTCAGCTCGAGCCAGGCGCGCACAACCCAGCCTTCGCCATCAGGATTGAGACGGTTGTTGTCGTCGAGGTGCAGATTGCGATAGGCCTCAGCCTCGCTGGTGCTCGGATTGAGCTTGATGATGCGCACGCGCCCGAAGTTAGCGCCAACTTTTTTTGTCCACTCAACCAGGGTAGGGCACTTCTCGGCGTTCTGAGTCCAGATGCCATCTTTATCAGGCTTGCCGTGATCCCAGAAACCGGCACATTCCATCTCACCGAGGGCCGAGGCAATCGGCGCGAAGTTAGTATCGCCACCGCTCTTCCAGTCCATATATTCGAGGCCCTCCCACTCTTCAGGTGGAACCGGCGGCCCATCATAGTCTTTTAGAACAACAAAGCCCTTTTCAGCAAGCACATCGAGTTTTTGATGCATTCAGTTACTCCTTGGTAGTAAATAGTAGTTGTTTGTCGGATACGTGGTGATCGCTCGTCTGGCTTGAATACCTATAAGCGACGAAAGACCCACTCACTATTATTAACGTTCCAATTTGCTGTTGAGTGACGCACCTGGAACATTTTTATTGTAACATAGAGGGGCTTTGTCGTCAGGTGCAAAGACGAATGGATTATTTCCGGGCGACCGCCAGGGGATCATTCCTGCGGAGCCGTTGATGATGCTCCTCTATTCCCTTGATCCTGTGTTGCCCGCGCACCGCCGCGATAGGTATATGTGTACGGGTTATCAATCAGCTCGACCACCGCCTTCTCGGGGTTCATGGCTTCGCTCCAGGCTTGCTCACCCATCTGCGCTCGCGCGTACTCAACCGTCTTCTCGACGGCCTGTCTGGCCCTGGCAAGGTCAATACCGAGGAGACGATGATCGTACTTGACGACCTTGCCATCGACCATCACCGTATGCACGTCTCCGCGCCCCGCCTGATACACAACGTGTCCATAGGGGTGAAGCAGCGGGAACATTACCGGCGACCGGTCATTCTTAATCAGGACAAGATCAGCCTTCTTGCCGGGTGTGATACTGCCGATCATGCTATCCATTCCCAGCGCCTGGGCACCGCCAAGTGTAGCCCAGGTCACGACCTGCTCAGCGCGCAGATGACTGAGCATGACGGTTTCGTTGCGCTTATGCGCTTCCAGATGTTCACGGCCCCTGTCCGCATTGAGTGTTGCGCGCATGGCAGAGAAGAGGTCTGCGCTCCACCATACGCTAGTGTCCATGGAAAGAGAAACGGGGATATTGTGTCGGCGGAGCTGCCACGTGGGTGGGTAGCCCTGGCCAGCATTCTGCTCGCTCTCGGCGGAGACCGACGCATGGCCGCCCGTAGCGGCTATGCGATGATACGAGTCCTCGGAGAGCGTTGAAGCATGGACATAGATAGTAGAGGGGGTCATAAATCCGTGATCGTACATCATACGGATGCAGTTATCGGTGGTGACGCCCCATACCCCGGCATGCGTCGTCACGGGCAGGTTGTACTCACGCGCAACCTCGAACGCGGCCTTTTCGGGGAATGCCGGATCGCCGGTAACATCGAACGCAATCTGCATGCGCAACATATCGCCGCGTCCATCAATGCGTCGGCGAATGAAATCGGCAAACTCAGGAGCCTTTGTCCACTGCCAGGGAGCGCCGAGCAGGTTGCCATAAGCGAGGACGAACCGGCCTGGAACCGCTTCAAGCGCATCAACCGCTGCGTCCGCATATTCGACCGTCTGCAATCCATGCGACCAGTCAACCGTTGTGGTGACGCCCGCGTCTACGGCCTCGAACGCGGACAGGAGATTTCCGGCATAGATGTCCTCGGGGCGGAAGACCTTGCCCCAGTTCAGATAATAAAACTGGAAATAGTTCGTAAGCGTCCAATCGGCACCGAAGCCACGCAGCGCCGTCTGCCACATGTGACGGTGCGTGTCAACCATACCCGGCATGAGAATGCCGCCGACTGCGTCGATCTCCGCTGTGCCATCCGGGACGACGAGTTGTCGTCCGACAGCTGCGATATGGTTGTCAACGACAAGGACATCACCGTTCTCGATCATGCCCAGCGACGGATCAATGGTCAATACGGTGGCGTTGCGGAATACCACCGGGCGATCTGATGGGAAAGAATTAGCATCTGCTGAAATCTGGCTCATTCTGCTCACCTCGTTGAGACCTGGTCATGCAAGGCTCACTAGATACCAGTTCATGCCTTGACAGCACTACTGCGCTACCTGCCCTCAAAAGAATGAAGCTGGCGATCAATGGGGTCCGCATGCATCGGGAACACTTATCAAGTGCTCAAATATTACGCAATTGGACAAGCAGGTGTCAAGGATGAGATGGCTCATCTTTTCAGTGGGTGTGTTTCATTTGTGTGCAGACGGAGTGAGGGCGCGTGTGTCATGCTGAGCGCCAGCCTGTCATGCTGAGCACCAGCCTGTCATGCTGAGCGCCAGCCTGTCATGCTGAGCGCCAGCCTGTCATGCTGAGCGCCAGCGAAGCATCTCGGGCAAAGCCACGCACCGATGCTTCGCTCCGCTCGACACCTCGCCGTAACATCCTTTGACATATGTGGTCAGTGCAAAGTGAGCAAAAAATGTCTGTGGGCTTGCAAATGGGGAAAAATCCAGGCACGATTGATGCATCAGCCCATTTCATCGTGTTGGAGGGAGCACGGTGCCCAAAAGCAAGCGGGTTCAACGAGAGCATACCGAAGACTGGCAGACCATCTAGCAGTACACGCTCTGGCCGGAACAGACAGCATATGAATTGCTGAGACCTGTCGTACTTTTCGGCGATCCAGCTACTCAACGAGCAAAAGAAACAGGAGAGCCACGTCCGACCCTGGAGCGCAAAGCCGACGCTTTTGATGAACAGGGCATGGTCAGCTTTTTCGCCTCCAAGCCGCGAAAACAGCCACAGGAGACGGCGCAGAGCCTGCCGCCAGATATGCGCCAGTTGATCGTTGACCTGCGCATTGAATTGCCTACCATGTCCTTGCGCGAAATTGCGGAGATCTGCGAGGCTCGCTTTCAGCGGCGTCCCTCGCATAATTCGGTGAAGATGGTGTTGGCCTCCGGCCCGCCACCTTCGATCACTACTCGTCGCTATCAAACGTGGGACCAGATTCCTGATCCGGCAGACCGCAGGCATGCTGCGGTCCAACTCCATGCGGAGGGATGGTCAATTACTTCAATCGCCGAGTATCTGGCTACCTCGCGGCAGACGGTGTATGCCACGTTGAAGCGCTGGATCAACGAGGGAGTCAAGGGCCTGGATGATAAGTCACGCGCCCGTAAAGCGCCGAGGGTGGTGACGATGGAAATTGCCAACGAGATCCGCAAAAAGCAGGAAAACCCGCTGATTGGGGAATGGCGTATGCACGCGGCGCTTCTCCAGGAGGGAATAAAGGTGTCTCCACGCACCTGTGGCCGCGTCATGGCGAAGCACCGCGCTCTCTATGGGTTGGATAAGCCAAAAGTTCCGCCCAAGCCCAAGAAGGAGATGCCCTTTAAAGCCACACGGCGCCATGAGTATGTAATTGGGATTGTCAGAGAGCGTAGTACTCTTGGCGAGAGCACGTGATTCAGCTACAGCACACTCCGTTGTACAAAAAGAGGAGTGTGAAGATGATACAATCTCAACAGTTTCGTGCGATTCGGCGGCCCAAAAATCTCTCCAGTCCCTACGCACTGGTGGTGGTGGATAGCAGTGGTATTCCCCATCTTCCCCTGACGGTGTTTTACCACGACCTCCGACGTTTCTTAGCGGAGGGTACGGCCAAAACCTACCTGGCGGCATTACTGCCCTACTTTGATTACTTAACGACCGATTCGTGGCGGCGAGAGCGGCAGGATCGCTGGGATAGCCCCCCAGAAGCTGTCCGAGTGAGTGTGCGTGACTTTCTAGTCGAGCAGCTGCATTGCAAAGTCCAGCCACGGGAAACAGACCAGTGGGTGCGGCTGACCGGAAAAAGCCCAAGTACTGTCCACGTGTTTCTCTGTGCGCTCAAGCAGTTGTATCACGTGGCTCGGCGGAAGGACTGGTATCCGTATCCCCATCCACTCACCGATCCAACCGCCCACCTGTTGCAGGAAATCGAAGCAGAAGAACGACGTCTGGCAGGGCAACGCCCCCGCATGCCCCAGCACAGCGGCGTAGAAGAACCACGATCTCGGTTTCTCTCAGACAACTACTTTAAGCTGGTCCATGAAACCTGGCAGCCGCATCCCATTGATGATCCGCAGTTGCACCGCCTGCTCCGTCAGGGCTTTCCGCGCGCCGGTTTTTGTTTGCGTGATCAACTGATCGTCCGCATGGCCTACGAATCGGGCGCACGGATTCGTGAGATCCTGCGCTTGACCGTGGGCGACTGGCGCAAGCGGGGTGGCAAGCAAGAAGCGTGGGCTTTCAGCAAGGGCAGCCATGGACGACGCGTCAAGGTGATCCGATGGAGTGCTGAGACTGCCAAAATGCTGCTGGCCTACGTCAATACCGAGCGGGTGGCTTTCGACAGTGCGCAACGCCGCCTGGATGCGCTCGATGAGAGAGCATCGCTCTTCTTGTCACGCCGAGGGAATCCCTACGATTACGACAGCTTCAAAAAACACTGGTACAGACTGTGTGCAGTCCTGCAGCTTGATCTCAACATTCATGCGCTCAGACATTGGTTCGTCACCCAGGCAATCCGCCTCATTTGTGAAACAGCCAAAGAGCCAGGCGATATTGAACGTGGCAAGGGAGACGCTCTATGCTATCCTGTCTGGCACGCTTGCGTCCCGGCAGGGCGCAGAGAAATCACCACATCTGTTCCACTGGAAAGGCTTTCGTGTATCTGAGATTCTTACAAACAATCTATCAAGGTTGGGGGCGATGCTCAGACTTGGTCATCACGGCCTGTTAGGGCCGCCGACGAAATTCACAACGCTCAGCTTCAAAAACACAACTGAGAGCGTCTCGCGAACAACGTTTAGCCTCATGTCAGAAGAGCGGTTCTGTTGTTCGCAGCGAGCGGAGTTGTCCCTGTCGCTTGCTTTCGGGCCTGCCCGTCGTCGTGGTGCGACCCATGCAGATCGAGGTGGCCGGAGAGGATCGGAGACCGGGGCTCCAGGTCACTTTCCAGGACCGACCGGCTCTCTCCTCGCACGTCCATGATCGAGTGCCGCCTGCATGGATCACGTCTTCCAGACGACCATCACGTTGGGCAGCAGGCTCAGGCCATGCTCTCCCCAACGAGCACGAGCCGTGCGGGACAAGCGCTTCCTCATCGCCTCCTCACCACTCGTTGCTGCATTTCACGCTCCACCATCTCTTGCAGTAAGTGTTCAGACTTGACCTCTTTGGTAAACTGAAAACCATGAACCAGCAGGAAGAAATTGAGCGCCTCCGAGCAGAAAATCACGAAGTGCGAGAAGCCCTGCACCAGGCTCTGGAAGAACTGAGCCAGGTGAAGGAAGC
>DATGLD010000039.1:0-66636 GCA_035294305.1 Ktedonobacteraceae bacterium | reverse complement strand
CTCATGAGAAGCATAGATGGTGTTGCCGACACATTCCTCTTTCACGGATCCGAAAAAACGCTCCCTCGCTGCATTATCCCAACAATTGCCTGTGCGTGACATACTGACCACAATCCCGGCTTGTTCTAAACTCAGGCGATACGCTCGTGAAGTATACTGGCTTCCTCGATCACTGTGATGCAGGAGTCCAGCCTCGGGGTGGCGGCGAGCCAGAGCCATCTCGAGTGCGCTCTCTGCCAGCTCTTCATCACAATTGGCTGACATCGACCATCCTACCACGATTCGTGAATACAGATCCAAGATGACCGCCAGATAGAGCCATCCTTGTGCGGTCGGGATAGACGTAATGTCGCCTACCCATTTTTTATTGGGCTCTGGTGCCGTAAACTCCCGATTTAAGGTGTTCGGAGCCACCACATGAGTTGGCTCCTGGCGTGTGGTCAGCACACGCCGCCGGTTGCGTTTCGCACACAACCCTGCTTCACTCATCAGCCTGGCCACCCGTTTGCGAGAGATGCTTCGTCCTTGATCGTGCAATTCGGCATGCAGGCGCGGGCTGCCGTATCTGCCATGATGCGCGTGAACCTCCTGTCGAATCTCCTCCGTGAGTTGGGCATCTTCTCGTTTGCGCTGACAGGTGGGACGCTTGCGCCAGGCATACAAGCCACTTTCCGAGACCTCAAGCACTCGGCACATGACGACAACGGGGAATTCCTGCTTGTGTTGGTCGATAATTTGAATTCTCGCGTGTAAACTTTTTGGACCTTTGCCATGCGAATCCCTTTCTCGATTTGCTAGAGTCTATCTCAGCTTTGGGGACTCTACCAAATCGCGGGAGGCTCTTACTATGATGCTCTCCACCTTTCGCAAAGTGACCGCCAGCTATTGGCCTGGCCTCTTTCATTGCTACGATGATCCTGATCTTCCACGCACCAATAATGTGTTAGAACACTATTTTGGCTCGGTAAGGTATCATGAACGGCGAGTGAGCGGGCGAAAACAGGCATCACCAGGCGTCGTCGTTCGTGGATCGGTGCGAGTGGTCGCCTCCGTTGCTTCTCGCTTGCATCCTTTTTCTGGACCTGAGCTTTGTCCAACTGATTTGACCCGATGGCACGCCTTGCGCAGCGAATTGAATCATCGCCATGAGGCCCGGCGGATGCAATACCGCTTTCGCAAGTCTCCTGAACAGTATCTGGCCGCCCTTGAAGAAAAACTCAGCAAGGAAAGATTACCGACGTAGAAAAAAAGACCTCTTCGCCAAACAGCGCGGGTAGAAGCTGCGCATTTATGTTGATCACTATACTTTATGTTGCACTCATTGTTCTGGATAAGTTATAGTGAGCAAAGAATCCCTGGAATATCCCTATTCTGATACTGCTGGTGCCTGGCTCCTGGCGATTTATTACCAGTATCAGAATAGGGATGGACTGAAATGCTTTGTTCGTGTAGATCGGATTACTCCTACTCCATCTTTTTTTCTCCAGCTTACGCGCACTTACGCAAGTGGTGAAAATGCACGAGATGTAATTCTGATCTGATGGTGCTTGTGCAGGAGAAAGACAAAGCGAGGGCTGGGGCGTCAGGTAGGAAATTGGAGTGTACGTTTCTTGTGTTTTACCTGGCGATATTTACCATAAAAGGCTCCGCCGCCGCCTTTTGCCCTTTTTGATCCACGGCGGATATCATCAGTGTTGCTGTAGTGTTGCCGGAGAGGGCCTGGGGAAGCTGCACCTGCCAGGAGAAATGCGCGTGGCCGCTGCCATCGCTTGTCTGTTGCATGGTCACATCTTTTAGCGAGGCGAAGTTGTAGCTGATATGAAGCAGTACGATCACGCCCGGTTCGCTCGTGAAGACTTCTATGTTGACCTGGCTATTATTCTGCACCTGGGCGGGCGGATTCATGACCTGTATCGTCAGGGGCGAATTATTTTGGGAGCCAGGCTGGCCCGTTGGAGTCCTTGTAACGGTAGGATTCACAGGGGCCGTAGGATTGGAAACAGGCGTAGAGCCAGGGGACACGGTCGAAGACTTGCCCGGCGTTGACGGCTTCTGTGAATGCCTCGTACGCGGGTCACTCGTCGGATTTGATGTGCGAGCAAGCCCTGGTTGCGAAGCGTGTGGCGATGTAGGCCGTTTCGAGGTCGTGACCATGGCTGAAATGCCAATACCTGTGATGCTCGCCGCAGCAATCGCGGCCAGCCCAATCAGAACCGAACGTCTCGCAATGCGCCTGGTGGTTTTCTCCCCCGGCCCTGACTGAGGAAGAGGAGTAGGTGGCGCGTAGGAACCTGGTTTATCCCATCCCGCTGCGACGTAGGGGCCGTGAATTGAACTTGCAGAGCGCACTTCAACGCCCTCGCGTCCCGGTGGAGCATGCTCAAAATCGTCCGCGAAATTGGAGCGCGGCGTGTCTGGTGAGGCACAGGTGTTGTGGGGGCCAGATTGATCCTGTCCCCCCGGCTCATCAGAAGCAGGCAGAACGCAGACGAGCGAGGAGTCGGTGATGATCGATGCATCATCGTGGTAAGATGCATCATCGTGGTAATAAGTGGATGCGCCGGCAAGGTCCGGCATAAATAATGAGAAAGGTTCTGGAGCGAGATAGGTGTCAGGTATAAAGGTGAGCGAGTCCGGTGTATCAATCTCCTCCGGCAGGAGTGTACCCGCGCTGGCCGGAAAAAATGAATCTATGGCTGGGATTACTTGCGTGCCTAATGCGGCATTGCAAGCCTCTTCAAAAGCGCTGGCACAGTCCTGTACCGTGGGGAAGCGCTCGGATGGATTTTTGGCAAGCGCTTTCAGCACAACCTGTTCAATAGCGAGAGGAATGGATGGTACTTTTTCTGAAAGTGGCGGGGGTGGGCAGTAAGCATGCTGTCGCGCTATTTCCTGGTCAGTGCCGTTGAAAGGCCGGTTGCCGGTGAGCCATTCGTACATGACGATCCCCAGGGCGTACTGGTCGCTAGCAGCGCAGGCCTGGCCTTGCAGTTGCTCTGGCGCCATATAGGCTGCTGTGCCCGCTTTCAACTGAACATATGGGCGGTTGGCGCTTTGAGCTACTATCGCCAGGCCAAAATCGCTCAGCAGGATATCGTCATCGATCCCCACGAGCAGGTTTTCGGGCTTGATATCGCGGTGAACGAGATTTCTCTCATGCGCATAGTGCAGCGCGGCGCCCACCTGTCGCACATAGGGGAGGATAGTGGCCGCGGATAGCATGGTTCCTCGTGGGTAGCGCTGGCGCAATGAACCATGAGGAGCATAGCGCATGACAATGTAGGGGGTGTGATGATCGACACCGAATTCGAGGACTTTTACGATATTGGGATGGTCTAAGCAGGCAATAATACTCACCTTGCGCAAGAAATTGTCCTGCGCCTCGCCTACCAGTTGGATACGCAGCACCTTGATGGCAGCAGGGGTTTTGAGCGTGATATGTTCACCCAGATAGACATTGGCAAACCCACCTTGCCCCAGTAAATAGCGCAGGCGGTAGTTGCCCAGATACTGCCTGACAAGCTCTGCCATCGGTGAACCCCTTTGTTATTTGAATCCCAATCGCCCAAGCCATCATGCGCGTTACCCCAGCCGTAGCCTCAATTATAGGGAAGCCGCGCCGCTGTGTCAAGCAAACAGATAAATGGGTCAATGAAGTTTTCGATCCCAAACAGGAGCAATGATGAGCGTTCGCGCCGCTGCCAACGCGCAAAGGATACCCCCTCCAACCTGAAAAGGTCAAGCGGAATAGTACTGGCGGCAGGCTTTGTTCAGGGCCCTAAACTTTCCTGCGAACTCTCCGATAGTAACGATTAAAGCAGATAAACTATCTAAAGGGGAGACATATATGAGCCTCAAAGAAATCATCAGCCACCTTGGTCCTGTTGCCGGCCTTGCAACCGTAGCCGCCGGTGCCGCGGGTGCTTCAACCTTTGCCTATATTCACAACAGACGCGCTAAAAGTAACGTTATGCCGGGAACTTCCACCGCCCAATTAGAGCAGGAGAACGAAATAAATCAGGCGCTTAAAAAGCAACCCAAAACTGCCGCCGATTACGGCAAACGTGGCAATGCCTACTACCGGCTGCATGAGTACGATAAGGCTCTACAGGACTTCGACAGCATGATTCGCCTGAACCCTGAAGATCCTGCCGCCTATTACCAGCGTGCCATCACCTACGCGGCTCGCCAGGAGTTCAACGATGCTTTTCACGATTTGGATCAGGCCATTGCGCTCGATGCAAGTTATGTTCAGGCCTATTACAATCGGGGGGAATTACGCCGCTTGCATCGTGATTACCGGCAGGCGCTCGAGGATTTGGATCATGCGCTCGAACTTGATCCCGGCTATGCTATTGCCTGCTACAGCCGCGGCCTTACCCACTACGCGCTCGGCGACTATTCACAGGCGATCTCCGACTTCGACCGCGCCCTGGCTATCGATCCCAATTACATACAGGCGCTCATTGCACGCGGTCTTAGCTATTCCGCGCGCAAGGATTATGCACGCGCCATCCAGGACTTCGAGCAGGTGCTGGCTATCGACCCGCAGCGCGCCGAGATTTGTGGCGTCCATGCCGGCCGCGGCCAGGCTTACGCTGCGCTCAAGCAACACGAGCAGGCCATCCAGGACCTTGACCGCGCCCTGGTGCTTAACCCTGAGAATGCCCTGATCTACGCCAGCCGCGGCAATGTGTACTTTGAACTCAAAGATTATGCGCGTGCCATCCAGGATTTCGACTGCGCTCTTGCCCTGGATGCCGGGATGGGCAACATCTATTACAACCGCGGCTTCGCCTATTATTGTCTCAAAGACTACCAGAGCGCCATTGCGAGCTTCGACCGCGCCCTGGCCTTGAACCCGGATGATGCCCAGGCCTACAACAATCGCGGCGTTGCCCACTTCGACCTCAAAGACTACGCGCGCGCCACCCAGGATTTTGACGTGGCTCTCGCCCTGCATCCCAACGATACCTCGGCCTATTACAATCGCGCCATTGCCCATCTGTGGCAAAACCATATCGAGCGCGCGCGCGATGACTTTGCCCGTACCTGGGAACTGGACGAATCGGATATCGAGGCTGGATGGATGGCCGCCTGGTGCAGTATGTGCCAGGACTTCGACCAGGCGGCGATGATAGAACGGCTCGAAATTGTCTCGGCCACCGCGCCGGAGCATTACCTGGCGCTCGCCAGCAAGGCCGTCGTCTTTTACCTGCGCAAACGGTATAGCAAGGCCCTGGCAGAACTCGACCAGGCTTTCACTCTTGAGCCGGATGAGTGGGATGCCTGCTTCTGGAAAGGCATGACCTGTGCTGCCCTGAACCAGGATAATGAGGCAGTAGCAGCGCTCGATCAAGCCCTGGCCAACGGTCTACCCCCGGTGCTACTGGCTCCCCTGCACTGGCTGGAACACTTGCGCCCGGATTTTTACAGGAGGCATGTCATACCGCTGCTGGTTCGCAACGATCAGCCCTTAATCCAGCCGCGGGAGATGATTAGCTAAGAGTAAATCCCCCACCAGGGCGACCGCAAGGGTTCATGAGGTATAATCTTGAACAGAGATAGAGACAAAATCATCGCAAGGAGGCTCACTTGCTCAAGCGTAAACGTCCACAGGAAGAAATCTTCGCCTCGTTCAACTGGTGGGACAAAAGCTGCTTTCTCAATCAGATGACCGGCGACCGCTGCGATTACATCGAGTCATGCATCACGTGCGTTTTCGGAAAGGGCGCGCTTGCGCAGCAGGAAATACTGGAGATAGGTTCAGGTGGTGGTCTGATTTGCGAACAACTCGCCCGACGCGAGGTTGTCGCGGTCGGTATAGAACCTTCAGGGGGAGCGCTGGAGACCGCGCGCGCTCACGCCATTCGCAGCGGGCTGGGCCAAAATATTTACTACCAGCAAGGCTATGCCGAGTCGCTGCCCTATGCTGACGGCAGCTTTTCAGTCATCGTCTGCCTCGATGTGCTGGAACACGTGCGGGATCTGGCGCAAACGATCAAAGAGATTGCTCGCGTCCTCGCGCCTGGCGGCGTTTTCGTCTTCGACACCATCAACCGCACATTCCTCGCGCGGCTCATTTTGATCTGGTACGGTGAAAACTTTCCCAGCGGCGGTCTGACCCCCGGCATTCACGAGTATCAGAAATTCATCAAGCCGGTCGAACTACAGGCCCTCATTACCATTAATGGCCTCACGGTGCGCGAGACGACCGGCTTCATACCGCGCGGCTTCACTCACGGTCACTTCAAAATGGGGCCAGGGCCTCTGAAAGGCGTCGCCTACGTAGGTTATGCCACGAAAGGCCGTTAGGAGTGGTTGAAGCGCATTAGCCTTTCAACCACTCTTTCTTCTCTTCCTTGGGCATCGTACTCTTTTCAATCGCCTCGGCGAAGCTCTGTTTCCTGGGGGCCTGTTCGCTGCTACGTGCTGCCTGGGCAGTCTGGCGGCGATTCATCGTCATCACGGCCTGGCTGTTATTGAGCATCCTGCCAAATTGTTCGCCGCTGACCTCGAAGAATTGCGCCAGCCGCTCTAGCTGGCGCTCGCTCAGGCTCACCAGCTCGATCACCCCATCCTCAAATTTCTTCCACACATCAACACCCAGACGCAGCCCGCGTGCTGCCTGTGCCAGGGTCAATCCGCGCTTTGCGCGCAGTTCTTTCAGATTCGCGGCCACCTGCGCATCCCCGAACACACGCTCCATCGCCGTCGCATAGGCGCGCTGTGTCAGCGGCAGCACCCCATCTTCCTGCGAAGGCGCGGTGACATGATAGGCGGCGATAAAATCGATCAGCGCATCCTGTGCCTCTGGATGGTCCCGCAACAACGCGAGTTGCGCCTGCTTATCTCCCATCTCCTCGGCGGCCAACCATGCCATTTTCAATTGCTGCAACTCACTTGTATTCATAGCTCATCTATTCCTCTCAACGTCATTATTGTGTGTAGCGTCAAAGCTGTTGCGCTGAATGCGCGTAAGCGGCCTGCTCTTTCAGGATGCAATCGCGCAGGTAGCCGCGTGCCCGTTCGTAGCGCAGGCGTACGGTTCGTTCAGTGCGCTGGCAGATGGCAGCGATATCATCCCATTTCATCTCCTCGATGGCTCGCAGCACCATAATCTTGCGGTCCAGCGGATCAGGTAAAAACGTCAGGATACGCTGGCTTTCCTCGGCGGCATGCAAATGTTCATACTGGTCAACAGGATCGGCCACATCCGCCGCGGGGGGCGCTTCATCATCGACCGGCGTGGCCTGCAGCGATTCCATCAACGCCCGTGGCACGTGATGCGGCCTGCCTGCCGGTCGTCCATCGGCATCGCGCTGGTAGCGCAGCCCCTCCTGGCGCAGCACGCGATTAAACTCATCCACACATAGGCAGCGCAAATAATGAATAAAATTTTGCGTGATAAAGACCTCTTTGGGATCCATCGCCTCGCGCAGCAGGTGTTCGCTCATATTGGCGATAGCCTCTTCGCGCAGATCAGGCCGGTGCCTCAATCCCCAGGTGTGCCGCTGAAATTCCGGCGCGCATCTTTCCAGCAGCACTTCGCTCAGCGCGCGCGCCCCCTCCGTATTGCCCTGAGCATGCAAGGCGCGAATGTTCAACACCAGCTCGATCTCGCCTACTTCGTAGCGCCCCTCCAGCGTGCGGCGGCGCAGGCGCTCCTTCAATAGAGGGTCGTTCAGATCAATCATGTTCTCCCCCTCCTACTGCTCATAGTTTCCCTTTTCCGCCTCATTCTCCCCTGAGACGGCAAGAGCGGGCCTACTTCTGCGATAGTTGGCTTCCACTTATACCTTCTTTTGCCACTTTAAAAAAACGGAAATCTCTTTAGATCGAACATAGCATAACATCAATTGGTTGAGGTGAAAAGTCATTGCATCGAACGAACTGAAAGGGAAGTGGGATGGAGGGCGACCACAAGAGCACGCCTTTCGTCTGCGCAGCAACGGTATATACGTTGGTACTCTCGCCATGATACCTTTGTTACTTGTTCTCTCGCCTACAGTTTAATAGACTAGGGGCGCGGGACGCTCCGCAGGTGCGATATTGCGCCAGGCGGGGCCGACGCCGCCGCAGAGGGGAAGTAGCTTACTCGCTCTCAATTTTATACGTTTTTGGCCGAAAATAGATAAAGAAGCTATTTATGCGCTCAACAGTCTATCCGGTTGAAGGGAAGGGACACAGACGTGCTTGAAGTATTACCCAAAATTGCGAAGATGCAGGCATCATACGCGCTTGGCAGACCCCTTGCGCTTCCATTAAATCTGACGATCAGTGTAAGTTATCGCTGTAATTCTCGCTGTAAAACATGCAATGTCTGGCAGAGGCCCAACGACGATTTTACCATCGAAGAGTACGAGAAAACATTTGCCTCCATCGGCAGGGACGCCTACTGGTTCACCTTCAGTGGCGGCGAGCCAACATTGCGCAAAGACCTGCCCGAGATGGTCGAAGCCGCCTATCGTCACTGCCGTCCCGGCATCATCAACATTCCCACCAACGGGATACAAGATAAAATCATTCCTGCCCGCATCGAGCGCGTACTGCAAGCGGCCCCCACTTCCGAGGTAATCATCAACCTCTCGCTGGACGGCGTGGGCGAAAAGCACGATATCGTGCGCGGCGTCAAGGGCAATTTCGAGCGCGCCATGCGTACCTATGCCGGCCTCAAGGCGCTGAAAGGCCGCTACAAGAACTTCACGCTGGGTGTCCATACCGTCATTTCTAACTTCAATGTCGATGAGTTCGAAAACATCTATGCCTTCGTGCGCGACGAATTAAAGCCCGATTCCTTCATCAGTGAAATCGCTGAGGAGCGCGTCGAACTGGATACGGTGGGTATGGGCATCACTCCACCTATCGAAAAATACCAGCCGGTGATTGAACGCCTGCAAGAGGGTATCCGCAGGGCCGAATTCAACGGTGTCTCGCGCATCACCCAATCCTTCCGCGACCGCTACTATGACATCGTGAAGCGCACGCTGGTCGAAAAGCGCCAGATCATCCCCTGCCTGGCCGGGGTTGCCTCGGCGCAGATCGCTCCTAATGGTGATGTCTGGACCTGCTGCATTCGCGCCGAATCGGTCGGCAACCTGCGCGAGCATAACTACGATTTTGGCTCCGTCTGGCGCACCGCCAAAGCCGATGAGCTGCGTCACAGCATCAAGGCCGGCGAGTGTTACTGCCCCCTGGCCAACGCCTCTTACACCAACATGCTCTGCCACATGCCAACCTTAACCAGCGTCGCGCTCAATGTCGCGAAAGGAACGGCTGGGGCCGCGCTCACATCTGCTTCCAGCAATCGTGGCAAGTCCGCGAAGCTGCGCAACCTCCCCGTTATCAATGCCGCCGACGAGGCCCGCGTGTATAACGGCAATGGAAACGGGCATAGCACTGGCGAGAATGGCCACAAGACCAGGACCGAACTGCATATGATTCAATAGGAATTGGTTGGAGTAGGGGCCGATTTTGTCAAATCCATGATCGACCTCTATACCCTTTTTATTCATCAACCCGGCAACGTATGCATCTCTAAAAAATCCCAGATCGCTTCCGTCCCCGAGCGGCTGCCTATCATCCTGGGCCAGCTATGTCCCTCACCGATCATGCGGTAATGGACAACGGCGCCATCTCCCAGGCAATGCGTCCATTGCTCACCCACCGCCATGGATGTCTGCAAGAAGATAACCGGTCCTACAGTGCAGCCATCCCTCACAGCCCAATCATGCAACCAATCAGGTATCGCGGGTAGAGGCCACTGGGGATTCACGGAAGAGGGGATGCCGTTATAAGGTAAAAGCGGATCGGCTGTGCCATGGATATCGAGGATAGGAAGCGGCCTTCCAGGATAGCATCCGCCGGGGATGGCATAAAAATTACCGGAGACGGGCGCAAACGCGGCGATTCGCATACCGAGCGTACATGCTACATAAGCGGCCATCGCTCCCCCATTAGAGAAGCCGGTGGCATAAATGCGCCGCGCGTCGATACAGAACTCGCTTTGCAGCCTGTTCAATACATCGCTCACGAAAAGCGCGTCATCAACCCCATAATCATAAGGACCAATGCTGGCCCAGAATGACGGGCCGCCCGGACCATCCGGCAATCCCTGTGGATAGACTGCGATAAAGTCCTGCTGATCCGCCAGCTTTGAGAAAGCGGTGGATTTTTCCATCCCTACCGGATTTCCACCATAGCCATGAAAGATCAGCACCGCCGGGACAGGATGATCTCCAGAATAGTTGATTGGCACGTGGACAAGATAATTGCGCGCAGTATATCCCTCCGCCTGCCTGGGGTGAGCGTCAATCGTCACACTGGCGCTCGTACCCGGCGTAATTGGCGAAACCTTGCCACAACCTGTTGTAGCTATCAGCCTATCAATAGCGCTTTGATCGGTCTGCGAGCTGGCTTGAGGTAAGACAGTTGAAACTGCTGTATGATGCGAATTTGCGGAAGGTGTCTTGTTGCTAGAAGCAGGAGAGCAGGCAGCTAACAGCAGCAGAGATAGAATGGTCAGGCAATATAGGTATTTACGGGTACTATAAAAATATGCCATCGTACCCCTCTTGTGTTAAAGAGCCTGCGAGTGCATGCCTATCATTCACTGGCCGCACAACACAAGCATTACGTCTTCTATAGCTAAAGACGCAAAGAGGAGCAAAGTATTGCAAAAGGAAGAATGTTTTACTCGTCTCTGTTCAACTGGCGCTTTGATGATAGGGCGCGTAAATGAGGATTGGTCTCTTGCAGGAAGGCGCGGCGCAGGCGTTCAACTTCCCGGCGCAGCTCGGCCATTTCCTCGTTGTGCAGCTGTTCATACGCTGCCAGGCGCTGCTGCAGCAGTAATAGCTCATAAGCAATGCTGCCCTCACCTGTATGAGGCGTCGCGGCATGGCCCTCCTGTATCTCGTCGCCTGGAGAGCCTTCAGGAACTTCTTGCATCATCTCACTCGATCCCTCGAGCGGCGTTATCCCAGTATAATGAAAATGATTATAGAGGCTGTTACCGGTCACAGTAAAATCCCCCTGGTGTTGCCTGCTAGTCATAGCCCTTGATTCTCCCATGTTGAAAAGTTGAGATTCTTCCCTTGCGTTCATCAGGGCTTTGGCTCACTCGCTCGAAATGACTTGACCGAACCTGTCCATATCATTCCGGGCGCAGCGAAGAATCTCACGCCTGTTGTCTCACGATGGAATGGAATGCACCCGTAACTTAAGCAATTATCAGGCAGAACTATCCCTCAAACAACGCGCAACAGTATCGTGATACATGCCCATTCGTATCAGGCACCCGAGCAAATGGGTAGGAAGATCATCCTATATCAATATAAGGAAAAGACCGGCTTACGTTAAAATCTGATGAAATGTCAGAAGCTAAAAATATCTCTCATCTATACACTTATCTTTAATCTTCCCCATCCTTTCAGGTGGGGTGTAGGGGGCAGGTTGACCGGGTCCAGCGCGGAAGTTTAAACGTTCAGAAAATCGCAGTATCAGCCGAAAAGGATAGTATGGAGTAAGTATGACATCTGCATTTTTACCGTCTCATCGCGTCATACCTGTAGTACCGGAACCGCAGCCGGCGAAGGATGCGGCGCCAGGCGCTGAAATGGCGGAGGCATCGGCCATGGCCGGAAAAGCAGCATCACCGGCAGGGATTCCTGATGCGTCGCGAGGGACGCAACAGGTAGCTATGCCTATTCGCGTGCTAATCGCTGATGACCATGAAATTGTGCGCCGGGGCCTCTACACGGTTTTGAGCGAGCAAGAAGACTTCGAGGTCGTGGGGCAGGCGGGAACCGGCAGTATGGCTATTACACTCGCCATACAGTTGCAGCCTGATATCATCATCCTCGATATCTTGCTAGGCGCGTCCAACGGGCTTGATATCGCCCAGCAACTACAGCGAGGATGTCCCAGGACGCGCATTGTTATACTTACCGGCTATTCTGATGAGGCTCATCTCTTCCGGGCCATGCGCATAGGCGTGCATGGCTATTTGCAGAAATCCTTGCCCATCAGCGAGTTACTCCCTGCCCTGCGCTCCGTTCATTCAGGTGAACGTGTCATCAGCGAGCCGCGCGCCATTACGCAGGTGTTGGGCGAATTTGAGCGCCTTACCAAAGAGCAGGAACGTATTCGCTCCGGCCTTACGGACCTCGAAATCGAACTTGTGCGCCTGGCTGCCGAAGGATGCAGCAACAAAGAGATCGCCGCGCGCCAGTTCTGGAGCGAGGTAACGGTCAAACGCAAGATGCAGGATATTTATCGCAAACTTTCAGTCACCGACCGCGCGCAGGCCGTCGCGGAAGCCATGCGCATGGGCCTGATCTAGAAGATACTAGCAAAGGGAAATAAAAATGACAGAATGTCCACAATGTGGAACTATGAACGAGGACGATGTGAAAAATTGCAAGGGATGCCGTGTCAACATGTACTGGGCGTTCCAGCATTATGAAGAACTGGCGGCCCTGCGGAAGGCGAACAAGCTGCCGCCGCGCCCCGAAACCGCATCTTTCCTGGTTCAGACCAGCAAAAAAGTTGACGATGGCCCTACCGCTGAATGGCTGCACAAAACCATCAAGAAATTCGGCTTCAAAGGCGCGGGCAAAAAAGTCAGCACAATAGCGGAATAACAGGTAAAAGAACCGCTAGCGGCCCGCTAGCGGTTCTTTTACCTGTTATTCCGCTATTTCATTGCGCCAGCCAGAGGAGCGTGCTGGCTGGCCTGTGTCACGGATGGTTGCTGCATACCGCCGGCGTTGAACCACTCTGCCGCCAGCTTAATGCCTTCGCGTAAATCCACCTCTGGCTCGTATCCCAGCTCGCGCCGTGCTTTGTCCACGCTATGGCGATTATCGGTGCCGAACATCATCGCGCCAAGCTGTGTCACCACCGGTTTCGTATGGGTTACGCGCGCCACAACCTTCTCGGCCACGATACTGCCGTAGTAAACTGGCAGGTACGGCAGATGCAGCGTCGGGCGCTTGCCACCAACGGCATCCGCAATCGCATTAAACATCTCCAGCTGTGTCAATGGACGATCATTGGTGATGTTGTACACATTGCCGGGCGCATTCTCATGATATCCCGCCAGCATGAAGCCCTGCACCACGTCGGTCACATAACAAAATGGCAGCGCGTTATCGCCCTTGCCGAGAATCAGCCCCTTGCCGTCTTTCACCTTCTGTGCCATGCGTCCAAAGTGCAGCCGGTCGCCAGGGCCGAAGAAGGTGCCGGGACGCAGGATCACCGTCTCGACATCGCTATTGAGCATCAGGCGGCGCATCAGGCGATCACCCTCCGCCTTGGTGATACTATACGGGTCAGGGTCGGGCTTCAGCGCATCCTTCTCGGTCAGAAAGCGCCCATGGCCCAGGCCATAAACGGTGTGAGAACTGGTATGAACGAAGCGGCGCACGCCGGCAGCCTGGGCCGCCCGGTACAGATTCTCGGAGCCGGTCACATTCACCAGGCGATAATCTGCCAGTGGGCGCCACACGCCCATCATTCCAGCCAGGTGAAATATCAAATCAACATCTTTAACAGCCGGTCCCAGGGTGCCTGCATCCGTCACATCTCCCCTCACAACCTCTACACCCTGTGCCAGCAATGAATCCGCATTTTCCACAGGCAGCACCAGCGCCCGGATATGCTCGCCGCGCTGCTGCAATGCTTTGATCAGGTGGCTTCCCAGCAAGCCGGTAGCACCCGTAATCAACACTTTCACAATACTTCCTCCTATCTCCAAACCATTTGATTGTGTCTTAGCTATCTATCTATAAGGTGGGTGAAAATGATCGCTCTGACTCCTGCTCCCTACCTTATAGAATGCAACGAGCACCGTCTATTTCCTAGTGACGAGCGGCCCTGAAGTACTAGTTCATTCGTCCATAGGGCCACGGGGAGAGAGGGAGTTGCAGCGGGGTGTGGTAGGTGGGTCTCCGGGCGCTGGAGCGCGCCAGATCGATCAATGCTCGACTGCTTTCTTCTGCTGCGAGATTTCAATAAATGAATTACTTGCTCCCCTCTCGCAATCAGGGAATTTCAACTTCGGCGAAAAAAGTGCTGGGAGAGGGTCATGATTTGACCTGCACCTCGCAATCTCCTACAATAGCTGTAAGGGCGCTACCTGTGAACCTTGTGGGCGCCCTGAAGGATCGTCGCTATTCGCGAGCTGAACTTAAATAAAAATAAATGAGGTGGATGCATGCATATTCGTAAAGCGGTGCTGCCCGTCGCCGGGCTTGGCACCAGGGTGTTGCCGGCCAGCAAAGTCGTGCCGAAAGAGTTGCTGCCACTCGTTGATAAACCAACGTTGCAATATATCGTGGAAGAAGCCGTCGCAGCTGGGGTCGAGGAGATTATTTTCGTGACCAGCCGTAGCAAGCGCAGCATCGAAGACCACTTCGATGCGTTTCCCGAACTGGAAGCGGTGCTTGAACGCAAGGGGAAACGCAAGGAGCTACAAGAGCTGCGTCGTGTGCAGACGATGGCAACCTATGCCGCGGTGAGGCAGCTAGAACCGCTTGGCCTGGGCCATGCTGTCCTGTGCGCGAAAGAGCTGGTGGGCGACGAACCATTTATCGTCATGTTGGGAGACGAACTGGTCGCGCCGGAAACTCCTATTCTGCCCGGTATGATAAAAATACACGAACGCTATGGTGGCTCTGTTCTCTCACTGTTTGTTTCACCGCCCGAACAGGTATCTTCTTATGGCATAGCTGCCGTCGAGGATGTGGGCAATAACATCGTCAAGGTCACACACCTCGTGGAAAAACCCAGGCCCGAAGAGGCGCCCTCCAATCTTGGAGTCGCCGGCCGTTACATTCTGACACCCGATATCTTCGCGCTGTTGGAAAAGACCCCTCCTGGCGCCGGGGGAGAGATTCAGGTCACCGATGCCATAGAGATGCAGGCCAGGGCGGGCCAGTGCTATGGCCTGCGCTTCACCGGCCTGCGCTACGATACCGGCAATCCCCTCGGCCTGCTCACAACCTCGATTGCCTATGCCCTCAAACGCCCCGATATTGCCCCCGCGCTCAAAGAATACCTGCGGCAGGCGCTGAAGGAGGAGCGATAAGCGGTTCTGCCTGGAGGCATGAATGGGTATATATTGATAATTTTGCAACACTTTTGGTATTTGATGCGTCTTGTATTATAGGACAGAGAGCATGTAGGGGCGCACCCTGGTGGTCACCCTCCGAGTTTAGGAAGTGGTTGCCCTGGAAATTGAGGAAGTGGCCGCCATCCAATTCGTCTGTCTCATCTAACAGAGTGGGGGCGTACCCTTGAGATGGTCTTGCGCTTGTAGGAGAGTGGCGCGCCTGTGGGAACCTGTGAGATCGCCTCTGCATTTCATGTAGAGGTGTATCCTTGTGGTCGCCCTCGTCTCTGCACAACTGGAATGTTTTTGCTTACGGAGGTGAGCCGTGTCTTCTGCGCCATTGGTAGATTCCCCTACAGTAGACAGGGACAGGCCCGATATTACCGCGTGGGCAGAGGTAAATATTGCTGAACTCAGCGCGCGCGAAAGAAAATACTTCGCGAAACGCAAAGCCGCTGTACATGCCTACCTGACATCACAGCAGTCTCTCAATGACGTAGCTTCCCAGTATCACCTTGCGCCCAGAACCCTCAGAAGATTGATTAAAAGGTGTTTGATGCAGCATGAGGATGGGATGCCGTGGGGTTATCGCGCCCTCGTTCCTGGTGTCACCGTCATTGACTACACACATATCCCTGTTTCCACTAATGATGCCGTTGCCCCCAGTGACGAACACGATGGTGAGGAAGAAGATACTGCCAGGCGCGAAGCTATCAAAAGACCTCAAACAGCTACAGCATTGCCGGTCACACCCATTCCTCCTGCTCAATCGCAAGAACAAGAAGAAGAAATAATAACCGGGGAAGGACCTGTAACCGGGGAAATAGCAGTTGAAGTCGCATTACATGCTGAACCTGCCGGAAGCGAATCGCATAATGCCCCTGCTGAAAGTGAACTGGATGATACGCAGCAAGTAGGCCGGCAGCGCCAGGGTGCTGGCGAACAAGCGAACGAAACGGATGCTACGCCCATCGACGGGCAACCCTGTGCAAATGAAGACCTTTCGGAGGAACAAAGTGTAGAGACGAGCTCTGTTGCCACCCTCTCCAGGGAGCAGGCAGCAGGGCCGGAGGTTGTGATGGATGGGGGTGAGGGAGCTAGCCCCGCCCTGAGGAGTGGAAGGGTGCGGCTCCAGCCATATCGCCCATTCGCGCTCCATCGCGCTCCTGCCCAAATGATCCATAAGGATCGCAGAATACGCAAACGCTGGGTGCGCAGCGAACAACGGCAGCGCGTGCGGCGACGGCATACCAGCATCATCAGCGCCGCCGTGGTAGCGGCCCTGTTGATGATCCTCTTGATACCCGCCGGCTCAGGACTCGCCGCGTACAGCGCCTATACACACATTCGCAGTGTCACTCTGGATGGTGTTAACAAACTTCTCGCCGTCAAGGACCTCATTCCTATCTCAAAAAGTGATCCCACGGCCGCCCTCAACGCCGCTAAATTGCGCCAGGCCCAGAAAGATCTCACGCAGGCCGGGAGCGACTTTCTTGAATTGCAGCAACTGGTCAATCGTTCCGATATCGACTTCCTCGTTCAGCAATTCGCGCCTCAATACAGCAACCAGCTCGGTATGGCTCGTCACCTGGTGCAGGTCGGCCTGGATGTCTCCCATATGGGTAATGAGTTGCTGGGCGTGGCTCTGCTAGGCGCTAATATCCTGCACGGCTCGCCGCTCTCAAGTGGTTCCAATACGCCGCTCATCACTGCCGCCGATGTTTCTAATGCTGAGGGCGCTCTGGTGCATGCCCAGTATTACATCAATGATATCCAGACTCAAATGAGCCAGGTTTCCATACAGGACCTGCCCCTTAGCGCTAAGCAGAAAACAGAGCTTGCTTCTGTCCTCACCCTGCTGCCGAAGGCGCAAAGCCTCATCACTCAGGTGCAGGGAGTGACGGGCATCGTCTCCTGGCTGCTCGGTATTGGACATCCGCGGCGCTTCCTCGTCCAGACCATGGATAACGCCGAACTGCGCCCCAGCGGAGGCTTTACCGGACAATATGGCATCCTCACCATCTCCAATGGCCGCATAGCGCCTTTCACGCTGCAAGATGTCACCGAACTTGACTACGCGGGCAACGGCGTCGAACTGAATAGACCAGCGCCACCACAATATCGCAGCTGGATGAACTTCGGCAACTGGGGCTTGCGTGATGCCAATCTCTCCGGCGATTATCCCACCTCCGCGAAACTGGCCATGCAGGTCTTCCAGGAAGAAGGCGGTGGCCCCGTCGATGGCGATATCTCGTTCACGCCCACCCTCATCTCGCACGTCCTCGAGGTTACCGGCCCCATCCAGGTCCCGGAGTATCATGAGACGATTACCGCTCAGAATCTCGCGGACAAGCTGCACTATTACCAGCAAAACCAGCAGGCCATCCAGTTACAGCGCCAGAAAACTGGCACTAACAACGCCGCTACCCGCAAAGCCTTTACCTCTCTGCTCGGCAAAATCTTGCTCGACAAAGTGCGCCACCTCTCCGTCAAACAGCTCATGACTATTGTGCAGAAGGCGGTGAAGGATATTCAATCTCACGATCTGGAAATCTACTTCTCGGATCCGCAGGCCGAGGCATGGCTCGTCGCCCATGGTTACGCCGGTGGCATGTCTACCTTTACCCAGCAGGATGGCTTCATGGTTGTACAAGCAAATATCAGCATCAGCAAGGCCAGCCAGTATGTTCACACCACCGAGCAAGATAACGTCGTACTCGACGCGCAGGGTGGGGCGACGCATACCCTCACCATCACCCTCAATTACCAGCAAACCGGTCCCGTTTACGGCTACGATACATATGCCGATTATATTCGCGTCTACGCGCCGCAGGATGCGCAGTTGCTGTATGGCGACGGTTTTGATACGGGCAAACCACTCTGTGGCCCTGGCTCCCCCGGAGGTACCGGTGGAACGCCTGGTGGTGGTACTGGTGGGACGCCCGGTGGTGGCAACGGCGGCACCGGAAAAGGTAACGGCAACGGCAATGGTGGAGTGCCGCCTGGCTGCCAGCAGTATCTCACGATGTTTCCCGGCAACGAGCGTTATTGCCCCGATGGCGATTATGCGCTTGGCCAGAATGCCTACGTTCCTGGTAAGGGATTCACCAGCTGGCCCATCGACAGCGTTGGCGCTCCTACTGAGCTTACCAGCGATATGCCCGGGCGCGCCATGTGGGGTGGTTTAACCGTCACACCCAAGAACTGCATCTCGTACATCACGCTCTCGTGGTATGTCCCGCATGTCGTCAAGCATATTCCTGGTCAGTCTCCATACCAGTTGCTCGTGCAGAAGCAGGGCGGCTATATTCCAACCATCCAGGTCAACATCGACACCAGCGCCATCAAGGGCCTCAAGCCTTATAACTTCAATGGCGCACTGGTCGCCGACAGGCTCTTCGCTCTTCCTGCCCTCAAGAGGAAATAAGTCACCAACACAGGGGGTTGATTTATCGCAGTCACCGCCGATTAATTGGCCCCCATGCCTCACTTTACAATCTTTTTACAAATCCCTGTAAATTTCCTGAAAACCGCTTGCTATACTTTGGCCGAGAAGTGGGAGAGGGGCCAGGTGATGCAGACTGATAAAATAGACCGGCAATGGACGTAGGGCTGGTGAATAGCCTTTGTGGGATTGCCGCACTATTTCGTTCAACTGTATGACCGCGCCCCGGGCAATCAAAAAAGCGAGGGAATCTATGAGATTGCTTGTCGTTGACGATGAAGCCGACCTGGCCCATGCATTGGCTAAAGGTCTCCGCCAGCAGGGATACGCCGTAGACCTAGCCTCCGATGGTATGCAAGGGCTGGAGTTCGCCATGGTCAACGACTACGATCTCGCTATTCTCGACCTCAATCTGCCTGAAATGGACGGGCTCGAAGTCTGCCGCCGCCTGCGGGCCGCCAGGTCTTCCCTGCTCATCCTTATCCTCACCGCGCGCGATCAACCCGATGAACGTATCACCGGCCTCGACCTCGGCGCAGACGATTATCTCGTCAAACCTTTTCATTTCGGTGAACTCACTGCTCGTGTTCGTGCCTTGCTGCGCCGCGATATGCGTGTACGTTCTCCCTTGTTGCATTATCAAGACCTGAAACTGGACCCCACAACGCGTGTCGCCTGGCAGGGTAATCGGCGACTGGAACTGACCTGCAAGGAGTTTGGTATTCTCGAATACCTGCTGCGCCACCAGGGTGAAATCGTCAGCCAGGAGATGTTGTTGGAGCATGTCTGGGATATGCAGGCCAACCCGCTTACAAATACCGTGCGCGTGCATATCAATTCGTTGCGCCGCAAGCTCGAAGATATCGCAGAAACGCCGCGTTACATCGAAACCATTGTTGGTCAGGGGTACCGTGTTGGCTCACCTGCTTTCCCCAGTACACAGCAGCTCGTGGAGGCATCATTGTGAGAATGCGGCAGCTCAACCCTTTCCGCCTCTGGAAAAAGCGGCGCCTTCCTTTACGAATGCGACTGGCGCTGGGTTCTGCCGCGCTGGTATTCGTTCTCAGTTTTGCCCTGCTGCTCTTCATAAATACTAGCGCCCTCGAGCGCTTTCCCAATATTATTCGCTATCATATCCTTACATCTGACAGGGCGCAGCAAAGCGGGCCGTTACCCGCAGGTTCTTTCATAAGGCCTGCTGCCGGTGACATCTACCGGAGAGCGGCCAATCCGCTCGAATTTGCCCTCTTGCTTGAATTACGCAATATCTCTCTGATCGGACTGGCTGCCGTCTCCGTGCTTGGAGGTATTGGGGCCTACTGGCTCGCGGGCATGGCTCTGCGGCCCGTGGGGAAGGTTAGCGCCGCGGCCAGGCGCATCGAGGCAAATACGCTGAATACCCGCCTGGCGCTGGATGGCCCATGCGATGAAGTCAAGGAGTTGGCCGACACCTTTGATGCCATGTTAGCAAGGCTGCAAAGTACGTTTGAGCTACAGAAGCGTTTTGTCGCCGATGTCGCCCATGAACTGCGTACTCCCCTTGCCTCCCTGCGCACCAACCTCGAAGTTGTCGCCAGCGACCCCCACGCCGGCCTGGAAGATTACCGCGCGATGGTCGCGACGCAGGAACGAGCATTAACCCGCCTTGAACGCCTTGTCTCTGATCTGCTGATCCTGGCAACCGCGGAACAGCAATCCACCGCCGAAGTGCTAACCCTGGCCCCTTTATTGGAGGAGGTGGTATGTGACCTGGAGTATGCTGCCAGTATGCGACAGGTAGAGCTGCAACTGGGCAATGATGGCGAAGTCGTTGTGCGTGGCAATGGCCCCCTGCTGGCACGCGCGTTCAGTAACCTGGTCGAAAATGCAATCTATTATAACCGCCCGGGAGGCAAAGTCAGCATTTCTTGCAACCGTAAAGATCACTGGGCCGTCGTCATCGTCACAGATACCGGCGCCGGCATTCCTTTCGATAAGCAGTCCCGCATCTTCGACCGCTTCTACCGGGCCGACTCCTCGCGCTCTCGTCATAAAGGTGGCGCCGGTCTTGGCCTGTCGATTGCCTCGGCTATCGTGCAGCACCATAGTGGCCGCATCCAGGTAGAAAGTACTCCCGATGTTGGCAGCACCTTTACCATCCTGCTGCCACTCGCGGAGGACCTGACTGCATCTTCGTCGTCTCAAAAACGCCCTGGCACTTAACACTGGCTTTATATGAGCTTTGCTACACTATAGCCGGTATGTGCTGCCAGGAAATAACGCTTGCGAATACCAGTAGGATGGATGTAGGGCAGGTCCTGGTGCCTGTCCTCGCTCAGGGCAGCAAACGAATAAGCGATGCGAGAAAGGATCGTTCTTATGAATGTACTGCGAATATGCGAGAGAAGCTCACCGGGGAAAATGCTGGCCGGCTGCTTATTTCTCCTCCTGATGCTATTCCTGCTCGCCGGTTGTGGCAGTAACTCGTCTTCTACTGCCGGCTCCTCCAATACTTCCACTACATCCGCTGCCGCTACTGCTACAGCGTGCGCGCAAGTTCGTGGCAACTTTAAGACGGCAACCGGCACGATCAGCAGCATTCAAGGCTCATCATTTGTCGTCGCAACGATGAGAAGCGGCGATGTAACCGTTACCTACTCAAATACAACGCGTTTCACGCGTGAAGATATTGTCCCGGCTACATCCCTCAAGGAAGGCACATTCGTAACCGTTGCCGTGACCAGCTCCGGTAGCACCTATACGGCCACCAGAATAACCGTGACCAGCGGCTCCGGCCCCGGAGCCGCTGGTGGCTTTGGTAGTGGCAGGTTTCCTGGAGCCAGGGGCACGCCTGGAGCCGGACGCGCCAGTAATCCCTGCTTCAGCCGCGGGCAAGCCGGAACTCCTGGAATCGGAACCGGAACCGCGACAACAAACTTCCGCGGGCTGGTCGGCACCGTCAGCCAGGTAACATCTTCTACCCTGGTCATTACCGACACCTCCGGGGGCACCTTCAGCGTCACGATCACTCCGCAGACGCAGGTCCTGGAGACGACCAGCGCCACCTCGGCGGCCTTAAAAACCGGCGAGGCGGTTACTGTGAGTGGCTCGCCGGGCAGTAATGGCGAGATCGCGGCGCGTACCGTGGCTATTCTCTTGAAATTGCCCGCTTCGGCGCAAACACAATAGCGCAGGGTGGAGTAGATAGATCAAAAGATGGACTTTAGCAAAATCACCTGGCAAGAGGCTGATTATGAATTTTAACAATCAAAATCGGCAATTCGAGTGGCCCAGACCCTGTCATGCTGAGCGTCGCAAGGAATGACAGGCGGGATCGCTCCGCTTCTTGGTTTACCAATGTTGGCCGTGCAGATTCATCATCGACCCCATGCGCGATTCCCTGAGTATTTCGTCAAACTCCATAATCGCGCCAGGGGGTGGGATCGCCCATCATTGCCGGAACCGTTTATGAGGAGGAAAATGATATGCCCGATACTGAGGACATGTCCAAATTAGAACCGAAAACAGTCGATACAGACGTTCATACAACCGAAATACCTATAAATTTCGCGCCACTTATCGACGATGATACCGAGGATTTCGAGATCCCGCTTACACCTGGTGCGACAGCGCCACGCCGCCGGCACGCCTGGCTCATACCGTTGATCATCATTCTGGTTATCCTGCTGGCAGGTGGCGGCGTGTTCACCTATATGCAATTAACGCGTCCCCCAGCAGTACAATACACACAGGCTACGGCGACCATCGGTAATATCGCCCAGACCGTCTCGGGCACCGGCCAGGTACAGCCCAGCGCCATCTATAATATGAATTTCACCGCCTCCGGCCAGATACAGGCCATCTATGTACATGTAGGCCAGCAGGTGAAACAGGGTCAAAAACTTGCGCAACTCAGCAGCACTTCGTTGCAGGATGCAGTAAACCAGGCCCAGGCTTCCCTCAATGCAGCGGAGACGTCACTGAGTTCCGCTGAGACGAGTGAAGGCAATACCGATGCCCAGCAATCAATAGCCCTTGCCATTGCCTACGACAATGAGCAGAACGCGCTCAATACCTGCGCCACGGAGAAAAATCCTCCTGCCAATTGCCAGCAACTGGCGGAAGATCAATACCAGCAGGCCAGATATTCAGCTTATGCTGCCGAATCGTCCGCGGCCAACCAGGTCACTTCGGCAGAGAACCAGGTGAGCAATGCTGAGGCGGCATTGAAAACAGCGCAGGACAATTTGCAGTCTGCTACGCTTACCGCTCCACATGCCGGTATCATCGCCGCCATCAATGGCATGGTCGGCGAACAGGCGGGCAGCGGTGGATCAGGCAGTTCCAGTAGCTCCAGTAGCTCATCGGCCTTTATCGTCTTGCTGGATATGAGCAGCCTTAGCATTACCGTGCAGGTCAACGAGGCTGATATCGCGGGCGTGCAGGTTGGCCAGCCCGCAGTCTTTACCGTCGCGGCTTATCCATCACAAACCTTTCGCGCCAGCGTCGCCAGTATCGACATTCAAGGGCAGACCACTTCCAGCGTCGTGACCTATCCGGTCACTCTCACGGTCGACAATCAGAGTCTCAATAACGCTCATATCTACCCTGGCATGACCGCAACCGTCAATATTACCACCGCTGAGCGCATCGGTACGTTGCTCGTACCGGCGGCAGCTCTTTCCTTCTCAACCACCGCCATACAAAACGGCGAACTTACCGCCGCTCAAATTCGCGCCCTGGTCGCGGGCGCCTCCTCTTCCGGCTCCCCTGGCGCTGGTGGCAGCCGCGGTATCGTCGTAGAGTTGAAGAACGGCAAATTAGTTCCCGTGCTCGTAACCACCGGGCTGAGCAACGGGCAATATACCGAAATTCTCTCCGGCCTCACTGCCGGCGATAAGGTCGTGGTCAGTCAGACTGGTGGCATTACCACCACGACAGGCAGTGGAGCAACTGGAGGTGTCAGAGGCGGAGGTTTCGGCGGAGGCGGCTTCGGTGGGGGCGGCTTCGGTGGGGGCGGTGGCCGCGGAGGTGGAGGCGGCGGAACTGGAAATGGAGGTTAATTCCGGTGGAATTGCAGCAATTCGCGGAGAATGGCAGAACCCCCTATGTGAACGGGGCGCCGGTACCGCAGCATCCCATTGCTGGGCGACCCCTCATCATCCAGGTGCGGAAGCTCAGCAAGAATTATTACCTGGGAAAGAATGTCGTACCCGCTCTGCGTAATGTCAATATAGACATGGCTCGTGGCGAGTTTGTCGCCATCATGGGCCCATCCGGCTCCGGCAAGTCGACCTTGATGAACCTCCTGGGCTGCCTGGATCGCCCTACCGCCGGTACCTATATTCTTGAGAGTGTGCCCGTCAGCCAGATGAGCGTGGACGAATTAGCGACCATTCGCAATCAAAAAATTGGCTTCATCTTCCAGGGCTTCAATCTCTTGCCGCGCATGACGGCCCTTGCCAACGTCGAACTGCCGCTCGTCTATGCAGGAGTCCCATCGCTGGAGCGCCACGAGCGGGCGCGGCAGGCGTTGGCAGTCGTAGGCCTGAGCGCGAGAGCCAATCATCGCCCGGCGGAACTTTCCGGGGGACAGCAGCAGCGCGTCGCTATTGCGCGCGCGCTGGTTACGCGTCCCTCCATTATCCTGGCCGACGAACCTACCGGCAACCTGGATAGCCGCACGGGCCTTGAAGTGATGATGATCTTGCAGAAGCTCAATGAACGGGGCATTACCATTGTCCTCGTCACCCACGATCCCACCATCGCCAGTTATTGCCGGCGGCAGATTCACTTCCGCGATGGAAAGGTAATCGAAGATACAGTCAATGTTACACCTCTCAAAGCGCAGGAATTGCTTTTGCAACAGGCAAGTGAAACGCGTAGTGGGGGCACACCCTTGAGGTCGCCCTCTCAATGAGGCTATGAACATGTCAGAATCTCGTGCGAAATCGGGCTCATCTCCCGGATCCAATCCGGCTCTCAATAAGGAGACCATGAATATGCCAGAATCCCGTAGAGGCGAACCCTTGAGGTCGCCCACCGGTGAACAGGATGTGCCGTCCAGCGGTTCCAATCGTATCGCTATGCCTGCCGTAGCCCCTCCTTCTCCTGTGCCCTCCAAAAAGCCTGCCGCGCGCAGGCGCCGCCGGCGCCTGCGCGGATTATCCGGCATCTATCAGAGTTGCATCAGCGCCTTGCAATCGCTGCGTTCCAACAAGACCCGTTCTCTGCTCACATCACTGGGCATCATTATCGGTGTCGGCGCTGTCATCGTCATGATCTCCATCGGTGAAGCCAGCGCCGCCTCCATCAACCAGCGTCTCTCCGGCCTCAATCCAACCGAGATCATCATCCGGCCCGGCAGTGCCAACAGTGGCGGCGTGCGCCAGGGCGGAGGTACCCTGCAGACGCTGACCCAGGCGGACGCTGATGCCATCGCCTCACAGGTGCCCAACGTCGCCGCCGTTAGCCCCGTTATCAATGTCAACGGGCAGGTCGTCTTCCGCGACCAAAACTGGGCAACAGCTATACAAGGCGTTTATCCTGACTACCAGCAGATCGGTAGCTGGCAGATGCAGGAGGGCAATTTCTTCACCTCTGCCGATGAGCAGAATGCCGCCGCCGTCGCCGTGATCGGGCAAACTGTCGTCACAAACCTCTTTACGCCGTTGGGCGTCGACCCCCTTGGGCAGCAAATTCGCATCGGCAATGTGCCATTTACGGTCGTGGGGGTGCTCGCCTCGAAAGGCGCGGCAGGCGGTTTCGGCAATGCCGATGATGTTGCCTACGTGCCCTTAAGCACGGCCCAGCAGCGTCTTTCAGATATTCAGTATGTCAATTCCATTGATGTCACAGCTACCAGCACATCGCAGGTGAACAATGTGCAGGCCGCTGTGGAGCAGCTCTTAGAGCAGCGCCACCATATCACTAACTCTCAGAATGACGACTTTACCATCCAGAACCAGTCTACGATACTCTCCACCGTGGAGGGGACAAGTCAGACGCTTACCGTTTTGCTGGTGGGCGTGGCCTCGATCTCCCTTATTGTGGGCGGCATCGGCATCATGAATATCATGCTTGTCTCGGTCACCGAACGCACGCGTGAGATTGGCATTCGCATGGCAATTGGTGCCCGCCCTCGCGATGTCCTGACACAATTTCTGATCGAAGCGATCATGCTCAGCGCGTTGGGAGGCATCGTGGGCATAGCGCTGGGTATCGGGGGAGCGCTGGCCTACGCCATTTTTACGCAAAACTCATTTGTGCTGTCCCCATTAGCGGTGCTGCTGGCCTTCGGCTTCGCCGCCGTTGTCGGTATCGTTTTCGGCTACTACCCTGCCAGGCGTGCCGCGCGCCTGGACCCCATAGTCGCTCTACGAACGGAATGATAAGCAAATGCGCGTGATAATTGGTTTAACTCCATGATCCCACGAGGATCATGAACTCAACACCGCGTCCAGATTTTCCAGATTGTGGTAGCGCAGCAGCCAGCAGCCATAGTTCATGCCACCACCAACAGCGGGAAGCGCCATCCAATCCCCTTCGCGCAGCCGCCCCTGGCGCAGCAACTCCACCAGCGCTGTCGCAATGCTCGCGTTTGACAGGTTGCCGTAGTAGCGGAAATTGTCGACCAGTTTCTCCATCGTCGAAGATGGCCAGCCGTAGTCGTTGATCAAGAGTTCTCCCATACGCCGCGTGATGCGCGAATTCGCCTGGTGTGGTATGATATGTGCCAGTTCGTCATACAGCAGTCCCGCATGACGGCACAGCGCGTCTACGCACTCCGCCATCGCGCGCGGTGCCTCGCGGTATACCTCTTTCCCATTCATTTTCGTATAGCCAATCAGGTATTGCGACAGCACTTTGTTCAGTTCCTTGCCATTGCCAGTCTCATACAGTTGCTGTATCTTCAAATCCACCTCCGCCATCTCGATCACATCCTTGCGCAGTGGCGTTTGATAATACAGCGACGGCCCTTGCTTTGCGTCCGAACCGTTAATCACATAGGTATCCTCATCCCCACGCTCCAGCAGAAACGCCGATGCGCCTTCGCCGAACAGTGAGCTTGTCTTCCAGTCGAGCACGTGCATAATGTTCGGCAGCAATCCCTCTGCCGTTACCAGCAACACCAGCCGGGCAGAGCTTGCCGCCAGCACCTCCGCGCACATCTGGAACGCCTCCGTCTGGCACGCGCAGGCGCCCTTGAGCATCGTCGCGCGAATGGGTCCCAGCCCGAGGCGCATCTGTACCAGGCTAGCTATGGTCGGAAACGCATCGTTATCCGAAGAGGATGCGCCGATCACCGTATCGATCTCCGAGGCATCCCGCCCGGCGCTGGCCAGCGCGCGCTGTGCCGCGATCACCGCCATATCCACCAGCGATTCATCCTTCGCCGGATCGGGGCCATCGATCAAGCCGGGGGCATCTCTTCCCGCCATCCGGCGACAGAGTTCCAGCGTGCTGGAACGAACATGCCGCGTACTCAGTCCCGTAACACGTTCCAGGTCTTCAGCGCTGCGAGGATCGCCCAGGCGAGTGGAGATGTAGGCAAAAAAATCGTTCGTGATAATACCTGCGGGGGCATAGTTGCCGAGGCCAATCAAGCGTACCCTTGCTCGTGTGTAGACTTGAGGCACTACATAGACATACGAAGGCCATTGCTCTGAATACATATGTGACATCCGATCTGAACCTCCAGGAAAGCCAGGCGACCCTCCTATTTATGAGACCGCTAGGTAGGCCGATGGTTCACGCAAATAGGGGTAACCATCGCATTCGCCCGAAAAATTAATCTGTTGGTAGTATAACATAACTGAGGGATGGGGCGAGAAGAGAAAAAGAGGGCGATCACAAAGGTGCGCCCCGCCTGGAATGGGGCAACCACACAGATGCCTCATTCCAGGCGGGGCGCACGTATTGGATGCTACCTTTCCGGCCAGGTCAGTGCGAGGCACTAGCCGCGATCCGGCGGCATTGCTGGCCGCAATGAGAGTACAGAGCCCGCCCGAGGCCGGGCCACATTACCAGCGATTATCGCGGCGATCACGTCGATCACGGCCACGGCCACCGCCGTAACCGCCGTAACTACTGCCACTACCGCTATAACTGCGTGAGTCATCGCGGTAAGAGCCGCGAGAGGCGCGTTGAGCCTGGAAGCAATCACTACAATAGACGGGACGATCTTCACGTGGGACGAATGGGACAGATGTTGGTCGTCCGCAGGTGGCGCAGGTAGTCTCATAGTGGTCGCCGCTGCGCGAAGAAGAACGCGGCAGCGAAGACTGGCCATTACGCCTGGCGGCACGACAGGAGGGACAACGAGCGGGGGCATTGGTAAGGCCCTTGCTGGCATAAAATTCCTGTTCGCCAGCAGTAAAGGCGAAATCCTGACCGCAGTCACGGCAGGTGAGGATACGATCCTCGTATCCTTCATTGGACATCATGGGTAAACTTTCCCCTTCTTTAGAAATTTGTTCGCTCCACCAAAAACAATGCAGAGAAAAACAGAAAACGCGCAGGAGATACGCTTTGTATAGCCGCTACAGAAGAAATATCTCAAGGTGGTTACTCGGCAGCCAATTCCTAGAAACCGGATGGTAGAGCGAAACCGGGGCCGGGAGACTACTTACCTTGTACTGAACCACGAATCCATTGTAACATATACCTGTCAAAAAAGATAGAGGATTTTTGGGATATTCCAGGAGCATTGCCTTGGAAACTGCCATAGAGGATAGACAACAAATCCCGCCCCTTGTCCAACAACCGCGCAGGGTACATACCATCACTGATCGCTTTTCAATGACGAATACCTATCTTATTCATGATGAGCGTATCGTAGTGGTGGACCCGTGCTCAGCGTTGAATGTGCGCTTGCTACTGAACTATCTCCAACAGTTCTTGCATCGCACTGTTACCGATATCGACCTCATAGTCCTTACCTCCTTCCATCCTGACCATACAGGCGGTATCGCATCCTTACACCAGGCATGCTCCGCGCCTGTAGCCGCCTCCATCCTGGCTCGCGAACTGCGAGAATCGTGGAAAGATAGCATTAGGACGTTTACTTATCCGCCCCCTAACCCTGGCGAAGCAGGACGCGTTTCAATGACCCATGCCCTTGAGATATCGGCTGCGTCTTACACACGACAGGTTCAGCTGGTTGATATCTGGTTGGAAGATGTCGCAGGCCTGCCCAATCATCTTGATTGGCGCGTCATCGCCAGTCCAGGTTTGACACCCGAGAGCCTGTGCCTGTACAATCCTTTCAGCTATGAGCTCCTAAGTGGGGATACTATCATTACCACGGAGCGAAGCGGGGCAGGTTTCAATCCTCAGGAGCGAGCTTCAATGCTGGTATGCGCGGGCCGCAAGCGCGGGCAACAGGAACAAACCTTGCAAGTGCTGCGCAGCTTGAAAGTCCACTACCTGTATCCCGGCCACGGCAGGCAAATTCTGGCCATGCGGGCGATCACGTCAATTCGCATTGAATGAATTGCTCAAATCATTTGGGTTTGCTGGGCAATCGCAGCGGCGTAGGACCGCTTGCCGGGCGAGAAAGGGGGGGTGCTGGCAGCGGGGGTAGCGGTGTCGTGCGTGCTTCCGGCACAAAAGTATACTCCAGGCAAATCGTCCCCAGGCAGATACGATCCCCCTTTTCTAACTTGTGTGGAGCATGCAGCAATTCGCCATTCACTTTCGTGCCGTTACGGCTGGCCAGGTCCTGTACATAATCGCCATTGGCCTGCTGTAAAAATTGCGCATGACGGCGCGATATAGAGGCGTCACGAATAATGATATCGCTTTCGGAACCACGTCCAATCGTTATCACCGGGCGGTCCAGCAGAAAACTCTTTCCCTCCAATTCGCCATTACAAATCACCAGCAAACTATCCTGGCTTCCCACCTGTGGCTGATCGAGTGAACCTGCTGCAGGCTCAAGGGCCAGCGTCTCTTGCAGGGCTTCAAAACTTTCCTGTCCCATCTCGCGTCGCACCTCTTGCTCTAACGGTTTTGTAGGGGGAGCAAACTCGCCAGCGCCTTTCAGTGGCTCCAAAGCCCCACCTGGACCTCTCGGTGTCTCGCGCTGCTCCTCGAAATTATTTTCCAGGTCGAAGGAGGAACGCGGGATATGATACAACAGCGGATCATCCTGCTCGACCGGTGTGCCAGGAGGTTCGGCAAGCTCGAACAGGAACCGGTACGAGCCAATCTCCAGCAGGTCTCCGCTCTTCACGATCAGCGTACCACGGATGCGCCTGCCATTGAGGAGAACCCCATTAAGACTATTGTTGTCGGTAAGATATGCCTGCCCTTCGCTCCAGGCTAATTCGGCATGGTAACGGGAGGCTGTCTCATCGTCCAACCAGATGTCGTTATCCACTTCGCGCCCAATGGAGACAATGGCGCGCGTCAGCGACAGTTTCTGACCCTGGAAGCGGCCTGCGCGATGCTCAAGCCAACCCCACGGCGTACCCTCGCCGTAGACAAAAGGAACGGGCACGCCTGGCTGTCGTTCAGGTGGCACCACCGCGCCGGCGGTCGTATTGGCTCGTGTGGTACGTTTCTGCTGGCGCGGAATATGTACCGCTGTGTAGGAATCGCGCGGCAACGCAAAAAGGCAATAGGCGATAGTAGCGCTCAGCGGCACCAGCCACCCCCACACCGTGGTATATACCAGCGCCGCGCTAATTTCCGTCAAGGTCAGTGAACCTTGCTCGGTACCGAAGCGCGTATTAAACCAGACAATCGCGGGGATGAGTAGCAAAGCGGAAAACACGCAGGCGACGATAGCTCCCGCGAGCTGCCGCGTAGTGCCGCGCCTGCGCGCCGTAGTATAGAGCGCGTTTATAGCAATGGCGAACATGCACAATGCCAATCCACCATAACAGCCATAACTAAACCACGTTGGAAAATCTATGCTGCTCGTACCTGCAATCCTCTTTCATTATTTTTCCAGGTCAGGTTTCCGTCTTTGCCTGTGCTGAGGTCATTAGGGACGGCCAGACCCTTGGACGCGATCAATGTGGTTCCTCCTTACCCCTACCCACAAGCCTTAAATCATCGGGCCGATGCCTTGCGCGCGCGCGCGGCTGATCAAAATGGTGTCAATGATGTGTTGCTGCTTATACTCATGGTCGGCGAAAATATTGGCGGAATCGCCTGCGACATTATTATTCACCTCCACAGCATCCCAGTATTCAAATTGCGAATCATTGGGGTTGACGGCAACCCCGAGAAATGCATGGCCAGGAACAATTACAATCTCGGCATGCAGGCCGATGTGCTCGACCGCGGACGCCAGCAGCGCGGTCAACTCAACGCACATCCCACTTCGCTGCTGCAAAACCTCGAACGGCAAGCGAATATCTTGCAGCGCAACATTGTTATCGTCCGGGCCGCCATAGGGAACGCTTGCCTGCACATAACGAATGTGATAATCGAGCCGCAAGGCATCGAAGATCGCGTCTACCTGGTCTTTAACCGTTGTGGTACTGGCGGAATCGTAACCGGCCATAGTCGTAGGAGCCGGGGGCGGCTGTGCCTGTAAATGGGAGATGGCCCTTTTCACCAGTTGAGCTATCGCCGGGTCATCCGGCGTTACCCATGCCACGATCTTCAAGCGGTTCGCCGCTACCCACTCCATCAACCAGCGCGAATGAAGCAGCACCGGGCTATCATCGACATAATAGAGCGTATTATGCGTATCCATGACCCGCACCTGGAGCGACGTGTTCATATTGTTGGTGAGCTGACGCAGCACGTTGCCGTTGAGCAATGGGGGGATGAAGCTTACCGTTTGTGTGTTAGCCGTGGCATTAACTGTAACGGTCTCTTGCTGGCTAAAGTTGAGTATGCCGGCGCTTATAATCAAGGTGATCGGGCTACTGCTGCTATATTTCACGTTGATGAGGGGAACATTGGTAGAAACATAGGATGGGTAAAAAGCGCTGAATATGGCCGGGGGCGACTGCACGCAGACATGCACAGGCGATTGACCACCGCAATGTTCCTGGTTATCTACCAGGTAGCGGGAATACGCTTGTATGCCTTCCACAACATAGCCTGCGGAAAGCCCGGTCAAGACAATCACTGCGAGAATCAGCACGATAACTTTTCTGCCCATATGCACGTCGTTTCACCCTGGCACTATTGTCAAACGAGGAAATATGCCGGTGGGATTATATCATGTTGTACCATGATGGGCAATTCTATGGGACTTGTGGGCTTTTAGCGGGTGATGTTATTCACCTCCATGATTCCCTCCATCGTCTGGCGCATCAAGAATTCGATTACAGCTGAGAGGCTGCCCGTTTGCTGGTAGACCTCGATTTGACGGTCGGCGCCGGTACCGCGAGGGTCTGTGAGCAGGCTGCGCAGGTGTTGCATCTCGTGGCCGCTACCCAGGTCATCGGCGACTTCACCAACGAAATCCAGCAATTCGCAGATGGCCTCGCGCATATTCAGGCGGCGTCCCTGTACAAAATCAATCACTTCGGCATCCAGTCCGTAGCGCATGGCACGCCACTTGTTCTCCTCAATGAAATGACGCGGCAGTATATGTGTGGCCATATTATGCCTGTAAAGCCAGCCGAGCCGGGCAACCAGTGCCTGGCAAAGAGCGGCGAGCGCGATCATATCTTCAAACGTAGCGGGCATATCAAATACGCGGAACTCAATCGTGTTGAGGAAAACATGGGGGCGCACATCCCACCAGATTTTCTTGCCGTTGTCTATACTTCCCATCTTGACCAGATTTTGCACATAACGGTCGAAGTCGTTCCAGGAAGAGAACGTATCAGAGATGCCACTGCGCGGAAAAGATTTCCATACTACCGAGCGGTACGACTTGATGCCGGTGAAGCGGCCACACCAGAAAGGCGAGTTAGCCGAAAGGGCCAGCAAATGGGGCAGCCAGGTGCGCAGTTGATTTACAAGCGATATCGCCAGGTCAGAATCGTCAATGCCGATGTGCACGTGCAGGCCGAAGATAGAGACCGCCCGCGCCACATCCTGGTACTCCTCCTCTATCTCTTCGTAACGCTCAGAAAGCGAGCGCTTTTCATTGACCCATAAAGCGGACGGATGGGTTCCGGCGCTGATAAGCGCAAGTCCCTCTGCGTGTGCCAGTTGTGCCACCTGCGCGCGCAATTGTTGCATTTCAGCGCGCGCGGCAGCGATATCGGGTAAGACATCGGAGATGACCTCGATCGTCGATTGCAGCATCTCCGGTTTGATCCTCTCCCCAAACATGGGAGTACCTTTGTTGAGAATAGTATAGATTTGGGGTGATAACTGACCCGTGCGCTGATCTACAATTTGAAACTCTTCTTCAATGCCGATAGTAAAACGTGTCGATGCCGGCATTCCTCTGCTCCTTTTCAAGGATGTAAGCTAAGTGTAGTGAGTGGTACAGGACTTAAAAGGATTGGTTACGCTACATCACAGGAGATACAGGACGAAGATCAGTGTCTTTGGAATGGAAACAGGCGCAATACGAGACGGATATCAGTTTGACGCGTTCGCTGAAGACGCTATGGTGGTTTGTGGCAACCAGCGCAAGCACAAAGGCTCCTTCATATGAATATTCTGCATCTTTGCACTATCAGGCGCTTCATTGCCTGAGATAAATATCCTGGGAATCATAGATTACACAAGCGAGGGATGATTTGTCAAGAGGTCAGCCTGCCATCCACTCATAATTCTTTCAGCGGGCCTACGGCCCGTCAGGACGGGGGGGGGAAGCAAGCGGGGACACCCCGCACCCCGGCAGGGGTGAACCCCCTGCACCCCGAGTTATGAGTGGATGGCAGCCTTTATTCCTTGATTCCCCAGGGGGACCAGTCGAGCCAGTTGAGGTCAACTGGTCAATTCCCCTGCTTTATTCCGGTAGCCCAAAGGCATAAGGCATCAGATCCCTGCTCGTGAAATCCTGCGCTGACCCGTCAATATAAATAGCAGCGTTAGGAGCGAGGTCGGCCAGCCACTGGCGACAGGCACCACAAGGGGTGCGCTCATTCAAGGGAGCGTTTCCAGGGGCGTCGATGCAGGCAACTGCCACCTGGGTAATAGGAGCGGCTCCGCCTGTAATGGCCGCTGCCAGGGCCGCGCGTTCGGCGCATAGAGTCAGGCCATAGCTGGAAATTTCGACGTTGACGCCTACATATATCTTTCCGCCCGCGACTACGGCGGCACCGACACGAAAATGCGAGTAGGGACAGTAGGCTCGCAAAGCTATCTCGCGAGCCAGGGCTAAGAGTTCCTCACGCGGTACCATGCAATACTCCTCATCTATGGGTACTCATCCCTATTGTTTGAACGAGATATGGCCGATAGTACGTTTATAATCAGTAGTGTATGTTGCTCAGTTTGGCAGCGTCAAGAGTTGCACCTCGTCCAGGGCATACCCTTGCGGTCGCTCTGGATATTATGTTCAGGCTTATGGGAAAGCTTCCATCTATGACCACATGACTGTTCATAGACCAAATTGTACCATGATGTTACTGCCCTGTATGCCTCGCGTTAGTAGCAGTGAGAGCAACTTTATCAATATAGGGCCTGTCTTTTAGAAAAGGTAGGTATGTACCCTGGACTACTGGAATTGTATACAGGTCTGTAGGAGGATTTCGAGTGAAAATCATGGTGGCGGATGACGACCGCGACATGGTTGATATGCTGAGCTATTGGCTCAAGGGCCATGGATACGATGTCGTACGGGCGTTTGATGGCGAACAGGCTATCAAGCGCTGGCGCGAGACATTGCCGGACCTGGTCATCCTTGACGTACAGATGCCCAAGCTGGATGGCTTCGAGGTCTGTCGCCAGATGCGAAGCGAAACCAATTCGATGGTCTTAATTCTTACCGCGCATGATCGTGAAGATGATGAGATACGTGGGTTGGAGATGGGGGCCGACGATTATCTGCGCAAACCGTTCAGTCCACGGCAATTACTGGCTCGCATCAAGGCCGTTATGCGGCGTTCTTCGAGCGCAAAAGGCTCTTCGGGTTCGTCCGCGATCACCGTGGGGCCGGTCACATTGGATGCAATGCGTCACGAGGTGACGCGCGACGGCGTCAAAGTGAGATTGACTCCCACGGAGAGCCGCCTGCTTCACCTGCTGATTACCCATACCGGGCAGGTCTTGACGACCGACATGATTATCGAGCGCGTCTGGGGCTATGATGAGGCCGGCGATTCTGGCCTGGTAAAGACCCATATCCGCCATCTCCGCCAGAAAGTTGAGCCTGATCCGAACAATCCGCAATATATTATGACGGTGCCAGGGGTTGGCTATACTTTTACGGCGCCCATTACTATCGAGTCGTAAGCTACCCGGAGTTATGCTTCGATAGGGAGAATTGCGGTTTTAAGCATGCTGTAAATGAGTCTATTTCTTACAGAACCGGGGCGTGGCCTCTTATCGCGTCAATCGCGTTAGCAAGGCCGCGCTCCAGTCCTCTATCTGCCTATCTTGCTTTTCCTCGCTTCTTAACCGCTTCCGTCTATTCTTAACCATAACGCAACATACTCTACATCATTACCCCAGCTATCATGGCGTATACTGCCCACAATCTCTGATCCAAGATATTTAGAGGTATGGCAATAACCTATGAGACAGGAAGAAACGCAGGTATCTAGCCGGTCGCACACGTATATCGATACGCCCGCTCCCGAGCGCTGCAGTTGCATGCCGCTCTCTTCCTTGCACCCGGTAGCCTGGGGCGGGCAAGAAGACCTGGAAGACAGTTTGCAAGTCATTCCGGTTACCGAGGAATTGAATGCCTGTATTCGCTCGACGCTGCAAGATTTCTTCCCTCGCATTGCCCCCCTCAGCCTGTTTCTGCTGCATATCGCGCAGCTCGAACACCTGCACATCGCGCCAAAATCGGCTGTGCTGCATAGGCGGCATCGTTTCCACGCTCCCTCTAGTTTTCTTGAACAGGTACTGCTGAATGTCCGCCGTTGCATCCGCTATAGCGACCAGATGCTGATCCATGATGGCGCTGGCGCCGCGATCATTTTCCCCGATGTGGACGCCGAAGGCGCGTTCTCGATTCAAGAGCGCATCTATCACAGTATCAATCTCCTGCAGCCGGAGACCTTTATTCCACAGTTAAAGCGCGAGACTGATATCCTGATGGGCATGGGATCATACCCTAAGCCAGGAGCCTCATTAGAAGAGTTGCTCTATCACACCGGCCTGATCGCTCGCAGATTGAGGCTGCGGCCCTCAGTAACGGCGCAATTGCGGGGTGTCAAGCCGGCCGGAATCGTAGAGGAGCTGCCCTACAATCGCCAGTTTGAGGATGACGAACGTGCCCCGGCAAACCATGCGCGCGCGAACGGCATTCCATTTATGCAGTTGCCCAGTCGCCTGCCCCAGCGCCTCAAACAATTGATCCCCTACGAACTCGCGCTAGAACTGCGCTGCGCGCCTGTGGGCCGCGACCACAACCGCCTGACTGTGGCTATGGCCCAACCCTCCAATATACATGCCATTGCGCGATTGCGCGAGGTTACCGGCATGACAATTTTCCCGGTCTCCTGCGAAATCAACGCGCTGGAGACCTTGCTTACGAACGGGTGGTAGCCATCAGCTCTATCGCGTCCTCCTTGCTTGCAGCAAGCACTAGTTATGAATACCTAACCCTGGAAGAGCTAAATTTAACCATATCATAACTAATCCTCAACACAAAAGCGTGTCAGCATTGGTTACTATAATATGCGATGAGACAAACATTTGTATCAGTCGATACAATTTTTCATCCCTTGTTTTTCAGTACGCTCTAGTCTGGTTTTCTGGTCTTATACCAGAGGGGGAAACACAACACATGGTTACGCAAATGATCCAGGATGATGTTCTTCTAACGTTCAAAGAGGCGATGAGCTATCTCCGGGTGAGCCGCTCTACTCTCTATCGCCTGATGTGGTCCGGGCAACTTACTGGCCATAAAGTAGGCAGCACCTGGCGCTTCTACCGTGAAGACCTGCGTGCCTGCGTTGGCCGTGAGACTCCTATGCATTCCCTGCCGACGCCTGCTATCGTAGGATAGACCCTCGCCGCCGCAGGATTATGCGCCCACTTTTTCCTGTTTGAGTGATGATGCTATTATCTATTTCCTATGTAAAATAATTTGATCTCTGATTTAAAGCAGAGCTTCTATGTATAAGCAAGTCGACCACGAGGCTCACACCGTGGTCGACTTGCTTTTTTGCGCTACCCTTGTTCCTCTACCCTGATGGATTTTGCCAGCCGAGAAATTTACCAGGCTTCCAGGGGAAGCGGCAGGAGCCAGGAGTGTCCCTGAACCCGTGAGGAATTGAAACTAAATCTTATCAAAGTATGTGATTTTCCAGGAGTTACCGAACTGTTGAATCGTGAGTAAGACCGGATAAGAGGCATGCGCGCGCGTCACATCGACGGTGGCTCTCCACTGGGAGAGGTCCGGCCCGGTGCTGGGATTGTTGGCAAAGGATGGCTGCTCGACGGTAAAGGACTGGACCACACCATTCTGTGCATCGCTGGCCTGCGCCTGCTGCGTAAAATCGGCCAGCGTCAAGTTGTTGATCTGCAAATAGTGATAAGCATCAACGTAATCCTGATTTTGTATATCTTTGTAATAATCCTGCGCGACATTCATCGCTCCCGATACCTGCTGGAAGGTAGTATTGAAGAGGTTGTAAAAAGCCCAGCTACAGAGGCCACACGAAACGAGAAAAACAACGGCGAATATCGAGAGAAGAATCCAGAGCCACTTGCGCGACTTCTTGACGAGCGGAGGTTGCATGCCAGGAAATGGAGGCGCTTGAGTTACCTGCGCGCCCAGCCCTGGCATACCGGTGGGCGGTCCGTACGGTTGGGGTCCATAGCGGCCACGCGCAAACGGCGCGGGATCATTGACGAAAGGTGCTTGAGGCAAAGGAGGCCGGTCCGGGGGAATTTGCATGTTTTGATAAAAAGAAGGCGGCGGTGGATAGACCAGGCCATTCCGGATATCCTCCTCAGAATGCGGTCGCTTCTCTGGCTCACCTGGGGGCTCCGGCGCCTCTAAAAAAGAGTGATGGGCTTCTAATGGTTCATATGAGGCACTATCAACTTGAAATTCGTAAAGGGGAGGGGATTCCATCTCATCGTTGCTTTCCAATCCCTCTTCTGCTTCCTGCTTATATTCTTCTTCGGGCTGCTGGTTAAAAGACTGCATTAGCTTAAAGCTCCCTTATACAGTGGTGCTCTCACCCCTGGAACGGTATCTCACATTTTATTTGCATAGAGTATATCGATTCAGGCAAGTGGATGCAAGCTATCTGCAAATGAGATTGGGATAGTCATGAGCCCCTGGCTAGCTGTTACAATTTCTCACATGTCGCTGTACATTGTCATGAAATAAGTACCACATTTGTGCGTACATGTTGTACTTGATGTATGCATATGTTATACTACCAACATACTAAAAAATACCTTTGTTGCTATCTAAGCACGAAGGACGAGGGAGTGCAATGGCAGTAAACAATCTTATCTACGAGAATGAATGCGGTTTGCCGCTCAACTCTATTGAATGGCTCGAGATTCATCATCGTAGCAAATCGCCCGAACGCACACGTATGGTTCGCGACCTGCATATCGAGCGCGGTAGCCACCTGGTGGATGCCGGTTGTGGGCCTGGTTTATGGACGCCAATGCTGGCACACGCAGTCGGGCCTGAGGGCCGCATTACCGGCGTAGATATTTCCATCGAGGCCCTGGTAACTGCTCACCGTCGCAGTCAGGACAAATGGTATGCCCCGCAGTTAAGGCTCAAGCAAGGCACGTTAGAACATTTGCCAGTTCAACCTGGAAGCTTGCAAATGATATTCAGCGCGAATGTCAGCCAGTACCTGCCTGATCCCATTTCAACCTTTGCTGCCATGGGGCGGTGCCTTGCTCCCAGTGGTCGGCTTGCCGTCAAAGATATCGATTTTGGCACGATGCGCTTCTCCAATATCGATGCTGGCTTGCAGGCTCGTGTCTTGCGAGCGCGCGAGCAGTGGGAGCAGTTGCGCATAGCGCAGGGTTATGCCTTCGAAGACAGCTGGGTTGGCTCAAAACTGGCAGGTTACCTGCGGGCCGCCGGCTATCAAGATGTGCAGGAGAGGCGCTATCGCATTGTGCGTCGCTTCCCACTGTCACCAGATTTCCGCTTCTACCTTCAGGGTATCGCCGGGTGGTTTGTATCCGAGGGGGGACCGCTGCTCGCTGAAGAGGATCGTAACAAGTGGCTGGAATGTTTCTTTGACGAGAGACGCTGCGTCCTCGATTCAAATACATTTACCAGTGAAGAGACTGAATTTGTGGTAACAGGCGTCTGGAGGGGGCCCGAGAACACCTCCTTGCGCTACTTTGACATGCAAGCGCCAATGCTCGAAGCCGTCGCCGTATAGCAAACCAACACTCCGCCTCCTGACAGTACACAAAAACGCCACTCTTGATCTTTCGATCAACGAGCGGCGTTTTTGTTTGTAACGAATCTAAAGGCTTACAGAAATATTAGGGAAGGGCGTTCAGCGCTTCGGCGACGAGTGCGATAGCGTCGTCACCTACGATGGACCGCAGTTGATTATGAAGTTGCCCCATGTTCTCCATCCGTGCTGTGATAAAATCATGTTGCGATGTTCCATAAGCCAGACCTGAAAGGCCGCGTTGAGCTGCTTCATACTCTGCGCTAATCTGCCTGAGCAGGCGTGCCACTTCGCTTCCATGCTCGTTGGCTCTGTTCATAGCTTCCCTCCCTATTCGTTTCTGGTGGTTGCGAGTTGTGCTAAGTAATCAAGAACGTTGCGAAATGTATTACAATGTATACAACTTGTTACGACAAACCCCCTAAGCTATACACACATATAGTATGCATGAAAATATATCTGTTTGTCCAGTGTTTTGCTGGCTTTTTTTGACATCTTTCAATTTTCACACCTAAATTAGTCCTTTAGGGCATTTTTCAGGTACTTCAGGAGAAAAAAGGGCTGTCAGGATAACGAAATTGAACCCAACCCCATACACCTGAATGACCGGAGGCGGGATTCAGGTGTATGGGGTTGGGTTCAATTTCGCTATCACTTAATTTCTGAGTGGCTTACCGGTCATCAAGATCGCCTGCATGCGTTCCTGGGTCTTTTCCATGCCGGCCAGTCTCAGAAATGCCTCGCGCTCCAGGTCAAGCACATATTGTTCTGTGACAGGCGTGATGGGAGAGCAATCCCCTCCTGTCAGGACACGCGCCAGGTGATTGCCGATAATCGCATCGTGTTCGCTAATCTTGCCTGTGATGAGCAGGTTTTCGATCTGCTGCTCCAGGACCAGGCGCGCTCCCGGCCCGGGCAATAACAACATGGGGGCCTCCGGTGGCTGCCAGTTGCCTGCCTCGCGCGCTTCAGCCAGTCGCAGCGCATCCGCTTTGGCATCGCGCAGCAACAGGTCGCGGTTGACCGTGATTGTATCGCTCTTACGCAGGAAATGAAGCTCCTGCGCCTCCGCCGCGCTGGTAGAGACAGTGGCAAAAGAAATGATCTCGAAAGCGCGGCGTGAGGGCGTGAATGGCCCGCCAGTCTTTTTGGCAAGCTGGTCTGCCACGCTTGCTCCGTGCCGCAACAGCATTTCTTTGCAGCCACCACCGGCCGGAACCAGTCCCACGCCGACCTCAACCAGGCCGATATAGGTTTCAGCATAGGCGCGGACATGGTTGGCATGCATGACAATCTCGGCACCGCCGCCCAGGGCGCGTCCCGTTGGCGCGGCCACAACCGGAATCGGGCTATATTTGAGCATCTGGTGAGCCTGTTGAAGGCCATTAATCGCGCCCTCCAGCATCTTCCATTCGCCCTGCCGCGCTCCCATCAGTACCAGGAAGACATTGGCGCCTGCTGAGAAGTCTGGGGCATCGTTGTTGATCACCAGGGCGCGAAACTCCTTCTGGCCCTCCTCGACCGCGTAGCGCAGCATATCGATGATGCCCTCGTCGATAGTGTTCATCTTCGTATGGAACTCGATGCAGGCGATGCCATCACCCAGATCGATCAACGATGCTGACCCATTATCGCGCAGCACTTTGTTCGCGGCTTTGGCAGCGGCAAGCGAGATAGCACCCTCCGGCGTGGGAACAGGCTTATACGTGCCGGTGTCGAAATCGAAGTATTGGCGATTTCCAGGCGCGCCTATGTAGAATGTGCCCTGCCCTTCGGTCTGGACGCGGCGTACCAGCGCGGGCAATGTTGTATAACCGCCCGCCTGCATGACCTTCTCCAGCGTCTCTGGATGTTGCAGGAGTGCATCCCACACCTCGAAGCTGCCCAGGTCGAAATTGAAGCCCCAACGCATGGCCTCGTCAATGGCGACAATACTGTTAGCAATTTCCTGGGCGCGGTTGGCGGCATAGAGCAGCGCGTCCGCCGTTGTCTCGCGGGCCAGCTGCGCGGCGCGGTCATCGCCATTCAGCACGGTCAGCATGCGCTTTGCCGGGTCTTCAATGTTGCGAGCGTCACCGATGGATGGGTAACGCACCTTCTGCTGCGGCTCGTATTCCAGCGTTTGCAGGTTCAATTCCAGGATCGTCGATTCACCGCCCGGATTCTTGATGCGCATGTAGAAACCCTGGCCGCTCTTCTCGCCGAGCCAGCCACGGCGCACCATTTCGCGCACGACATCCGGCATCAGGAAGATATCACGCTGATCATCGTTGGGCGCGTTTTGATAGAGGTTGTCGGCGACATGAACAGTCGTATCCAATCCCGACAGGTCGGCGGTGCGGAAGACGGCCGATTTTGGACGGCCCATCGCCGGCCCCAGGATGGTATCGACCTCGCCCACGGAATAGCCCCCGTTCAAGGCTCGCTTCAGCACGGACATAAAGCCGTAAATACCGATGCGGTTGGCGATGAAATTGGGTGTATCTTTGCAGATCACGACGCCCTTGCCGAGTACTTCAGTGCCGAAACGCCGCATGAACTGCACCAGTTCAGGGGACGTATCGACATCGGGAACCAGCTCTAACAGGCGCATGTAGCGCACGGGATTGAAAAAGTGCGTAATCAGGAAATTGCGCCGGAAATCTTCACTGCGCCCCTCGGTCAGCAAGTGGGCAGGCAGGCCGGACGTATTGGAGGAGATAATGGTGCCGGGAGTCAGCACCTGCTCGATCTGGACATAGAGGTTGTGTTTGATATCCAGGCGCTCAACAACCGCTTCGATGATCCAATCGACATCGGCGAGTTCTTCAAGGTCGTCTTCGATGTTGCCGACCGTAACGAGTCTGGCGGCTTTCTTGCTGTAAAATGCGGCGGGTCGCGCGTTGATGGCTTTCTCTAATCCCATGCGGGCTATTTTGTCGCGATCCTTGCCGGCATCTGGCGGCACGATATCGAGCAGCAGGCTGGGGATGCCCACATTGGCGAGATGGGCGGCAATCGCTGCCCCCATCACGCCCGCGCCCAGCACTGCCGCCCGGCGAATCTGGTATGGCATGGCTACGCTATCCTTTCAATGATGGTCGCTACGCCCTGACCACCGCCGACGCAGAGCGTGGCCAGCCCGGTCGTCTTATCCTCGGTCTGCAAATCATTGACCAGCGTGGCGATCAGGCGCGCGCCGGAACATCCCAGGGGATGGCCGAGAGCAATCGCGCCGCCATGCGGGTTCAATTTCTCCTCATCAATGCCCATCGCCTGCACCACGGCCAGCGACTGCGCGGCAAAAGCCTCGTTGAGTTCGATGATATCGATATCGCTCAACTGCATGCCTGCGCGCTGCAATGCCTTCTTCATCGCCGGTACGGGGCCGATGCCCATGATATCCGGTCGCACGCCAGCTACCGCCATCGTAATCACGCGTGCCAGTGGCTGGATGCCCAGCTCTCGCGCCTTCTCAGCCGACATCAATATGACCGCGGAAGCCCCATCGTTGAGCGGGCTGGAATTGCCTGCTGTGACTGTGCCGCCCTTGATGAAGGCGGGTTCGAGGCTGGCCAGCTTTTCAAGCGAAGTATCGCGGCGTGGCCCCTCATCGATTTCCATCAGCCTGCCATCGGGCAGGCGCACGGGGACGATCTCGCGTTTGAAGATACCGTTGTCGGTGGCGGCAATAGCTCGCCGGTGGCTGCGCAGCGCGAATGCATCCTGAGCCTCGCGGCTGATGTGATATTCCCGCGCCAGATTTTCTGCTGTCATGCCCATCGGAATGTAGCTGGAATAGCCATATTCCAGTTCACAGGGAGGGTAGGGCATCTTCGCCTCTTCACCGTCGCGCGGCTTTATCAGGCGCGGATTGAAGCTGGGATTAAACCCGCCCATGGGTACGCGCGACATGCTTTCGACGCCGCCCGCGACGAAGGCATCGCCCAGGTCCAGCATAATATTTTGCGCGGCCATGTTGAATGCCTGCAGGCTGGAGGCACAGAAACGATTGACCGTGACGCCTGCTGCTGTCTCCGGCAGGCCGGCCAGCGCCCCCACCAGGCGTGCCACGTTCATACCCTGCTCGCCCTCTGGAAAGGCGCAGCCGATAATCACATCTTCTATCAGTGAACGATCAAGGTTTGGAACGCGATCAAGCGCGCCCCTGACAGCGATTGCGGCAAGATCATCCGCGCGCACATCCTTGAGAGCGCCCTTATTTGCGCGCCCGATTGGTGTACGTACCGCGCTGACAATAACTGCTTCTGCCATAGCTTTGTTTCTCCTTTTGCCGGGTTGGAGGGCGACCCCTCTAACCTGGAAGGCGACCCCCAGGGTACGCCCTTACTAGGACGACGGGTTTACGATTTGCTTCTGCTTATATGCTGCTTCTGCCGCACATTTCAGCCGTGCTAGTGAATCTTCGACGCCTTTGTGGAGCGAACGCGCTCCGAACTTTTCGATCAACCAGCCCAACCATCCTGGCGGGAGGGTGAAGTCTCAACCATATCGCACGCGGCACGATCTACCATCGATGGGCGTGCAAGTGATGGTTACATGATCTACAATACCTAATGGGAGCGTTACGTCAAACTGTATCTGGTGCCTGTTCGGATTGACCATTTTGACCACAAATCTCACGTCCCAGCGCTTCCCAAGTGCGGGACTGGTCATATAAATGTGTTGACCGGGGGTAGCGGGCCCTTCCGGTTCTACCCGTTCAACGCGAGCATCCCACCATTCGCCATAACGAGCGGGCCTGTTGAGCATTTCCCAAACATCTTCTACCGGGGCGGCTACGGTATCTACCGGGCAAACGCTGACGACCATAAGATCACCCTACGCCTTTACGTTACATAACATTTAGACGTTACGAATAATGCCTTGCGTGCTAAATCTCAGCACCTCTTTGCCGTGCTGGTTGCGGCATACTCCTTCAGCCGACATGTTGGTGCGACCACCCGCCTTTTCGAGATGTGTTATGACCACTTCGCATCGAATTGTATCACCTGTAAACACGGGACGCAGGAACTCAAAGCTCATCTCGCGCGCGATGTAGTTCATGTCGCCGCCTAATTTCGTAGGCAGCGAAGCCGTCAGTAGCCCCTGCACCAGCAGCCGTCCCTGCTCATCGCGTTCCATGTGATGGATGCCCTGGTCGCCGGTCAAGCGGCCAAACTGGAGGACATCGTCTTCAATAAAGGTGCGCTCCCACGCGGTAGTATCGCCGACTTGCATGATGGTTTCACCTCACAGTGGATACCCCTGCTTCTGCACTACCAGGTCCGCGATTTCGCGCTGCAATTTTACGCCGTTGAGCAGGTAGTCGCCGGTGTAGGCGCGCACACGCGGTAGTTCTTGCTGCGCCTGTTCTTCGTCCAGGTTCGTCATGATGACCTGGTCGAGGTTGGTGCGGATGCGCGCGAAGGCCAGCCAGGTGGCGAGTTGCGCCAGCTTCACATGCGTATCGCTATTGGCATCGCCGCGGCGCACGGCCTGTGTTGCGCGGGCAAGCGCGCTGTCGGTGGCATACAGGTCGATCAACAGATTCGCCAGGTATTCGATGAATTCCTCTTCCTGCTCGAGCGACTGCATGTACTTCATGGCAACCTTCATGCCCAGGTAAATGGTCGCATCCTTGGCACGTTCCAGCGCGTTGACGGCATCGCGCAGCCCGGCGGGAATCTCCCCGCCCGCGCTATTGAGCGGCTGGCCTGATATGACACGCGCCTCAATAGTTGGATAGAGCGCCATCAGGGGAATTTTGCCGGCCAGCACACGGCGGAATAATGTTCCGGCGGCCACCAGGCGGTTGATCTCGTTGGTACCTTCATAGATGCGCTGGATGCGCGCGTCTCGGTAAGCCTTCTCGATGGGATATTCCTGCATGAAGCCATAACCGCCAAAGATCTGCACGCCCTCGTCGACGGCGAAGGCCAGCACTTCGCTGCCATGCACCTTGGCAATCGAGGCCTCGATGGCATATTCTTCGATAGCTTTGAATGCTGCCTCGGTGCTGTCGCCCGCGCTGCGGCGCGCATTTTCGATGTTGGCGGCGGTACGGAAGACTTCGCTCTCCCCCGCGTAGGTCTGAGCGGCCACGCGTGCCAGCTTCTCCTTAATCATGCCGAATTCCGAGATAAATTTGCCGAAAGCCTTGCGCTCGGTCGTATAAGCCGCGGCCAGACCTAATGCGGCGCGCGCGCCGCCGATGGCCCCGGCCCCCAGTTTCAAACGCCCGATGTTGAGGATGTTGAACGCAATCTTGTAGCCCTTGTGAATCTCGCCCAGCAGGTTTTCTACCGGTACCTTCGCGTTCTCAAAGTAGACCTGGCGCGTGGATGAGCCTTTGATGCCCATCTTGCGCTCTTCGGCCCCCGTAGAGACGCCCGGCCAGCTCGTCTCGACGATGAAAGCCGAGGGGCGCTCATTGCCGATGCGCGCGAACGCAATCATCACGTCGGCGAAACCGGCGTTGGAGATCCACTGCTTGGTGCCGTTGAGGATGTAGTATTTGCCATCCTCGGAAAGCTCTGCGCGCGTGGAGAGGTGCATGGCGTCGGAACCGACACCCGGTTCGGTTAGCGCATAGGCGGCAATCCAATCTCCCGTAGCCAGTTTTGGCAAATAACGCTGTTTCTGCTCCTGGGTGCCATAGAAGACAATGGGCAGCGTACCGATGGTCGTATGCGCGCCGATGGCTGTGCTGAACGAACCTTCGCGCAGTTGCGAGCCAACCAGCGCGCTGGCCAGCAGTCCGAGTTCTACACCGCCATAGGCTTCGGGTACATCGATGCTCAGCAGGCCCTGCTCGCCGGCCTTCTTCAGCAGACTGGGCATCAGGCCCGGTTCCTGGTGGTCAATGGCCTCGATCTTCGGCATCACTTCGCGCTCAACGAATGTCGCGGCGGATTCTTCTATCCAGCGCTGCTCCTCGTCGCGCTGCTCCAGCGTAAAGATTCTGTCCGCGCTCTCACTTACTGGCGAGGTCAGAAAGGCGGTCCCCGCCTCGGTTGGTTTTATGGTTGTTGACATATGGTGATCTTCTCCTGTTTTGATTTGTAGGGCCCGATTATAGGTTGTCATATATCCCCGCGAGCCGGTCAATCGGCCCCTACGGGTTAACGGTTCCGCGTAGTTCTCTGCGCAATACTTTCCCGACCAGGGTTTTGGGCAAGCTATCGCGAAATTCCACTATTTTCGGTACTTTGTATGCCGTCAATTCTTTCTTGCAGAATGCCAGGATATCCTGTTTCGTGGCATCGGATGGCTCGAAGCCGGGCTTCAGCACGACGAAAGCCGCCACCGTTTCGCCGCGATAGGAATCGGGAACGCCGATGACCGCCGCTTCCTGCACGGCGGGATGCATGAACAGCACTTCCTCAACCTCGCGTGGGTAGACATTGAAGCCGCTGGCGATAATCAGGTCTTTGGCACGGTCCAGGATGTAGAAGTAGCCTTCTTCGTCCATCTTGCCGATGTCTCCGGTGCGCATCCAGCCGTTCTTGAAAATGGCGGCTGTTTCCTCTGCGCGGTTCCAGTAGCCCTTCATGATGTTGGGGCCTTTCACGACGATCTCGCCCTCTGCACCCACCGGCAGGAGTTCGCCCGTCTCAGGATTCATAATCGCGGCATCGACGCCTGGCAGGGGAAGACCTACGCTGCCCTCGCGAATATCGCCGTTGAGAGGGTTGCAGTGCGTGACTGGGGCAGCCTCGCTCAATCCATAACCCTCGACCAGCTTGCCGCCGGTCATCTCCTCGAAATCTTTGCGCACCTGCGCGGGTAGGGCGGACGCGCCGCTGATACAGTATTTGATCGAGCGCAGGTGCTCGACATTTTTGCCTGCCTTGAAATGCGACCCTGCAACGCTGCTATCGCGACTACGCTTCGCGTCAGCAGGGTCGGAATGTAGAACTTCGCGCATAATCGCGATATACATGGTCGGGATGCCCGGCAGTTGTGTGGCACGATAGCGGCGAATGGTTTTGACGACCTCTTTCACCTTGAATGTCGGCAGCAGCACCATGGTGGCTGCGGCACGAATCGAAAGGTTCATGCCGACGGTCAGGCCATAGGAATGGAAGAATGGAGCGACACAGAGCGTGATTTCATGGGCATCCTGCGCATTCGGTTCCCAGCTGCGCGTCTGCATCGCGTTTGCCAGCAGGTTGCGGTGCGTCAGCATGGCGCCCTTGGAGAGTCCTGTCGTGCCGCCGGTATATTGCAGAACGGCAAGATCATCGCCGGAAGATGGCACGGGCAGGTTGAAGACCTCGATACCACTTTTGACATGTGATGCCAGCATGCTGCTCATCGCGAGCAACATCTTATCGTTTTGCAGTTCTTTGGCGGTCAGGCGCGGTTCTGGATGTTTCGCTTTGCGCTGTGTGAGGGGATAGAGCCTGCGCAAGAGCGGTGGGAGGAAATCGGCGGGACTGGCGATGATGATATGCTCAAGGGGAGTATTCGCGCGAATAGCTCGCACGACAGGATAGAACATATCGAGCATTACGATGACGCGCGCGCCCGAATCAGCCAGTTGATGCTGCATCTCGCGCTCAGTATACAATGGATTAGTGGGCACAACGACCGCGCCGGCCCGCAACGCGCCATAGAATGCGATGGCATATTGCGGAATGTTAGGAAGCGCGATTGCCACACGGTCGCCTTTCTTGATACCCAGACGCTGCAAGCCGGTGGCAAAGCGATTCGCCAGCGAGGAAAACAGGGCGTAGCTGATCTTTGTGCCATAGTAGATAAAAGCGGTATGGCCTGGATGCTTGCTGACCGTCTGATCCAGCAACCAGGTCAGCGGGCGGTCAGGAATATCGAGTTCGGCAGGAACGCCTTGCTCATAGTGGCGTAACCAGGGACGCGCGGAATTGCCGGCGGCCTTTTTCTCCGCCTGGGAACCATGTACTACAGAAGATTGATCGGACATCGCTTCAATAGCTCCTCTCTGAGCTACACATCATCTTTCCGCAAGAAAGTAGAAAATGACAAGAGCTACCCTTTTCCTAATTATATCCAGCCTTGTATCAGAATAACATGTTGCCAGCTAACAAATCCTGGCGCATAATAGATGCGTAGCTAACAAATTTGACCATCTGATATATTTTTCTAGCCCTATAGGCGTTCTGGATTGATTCATCGTCCCAGGGATAAAAACATGACAGTAAGTAACCTATCTGATTTTGCGCAATTGCTGGCGCGATTCCGGCAGCAGCGCGGCATGTCGCAAGGGCAACTGGCGCAGGCCACGCGCCTCTCGCGCACTTACATCTATCATCTTGAGGCGGGCATGCGTACCCATCCATCGCCGCATGTCGCGCTCAATATTGCGCGCGCCCTGGAGTTGAAAGGCGAGGAACGGCGCTATCTCTATGACGCTTACACTCGCTTAACGGGACGCTATGTTGAGGATTCGCAGCCGGATAGCACATTGTTGGATTTCGGTGAACTGGCGCAGTTGCTAGTTCGCAATACTTCGTACCCCGCGCATTCGCTTGACCGGTTGTGGTTCCTGCATTCCTGGAACGATGCGGCGATTATGCTGTTTGAGGTGCAGCAAGAGATACAAGAGGCGATGCACGGCGAGAAATTGCACCTGCTGGAACTCGTCTTTGGCGCGAACCGCCGTCACCTGTTTCAGGGCTGGGAATATCTCGCCCGCCGCCTGGTGAGCGACTTTCAATATAATACGCGCACCATCACACATTTGCCCGAATATAAAGCGTTGTGGAAACGACTACGCGCCTTGCCGGAATTTCGTCGTATCGCCGCCGCAACATATCCCGAAGGACGCCCCGACCCATCGTTCGTGTTCCAGATACAGCACACTGAGCTTGGCCGCGTCACGCTGCGCACGGCGACGACCGTTTTTACAGGCATCAATAGCTATTCGATGGTCAGCTATGTTCCGGGAGACCAGCAGACATTGGGGATTTATAGGAAGTATAGGTGGCAACCAGACTGAGAATATGGCAGAAAAACTCTTCGGTTCAGAAATCTGCCATCCACTCATAATTCTTGCAGCGGGCCTACGGCCCGTCAGGACGGGAGGGGAAGCAAGCGGGGACACCCCGCACCCCGGCAGGGGTGAAACCCCTGCACCCCGAGTTATGAGTGGATGTCAGTCAGAAATGGCTTGTAGAGGGGCTGCGATTGTGTTATCATTGGGAAAAGAAGCTTTTTCGCTACACAAACATCGAAGCGAAAAGCCACTTTGAATGAAAAAGGGGTAGGGGTCGAGGCGCAGAAAAGGGGAAAGCGACCTGGACATAGTGAGGCCACGAGAGACAAAAGGAGCGCGCCATGATCGAGCGGACCAATAATGACGTAGATGTACTCTATTACTACTACGATAGGCACCCCACCGAGGAGGATCTGATGGGGGAATCGCGTCCACATCGCGCCCTCGTAGAATACCTGAAGCAGGTACTCGAATGGTTGTTTCATAATCAGCCGTGTGCGGTCTATGAAACTTTCAACTTCTTTCAAACTTCTGATGAAGATGAATATCCTCTGGCGCCCGATGTGGCTCTTATTAAGGGAGTGACGGATAGCCCTAACATCAGCTGGCGTGTTGGATTAGATGGCCCGGCACCTCATGTCGTCTTTGAAATTGCCTCGCCAAAAACGTGGACGCGCGACCTGCAAGAGAAACCGGTCGCATACGCTGCAATGGGCGTACAAGAATATTATGCCTATGATCCCTACAAGATTCCACTACCGTTGAGCAGGCGCAAGGGTGGACGATTGTTCGGCTGGTATCTTGATGGGCGAACCGGTCAGATGCGCACTGTACCCCATCAAATTGACGGCAGCCTGTGGAGTCCACATCTGGAAAGCTATCTCAAGCCGGATGGTGCATTGCTGCGCCTTTATGATGCCAGGAGGAATCTTCGGTTGACTAAAGCGGAGGCTATGGCCGACAAACTGCGCTCTCTCGGCATTGACCCCGATCAGTTGATATGAGTTCGTCTAAAGTCTAGTGGATCAGGGTATCTTTGCCTGTTTTTCGCCGTCTGAACGCGCCTTCAACTTCTCAATGGCGCGCTCGGTCACTTCCAGTCCGGCTCGTAAGGTTGCCTCTTTATACTCGCGCACGAGCATCTGGTATTCGAGCAGGCGCGGGCGGCGCGTTGGGCGCGCGGCATATTGCTGGCGCGCCCATTCCATGTGTTCGAGCTGCTTGAGCAGGCTGGCGCGATGTTCCAGCAAATGATGAAGCGCGATCTCGTCAGAGATTTCACCACAGAAGAAGAGTTTGGTAAGGAATTCATCTTTGGTGAAGCGCTCCGGCACCTCTTCCTGTAGCCAACGCTCCAACTCTTCTCGCCCGGCGGAAGTGAGGCGATAGACCTTGCGGTTGGGGCGTGTTGTCTGCACGATGATTTCTGACTCGACCAGCCCGGCATCGCTCAGGCTTTTTAACGTCGTATAAATTTGACTGTTACCCGCATTCCAATAGCTGGCGAGGGCGCGGTCGAACGCCTGCTTGATATCGTAGCCGCTCATGGGATGCGCGCCCAGCAATCCCAGGATGATGTAGCGTAGGGTATTGCGTGAAGTGTTGCCGTTGTGGTTTTCAGCATCCATCGCAAGTGTGTCAGGTTGTTCCGGCATCTGGTTTATCTCTAGCATGGGTTGGTTTTGGGATTGGTAGTATTATACAACAGCGGGGAAGCATCCTGCGCAGTACCTGATCGTCATCCTGAATCCCAGGGCGATTGACAAATTTGGGGCTCCCTGGTAGCATTCCGAGTGATATACTGGCCCGGTTCTTAAATTGAATGTATTGAAAAAGGCGTATCTATGCAACCATCTCTCTCCGATAAAGAAGGGCGGGCGATTTCCCCTCTACAAATCGAACATGCTGTGGAGCAGGTGACAGATAGCAACGGTGGGCTTGCCTGTAGCTGGTGGGAGGCGTTGAAGCAGGTTGCTCCCATCTATATTGCCACGCACATCGCATTCTTAGCATTGACCTACCTGGCCGCCCTCTTCAGCCTGCGCAATTTCTCAACCAGTTCGCTCCCGTTGAACACGCTGCTGGTTTCCTGGAACCGCTGGGATACCTCGCAATTTACGCATATTGCCGCATATGGATATGATGCCTCGTATCGCATGGCTTTTTTCCCTCTCTTCCCGCTGTTGGAACGCATACTGGCAGTAGTCGTGCGCGATCCTTTCATCGCCGGACTGCTTATTTCTAATCTGGCGACGCTCAGCATGTTCATGGTATTTTATCGCCTGGTCGTGGAAGATTTTGGTGGGGTCCGCGCGTGGCACAGCGTGTTATATCTGGCCATCTTCCCTACCGCCTTTTTTTTCGCTGCCGCTTACAACGAGTCTTTGTTCATTTTCTTCTCAATATTGAGCTTCTACTACATGCGTAAAGGGCGCTGGTGGCTGGCAGGGTTGGCCGCGCTTTTCGCCAGTTTGACGCGCTCGATAGCCATCTGTTTGTTGATCCCTTTTGCTTACGAATATATGCGGCAGCGCGATTTCCAGTGGCGCAGGATCGGCTTCAGCGTCATGAGCGGTATAGGAATTATCGGCGGAATTCTCCTCTTCTGCCTGTATGGATACCTGAAGTTTCATGACCCGCTTGCCTTTATGCATGCGCAAAAGGTCTGGCATCGACAACTCACCTTTCCCTGGGTGGTTTTCCAGGTGGCATATCGCAATATTCGCACCCATCCTATCCTGAGCTTTACTTCCATCCATACCGTAATGGACCTCAGCGCGATCCTCTTCATTCTGCTGATGCTGGTACTCTCCTTCTGGGGTCCCTGGAAATTTGCGAGGGAACAGTGGAGTTATGCCTTTTACGCCTGCGCGCTCTACCTCTTCGTGATTCTCACGCCCGAAGCGGCATCTGCTGCGCTATCTTCATTGTCGCGTTTCATGCTAGAAATCTTCCCGGCCTTTATCACTGTTGCCGCTCCAGGAAAGAGGCGCGATTTCAATCTCTATTACCTGACTATTTGCCTGCCGCTGCTAGGTTTTATGGTTTTACAGTGGCTGACGGGTAAATGGATTGTGTGAAGCCCTGACATGTTACAATAAAGCCAGGAGAAACCAATACCCACTTTCTGGTTGGAGAGACGGGTTTTTTGCCGTGCGTTCTTGCCGAAAATTGCTGCATTGCTAGTGACCAGGAGGCTTCATGTCCGAGACTGATCAGTTGAAATCCGAAATTGATGAACTCGTTCCCGATATGGTGGCGATGCGTCGCGACCTGCACGAACATCCCGAACTCGCCTTTGAAGAGGTGCGCACCTCCGGCATTGTGGCGCAACGTTTGCGTGCTCTGGGATTGGAGGTACAGACGGGCGTTGCTAAAACGGGCGTTGTCGGGCTGCTGCGCGGAGGCGCAAGTGGGCCGGGAGCAAAAACTATTGCCATTCGCGCCGACATGGACGCGCTCCCTATATATGAATTGAACGAGATCGAGTATCGCTCTACTATTGACGGCAAGATGCATGCCTGCGGGCACGATGGACATACCTCAATGCTGCTGGCGGTGGCCGATATTTTAACGAAACGCCGCGCCGAACTGCCCGGTAATGTCAAATTCGTGTTTCAACCTGCCGAAGAGGTCATCGGTGGAGCGGGGCCGATGGTGAAGGAAGGCGCCATGCAGGGCGTAGACGGCGTGATCGGTCTGCATCTCATCAGCAGCTACCCGCTAGGGCGCGTGGGCGTGCGGTCAGGTGCCGTTTTTGCTAGCGCGGATAAAATTATTCTGAGCGTGCAGGGCAAGGGGGGGCACGCGGCCATGCCGGATACGACCGTCGATCCCATCGTCATCTCCGCCCAGATCATCACGGCCCTGCAAACGCTGATCAGCCGCGAAACCTCGCCGTTCAGCCCGGCGGTTATCACTGTCGGCAAAATTTCCGCTGGCACGGCCTTTAACATCATTCCAGAAACGGCGGAAATGCAGGGCACCATGCGCGCTTATACGCCTGAACATCGCGAAAAATTGATTCGCCGCATCGGTGAGGTCGCCTCCGGTATTGCTCTTGCCCTGTGCGGCACCTGCGCCGTGGAAGTGTTCGATGGCTGCCCGCCATGTATTAACGATCCCGCCATGACCGCGGTGGTGCGCAAGGCGGCTATCGCGGCAGTAGGCGAGAAGAAGGTCGGGGAGAGCGAAGAGGTCATGCTGCCTTTTAGCGACGATATGGCCTATTTCCTCAACGCCGTCCCCGGCTGCTACTTCATTGTCGGCGCGCGCAATGAGGAGAAAGGCGCGAAATACCCGCATCATCATCCCCGCTTCAATATCGACGAGGACGCCATGTCCGTTGGTGTAGAGGTGCTGGCACGAGCTGCGCTGGAGTTTTTGCATTCATAAGTGGATAACGCGCACAGGTCAGGCCAGCGGCACGCCGGGAAGGGCTACTGCGAGAGGTAGCGCTAAATGCAAGCAGATCAGTGGTCAGGAAGCGCCGGCATATGACCAGAATGTGCCCATTGGCATGTGATGAGAATGTGAGTAACAAAGAAAGAGGCTGCTTCGTTCTAATTACAAGATGGTGATGAGCCTTGCTTTGTCGTTCCCCTGGGGAATGAGCGTGATAGAATATGAGTATGTTGACCGGAGGACGACCACCAGGGTACGCCCCGGTATGAGATTACATTATCCAAAAAGCTCAAGATGGAGAGTAAATTAACCGGAGGGCGACCACCAGGGTACGCCTTTACTATGACGACGAGACGAGATCAGAGGAGAGGCATCGTATTGTAAGGGCGTACCCTGGTGGTCGCCCTCCCTGGAGTCTGGATCACCTTCTCACCCTATGTTGCTCGCTCTCTCGTTCTCATTTATAAATAAAGGAGATGTTTAGTGGAGATTACATTCCTCGGCCAGGCTGGCCTGTTTATTGAAACCCGGCATGGAAGTATTCTCTGCGACCCCTGGTTCAATCCAGCCTATTTCGCCTCCTGGTTCCCCTTTCCCAGCAACGAGGATGTGGACCTGGAGAAAATTCGCCGCCCAACTTACCTGTATGTCTCGCACCTGCACCATGACCACTTCGATCCGCAGTTCCTGAGCGAGCATGTCTGGAAAGAGGCGACCGTCCTGCTGCCGGATTATCCATTGAATCTGCTTGAGCGCCGTTTGCGTGATCTCGGCTTCACCAGATTTATCTATACAAAGAACGCCCAGGCGGTCGAGGTCGATGGGCTGCGCTTCATGATTATGGCGATGGTGGCGCCCATCGATGGGCCGATTGGCGATTCCGGCCTGATGGTGGACGATGGCGAGACGCGTATCTTCAACCAGAACGATTCGCGTCCCATGGATATCGATGTGCTGAACAGTTTCGGCCCATATGATGCCCATTTCTTGCAGTTTTCAGGCGCGATCTGGTATCCGATGGTCTACCAGTTCCCAGAAAAGATGATGCAGGCTTTGGGACGCAAGAAGCGCGAAAATGAGATGGCGCGCGCGCTGCGCTATATCCGCGAACTCAACGCCACCTTCGTGGTTCCCTCCGCCGGCCCGCCCTGCTTCCTGGACGATCCGTTGTTCAATTTCAACGATTTCGACCGCGATCCCACGAATACCTTTCCAGATCAGACGGTGTTTATCGAATATTTGCAAGCAAACGGGCTGGACAATGGCCGCCTGATGATTCCCGGCAGTGTGGCCACGCTCACAAAGCAAGCCTGCGACGTGGTACATCCCATCCCCGAAGAGCAAGTGAAAGCCATTTTTAGCGATAAGCGCGCCTACCTGGAAGCATACAAGGCGCGCAAGCAGCCCTTGATCGATGCGCTCAAGGCATCCTGGCCGCGCGGGCAGGTCGATATCCTCTCTTCATTGCATGACTGGTTTGAGCCACTTCTGGAGCAGGCCGACCTGACCAGTGTCGGTGTCAATGGCCGCGTGCTGATCGACTGCGATGTGCAGCAGATCGTGCTTGACTTTCACTCGCGCCGCGTCTATGCCTGGGACGGCGAGGAATGGGATTACCGCTTCCACATCGATCGGGCGCTGCTCGAATACTGCATCGTGCATCATGAAGAGGACTGGATCAATCAGATTTTCCTCTCCTGCCGCTTCGAAGCCCAGCGCAAAGGCCCCTATAACGAGTACATCTACAATTTTTTCAAGTGCCTTTCACCGGAGCGCCTGCAATATGCCGAGGGCTACTACGCCGAGAAGACCGCCGTCCACCAGCTATGGGAGAGCCACGGCTATCGCATCCAGAAGCGTTGCCCGCACCTGAAAGCCGACCTGACACGCTTCGCCAGAATCGAAGACGGCATCCTGACCTGCACGATGCACGGCTGGCAATTTGAGCTGGCCACCGGGCGCTGCCTGACCTCCGAGGGCCACCCGCTCTACGCGCAGCCCATCGTAAAAGAGGAAATGCCGGCAGAAGTGGTTGAGGCGTCCAATGGCGCGCAGGAAAAGGAATCCAGCAATGGCCATGTAGAGGCCATTCGCACGAAATGCAGCCATTGCTGGTACAATCCTAAAGATATCAAGGGAGCGTCGAAGGTCAAGACTTCGGAGTAATAACGAATTCCTTCACGGGGTCCACTACCGCTGGCACTAATAAAGTACCTGGGAGAGGGGCAGCCTGCCCCAGAGGATTCTTCGCTTCGCTCAGAATGACACGAAATCGCTTATCCGAAGAAGATGTTCCACCATGCCTGCCAGAAATTTTGCGGCGCCGGCGGATTCGCGGGATGGGTGGAGCGCTGCGGTTGCTGATCAGGGGCGCTGATGATAACAACGGGATGCTCGCCGGCGCGCACATAGCCGAACTGCTCGCGGGCCTCCTTTTCGATCTCAAAGGAATTGGCATAGTGTTGTTGCAGCTGTGCCAGGTGGTCGTGGTAGGCCTGTAGTTGCTGCGTCTGTTGCTGGGCCTGCTGTACTTTTTGCGCCAGCTGGCTGTTGGTCCACGCCTGCGCCAGCGAGCCGAGCAGGAAGGCCAGGCAGATCACACCCGTGACCCAGATGACGGTGCGGGTAAATAAAGAACTGCGCCTGGCACGCATACGCCCAACCGTATCCTCCATACCAACCGCCGAGGTAATGTACGGTCGGCTATTCGCGGCTCGCGCCGGGGATGGCGGCTTGCGTTTCGATTCTTGCATGCGACCTCCTCCTGGTCATTCCTGCGTTTCCTCTATTGAGGCTCTACCTTTTGCAAGCAAACAGGCTTGTATATTTGTACAGTACCTTATGTGAGTAGTTGAAGTCAAGAGTCTGGTTAGGAAGAAATAAGATGTTTTTGCCTGTATTCTATCTTACAAGCTAGTTACTACTAATCCCACTAAATAGAAGTTTTCACGAGTTTTTCACAAACACTTGACAACTGTACCATTTGTATGGTATTTATTGTATGGTTCAACCATAGACCGGGCCGATCTCCTTCCAAGAGGGGGTTGGAGACGGCATTCACTCGCAGTTGATCTCGTAGTATGAACATCTATACGCTTTGTTTCTACTGACACTTTTGACCGGCCAGGGATGTGTCTTGTCTGTTGCCCTTGTGCTCTGAACCGGAGCGTTAGCTCATCCTGCGTGTCATATGATTTGATGGAGCTAGCACTCTCAGGGTATCGTGCGCCTTTTTTCAAGGGCCAGTAGACCTTCTGCAGCGGACGGATCCGCCTGCATCTGGACCGTTGTGCTTTTTTTGCTACTCGAGAGAAGTGTGGCATATGAGACTGCTTTGTATGCGAATGCAGTGCGGATTTTTTGCCTGCAGCTCTGTCTGTCGCAGGCTCCTCAGGATGCGAGGATTCGACTATGGCCCGGCATCGTCTTTCCACACACGCAACGTATCCTTCCCGTGCGCGTCCTCTTCCTGTCTCACCTGAAAGAAGGCGCCCGGTCTGGCAGCACGTAATTTTGAGTTGCCTGCTCGCCCTGCTGTTGCTGACCGGCACGCTGAGTCAGTGGAGCCTGCTAGTTCCCCACGCGCATGCCGCGGCCAGCACATCCGTGCGTAGTAGTCCGCCGAGCCTCACCTTCGCCAAATATCTCAAAGAGAGTTCGTCTCCCCAGAAGCCGCATCAGGGTCCCCCGTCACCCTATCCGCAGCCGACCAAACATACTCAGGGCAAACCCATCGCCCCTCCACCCGCTGCTGAACCGGCCACGATGCAGCCCATCAATGCGCCACTCTCCGCCGCCTTCCTGGCCGGTGGCCCCGGCACCTCCCCGCTGGACCTGCATGGCAGCGACGGACGCCTCGCCTTGGTCTGGGTGAAACCGGTCATCAACACTGTCAATTTTGTCAGAGGGGTGATGAATTTCTTTGATCCACTGGCAGGAGTACTCAAAACTGTCCTGGAGTCTTTTGTGACGGACGCGAAGGAACAATTAGAAGAAGCAGCAGGTTTGTTTGTATCTTCATTAGGAAGTGGAATACTTGCAGCAGGTGGCTCTTTAACAAGTTCTATCCCTTCGGCTACTACCATTTTACAGTATAGTAATGCGGAGGCTTACAGCCAATGCATCAAAATATATAGTCCGGGAGAATGCCAATAAAGTTCAACGAAGTGAGACATATTGTGGTGTATAGTACGGAAAGAAATGCAGGATCCTGGAAAAGCCGAAGCAGATGTAAGCTTTGATCTCACCTGATGGGGCTTTTCTACAGGATTGTAAGAGGCAAAGGTCTTCTCCTCAAGGATTCGCGCCTTGCAATACATCATCTTATGATCCTTGTAACAAGGAGTACACGCGCCATGAACATTGATCACTTAAAGACGTTTCTAGCCGCACAAGGCCTCTATTTGCTCTGTGTCATCGTAGGCATCATCCTCAGCAGTATTTTCATCATACGAGATCGCTGGCAGCAAGCATGGCAAACCAGGTTACATAACACTGGAACTTTGACAACTGGCACGATCATCAAGCGTCAGCGAGGACTCTTATTTGCCTATCTCACCTATCGCTTTGAACATGAGGGAAAGACCTATCAACGGCGACAGAGTGTAACAGCGGAAGCTTTTGACAGTACTGGTGAGGGAGCCACAGTACATGTGTATTATGCACCAACATCACCTGAACACAATGTTCTAGCCGATCTCAAGTTGCTTTCCTTCAGTCATAGTATGGCCTGTGCCTGTTCGATGGTAACGCTTATCATTGGGATTCCGTTCATCATTTTCACTCTTGTGGCATTGTTTCAGCCAGTCTCTGCCGGGCCGTAGATCGCATCTCGTTTTTTCTCCAAATTTGGTTGTGCGCTGATCAAGGAGAACCAGGTGTGTGATCCCTATGGCACGGTGAGCTCTCATGCCAGCATCCCCACATTCTTCCGCTTTTCGGGTATGGCGAAGAGTTTTGACCTATATTATCATGCCATATCGCCGCGAAGGTTCTCTGGCAACCTGGCTGCAACACCATGCTCAGAGAAGGCCTCTGGCGAGCCGGGATGTGGCATTCTTGATCAATCAAGCCGCCGATGCGCTACAATATGCGCATGACCATCAGATAGTGCATCAGGATGTCAAACCGTCTAATTTCCTTGTGCGCATCACCGGAGAGAAATCCCATCTACCTGACCTGCTACTGGCCGATTTTGGCATCGCAAAACTCACGAACACCTCGGCCAGCGCCAGCCATGCCAACTCCCTCGACTACACCTGTGCCTTTCCAGGTGCAAACGGTGAATATGTCGGTCACTCCAGCGTCCGTCAGCCTCTATGCATGTGGTACGTATATCACAGTCACCTATACAGCCACATTTACTGTTTCTGGTAGTAATGGCGGAACAATACAGTTCACCTGTACAAGCGATGGCGGTAAAACAACCAGCAGGCAAGTGTAACATTCTCACCTGGCCAGACCACCGGAACCTACACATTCACTTCGCGGGGTAGCCTCTCGAAAAACGGTCCCTTTCCAGGTTTCGGAGATGTGACGACGATCAGTCCCAACGTCATCCAGGCAATAGGTGTGAAACTGGCCGGGCAATGCTTTTACCCCTGATTGCACTCCTTACGGCCTCATGATACCATCGTCTCCCCAAACAGATACCATTGTGCCTTCCAGAAAAATCTCTCCTTTGTTACTCTATATCCTGGCATTAGGGGGCGTTTTATGATCTTTTTCCCCGCAGCAGAGTCGCTGCTTGCCCGTAGATGAGCGCATGCAGGTGGCTTTGCGAGGAATTACCATCACGAAAAAAGATGATTCGCCGATAGTAAAGAGTGCGTGACGGGTGACAATTGTCCTAGTCGAGGGCAATATTGTGCAGTTACGTATATTCACGCGTTCCAACAGATAGATATATCGATACACACTTGAACAGAGAGCGTATCAGGCATCATGAGGATATGCCGTGATGCAGGGAGCAGGGAATAATGTCGGTCAATAATTCAGGCAACGGCGTAAATAGAGGGAGAGCGATGATTTCGGGACGACCAGGTGGTTCGCAAGTCGTAGCACCAGGAGGTTGGAAAGACCTTTCGCTGGATGCTCCGCCACGTAACCCGAAAGGTAGGGGACGACGCCGCGTCATCATCATCACCAGCCTGATCCTGCTCGTCATGGTGATATTCGCCAGTGTCCGTGTAATCGCGGTTGCCAGCGACAGCAATGATCAGCTATTGTTACAACTTGGTAGCCAGCAGCAGGCGGTGATTGACCTGCGCCAGAGCGAGCCGATCAGCCCCTATCTCTTTGGCGCCAATGTCTTTCCAGAGCAGGGCACGCTCTCAGTGGACTCGAAGAATAACAATTTTACCGGTTTCATGTCCTATGGACCGTCGATTGTAAGCGGATTAAAAAATGCCGATGTCGAACTCTTGCGCTTCCCAGGCGGCAGCTGGGGCGAGGATGAGCCGAACCAGAATCACATCCTTTCGTGCCAGCAGTTGTATGAGTTCAGCCAGTTGCTCTACCAGACGGGCGCCGATGGTATGATCCAGGCACGCCTCTCCAGTCCCATCGATGCCAGTGGTCAACCGGCGACCCTGCAGCAGCGGGCCAACCTGGCAGGCCGCTGGGTAGATTATATGAGCAATCCCAAAAGCACGTTTTGTACCGGACCGGACGCGAAGTATTCGCAGCAGCCCAGGCACCCCGTTAAATTCTGGTCTGTCGGCAACGAACCGGACAGACTCATCAACCCTGATACCAATAAGCCTTACACTGTCGCCGATTACGTCAAGGCATTCATTGCCTATTCTACTCAGATGCACCAGAACAATCCGAATATCAAGGTCTTCGGACCCGAAATTAGCCAGTTCAATGGTGTTGGTATGGGACCAAAAGATGCTAATGGTTATCTCTGGATGGATGATTTCCTGAAAGGGGTAGGCCAGTACGAGCAGGCACATCATGTGACCTTGCTCGACGGCGTCTCCTTCCATTTCTATCCATTCGGTAATGCGGGCCAGCCTCCATCTCCCTCGCTGCTCCTGAGCAGTACTGAGGAATGGAACTATCTGCTGCCGCCCCTGCGCCAGCTCATCCGGCAAGACCTGGGGCGCGATGCGCCAATAGCCGTGACGGAGATCAACACCACCTCATCCGCCGGGGCCAGTCCTACGCGTGGGCAGGCGGCGCTCTGGTGGGCAGATACGCTGGGTGAGATGATGAACCAGCAGGTGGAATATGCCGCGTATTTCTCCGCCGAGGGCGTCGATACACCCTATCCGCTGTTCAGCAGCACTACCTACGCGCAGACGGCGATGTACCGCGTCATGCAAATGTTCACCCATCTCCAGAACAACCTGATCCCGCTGGGGGTGCAGCGAGAGCCAATCAGTGTCTATGCCACGCAGGATGACGACCACTCGGCGGTCAGTCTCCTGTTCGTTAATAAATCGGCCAACAATGAACTTGCGACTGTAGAACCTGCCAGTACGGTTTTCGGCGCCAGTCCATGGCAAAGCCTGCAGATCAGCATCGCCGGCAACAGTATGGTCCTGGTCACGCTACATCACGGTGGTGGCGCGGATGCCTGGTACTTTGACGTGCCAAGCATCGATCAGTCCAGCATCAGCCCTTTGCAGCACGTTACTTGCGGCAATAAGGGCGACCCATTGGCGTACAACGTGCCTTGCTAGCGGGCGATTGCGACGTCATGGTAAGGGTGGGGGTGGCTGGGATAAGAGGTGGGGACCCTTGAGGTCGCCCTCAACGGGGTCTAACGATATACCTGTTAAAGAAAACAAACAAATAAGGAGTGATTGTGTTCTTCAACGTTCTTGGTCTCGTCTTTTTAATACTTTATATGCTTATTATCCTGATCATGTCGATCCAGGCTGTCTTCAATATACGCCTGCGCCTCTTCATCTGGGAGGTGCCGGAAAATGCATCGCTGAACCGCGCTCCGACCGTTTACCGTGATCCATGTCTTTCTTTCTCTATTCTCTTGCCCGCCAGGCATGAAGAGACTGTGTTTCGTGAAACCATTCAAAAGGTCTATGATCTTAATTATCCAAAAGAACTGATGCAGATTATCGCCATCTGTCGCGACGACGATCCGGGCACGATTGCCGAGGCCCAGGCCAAGATCGACGAGTTGGGCGACCCGAACGTTCAATTGCTCATTTTCAATGATACGCCGATCAGCAAGCCGCATAGCCTGAACCTGGGCTTGCAGGTGGCGCGTGGCGATGTTGTGACCATCTTCGATGCCGAGGATGAGCCGCACCCCGATATTCTCAATATCATCAATACCACCATGCTCGATGAGGATGTGGATGCCATCCAGAGTGGCGTGCAGTTAATGAATCACAACACGCGCTGGTTCTGTTTCATGAACGTGCTGGAATACTTCTTCTGGTTCAAGTCGTCCATGCATTTCTTCGCGCGCATTGGCATGACCCCACTCGGCGGCAATACTGTCTTCGTGCGGCGCGAACTCATGGAGCAACTTGGCGGCTGGGATGAGTACTGCCTGACTGAAGATGCCGACCTGGGTATCCGTCTCAGTCTTGCGCACGCGCATATCCGCATCATCTACGAGGATGAGTTTGTTACGCGGGAAGAGACGCCAAATTCCATCGGCCAGTTCATCAAGCAGCGCACGCGCTGGAATCAGGGCTTTATTCAGATCTTGCTCAAAGGCGAGTGGCTCAGGATGAGGAAGTTCTCCCAGCGCCTGCTGGCTTTCTATGTGCTCATTTTACCGGAGATGCAGGCATTCTTTGCCGTGATGCTGCCGGTAGCAATCGTGATGATCTTTCTCGTCAAATTCCCGCTCTGGCTCACCTTTTTCACATTCCTACCGCTCTACTGTTTTATGCTGGCGATCTTCATCGACCTGGCCGGCCTGCACGAGTTCCTGAAGGCGCACCAGCGGAAATGGAGATGGCGCGAGGCTTTCATTTTGATGATATTCTTTTTCCCATATCAATATGTCTTGAGCATCGGAGCCCTGCGAGCGGTCTATCGCTCTATTAAAGGGGCATCGAACTGGGAGAAGACTGCTCATGTCGGACAGCATCGTACAGGAACTCCCATACAACCAGGGCCGCCCAGTTTCAATTCTTTCGCATCCGGTGGGAGCCGGATGCGATAAGAGGATAGAAATTCAAAACCATGACTATATCTCGCAATTCGATACCAGAACCACAAGAGGGAGAGGGGCCTCGCATCCCCGGTGGAGGTGCGCCTCCATCGTATCCTGGAAATCCGACCGGCTCTCCAATGAGGCTGCCACAATCGGTTCGGCCCGGAAATGTGCCCCAGACTCCGCCCTGGAACGTGGGTGGTCAGATGCTTGCTCCTGGAGCGCAAGGGGGAGGCATAAACGCAGCACCCATAACGCCGCCGCATTCACCCTCTCAACCAGGAACGCCTGCGCCCCTTGCCAGCGGTTATAATCCGCAAAGCAATCATCCGGGACCCCAATTACCGCCTCCTTCCGGAAATGTGCCCGCAACAAATGGGCTGGGGCCTCAGGGGTGGTCTCCCAATGGACCCGGCGGCAACGCGGTCCAGGCACGGCAGCCGGCGATGGTTGGAGCCCTTTCCGGCCCTCCCCATACTCCATTGCCCAATCCTCCCAGTGGTATCGGATTGCAGGCACAAGGCGCTTCCATCCCTACTGTGCAGCCGCAGCCGGGGATTCCGAACGGCAACATCATCATCTATCGCGCGCCTAACTTCATTGTGCGTACTGTGAACAGGACCGGTCAAAAGGTACATCCCTTGCGCAAGCCCACCGGCTATACCGCGGTCACGCCAAAGGTGATGCCGCAGCAGGAGCAGCAGGTTGCGGTAAGCGAAACGCGCATGATGCCCAACGTCACGCTGGAGAACAAGCCACAAAAGAGTTCTATCCCCTTGCCTGCGTGGTTGGAGGCAATCATCGCCTTCGTCGCCCTGGCCGGAACATCCGTGGCGCATGCGTATAATATGTTCAATTTCCCACGCTACGAGCTGGATGAAGGTACCTATATCTCGAATGCCTGGGCCATTACGCAAGGTGCGCTTTCACCTTATCCCTACGGCTATGGTCATCCTCCGGTGGGCTGGATACAAATTGCGGGCTGGATACAACTCACAGGGGGCTTCTTCACCTTTGGCAACGCGCTCAACAGTGGCCGCGTTCTCATGCTACTCTACGCTGTTGCCTCGGCTCTGCTCGTTTATCTGATAGTGAGTCGCATGACTGGCAGCCGCGTGGCTGGCGTACTGGCCCTGGTCATCTTCTCCTTCTCGCCGTTGAGCATCACCTACCAGCGGCAGATATTCCTGGATAACATCGCAACGTTCTGGATGCTGCTCTCGATCTACTTCCTGGTAATCAGTCGCAGCCGCCTGTTGTATATCGTGCTGGCGGGCATAGCATTTGGCATCTGCTTCCTCTCAAAAGAGGTGTTCCTGATAGCGTTGCCGGGCATGATTTACGCGGCCTGGTTGTACACGACGAAATTTCAGCGCAAATTTAGCCTCGTTGCCTTCATCTACGCAATTATCGCGCTCTGCTCGACTTTTGTCTTGCTGGCCGTCTTGAAAAATGAATTGTTCCCTTATGCCTGGCACCTGCCCTGGGATAATCAGCCGCACTTGAGCATCCTGGACACCTTTATTGGACAGGCCGAACGCGGTCAAGAAGGCGGCAGCTTCATTGCAAGCTGGGTTGACTGGGTTGCCAACGATCCATTCTTTATTGCGATCAGCATTGCTATTCCGGCATTTAACCTCATCTATGGCTGGTGGAACCGCAAGCACTTGATGCTGGCCTTGCTGTCGATCTGCTTCTGGCTGCTCCTCATTCGTGGCGGCCAGGTGCTCTCGTTCTACATTATTCCACTGATCGCAACGACCGCTATCAATACCGGAGTAGCCCTGAATACGCTGCTGGGCTGGGCCGGCAAACTGGTGCGTTTCGACCCGGTGCGCGTCGTTCTGCTTTTGATCGTGCTGGCGGTCGTCCTGCCTTACGATCTCCAGGAGACCGGTTTCCGTTTCTACCAGCATCCTACATCGGCGCAGGACGAAGCCATGGTATGGGTACGTGACCATGTGCCGCACAACTCCTTTATTGTGGTAAACAGCTATCTCTACATGGATCTGCGCGTTCCTGAGGGCGCCGGGGTTGGCGATGGCGCGCCTTTTCCTCATGCCGAGGTGTATTGGAACGTGGCCTATGATCCAGAACTATATACACAGGCCTTAGAGGGTAACTGGGACCGTATCGACTATATCGTAGCCGATTCCGAGATGCTTAGCGATATAGAAACATACGGCGGGCCGATGAACTTGATCAAAACCGCACTTGAACATTCCGTCCTGCGGGCCGATTTTCGTAGCGATGACCACAACCTGCAAATTGTAGTGCAGGTCTACCAGATCATCCATAAATATCCCCAGCCGGTGGTGTACATCGGTGTAAATTCGACAACGACACCCGGTATCATCAGCCCACTGCCCGCCGGGCCGCAAGTGTGGGCTGAACAACGCAAATTAACCTGAGAAGGATACGATACAATGCTAGCAACAAGACCCGATACTGATACAATTGCGATCACGCGCACATTCGACGGCATTGAAGCTGCCGCGCACCGTGTGATCGAGCAGATAGGCGGCATAGAATCGGTCATGCGCGGCGCTAAAGTCGCCATTTTGAAGCCCAATTTCGTGGCGGGCCGCAACGCCGAGACGGGTTCAACTACCAGTTTTGCCTTGCTCAAAGCGGTCGCTGAGGAGGTGCGTGCCTGCGGAGCGCAGCCGGTGCTGTGCGAAACGCCCGGTACCGAATTCGACCGCGAAGCCACGTATACCATTCTGGGCGTCGAAAAATTCTGTGAGGAAAACGGCATCGGTATCCTGCGTGTAGACCCGGAGGGCGGCGAAGAGGATTGGATTGAATTGCGCCCGAAAGGGGCAAAGCGGCTGCGCGCCTTTCGCATTCCGCGCATTCTGAACGAGGCGCGTTTAATCAACCTGCCTGTCCTCAAGACGCATGTTGTTTCAATGATGACGCTGGGCATGAAAAATCCTATGGGCCTCTTGCCGCGTCCCGACCGTCGCTCGATGCACACATTCGGTATCGATCAATCCATCGTGGACATGAACCTTGGCATCCGACCCGACCTGACCATTGTTGATGGCAGTGTGGGGCAGGACGGCGAGGGGCCGCTCTATGGCGACAAGGCCGATTTGCAGGTGCTGGTCGCGGGCCGCGAGAGCCTGGCCGTTGACCTGGTCTGCTGCCAGCTTGTTGGCGTCAAGCCGCGTGACATTCCGCATCTCAAGCTGGCCCTGGAGCAGATGGGCAAGCCGTCGTGGACAACAGTGGGGGAAGAGGTTAGCGTGATTAAAAAGTTCCGCCTGCCGCAGCAGAAAGGGCTTTACCGCTTCATCTTCTGGTTAATGTACCCGCTGGACTATCCCTATACCTGGGTTGCCGAGCGCGGCAAGCATCTTTGCACCACGCTCTATAGCACCGGCCTGGTCGGCACGCGCCCAAAAATAAAGGAAGAGAACTGCACGCGCTGCGGCGTCTGCGTTGAAGCCTGCCCGCTGCCGAACGTCATTGACCTCAAAACCTTGAAGGTCAACTACGCAACCTGCCAGCGCTGCCTGCTCTGTTACGAAGCCTGCCCGGAAAATGCTATCAGCGTCAAAGGCTATTCAGGAGCGAGATCGTAGATGACGAATCTGGTAACGGGAGCCACTGGCTTCCTGGGCTCGGCGCTGGTCATGGAGCTGGTGCGGCAAAAGCAACCTGTACGTATCCTGGCGCGTGACCCGCAGAAGGCACGCGCTCAATTTGGCGCTGCGGTAGATATCATTGTAGGCGATATCAATGATGAAGAGCAGGTGCGACGCTCTGTGGAGGGCGCAAACATCATCTATCACCTGGTGGGTCGTCTCTATCATCCCAGCACGCCTCCCGAATTATACTATCGCACGCACGTCGAAGGCACGCGCGTGCTGCTCAATGCTTGCAAAGGGCAACGTCAATTGCAGCGAATCGTACACTGTAGTACGACAGGCGTGCATGGCGAAACGGGAAAAATGCCTGCCGCCGAAGATGCCCCGTTCGCGCCTACCAATCCCTATGAAGTGACCAAGCTCGAAGCAGAACTACTGGCGCTGCGGGCCTGCAAGGAAGATGGGCTGCCGGTCAGCGTCGCCCGGCCAGGACTTGTCTATGGCCCCGGCGACCTGCATTTGCTTGGCTTCTTCTCATCGATCAATAAGGGTCTCTTTCGCG
>DATGLD010000038.1:0-82884 GCA_035294305.1 Ktedonobacteraceae bacterium | reverse complement strand
GCGCAGTCCCAAAGGCTCAGCGACTCGCATGGGTCTGGCCAGCCTCTTTGGCACCTGGATGGCTCAGGGGCTCAATCCCTTCTCTCAATGTGTGGCTTTGCTGACCCAGGCAAACCCATTCGGTCAAGTCTGAACACTTACGCAGTTCCCATGCGCTTGACAACCTTGACCGGGGGACATATAATATGTTTAAATCCGAGTGCATAGGTAAGGATTAGTAACAAGCATTATGTTTTTAGAAACGCAGAACATTGATTATCAGGTATTCGCCTGCATGCAGATGGAGTAGAGTTTATGAGTCAGGTATTCGATGTGGAGCAAGAGACGTATAGTCCTGGATTCCATATGGCCGAAAACTACGCGTTCAAGTCCGAGAAGGGGTTGAGCCGCAAAGTTGTTGAGCAAATTTCTGAAATGAAGGGCGAGCCCGATTGGATGCGCAAGTTCCGCCTCAGGAGCCTGGAACTCTTCGAGAAGCGCCCAATGCCGACCTGGGGCGCGGATTTGTCGGGGATCAATTTCGACGACATTTATTACTACATCAAGCCCGTCCAGCAGCAGGGCAAAACCTGGGATGACATCCCGGTCGAGATTAAGGATACGTTTGATCGCCTGGGTATTCCACAGGCCGAGCGCAAGTTCCTGGCAGGCGTGACCGCTCAGTATGAGAGCGAAGCGGTTTATCATAAAGTTCGTGAAGACCTGGAGAAAATAGGCGTGATCTTCACCGATATGGACACCGCTTTGCGCCTGTACCCAGACCTGGTGAAAGAGCATTTCGGCACTATCATTCCGCCATCCGATAACAAGTTCGCTTCGTTGAACAGCGCCGTCTGGAGCGGTGGCAGCTTCGTCTACGTGCCCGAAGGCGTGCGCGTCGAAATTCCGCTTCAGGCCTACTTCCGCATCAACGCCCAGAACATGGGCCAGTTCGAGCGCACCCTGATCATTGCCTCTCCTGGCTCCTACGTTCACTATGTTGAGGGCTGCACGGCGCCAACCTACACTACCGATAGCCTGCACAGCGCGGTCGTCGAAATCAAAGTCATGCGGGGCGCGCGCGTGCGCTATACGACGATCCAGAACTGGTCGAAGAATGTGTATAACCTGGTGACCAAGCGCGCCGCCGCTTATGGCGATGCGACAATGGAATGGGTCGATGGCAATTTAGGGTCCAAAGTCACGATGAAATATCCGGCAGTGCTGTTAATGGAGCCGGGCGCGCGCGGTGACATTCTCTCGGTCGCGTTTGCCTCCAATGGCATGCACCAGGATGCTGGTGCTAAGGTGACGCACCTGGCGCCCTATACGACCTCGCAGATTCTATCGAAGTCGGTTTCCAAGGGAACGGGCCGCGCATCCTATCGTGGACTGGTGCGCGTCAATCCTGGCGCGCATCACACCAAGTCCAGCGTGCGCTGTGACGCATTGCTGCTCGATGAGGATGCTCGCACCGACACCTATCCGACCATCCGTGTCGAAGAGAATCAGACCGAAATCGGCCACGAGGCGACCGTCTCCAAGGTTGGTGAAGACCAGCTCTTCTACCTGATGAGTCGCGGCCTTGACGAGTCCGAGGCCTACTCACTGATCGTCAACGGCTTCATCGAGCCAATCACCAAGGAACTCCCCATGGAGTACGCGGTTGAGTTGAACCGGCTGATCCAACTGGAGATGTCGGGGAGCGTGGGCTAGTTTTGAGCCAATAAGAGATTTGTAGTATGAACCAGCAAGAGGGGGCCGCCGAGTTTGGCGACCTCCTCTTGCTGGTTATTTAAAAATATAAGTCAGGTTTACTTACAGCAGGTGAAATTCGCCTTTTAAGCCCGCACTCCTCAATTAGGGCATTCACTGCTTCTACCATAGCGCGTGATCTTACAAAAATGCCTGTAATACGCGCCAATGGAAGAAGATTCGGATCGGCAGACCTACTCTCTATCAAGATAGCACTCCCTGGATCAGGATATCATTGATCTCTTGCTGCCCCCTTGCGATATCTCCGGCAAAGATCAGGCCCATAGGATTTTTTGCCATGCGGCAGATGACCCTGGTTCCATCCTGCTTCAGAATCTCGTCCCTTTGGGCGATACAGGCTCTCACATGCTGGGGGTCTGCATTTTCCGGTAAGGGCTGCTTATCGATTGTCGCTATACCGGCTGCGATAGCTGCCTTCATGTTAGCGATGGTCTGCTCTTTGCGATTCGCTCCTAGAACGGACATGATGGCGTCGGTATAGTTTGTCCAGCGCGGATTGCATTCGGCCAGGTAATTACCTTGCGGCTGCTTTCTCTCTCGCTGTAGCTTCTGTTCCAGTTCTCCCGGAATCATGATATCCAGGTTTGCCACGCCACGGATGGAGGCGAAATCTATCCCGCACTTTTGGGCCGTTTTTCTCAACAGTGCCTCAAAGAATGCTGCCGTTTTTGCTTCATATTCCTGTTGCATCTGACGGACATATGCATTTCTGGGCACATACGTACTCGTGCCAATGCATGCCTTACTGCCTGGCTTTTGCAACTGACCGTTCCAGCCAAGCGACTCCACCCTATTTTCCATGATTACCACGGACATGCCGGGCGAGTCGGCAAAGTCTATATAGCGGCTGATTACGACCCTCGCTTCCTTCTGCACATTCATGGTAGCAAGGAGATGTTCCTGCGACATGGATAAAGCCTCTTGCCACGAGCCATAGTATTGAGCATGTTCGGCATCTCCATCATGTACGACAACGATGCCACCCGCGTTTTCATAGACCATGCAGCAGCCGTAATTGCCGTCTTCCTCGCTTGCCCGCAGCATCACGCCCAGGGGATAATCTGCGGCGACTCCTGCTTGCTGGTAGATTTCCTCTATGCGCCGGAGAAACCTTTCTGACTGTGCGGCAACATCGTAGATAGTGGCGACTATAAAATCGGGGGGATAAAAGCCTTCCAGTGCAAACTCTTGAGCCAGCGTGTAAAAACTGGCTTTGTTTTTCAGCGCATGCGTCATTCTTGCTGGAAGACCCCATGCTTCCGTGCCGAAGTCATTGCGCAGGTGCGTTTCTAACTCAGGAACATTGATATAGGGTACAATCAACGGCGCATGTCCTGGTATGCGCTCCATTTCTCTTTTGAGTTCGTCAAATGTTACAGGGATTACCTCTTTACCGAAGAGTGCGCTGAGATAGGTCATTTGCGCTTGAATCTCTGGTGAGGCTGCACTTACGATTGCGCGTATATTTGTGGCATTCAAAGGAAGATGGCCGCATCGTTCTCCGTAGTAGTGCCGTACGTATTTGACCATGCTTTCGTTGGAGGCGCGCAGTACTCCCTCGCTGCCCACATTATGATAGCCCACGCCCAGTGCCAATGGAGTGGCCGGTGCGAACAATGATTGATCCTGAATATTCATGTTACACTACCATCTTTTCATCTCTTCGGTTGTCAAAATCCAGCAGGAAACTCTGGTAAAGATTGCATTTCTGGTTTAAAGCGATATTATACGCATATAAAGCGGGCTGTCAACCTGCGCAGGACAAGTGCGCACGAGAAAGTACTATTCAACGGCGTTCGCAACCACAAATCACCACCAGCGTACATAATTATAGAGGCAAAGTATAGCATCAAGTTGGAGAGTAGGATAGATAGTTGGCGCGTTGTTTGAATCCACGAGTTGGCGGGGGACATGAGAATCCTGATTACGCCATAACTTGCCAGCGCTGCGACTTCCTGGTAAAGGGCGCGCATGTCGGCAATTACGAGGTTATCTCTTTCGTCGGCATGGGCAGCTATGGCTATGTTTACCAGGTGCGCGAATCCGCGCCGCTCAATCGCATCCTGGCACTCAAGGTGCTGCGCATCGACCAGTTCAACGAACAGGCGCTGAACAATTTTCGCAGCGAGGCGGAGCGCATCGCGAAATTGCAGCATCCCAATATCCTGCGCATCTATCAATTTGGCGAGTTAGCGGATGAGCGGCCCTATCTCGTGATGGAGTACGCGCCCCGCACGATCTATGATCTCTTCCGTAAAGAAGATGGCAGCAAGAGACTCGCTTTCGCGGAAGAGCTGGTGCCATATTTAGAACAAGCGGCATCTGCCCTCTACTTTATTCACCAGAACGGCTTCATTCACCAGGATGTCAAACCCGGCAACTTATTGATCGGGCAGAGCGGGCAAATCTTGCTTTCCGACTTCGGGGCAACCTTCGATCTCGGTATGCAAACGCATGCCTCGTTGGGCGAGGTGACGGGTACCGCCCCCTATATGCCACCTGAGCAGTGGCAGGGCAATCCACGCCGTGACTCCGACCAGTACGCGCTGGCTATCTGCATGTATGAATTGCTGGCAGGTCGCCCGCCATTTACGTATAAATTCATTGAACAGATGTGGAACGCTCACTTGAATGAGCAGCCAATGTCGCCGCAAATGTGGAATGCTCGCGTCCCTCCAGAGGTTGGAGCCGTATTGCTGCGCGCTCTATCGAAAGATTACCACCAGCGTTACCGCAACATTCTTGATTTCGGTGAAGAATACAAAAACGCAGTGGAAAACGCCCTGCAGCGCTACATTTGTCAGAACTGCGGCTATCAGAATCGAAGCGGAGCCCAGCGGTGTAGCAACTGCGGTACCGCGTATGATGGACGCCGCTGCCCTTATTGTGACGCGCCGGTGCGTTTTGGCCAGCGCTGCTGCTCCACCTGCGGGCGCCTGGTTTTCCCGCCAGAGTTCGTCCTACACAGTCCGCTCTCAGGAGTAAGCGCGCGCCAGGGACGCTATCTCATCAAGCAAGTACTCAAAAACTCAGAAGAGACCCGAGTGATGACCGCTGTGGCGCTGGATACGCACGCAAACGAGCGTAAGGTCTTCCTGAAACGCTGGGAATGTACCGATTTGCCGGTTGCCCGCCGCCGGACGGAGCTGGTCTATTATGAAAAGGCCACCGCGCCGCTGGCACGCCTGCAACATCCACTCGTCCCACGTGTGCTCGACCGCTTCATCGAGGGAAAACATTACTACATGGTAGCGGAATACATCGACGGCGAAAGTCTCGAGGCGCGCTTACAAAAGTTACTCAGACCACTAGCGGAGCGCGATGTGGCTGGCTATATGAACAACATCTTGAATACCTTGATCGCCCTGGAGCAAGCAAAACCGCCTGTACGCCACTTCGATATTTCGCCCGCCAATATCATCATCGAAAAGTCTCGTGGCAGAGCGATACTGACAGGTTTTCAGGTCATTCCGCCCGCGCCAGAGAACCAGAACGCGCGCTCAAAGCACCGGACAACTTTGAAAATAGCGCTCTCGCCCTACCTGCCAGTCAAAGACCAGCCCTATGACCAGCGCACCTCTATCTATATGCTGGCCGCGACCATGCACCACGCGCTTACGAATATTGCGCCGCCGCACTATCCTTCCTACCCGCCAGTACGGATGCTGAATCCATTAGTGTCACCAAGGCTGGAGACAATTTTGAGCAAGGCCTTGATGGAGGATAGGGAATATAGATACCAGAGTTACGCGGAAATGAAGAGAGATTTGCAGAGACTATTGTGAACATGAACATACTGCCACCCCGCCCGGGCGGGGTGGCAGTATGTTCATGTTCACAATAGTCTTTCTTAGCCCCGCTCGTCAATCGGCAGATATTCGACATTTTTCGGGCCGACGTATTCGGCGCGTGGGCGAATCAGGCGGTTATTGGCATATTGTTCGAGAACGTGAGCCGTCCAGCCAGCGACGCGACTGCAGGCGAAAATGGGTGTATCCAGGTCGATGGGAATGCCCATCATGTAGTAGACTGAGGCGGAATAGAAGTCAACGTTGGGATTGAGGCCTTTGTGTTCTTTCATATATTCCTCAACAATGCGCGAGATCTGATACCACTTCGACTGGCCGGTGCGCTCGCCCAATTCTTTCGACATCGCTCGTAGGTGCGTGGCGCGAGGATCTTCCGTCTTATAGACGCGATGCCCGAAGCCCATAATGCGCTCCTTCCGTTCAACGGCAGCTGCGATGTAGGATTCGGCATTGTCAACATTACCAATTCTCAAGAGCATGCGCATCACCTGTTCATTTGCGCCGCCATGCAATGGGCCGGAAAGAGCCCCGATAGCAGAGGTGATCGCAGCATAGATGCTTGCCAGGGTACCGGCAGTGACGCGCGCGGCAAATGTAGAGGCGTTCAGTTCGTGATCGGCGTGCAGGATCAATACCACGTCCAGCATATGCGCTTTATAAGCATCCGGCATCTCTCCGGTTAACATATAGAGAAAGTTGGTCGCGTAATCACTATCAGGCAGAGGAGTAACCGGGTCTTTGCCATTGCGAATGCGATCCCAGGCTGTCACGATGGTTCCCATCATGGAGGTAAGACGTATAGCACGTCGCTGGTTGGCCTCAGGAGACCTATCATTGGCTTCGGGATCAAAAGAAGAGAGAGATGAAACAACCGTGCGCAGTACATCCATGGGAGTTGACGTTGTTGGCAGCAATCGCATCAGTTCACTAACGGGTTCAGGCAATGTACGATTGGCGAGCAGTTGTGCCTTGAACTCCTCGAGTTGTGACCTGGTAGGTAGAGTACCGTTCCAGAGCAGGTAAGCCGTTTCCTCAAATGAAGAATGATTGGCTAGGTCGTGAATATCAATGCCAAAGTACGAGAGTTTACCAAGTTTGCCATCCAGGTCGCAAATGCGCGAATGGGAAGCTACAACGTCTTCGAGTCCATCGGTGGTGGTCATAGATAATACTCCTCTAGGAGATGTACGCCTCGCCACGGCGCAATCAGGTCAGCGCCTGGTATTTTTTGCAGCTGTCGGGAAACTGCTGCTTCCACGGCGAAGCAACAACTTTCAACACAACAAACGATATGCGGTTCTGTAAAGTATTATAGCCATATAACCTGTAGAATGTCAACGGAAAGTGGGAGAGGAACAACGTGGCAAGCCAGAGTTACAGGCTGACAACCTCTTGCTCCCGGGCAATTTCCCGATCCATTGCGGATGGGCGCGCGCCAGCCTCTTTCGCCTGTTTTTGCAAGGCCAGTTTCGCGCGGCGCTTCTGTTCAATGCTGCGCCTCCATTGATCGCCCAGATTCATCCATGGTTTCTCAATTATGGCATAGAAGAGCAATGCAAATGGGAAGATGACGAGAAAGACCCAGACCCAGTAGAGACTGTAGGCGAAGTAATAGTTTTGAATATGCAAGAGTGGAAGCACTCGTGTCTGGAATAGCTCGAGTAAAGGCAGGTGCCACATATAGAGGCTATACGAAATCAAGCCGATCCAGCGCATCAGAGGCCACGCAAAAAAGCGTTTCAAGCCGGGAGGGCCATAGAGGATAGCCGCGATGCAGGCAGCATAGCCAAATGCCAGCACCATTTCACTCAACCAGTTGAAATAGGGCATCAGACCATTTAAGAAAGGCCATCCTGCCGTTGAATTCGCATTAAAATGCCACATGGCGCTGAAGACGAGGATGATGATACCAGCGCCCCAGAGCCACATACTGAGGCGCTCCCAGGTTTGAGCAAACTTCCTGCCAGTTGAGGGATGCTGAGCATAGATGTAACAGAGGCTGACAAACATACCTACGGCGAAATCTTCGGTGTATTTGCCGGTCATACCAAACGTGAAGAATAACACGATGTTGAGATCGTTACGCGGGATCAAAAATGTTGCCGAGGGATGGGATTGAAAGTAAAAGCCCCAGAAGCGCACAAATAAGCCCAGGACAATGACGCCCGCCAGGCAGCATGTCACGGCTTGCAGGCGTTCTTGAATAGGAACACGATGCACAAGCAGAACGAAAACAAGCATCATGATGGGTAGGATCATATAGAATTGCCACTCGGTCGCCAGTGTCCAGAATGGGCCGTTCAGTTGCCGGAATGTTGCCCGCGAGGAATCCATGAAGAAGGTGAGAAACAGGAAGAGGTCTTTCAAGTGATCGCGCTGTAGATACTGTGGATTCGCAAACAGGATCAGTAAGAAGAGCGAGACATAATAGCCGGGAATGATGCGCAGGCAGCGGCGCAGGTAGAATACACGATTGAGGGGCCATTCTGTCTTAAATAAGAGCGCTTTGGCAAACGGCATGAAAAGCAGGAAGCCGGACAGCACGAAGAAGAGCGTCACACCGGTTCCCCCGGCGGTGGATATAGAACTGGCCAGGGGATACTGAACACTGCTCCAGAGCTTGTCTCCTGTCATGCGGTTGACATGAAAGATGATCACAAAGAGGATAGCGCAGGCGCGTACACCATCCAGAACAGCTATCGAATTTTTACCTTTATTCTGCTTACTTTCCTCAAACAGATTGGCTAGCCATTGACCTACACGATGGATGACAAATTGTAGCCAGAGAAAGGGGTAGCGAAGATAGGCTATGAAAGTACTCATTCCATTACCGGCTCTATTTGGACTCTTTTAGCAACTTGCCTCTTACCGACATCTTTAATAATAACGAATGAGTTCAATAGAAAGACTTGTTTTTGTACCTTTGGGGCTTTTTTTTCTATCTTTGTTCACCTCTATAATCTGGCCCCTACATCCTCCAAAGGGTGTAGATCATGAAGTATCCTGTATGCATATGCTTTGAATTATGCTACACTGGCATAGAGAGGAGAGGAGAAGAAACGAGGCGGTTCATGGCAGAATCAGGGCAAGAGAGCGAGCTACAGCTCATTATTCGCAGCCAGAACGGGGATGTTAGCGCGTTCAATGAGCTGGTGTTGCTTTACCAGCAAATGGTTTATAACGTGATCTTGCGCATGCTCGGCAATGCTGATGTCGCGGCAGATGTGACGCAAGATACGTTTATTGCTGCTTTTCGCGGCGTGCAAACCTTCCGGGGCGGAACCTCATTTCGCGCCTGGCTGCTGCGTATTGCCTCTAACCAGGCCTGCGACTACTGGCGGCGCACGCATCGCCATCCCATCGAGTCACTAGATATCATGGCTGATGAAGATGAGCCACATGGTGCGGGCATCCTGAGTTCTCTGGCGGCAAGCGATCAGGAAGGGAATCCTGAAGAAGCGCTGCTGAGCCAGGAGTTGCAGGAGTTAATCCAGCAGGCTTTAGAGGAACTACCTCTAGATCAACGGGTCGCGGTCGTTTTATGCGACATACAGGGCCTCTCCTACGAGGAAATCGCGGCCACTACCCAGACCACGCTGGGAACCGTGCGCTCGCGTATTTCACGGGGACGCACGCGCCTGCGTAAATATCTGTACGATCACCGGGAACTTTTACCGAGGAGTTATCGTTTACATACTGATAGAGAGTAAGCAGCATTAGCGCCGGCATGGAGTAGACAGTGACAAAACAGAGTGAGGGGCATCTGACAACCGAACAGCTTTCCGCATTGCTCGACAAGCAGCTTTCCGCGCAGGAACAGGCGATTGTCGATGCTCACCTTCAGACGTGTCAGCAGTGCCGGCTTGCACTGGCAGAGTTGCGGCAGACGGTTGTCATGCTACGCGCGCTGCCGCAGGTAGAGGTACCGCGTTCATTCACACTGCCCGCTAGATTGGCAATTGTCCAGGAATCGCCAGCACCCGGTCATGCAGGCAATCCAGCAGGAATAGCTATCACGGCCAGAAGGCGGGCAAGGCGCAATAGTCTACAACTTGTATTTCGCGCCGTGAGCACACTGGCAGCCGTGCTAGGCTTGATCCTTATCCTATCATTCTTTGCGACGGCACTACCAAATCGAGGAGCCACCAATATGGCGTCGTCGGGGTCCGCTCCCGCCGTTGCTCCGGGAACATCCACTCATAACGCATCTACCGCGACCCAACATCCAACGACCGGGGCCGGTACTCAACCAGGAGTAGGCTCGCCGTCGGTAACCGGCGTGCAAACGCCCACTCCAACTCCGACGCCCCCGCAGGTTGTCAAATCGCCTCCAAGGAGTACGGGGCCGCCGGTCCAACCTTCGCCTGCGGTTTTCGACTTGAGTACGCCTTCGAGTCACCTGGTTATCGGTTCAGTCCTGCTCGTGCTAAGTATTCTGGGATTCGCGCTTACAAGGCGGAGGTAGGCTCAATTTTTTAGTAGCTTCCAGCACTCCCTGGCAATTTCCCAATCTTCTTGCGTATGGATGATGAGGACGCGAACTTTTGAATCGGGGGCAGAGATATCCTGGTCGGGAGGGGATTGCGAGTTCTTTTGCTGGTCGAGTTTCAGGCCAAGGAAGCTGAAGGATTCGCAAGCGGCCGCACGCACATCGGGGGAATTCTCGCCGATGCCGCCGGTAAAGATGAGAACATCTACGCCACCCAGGGTCGCAAGCATGGCGCCGGTATAGAAGCGCAGGCGATGCACAAACATGTCAAATGCCAGCCTGGCGCGGGTATCGCCATTACGCATATGTTGTAAAACCTGCCGCAGGTCGCTTGAACCCGCAATTCCTTTGAGGCCGGACGATTTATTGAGGGTCGTATCGAGGTCTCCGGCTGATTGGCCTTTTTCGCGTTGCAAGTAAAATAAGATGCCGGGATCAATCGAGCCGGAGCGGCTGCCCATCATGAGGCCTTCAAGGGGGGTAAAGCCCATGCTGGTGTCGATGCTCTGGCCGTTCTGGATAGCGGCTACCGAGCAGCCATTGCCGAGATGGCAGGCGATGATACGCAAATCGCGTACATTGCGTCCAAGTATCTGGCCGGCACGTCGCGTGCAATATTGATAGCTGATGCCATGGAAGCCGAAACGACGAATGCCCTGCTCGAACCAGGCATAGGGGACGGGGTAGACGACGTGCGGCAGTGGCATGGCGCTATGGAAAGCCGTGTCGAATACGGCTAGCTGGGTAATCGAGGGCAGAATACGTTCGACGGCTTCAATACCTGCTAAATTGGCGGGATTATGCTGCGGCGCGATTTTCGCCAGACGCGCAATAGCATCCTTGACCTCTGGCGTGACGCGTGTACTCTGCTCAAATTCCCGCCCGCCATGAACGACGCGGTGTCCCACCATATCGATATCCGAGGGCTGCCCTATGACAGCGGTCTTTCCGCTCCATAGCGTTTCCAGTATGTGTCTGATGACTTCTGGACGCGAGTCGGTCTGAAGCTCTTCTTCCAGTGTCGCGCCTTGACTGTTCTTCACTTTGAGCGTTGTAGCGCCTGGATGCTCTCCCCAGTCAGCATCGGCCTCCCACAGAGGCAACGGGGCGTTATCGGGAAGAGAATCGCCCACTTCATAGAGGCGGCTCTTCTGGCCGCTTGATCCTGCGTTAAGAACGAGTATCTTCATCTTTGGTTTTCCAGGGCGACCTCAAGGGTCGGCCTTACTACAAGCTCAACTCCAATGCCAATCAGTGATTTCTTTGGGGTCGACGCCGTTTTCCTCAATATAGCGGCGGAAATCGGCGAGGACGTATTCGTAATGATGAACGAGTTCGCTGGCGCGTACCGCGACACGTGGGTTGCGCACTCCAGCCATACGGATGGCCTGCGTAATGAGGTGGAAGCGGTCGGTGCCGTTGCGCACGTTCATATCAAAAGGCGTGGTGGTCGTGCCCTCTTCCTGGTAGCCGTTGATCCGGAAACGCTGCGTGTGAATATGATAACGGCCAAACAGCAACTGCTTCACAGCCGAGGGATAGCCGTGGAAGTTGATGATGACGGGGCAATCAGCAGTAAACAGCGCCTCGAACATCTCATCGTCCAGCCCATGCGGGTGAGCAGTTTCTTTCTCCAGGATGAACAGGTCGGTAACGTTGACGACGCGCACGCGCAGTTCTGGCAATTCATTGCGCAAGATGTGCGCGGCAGCCATAACTTCGAGCGTGGGGCTATCACCAATTCCCACCAGTACGACATCGGGGCTGATGCCATCATCGATGCTTGCCCACTTCCAGATCGAAGCGCCCGCACGACAATGCGCAATAGCATCCGGCATGCTAAGCCACTGCGGCATGGGTGGCTTATTGGCAATAATCAGGTTGACGTATTCTTTACTACGCAGGCAATGATCCACTGTGCTGATAAGACAATTGGCGTCCGGTGGCAGGTAGACACGAGATACCCTGGCTTTGCGGTTCAGGATATCATTGATCAGCCCCGGACTCTGATGCGAGAAGCCATTATGCTCCTGCCGCCACAGGGTAGAGGTCTCGAAGTAGTTGAGCGAGGCGACAGGCAGGCGCCAGGGTATTTCCTGTGACATCTTGAGGAACTTGGAAAACTGGTCCATCATCGAGACCACGATATTGAGGAATGCTTCATAGGATGGGAAAAGGCCATGCCGGCCAGTCAGGAGATACCCCTGCAACCAGGCCTGGATGGTGTGCTCGCTGAGTATCTCGATCACGCGCCCATCATGTGACGTGACCTTCTCGTTAAACGGTGGAACAGGCCACTGGTAATCGCGCTTCGTCACATCCAGCACCGCCGTCAATTTGTTGGATTCCAGTTCATCGGGACTGAAGATGCGGAATGTGCGCGGGTTGCGCTTTACAACATCTCTCAGGTACAACGCTACCTGCTCAACGCTGCTGACAAATTTGCTATCCCCGGAGCCGGAAATGCTTTCGGCCACGCGATCTGGGGGTATCGCATAATCGAAGATGTCGGGGAGATCGAGATCGCGGCAGATGCGGCCACCAAAGGTATGGGGGTTGCTGCCCATGCGCCGGTCGCCTTTTGGACATTGATCGAGAATTTCGGGCAGCGGGCGCCCGTCTCCATCGAAGAGTTCCTGGACGCGATAGGAGCGCAACCAGCCTTCTAAAAGTTGAAAGTGTTCGGGATTGGTCTTGGGATCGGTAATCGGTATCTGGTGCGAGCGGAAAGAGCCCTCGATAGGCTCGCCATCCATTTCTTTGATGGTCGTCCAGCCCTTGAGAGAACGCATGAGAAGAACGGGCCAGCGCGGCTTCTCGATAGGATTGCCGGAGCGAGCGGCTTCCTGAATATGACGGATTTCATGATAAGCCCAATCCAGGGCGCCGTAAAGCGCGGCATCAAGGTCATCGCCCTCGACAAACTGGACGTTGTAGCCATAGCCGGTAAAAAGGGCCAATAATTCGTCGTCGCTCATGGTGCCATAAATAGTGGGATTGGCGATTTTGTAGCCGTTGATGTGTACAATGGGCAGAACGGCACCGGATTCGGCGGGGTCAAGGAATTTGTAGCTATGCCAGGCAGTGGCGGTAGGGCCTGTCTCTGCCTCGCCATCCCCTACGATGCAGGCGACAATGAGGTTTGGATTATCCATTGCCGCGCCGAATGCGGTGGCAAGGGCATAGCCAAGCTCCCCGCCTTCGTGGATGGTGCCGGGGACGCCGGGATAGAGATGGCTGGGGAAACCACCGGGCCAGGAAAAACGGCGCACGAACTTTTCAAGCCCTTCCCAGCCGAAGGATAATTCCGGGTAATAGTCATGCAGGGTGCCCTCTAAATAGAGATTGGCGAGATTGGCAGGCGCGCCATGGCCCGGTCCTGTCACCAGGAACATGTCGATGTCATAACGCATAATCAGGTGATTTAAGTGCGCGTAGATCAAATTAATGCCGGGACTGGTGCCCCAGTGGCCCAGCAAGCGATCCTTGATGTCTTCCGCTTTGAGCGGCTGTTGCAGCAGTACGTTGCTTTTCAGATAGAGCTGGGCCGCTGTTAGATAGTTGGTGACGCGGCGAAAACGGGCAATGGCATCCAATTCTTGACCGTGAGCCTGGCGAATTTCCTCGATAGAAAGCGGGTGAGCGTTGGCGGATACGTGAGATGTCGAGATTTCAATGGCCATGTACTTCTCCTTTGCGAGCCATGATGTTTGAGTACAGATAGTACCGTGAATAATACGCGCTTGACACGCATGACGTTTCTAGCAGTCTGCCTTGCATTGCGAATCGGACGTAGGGGCCAGATGATGTTGTTGAACAAAAGAGTTCAGCAATCTCGTGGGGCCGATAAATCGGCCCCTACGCAAGATGTACGCCTATCGAGGCCAGGCCCTGCTGTAAGGTTTTTGTTGTGAGCTGTTCTACGAAGACGGAGCGCACAATGCCATTGCTGTCAATGAAATAGGTTGTGGGAATGGCAGTGACGCCGTAAGCAATATTGGTTTTATCTGCTGGATCGAACAGGAGTGGATAGGTGATCTGAAACGTCTTGCCAAAAGAGGCGATGTCATCTTTTGGATCGGCCTGATCGACGCCGAGCAAGACGAAGGCCCCGTGCATCTGTGTGTAGGTGTGTTCGAGAAACGGCATTTCGCTGCGACAGGGTGTGCAGGATTCCGACCAGAAGTTGATGACGACGGGGTGACCGCGCAGGGCACGCAAGTCTATAGAACCGCTGCCCGAACCACCATAAATTGGCAAGACAAACCCGGGCGCAGCAGCACCCACGGGCACGCCGCCCGTTGGCTGTTGTGTTGGCGATGGCAACAAGACGAGAAAAGCAAAGATGCCAGCCAGGACTGCGATGACGCCGAAGACGACAAATGTGATAGTCCTGCGCCGGTTTCGAGGGCCGCGTGGGCGCTCTGCGTAGTATTGCGCCAGTTCGGCTTTCAATTCTTGCCGCTGGGTACGCGCCAGTTGCTGCTCCTGTTTTGCCTGCTCTTTTGTTTTTGATAACTGCCGGGACATGCAAAAAACTCCTTCCAGACCATATATAGTATAAGGCCATGGTTGAGCGCGTGCAAGAGGAATCAGCTAGTGATATGCTGGCGCTTTTTCTCCTGCTGGTAGGTGCTCATCACGTAGTGCCAGGTGATGAGCACCTACAGAGCCGCTTATGATGCGCTGGGGCGAGGTTCACCCGGTGTGGTCGTGGGCGGCGAGGCAGGAGCGGCAGCAGGAGTAGCCGCGCGGCCCATGGCGAGGCCAACAAAGTCCACAAGGAGCGCCACCAGGGCCAGGATGAGGAAGAGCAATGGCGCCGGGAGAGCAATGCCGAAGAGGGCATCGAGAGAATAGCTGCCCGGGCCGGCCAAGCCAATGGCTACTGCCGCCCCAAGCAACTGTAGGGGGAACTCAAAGCCTCGCTTGCTATTCCAGAAGCCGTTCTTCCAGTGGCTTTTGGCAATCGCCATGAACATCGCGCCGAAGATACCCGCTGCCCCCAGAGGCGTCAGAAAGCCGAGCGCTAAGGAGAGGCCGCCGCCAAATTCACCGAGGATAACGAAACTGGCCCACAGCGCATGCGGCTTAAAGCCCATTCTTTCTTGCATTTTCATGGTTCCGGCGAAACCTGGGCCTCCGAACCAGCCAAAAAGTTTTTGCGCCCCATGCGCGGCAATCGTCAGTCCGGCAACCAGCCGGAGAAGAAGGAGACCGAGAGAAAGCGAGATACCCATACACATGATCCCTTTCCTGAAAAGTATTGGATGTAGGCTTCGTGTGACTTTCCCTTTTCTTTTCCGGGCGTCACACACCTTGCAGAAACTCTCTTTTTAACCGGTGGAACAAGAAAGTAAGTAACTTTTATTCCGATAGCATAGCAGAAAAATTGGATGCCCGATCTACCAATATTCTTATGGCGCCTGTTTGTTGAGCTTGGAAGATTCAAGGGGCCTGATATATACTTGGGTGTAGAGCAGGACGGGCAACAGACCCTATCCCTACACAGTTGGCTGGGGAGAGCAGGCATGCAACAGCTTATTTTCCGGCTCCTGGGACCACCAGAGATATCCTACAATGAACGACTGATCCGCATCCCGCGCAGGCGTTCGCGTGCCTTGCTCTACTACATGGTCTCAACACATACGCCGCAGCCGCGCGAACGCCTGCTGGCGCTGCTCTGCGGCGAGATGGATGATGAAAGCGCCCGCCATGCTTTCAAGACAGCGTTGGCGGAGGTGCGCGCTCAACTGCGCAGCCTGGACACTACTATCGAATGGATTACCGGAGATGGAGACCTGCTGACTTTCAATCCTCTCGCTCCCATCTGGCTCGATACCGAAATTTTCGAAAAAGATACAGCGGCGACGTCGCGCAACCTGAACCAGGCGATACAGCTTTATCGCAGCGATTTTCTCGACGGATTCTTCCTGAAAGACTCCACCAGCTTCGACGCCTGGGTACGCAGCACTCGCGACCACTTTCGCCATCGCTACCTGTCAGCGCTGCGCCAGCTGGCGGAGCTGAACGAGGCAGATCAGCAGTACGAACAGGCCATCACCTGTCTTCACCTGCTGCTGGATGCCGACCCGCTGGCAGAAGAAGCCCATGCCTGCCTGATGCGCCTTTACTGGACGATGGGCGATAGAACCGAGGCCCTGCGGCAATACGAGCGCCTCCGCGCGCTGCTGGCGCAGGAACTGTCGGTAAAGCCCTCTGCTACCACGCGGGCGCTCTACGAACAGATCGTGCATAGCAATAAGTGGCCTACTACTACATCATCCTCGCGAGCCTCATCTTCCTCGTCTCCACCGGCACAAGGTTCCCCAGCTATTCTTCCCATTCGACCGGCACCGGTACCAATGGAGGCCGCATTACCGCTTGCCGTTGGACGTATGCACGAACTGGCCTGGCTCCAGGAACGGCTGACCGGTTCCACGGTAGACGTGCCTTTATTACTGCTTTTCGGTGAAGCAGGCAGCGGGAAGACGACCCTTTTGGGCGAACTACGCAAGCGTTTGCCTTCCGACTGGCTCGTATTATGGGGGGCCTGCCAGCAGGTCGAGCGCAAACTTCCCTATCATGCCGTCATTGAGGCGCTACGGAAGGGCTTGAAAGAGTACGATATTTGTCGGGTGAATCTGCCTGGAATCTGGTTCGCCGCGCTCGCTCGCTTTCTCCCCGATCTCTTTCCATGCGAAGTGACATGGCAGGAGCGAGGTCCCATGGAGCCGCTCATCTTTGCTGACGCACTTGTCGCACTCTTCGAGCAACTCGCTCAACCGCGGCGTCCTGTGCTGCTGCAACTCGATGATCTCCAGTGGGCAGACAAAGCTACCCTGGCGCTGATCGGCCACCTCGTACGCCACAGCAGGCGCGGCAGCGTCTACATCGTGGGAACGGCCCGCACCGGGCGCGCAGAGAAACGTCTGACCCCTTTACGCCAGAGCGCGCTTCGCCAGAACGCACTCGCTGAACTCACCCTCCTTCCAGCCGTCCAATAGCTCCCCGCCGCGGGACGCGATGAAGCATCTTCTTCTGACCTGAAACGCCGTCTGCTCGCGGCTGCGTCTTCGCCGTCACCTGGGAGGCAAGCTAGTATGTAGCCCTACCTTGCCGTCCAGCATGCAAACCTGAAATTGACATAGCTTTCCTTTTTTGCAACCACGGTGTAACCTATCTGTAACGTTACTGTGACGCTTGCCAGCTACACTCCTTACAAGGAAGTTCCTGTAGGAACGCCGCATCTGATTGGAAAAATTCACTCAGATTTCCGGAGGAGTACACCAGCGAGCGCATTTCACTTCTGTTATGGAGGGCTTCATGGTGGTTCCCCCAATCGAACAACAACGCTCGACGCTAGAAAACGTGCGAGTTCAACGCTGGCCCTGGTTACTTGAACATACTGGCAACCTCGACCAGCCTTTTGTTACAGCAGGCAACCGTGTCTATAGCATCGCCACCCAGAATGGCGAGTTTCCTGATATCGGCTGGAGACAACCCGGCGAGATGTCCGGCGTCTGGGATCATCCCATCAAACTGCTGGATGGATTCTGGTTCGGCATTTCCTTTGGCGCCGGCAAGCTGGCAGGGGCTGGTGAGAAGGTTCACTGGTTGACCCAGGCGAGCAGCTGGAACATGACACCCGGCGAGGTAGCAATCACCTACCAGTTGCCCAAGCTCGAAGTGGTACGCCGTGAATACGGCGTGGATGATGAAGAGGGTATGCTGATCCAGCTGTTGCTGCGGAATCAGCACCGGAAAAGGCTGACTCTCATGCTGCATTTTCTGGCCCGCACCGACCTGCGGGCAGCCTGGTTGGGTGAGAATCGCCTGCCATGGCGAGATGGGCGCGATGAGGCAGTCTACCTTGATAAACAGGCATGTATTGCGGCTTACAATACGGTTAATCCGGCTTTCGTGCTCTTTGGATCGCCGCGGCGGCCGTTCGCCGTCACCATCGGAAACGACCTGTGGGCGACCAAACAGACCGGCGGGCAAGGCGTCTCCGGGTACTTGCGCTACCAGGTGGAACTGCCGGCCGAAGCGACAAAGGAGGTGATGTGTGCCATAGCAGGCTCAACGCGCTCCGCATCAGCGGCGCTCGCGACGTACCAGCGTCTCTGCGCTGCTCCTCGCGAACTGATCGAACGGCAGAGGCAAGTCTACCAAAAGATCATTGAACGCTGCGCGCTGGCGAGTGACGATGAGCTGATCGATACCGCCTTTGGTTGGGCCAAAGTCACGTTGCAGATGCTGGAACGCAAGGTCCCGGGTATCGGGCAGGGAATGGCAGCCGGGTTGCCAGATTTCCCGTGGTGGTTCGGCAAGGATACGACCTATACGACTCTCCCGCTTGTCGCAAGCGGCCAGTTCGAGCTGGCGCTGACCTCGCTGCGCAATCTCGCTCGTTACAGCCAGGCCATTAACAAGGATGGGGGAATCGTTCACGAAATCCTGACGCAGGGACACGTGCACGATAGCGGACACCTGGTTGAGGTGCTGCTGTTCGTGCGCGCCTGCTACCACGCCTTCATGTGGACGGGAGATCGGGAGTTCTTGCAAGAACACTATGCCTTCTGCAAGCGCGGCCTGCTAGACCTCGTGCTGGGAAGACACGATCTAGATGGCAATCTCTGCGCGACCGGCAAGGGCCTGGTTGAAACACGCGAGTTGCAATACGGCGAGGGGTTCAAAACGCTGGACATCGCCGCCTACACATATGAGGCGCTGCTCTGCCTGGCGGAACTCGCCCAGGCCGTTGGCGATGAAGCTCTCGTTCCCGAACTGCGACAAAAGGCGCAGCAACTACGCACGCATGTCAATACTGTGTGGTGGATGCCCGACGAGGGCCTGTACGGTGATATCTTCACCTCTGCGCAGGCGCTTGCTACCTCGCACAAGCTATTGCGAGCGGAAAAGCCCTTGTGGCCGGGAGACTTGATTGAATTGGAGCACAGCGATATCATGCTCGAACGCTTTGCCCAGGAGCATCCGCTCGACGAGAAAGCGCTGGAGCAAGAACGCCCCTGGCTGCTGAAGCACATGATCGCTCTGACTCCAATGGAGACCGGGCTGGCAACGTATGAACACGCGGAACGCGCTTTTGCGCGCCTGGAATCGGACGAGTTCATGGGACCCTGGGGCATCTACCTCAATCCGGAGCGACACCGCGCCACCATGACCCTGCCTAGTAGCCTGATGGTAGCAGCCGAGGCCCGCTATGGACGTATTGAGCAGGCGCTGACGCTCTGCCGGAAAATAGCGGCCACCTTGCCTTATGCTATGCCGGGCGCGATGAGCGAGGTTTCGCCAGATGGCGGGTGTTTTATCCAGGCCTGGTCAAGTGTAGGCATTATCTGGCCGGTGGTTCATTACTTTCTTGGATTCCGGCCTGATGCCGCTTCGCGCAGTGTGCGCTTCGTTCCGCATCTTCCCGCCAGTTGGAAGCATGTGCGCCTGAGCAATGTGCGTGTTGGATCAACCAGCATGCATCTACAGGTGGAGGAAACCGGGACGGAAACGCGCATCATTCTGGAAACTGGGGACCCGGTGTATCAGGTAACACTCGGTGTTACGTGTCTACATTCAAGGGAGCCTCGTTGTGTCACCTTGAACGGGGATGTTGTTGAGTATAGAGGACAGGCACCAGGCGCGATTGGACACGCACCAGGCACTGTCCCTACAGTAGATGATCGTACAAGAGTGAACGGTCAACCGGTATGGCAGGTGGTAGAAGCGCCTCCTATGAGAGGATACCACCGTTATGAATTCCTTGTAGCCTGGTAGCGCTGTGAGTCGCTTCACTCTCCTTCTTGGGTGCTGTCGCTTGCCTACCGGGCAACACAAAGCGTGGCTTATCACAAAGCCACCTTCAGGAGGCTTGTTATGAAACGACTCATTACAACGCTCGTACCCATCTTTGTTATCTTTACCTTGATTCTGGCTGCCTGCGGTAACAACAACAGTAGTAGCGGTGGAAGCAGTAATAACGGAGTGAGCCAGCAAGGGCTTGCGGGGGGTAACCCCTACAATGCCTGTCCTAGCAGTACCAATACGACTGCCGCAGCACCTGAAAGCGGCAATATCTCGCTGACCGTTTCCGGCTGGACCTCGACCCCTGCCGAAGACGCGCTGGTGCAGCAAAACCTGAACAACTTCGAAAAGCTGCACCCCAATATTCACATCACCTGGGCACCTATCACAGGTGATTATCCCACCAAGATGCGCGCCAATATCGCTAGCAACACTGTTCCCGACGTCTTCTACTTGCAGCCAGCCATGTCCAGCGAGTACATCAGCGGTGGCAAACTGCTCAATCTGTCGCCCTACATGGCGCGAGACGGCGTGAAGGCCAGCGACTATTACTCGGCGTTGATCAACCCGTTTGTTTGCACCGGTGGGCAAGTGTACGGCTTGCCAAAGGACTGGAACAGCCTGGGTGTCTTCTACAACAAGCAGATGTTCCAGGCAGCAGGCGTGCCTTTCCCCACTGCCAACTGGACGTGGAGCGATTTGCAGAATGACGCCCAGAAGCTGACCAAAAATCCTGGCTCCCCCAACTCGGTCTACGGTATTGTCCTTTCCGCCGACCTGTCTCGCTGGGGCGCCTTCCTGTTCGCAGATGGTGGCTCTGTCCTTAACAAAGACGGCACGCAGGCCACCTTCAACAACCAGCAAGGTGTCGATGCGCTGAATTACTACGACAGCTTCTTCAAGAACAATACCGGTGCGTTGCCTACAACAGTAGGCGCGGGATGGAACGGTGAAGCCTTCGGCAAGGAGCGCGCCGCCATGGTCATCGAGGGCGGTTGGATGCTTCCCTTCCTGTCCTCAACCTACCCAAACGTCCAGTACGGCATCGCTCCCTTGCCAGTGGCCTCCACCGGCAAGCGCGCCGATTTGACCTTCACTAATGCCTGGGCCGCCTACTCTGGCACGCAGCACCCGGAGGCCGCCTGGGAATTGATTAAGTACATGACCGGCACAACCGTGCAGGAGAGCCAGTTGAACGCCGGTTTTGCCTTGCCCACCCTTAAGAGCCTGGCCAACGCGCCCTACTTCTCGTCCAACCCGGGCTTTAAGGTTCTCTTCGACGCCGCGCCATACAGTTACGCCGACTACTATGGCCCGCAGGATGCCACCATCCACACGGACGTCAGTAACGCCATAGATGCTGTACTGCTTGGCAAGCAGGATGCGCAGTCAGCCCTCAATGACGCGGCTACCAAAGTGGACAGCCAGCTACAGGCCCCATGATGGCCTGTAGCAACCCGTAGAGGGCGAGCGCAAGGGCTTACATATGTAGGTTTTGTAAGGCGCTGGCACCAGTAGGGCTGAAAGCGGTGACGGATGTGGGGTGGGGGAGCTTGTTCCCCCCGGGATGCGGTGGGTCATAGTTCGAGGTCATTCGACCTGTTCCGCTCTGGGAGGCGCGGGGGAAAGGCATAGTTCGGAGCCATCCAACCCGGCCCTCCGCACCCCGGGGCGGAGCAGGCTCCCCACCCACCACTGCCCGGCCCCTACTGCAAATCTGCCGCTTCCATCAAACACCTGCCCTTGCGAAGACCACCAGAACCGCCCTTACAGGCACATCACATCCCCGGTCGTCAAAGGTCACAAACCATGTAACTCTTGTTGAATAAATGCATGCCAGGAATCCAATCGAAGGAGACACTTATGGCTACTCAACCGGTAGGACAATCTGTGTCCTCGGCTCCTGCACTCACAACAGAAAAAAGCCGCCGGCCTGCGCAACGTGGCAGTGGCAGGTCCCGCGAACGTGCCGAAGCCATTGCCGCCTACCTCTTCCTCCTGCCATATCTAGTAGTACTGGCCGTTTTTCTCGTCTTTGTCTCACTGTTCGGGCTGGGGTTAAGCTTCTTCCGCGTTGACCTCGGCTTTACCGGTCCGGTATTCATCGGGCTGAGAAATTACACCTTTATCTTCAACCAGCTTTCCAATGTGAGCTTAAGCGACTTCTGGACTTCCATGATCAATATCGTGAAGTTCACCTTCTTCGTCGTCATCGGGCAAACTATCCTCGCTCTCGCAATGGCGCTGGTCTTACAGGCCATAGTGCGCGCGCGCGGTATCTTTCGCACCGTCTTCTACGTGCCGGCAGTGACTTCCTCGGTTGCCACAGCGCTGATCTTCCTCTGGCTGTATAATCCCGATGGGATCATTAACTACATCCTCTCGCTGGTTCACATCAACGGGCCGGATTGGTTAAACAATGTGTTCTGGGCGCTGCCCGCGCTGATGCTCCTCAATATCTGGACAACAGCCGCCTCATTCATGATTTATTTCCTCGCAGCCTTGCAGGATTTGCCACGCGAGTTGATCGAGGCATCCGAAGTTGATGGCGCCAACCGCTTCCAGACTTTCTGGTACATCACGGTACCACTGCTGCGCCCGACCATCTTCCTGGTAGTGGCGCTGGGAACCATCGGCGCTTTCCAGATGTTCGATCAGGCGAAGTTCATGACCAACGGCCAGCCTCTCAATTCGACCCTCACTCCTATGCTGGAAATCTATAACGCTGGCTTCTCCGATGGCCGCTTTGGCCTCGCTGCGGCAATGTCCGTCATTCTCTTCATCGTCATTTTCATCGTCACCATCATACAGCGCCGCTTTATTGATATTGACACTTCACGATAAGGAGTCTCACCATGGCACAAATACAGGCACGTCCAATCGAAGCCGCGCAAACAATACAGAGAGAACGCCCCACCATACGCTGGTGGCAACTGATCGTCCTTATTTTCCTGATCATTTTCACCATCACCTCGATTGGGCCGCTGATCCTGACGATCATCTCTTCATTCAAAACTGAACACGACGTCCTGGCCTTTCCACCCACCCTCTGGCCCAACCCCCTTATCCTGTCCAACTACACAACCATTCTCAGCAACCCGCTGTTCTTGCGCTGGATGTTGAATGCCTTCATTTACGCCGTTGGTGCCATGGTACTCAACGTCATCTTCTCCGCAATGGCAGGCTATGCGCTGGGGCGCATGCGCTTCCCCGGAAGAAATTTCATCTTCCTCCTCACGCTGGGCGTCATGATGATCCCTTCGGCGATCTACCTCATACCCAAATTCCTGGTGGTCAATAGCCTGCACCTCACCAACACCTACTTCGCGCTCATCCTTCCGGCAATGGCGCAGCCGTTCTCGGTCTTCATCATGGTGCAGTTCATGAAAGGCTTGCCCAAGGAGCTGGAAGAATCGGCCTTTATTGATGGGGCGTCTCGCCTGCGCACCTTTTTCCAGATCATCCTCCCCCAGGTCAGGCCTGCTCTCACCGCCGTGGCCATCATCACATTCCAGGGCGCCTGGAACGACTTCCAGTGGCCCCTGGTCGCATTAGGCACCCAGGACATGTACACGCTTCCACTGGGATTGTTCTTCTTTAAATCCGAACACTTCACCCAGTATGCGCTCCTGCTGGCCGCCTCGATGTTCAACACTATTCCCATACTGATCCTGTTCTTCATCTTCCAACGGTACTTCATTGAAGGGGCAGTATCTTCCGGTGTAAAAGGATAAGTATCAGCAGTGAATAACTTCAAAGTAGACACTCACTCACATGGCGAGATCGATCTCAGCAGTGCAGTGCTGGCAACCTTGTGGGAAAAATCGCTGGCCGCGCTGCACTCCCTCCGCACCTCGCTCGGCGTCATGGCAAGCGGCCAGAACGGTTTCTTCCACGCGATCTTTGGCCGCGACTCCCTCTGGACTGTCCTGCTCGCCCTTGAAGCTGGCCGGCAGCTGCGCGGCCTGGAGGTAAACAACCTTCCCGTCTCATCTACCGTGCCTTTCGCGTCCTACGATGATTGGCTGCATAGCCTCGCTCGCGACGTACTGCGCGGCCTCGCAAGCCTCCAGGGACGCGCCATCAATGACACCAACGAAGAGCAGCCGGGTCGCATCATTCACGAATACTGGAACCCCGTCCCACATCCCATGCTCGCCGCTCGCTGGCCTGTTATCGACGGTCGCTACTACGGCGCGTTCGACGCCACCTTCCTCTTTCTCATCACGACAGCGCAGGTCTTCACCTACTTCCATGATCGCGACTTGCTCGAAGAGCTCTGGCCGCACATCCAAGCCGCCTTGCTCTGGGCCTTAGCATGGTCCGATCTCGACAACGATGGCCTCGTCGAATACCTGCGCCGCAATCCGGATGGAATGGGCCTCGACAACCAGGTCTGGAAGGACAGCAGCGAATCGATCCAGCCGCGCGCCGGTGAAACCCTGCTTCACCCTTTCGCCTGGATAGAGGTGCAAGGATATGCCCTCGCAGCCTTTGCCGCTTATATCGAGCTCACCGAAACATTGGGACACAATGACCCCAAACAGTTCCAGGAAATTCAACGCCGCATCGCCGGATTGCGCCAGGGCCTTGACCGCTTCTGGATCGCGGGCCAGCGCTTCCCCGCCATCGCTCTCGCCGGCAACAAAAAACAGATCGAAGTGGTCTCATCCAATCCCGGTCACCTTCTCTGGAGCGGCGGACTCGAAGCAGAACAGGCGCAACAGATCTGTCAGCGCCTCTTGCGGCCCGACCTGCTCACACCCTGGGGCATTCGCACGCTTTCCGAAACCGCCTACTACTACAATCCCTCCAAATACCACTGTGGGGCCGTCTGGCCTTTCGATAATGCGGTCATCGCCGCCGGTATGATGCGCTATGGCTTTCAGGATGAAGCACGCCATATAGCCCATACTATTCTACAAGCTATACATTCTATTGATGAGCCGGTCGAGCTCTACGTCGTCCTGCCCTCCTCCTGGATACGTTCCCCGCGCATCACCCAGCCCTACGTCCTCGTCGACTACTACTACGCCAGTAGTCTCCAGGCATGGACCGCCGCCGCCACCCTCTACCTCGTCTCGCTCCACCTGTAACGTTTAGCAAGTGGCCGGGTCCGCTTGACATCTTGCTCAAACTCAGGTATTCTTCAACAAGAGCCAGTAGAAGCGCTACCGGGTTCGTAGACATTTGCAGTAAAGGATTATTCGCATAGTATGGGCAGCTTTGTGGTGAATTTCATGCGCAAACACGGTTTTCGCACCCGCTGCTGTGGACATTGCAGTCCTCATGCAGTCGCCCATAGGTATACTATGCCCTTTTTCGACTGTAGAGCTTTTTAAATTGCAAGAGAAAATAGCATAGCGGCCGCGGGCGAAGCTGAACAATCGCCCGCGGCTTTTTGATTCTCTTACTACCTGGCTGAATTGCTAGATCGATAGACCGTGAGGCGAGCGTGAGAGCAGTCCACGGTCATCTACGTATAGTTGCTTGCCCCTGGTTCGCTTTCCGCGTTCGCACTCCCATTACAGAAAGGAAACATGCTGATGCCTACTTCACCGGCCGAACGCACGTTGGACGAAAAACTGGCGGCCATCGCGAACCATTTTGGCCTGGGCCACGTCCGATCATTTGAACGCGCTCCTGGCACCAACGAGAACTACATCGTCGATACAACAAAAGGTGACTACCTTTTCAAGATCATCGTCAATACGACGCTTGAGGATATGCTGCGCGGCCTGCCTTTCTTGCAGCGCCTGCAGGCATATCATTTCGAGGCGACCGCCTATTACCTTCAGGCTCCGGACGGTTCCATGTGCTATTCTCGCCCGGACTGCGATGCTGTAGTTATGCGCAGGTTGCTGGGCGCAATGCCCAAACTTTCAGAAGCTGTTAACCGCGAAGTTGGCATGCACCTTGCGCGTCTCCATCTCGTCCCGTGCGATGGCCTGCCGGAGAAACGGCACTGGCTCGATGCACGTTATCTACCTGAAGGACTCGAGGCCGCAGTCTCAAAGTACGGCCCCGAACGGCTGCGCGAGACACTGGCCGTCTTCCACTCCCTGCAAGATTTCCGGCCCGCGACCTTCCCACAAAGCATCATGCATGGCGACCTGGATACGACTAATTGCCTGTTCGATGGCAACAGGCTGGTCGCCTTCGTCGATTGGCAGGAAATCGGCGTCAGCGCCGCATTGATGGATTTTGCGATGACGATGCTCGGCTTCTGTTTCGTCGATGCACCTGACGGCTCGGGCTACTGGGCAATCTTCGACCCTGGCCTGTACCGCTCGCTCTTTGAGGGCTATACCAGCGTGCGCCCGTTCTCGCCTTATGAACTGGCGCATCTCGACGCTGCCCTCAAATACGTGGGCCTGACCCAACCTGTATGGTCGATGCTGGCATGGGATCAGTATCATCCGGGTCAGCGGATGATCGAGACGAACCTGTTGTACTGGAAGTTTGGGCTGCACGAGTTGACGCTGCCTACTTTGTAGTAGTGCCTGTTATGAAAGGAAATCATAGCGACAATGAGCGTATTTCGCGCACTTTCCCGGCGTTCCTTTGCCCTACTGTGGAGCGGGCAGACCATCTCGCGCCTGGGTGATAGCCTCTATACGATTGCGCTGGCATGGTGGGTACTCGAAAAAACTGGCTCGGCGACAGCCATGGGGATCGTCCTGATCTGTTCTACGACCCCCATGCTCCTGCTGCTCCTGATTGGAGGGGTTGCCGTGGATCGTTTTCCGCGAGTTCGCCTGATGCTCGCCTCCGACCTTACACGTGGAATGGTCGTTGGCATCATCGCGTTGCTGGCCTTTACGCAGCGGCTCGAACTCTGGCAGCTCTGCACGATGAGTGCCATTTTTGGCCTTGTAGAGGCTTTTTTCTACCCGGCCTATACTGCTGCGATTCCCGACCTGGTACCAACTGAATACCTGCCCAGCGCCAACTCGCTGCGCAGCATCAGCCTGCAAGTCGCACAGATTTTCGGGCCGGGCATTGGCGCGGCAATCATTGCATTGGGTGGAACTCCGCTCGCATTTGCGCTGGACGGCGCGTCCTTCGTTATTTCGGCGGCCTGCCTGGTGGTTCTTCCGAGCAAGCCTGTACAGGGCGATTCCATCTCAAAAGAAAGAACGAGCGCGCTCCATGATCTCCAAACAGGGATCAGCACAGTACTGCAATCTCCCTGGCTGTGGGTCACCATCGCGGTTGCCTGTGTCAGCACGATTTTCTTGAGCGGCCCCGATGAGGCAGTATTGCCTTTGCTTGTCAAAGAGCGCTTCGGGACACAGGTTGGCCTCTATGCCCTTCTCACCTCGCTGTCCGCGCTCGGTTCCATCAGCGCGGCGCTGTGGCTCGGACACTTCAAGCGACTGTGGAGACGCGGGCTGCTGGTTTATGGGGCATGGATTCTTGCCAGCCTGATGCTGCTGGTCGCGGGCTTACCGCTTCCCGCGAGCATAATAAGCCTGGCATTCCTGATCCAGGGCGCGTCATACACTTCATTAGGGCTGGCATGGATAAATACATTGCAAGAGTTCGTTCCCGCCAGCAGGTTGGGGCGCGTTGCCAGTATCGATATGCTAGTCTCCACGGCGCTTGCACCTATCGGCTATGGGCTGGCGGGCATCGCTGCCGATCGGTTGGGGGCAGCGCCGGTCTTTGTGCTTGGTGGGGCCATTAGCGCGGGTGTTATTGCGATGGGATTGGTGCACCCGGCTGTACGTGCGGTGGATTAAACAAAAACTAATACCCTTGACAGCTTGCTTGCTTTCATGTATACTAGCTCATGAAGACGAGCAAGCTTCGTCATTCATCTCAATAGGTCTACCCCGGCAACGGCGACCACAAGGGTCCAATTCCACGTCCCTTCCGCTCCCGCCCCTACGGAACAATTGCCGTTCATAGTCCTCAATACCTTACCAGGAGCTATCCATCATGGCGCTACCCCCTTTCCTGCGCTGGCTCAAGTCCGCCAACGAGAACGAACCAGCCTCAAGCATGCACATCCAGGAACAGATTAACCCTACGTATGTCGCCTCCTCACCAACTCAGGAAGACTGGTACTGGGGAAGATACGCGACAGGGGGTGAAGAAGATTATTACTGGCGAAGGCTCAGCGACAACTGGTATCAGAAGGATGTGATTCCCTCGACTTATCTCGAGTTACATAATTTATGTTACGAGGCTTATAACGCCAATCCGCTGGCCTTCGCCATTGTTGAGATCACCACCAGTTTCGTGCTGGGAAAGGGTGTCACTGTCGCAGCAAGCAGGCCGGAGGTGCAGCAGGTCCTGATGGATTTCTGGAACGATTCCGATAACCACATGGATACGCGCGTCTATGCCCTCTGCACGGAATTGTCGTTGTATGGTGAGCAGTTTATCCGTTTCTTTGTGAACCCCTACGATGGGCGCGTCAAGATTCGCCAGATCGATCCCTCTATCATCGATGAGATTGAGACCGACCCCAACGATATCGAGACGCCGCTGCGTTTTCACCGCCGCCCCATCGGTCCGAGCGCAACGATGCCCGGCGATCCGGCACCGGTCACACCGCAGGATACGCACAGCTTCGAGGGTGAGTGGTTTAAGGCCGGCGAAGAGGTCGTGCAGTTCTGCATCAACAAGGTCTCCAATGCCAAGCGCGGCAAAAGCGACCTGGCCACATTATTGCCCTGGTTGCGGCGCTACAAGGACTGGCTCACCGATAGGGTACGCATCAACAAGTACAAAGGTGCCTTCCTGTGGGATGTCCGCTTATCCGGCGCGGACCGCAAGGCCATCGAGCGCAAGAAGGCCGAATATGCCTACCCGCCGGAGCCGGGCAGCGTCATCATTCACAATGAGGCGGAACAATGGTCGGCGGTCAAGCCGGAGATCAGCGCTAACGACGCCTCGGCCGACGGTCGGGCTATAAAGTTAATGATAGCAGTTGGCGCCCAGCTTCCAGAACACTACCTGAGCGATGGCGATTACGGCAACCGGGCCACAGCCGCCGAAATGGGCCTGCCCACATTCCTCAAGTTCCAGCGCCGCCAGTATGTCATGCGCGCCATGCTGCGAACCATCCTCGACCGCGTACTGCTGGAAGCGCGCAAGGCCGGTGCACTGGCGCAGCAGGTCGATACGCATTACGACATTATCTTCCCGGAGATCGATGTCGCCGATCACCAGACGCTGGCCTATGCCACACAGATGCTCGTCGCCGCCCTCACCGAGGCCAAAGCCCAGGGCTGGGTCAGCGACGAAACGGCCATGCGCCTGATCTTCCAGTTCGCCGGCGAAGAAGTCGACATTCCCGCAGAGCGCGCACGCATTCAAAAGGAGCCTTCCGCATGACCTACATCCCTAAAACCCAGAGCAGATTCGCCGCGAGAAGCCATCCCTCCTCTTCGTCGCTTGATTCCTCGACTCTCATTCTGTTATCAGACTTAAGCCATCCCCGGCATCGTGGGCACAACCATGCCCGGCAGCATAGCTCTCACCGGCAACTTACTCGCCTTCCTGAGCATAGCAGTCCACATCCTTCAACAGGCGTGGAACAACCATCCTTTTAGTTACGTCAAGTTCAGAAATGGCGAAAGGAGTTGAGCAATGCCGCTCGATGCGCGTAAATCGCAGCACATTTTGAATGTCGTACCCAAAACCTGGGGCGGACGGCAGCGCACCGTCGTCGTAGTCTACCTGGCAGGTGGCAGCTACACCTACAGCGCCATCCAGGTCATTATGCGCCCTGAGCAAATCATCGACCCGCAAATCTACGATGCCAGCGGCCAGCAGCCGCAGCACAATGCCGATATGGAAATGGTCACACCGCTAAGCATCAGTTTCACCGGCGCCGTCTACGTCGCTGATACTCCCACGCCTTCGCAATCGGCCGTCGCCGCCGCGCCCAAATATGAAATCATCGAGGTGCTGCCCGCCGGCATGGTACCCGGCGGCAGCCATCTGCGCGTGTTGCTACGCCGCCTGCGCTAATGGTTCAAAAAGGAGAACTACAAAAAAGAATGTCCACCATCCCCCAGAACGAACAGGAATGCCAACAGGATGCCCTCAGACGCGTCAATGAATGGTTGAACGTGCTTGAAGGCCGCATCACTGCCCTGCTCAGCAACAATAACCCCGAAGACATGAAGCCAGGCGAGCGCGAACAGGCTGCCTGTCGCCATTTCACGCTGATGCTGCGCCTGCTACAACTCCGGCAGGAATACGCGCAGGCCAGCCCCTCGCCAGGAGAGCAAGCCCTGCTGGACGCGCTCCTGCACAGCATGGACGACGAATAGCCCTCCATCCCCCCAAATAGTACTAACTGTAGGGTTACTGATTTCGCGGAATCGGGCAAATATGCTACCATTGTAAACAATAAATCGCGCGAAAATACCGTTCTCTTTTAACAACATCTTAATGTTACTGAAAGCGTCGATTGTCCGTTCCACTACACAGAAGGGTGAAAGCCCTTCCGCACCCACCGGAACTCGCATAGCGACTATGCGCGGCTCTGCATGATGCCTGCTATGGCTTGCATGGAACGGACAAGTTATTAGCACTAGCCATCGAAGGGACTGTAGCGCATGGCCAGGGTGGAAACCAAGGAGAGTTCCTGGTCCTTTGACCAGATTTACGACGAATATAAGGTACCTATTTATAACTATGTGTATCACCTGGTTGGGGACCGCGAACAAGCAGATGATCTGACCCAGGATACTTTTCTCAAGGCGTTCCGGGCTTTGCCAAAAATGGATGCGAACCTCAAGCTCTCAGCCTGGTTGTATCGCATCGCAACAAATACGGCGTATGACGCGCTGCGTCGTCGTAAATTGATTGCCTGGTTGCCATGGCAAGACCTTGATCACGAACCGGCGGACGTAGAGAGCGCAGACCCACAAGAAATTTATGGCACAACCGAATTAGTACGCGCGGCACTTCGCCGCATGCCTCAGCAATACCGGGCCGCACTTCTGCTGTACACCCAGGAAGGCTTTTCCTATAGCGAGATCGCCAGGGCCTTGAACATTGCCGAGAGCGGTGTCAAAATGTATCTTTCTAGAGCAAGACAGTCTTTTAGGGAACACTACAAAGCGTTGGAACATGGAGGAGGCACAAAATGAATTGCGAGCAAGTCGAGGAACTGCTCAGCGCTTACCTTGACAACCAGCTCGCCATGGAAGAACGCCTTGAGGTCACCGCTCATTTGCGCCACTGCGCGCATTGCAGCACCATCTTTGCCGACTTTCGTCGCAATGATGCCTTACTCAGACATCTACCACGCGTCAGCCCTGACCCGGCCTTGCGCCAGCGTATCTTCTCCTCCCAGGAATATCTCGAACTTACCGGCACCTTCGACGCCAGGGGTAGCTCACCCGAAGAAGATTGGACCGTTCCCAACCTTCCAGCAAGCCATGTTCGCCGCAATGTGACAGGTCGACCACATTTAGTAGCTCTTCCCGGGGGGCGCAGCACCATACCCAGTCCTGCTGTCAGGCAGTCTCCAGGACAGGCGCATCTAGCCGCGCGCCGCTCCCGCAGGCCAGGGACGTGGAGCCTGGTGGCCATAGCTGTCGCTGCTATCCTGCTCATCGTAACCGGCATCGGTGGCTTCTTAGGCTACAATCTCCGGTTCCAGCAGCCATCTACAACCAGTAACGGCGCCATTACTCCGCCAGCTGCGTTCCAGCAGCCAGGCGTCCCGCTCTCAGCCGGCATGCGCTTCGTCTTCCTGCGCAATGGAACGCTATGGAGCGCGCTTGCCGACAGCAGCAGCACGCAGATTGACCGCCTGACTCCCGCTAACGTCACCGTCGCAACAGGATGGACCGTCAGTCCCCCATTGCCAGGTCGCTCCGCCGGAGACATGCTCGCCTATGTTGATCTGCAACAGGCCCGCCTTCACGCTATACGCAGCGATGGGCAACAGGATACAATCATTCCCCTGCCATTATTCAAAGCCGGCGTATCGCCTGCATCGATGTGGGATACGACAACCGGCATGAACATCCTGAACAGCCTGGCATGGTCCGTGGACAACAGCATGCTGGCATTTGTCGCCGACCCCACCGGCAGCGGTCAGACAAATCTCTATATCTACTCCACGCAAACCGGCACCGTTCAGATGGTGCCCTTTCCTGTAAAAGGAAGCGCTGTACATCCCGTCTGGTCACCCGATGGCGTGCGCCTGGCCTTTGAAGTAATCAACGCGGGAACCACCAGCATTCTTGACTACAATACACAGAATCATGGATTACTCACCATAACCGGCAACGCGGCAGCCAGGAGCAATTCTAGCGATTCAGTACTCACTCTGGATTGGTCACCGGACATCAATACACCCATCATCACCTGGAGCGTTGGTGGGATAGGTCACATCCATAGCCTCTGGGAACGTCAGGTAGGAGCGGGCGAATCACCGCAGCCTGCCCTGTTGTTGTCAGGCGACTTCGCGCAGGCCATCTATAGCCGCAATGGTCACGGCGGTGTTGGAAGCTGGCTCGTCGTCACTTCCACTGCTGGGAGAGCCATAGGCCTGTGGCGCATCGACATCACACCCGGCTCTGGAATGATACTACTGACCGGCGGGAAACAGGTCAGCGATCCTCAATGGTCGCCCGATGGTAGGTATATCGACTATCTGGACGCGCTGAACGCCGGCGTTGGCGTACTGCATATCATCAACGTCGCAACTGGCTTCGATTCACTTATTGCCCAGAGCGTCGCTGATAATCCTACCCCTGCCTGGTCGGTCGATAGCCAGCAGTTGGCCTACAACACCGGTACCGGCATAGGCATCGTCAATCTCCAGGCCGGCAACCAGGCCCGGTACTTGAAACTACGCGGTTCTGCCTCGGCCTTCACCTGGTCTGCCAACTCAACACACCAGCTCGTCGTAGCGCTGAGCGATGAGCAGCCGGGCATCTACCTGGTAGACACCCAGCACAATGCTTTACAGCAACTGGATAAGGAGGGCGCAAGTGGCCCTATTATCTGGACTGAAATTCCTTAAATTGGCCCTCGGACGTCCGTAGGGACAGCGATTCGTCCCTGTCCTCCTGGGGATTGCAGGAAACGCCGGTTGAATGTTGACGAATTTTCTTGAGATGGAAAAAATTCATGACCAAAATGATAACAATTTGCGTGATTATACGTTATAATACATAGGCCTGAGACGGAAGGCGGGGTATACGTGAGCAAGCATTTCCACCTCGACGAGCAAGCTTGCAGCGTTTACTTGAATATTCGTGCAACCTTTTCCCCATGGGGTTTGCACGCGCACCTCTCAGAGTCTCGCGTATTCTTCTAGCATACGCGTGGTAAGGGGAGGACGAGCTGGCACCCCGTCCTCCCTTTACTTTTACATTATGGGAAAGGTTCCAATGCGATTCACTGTCCGATCTCTGGGCGGAAAATTAATTATAAGCGCTGCGCTCACACTTTTATTATGTATGGCGCTTTTCGCCATCACATCCTGGTTTTTACTGAAGACATTCTATGAACACGCAGCAAATAATGATGCCAGGAATCATCTCACTTTAATTGAAGCCTCTTACCAGAAACGAAGCTCAGAAATCACTAAAGCACTTTCTGAGCATGCCAGCACTTCTGCTAGCTCCGTTAGCTATTTAGAGTCTACTTTTTTAAAATTCGGGTACCCTCTTTCAGACCTCGCCTTTGTCTCTGATAAAGGTACTTCCATTGACGTTCAGCAGGAAACTTTTATCAAAAACACCCTTCCGGACTCGATGGCAGTACTCCAGGCGAAAGGGAGGTCCGTATCAGCTTTACAACGAATTTCTGCCAGCAACTGCCCATCTAGTGATGGACATTGCTGGTTTATTGAATATGCCGTCCCCGTTCAGGATAAAGGTGGAGAACAAATTGGGGTATTGGTAGGAATACAGGCTATCGATGACAATCTTGCCAGTGACCTTGTCCGCTCTACAGGCTGGAACGTCGTGCTTTGTCAATCGCAAGACATCCTGGGCTCCAACCTGTATGGTATTGCTCTGAACAATGATGCATCAAAAGGGGAGCTGTGCAAACCCAATACGGTTAATATCATCGATGCGGGGCAGCATTACCTCACACTTTCTGCTGAGGTACAACTAACCAATCAGGTCAAAGGTTCGCCTTCATTGGATATAGTAGACGTTGAACCGCTCTACAGCATCAGTGAGCATCCCGAAAAAGCCCTCGAAATCCTGCTGGGGACAGGCATCTTTTACATTTCGCTGGGCGTAGCGGTATACATGTACGTAGCGCGTACATTTTTCATCCGCCCTATTCGCCGGCTCCAGGCGCGGGTATCGGCTCTGGTCGAGGATCATGGCAGGACAGCGGTTCCCGCCTCTACCATCGATGAATTAGGTATGCTGGCGCGTTCATTTAATCTGCTTTCCGAGTCACTGCAAACACGGGAAACCGAAAGCAGCGTGATTACGAAGCAGATGAGCGATTTACTCAAGATGAGCGATGTGCTGATCTCCACGCTGAACCTGGATCACCTGCTTGGAGAGGTTGTATCGCGCCTGGGTACCATCATGCGGGCCAACAACGTTTCCTTGCTCCTCTATGGGCGCGAGATGCTTTCTCCGTGGGCAGTGGCGCACTGGTCGGACAACCACTCAAATGGGCATATGCCTTTCACCAACCTCACACAGCAGTACGGTGCCGTGACGGTGCATACCGACCCGGATGGTGATATCACCATGGCTGCGACCACGAAGATGATCGCCATGCCGTCAGCATCGCCGCGGCCTGTTCCTTCTTCCAGCGACAAACGCCGCGCCATGCGCCCCCACAAGCTTACCTCCCAGCCAGAACCATACGGGTTGCGCCGCCCTCGCATCCCGCGCCCGGCCCTGCGTGATCTCGATATGATACTGGCGCGCATGGCGATGCAGAAGCAGAAGATCACCTACGCCGAGGACATTGTACGTATTTATCAAGAGCAGGGCGAGGCATGGGCGCGTATGGCGTTAGAGGCAGGCTATCGTTCGGTGATTGCTGTGCCCCTTGTGCTGCAGGAGCAGCCCATAGGTAGTATTATCCTGTATGGTAACACACCCCGCGAGGTCACCGGCAGCGACACGTTTCTCCTCAGCACAGCCGCAATCCAGGTAGCCATGGCTATCCAAAATACGCTCCTTTTCGTCGAGGTCAAAGACAAAAACGCCGCCCTCGAGCGTGTGAACAACCTCAAATCTCAATTCCTTGCCACCGTCACGCACGAATTACGTACCCCATTGCATAGTATTATCAGCTACGGCGCGTTAATATTAGAGGGATTTGTTGACGGCGAGCTGACGGCGGAGCAGGAGGAGCACATCCAGTTCATAGTGCGTCGTGCCGAAGACCTCTCTCACCTGGTAGACGATATGCTTGATCTTTCCAAGATCGAAGCCGACCGCCTGGAGGTCAAGGTCGAGCCGCTAACGCTCGCGTCAAATCTGGCCGAGGTAGTGAATCAACTGAAGCCGATGGCAAATAATAAGGGCTTATATCTGACGCTGGAGGCCGATGATGGCTTGCCGCTGGCACTGGCGGATAGTTATCGCTTGCGCCAGATAGTAATTAACATGGTTTCAAACGCCCTCAAGTTCACCGAAAAAGGCGGCGTAACCATTCGCTGCACACAGCTTGAGCGCTATGATATGCTGCGCGTCTCGGTGCATGATACCGGCATCGGCATCTCACCGGCAGCGCTGGACTATATTTTTGAAGCATTTCGCCAGGCCGATGGCAGCACCACACGCCGCTTTGGAGGCACGGGATTGGGTCTGACGATCGCGCGTAAATTAATTGAGTTACAGGGCGGGGAAGTCGCTGTAGAGAGTACTGTTGGACAGGGCTCCACATTCTCGTTCTCACTGCCCATCGCTCCCTCCCCTGCTAACATAATGAGGAGATCACCGTAGGGGCGTAATTTTCACTGTAAACAAAAGGGCCAGAGCATATGAACAGAGCAACACCTTCAGGCACAAATTCATCCGGGCCAATGCCCAACGGATGGCAAGCGGCGATTCTGATCGTCGAAAACGAAGTTTCTAACCGCATTTTGATCGAGCGGGTTTTATCCACACGTGGCTACCGCTGCATCTCCGCCTCGAACGGCAAGGAAGCGCTGGATATCCTCGATCACGAACGCGTCGATCTCATCCTCACCGATCTCTCGATGCCAGTACTGGACGGCTACCGTACCGCGCAGTTGATCCGCGCACGCCCGGCATTAGCCCACGTGCCTATTGTCGCAGTCACCGCTTACGCCCTCAACGACGAAAACGAGGCCGCGATACACATGGGCTGCAACGAATACCTGACCAAACCGTTCAAGCCGCGCCAACTACTGGAAGTGGTAGACCGCTTATTGTCTCAAAGGTAGAAATAAAATCTAAAAACCGCTCGGAATCGTTAGGGCGATTGGCCGGTCGAGCGAACAGGAACGTGCCCTGGAGGGACAGCGCCTCGTGCCTGTCCTGCCCCCTGGAGGCGCATAGGTACCAGACCTGCCCCTCCAGGCGTCGACTCGTTGCCCGCAATTGACTCAACTGGTCAATTCTCCCGCGGAATCGTACTAAAAGTGGCGGATTTCTTTAGAATTTGCTATGATTACGTTACAATTTGCCGATCTCCTCTGACCGGTCCTTTAGCGACCGGTCTATCTCTTTTGGAGTATCGATTCCCTAGAAAGCAGATTTTTACTCTATGGATATTCGTTTACTAGCTTCAAATGTGCAAGATATCGCATGCGACGCGCTCGTCGTCAGTGTCGCTGCCCAGAAAGAAGAGCGACAAGAGAGCGCTATCGCTTTATCGAAAACGGCTACCAGGGTCGATCATATACTGGGAGGCCTGATATCCGAAATGTATGCCGCCGGAGAGTTCAAGGGCGCGCTGGGAGAATTGACGACCATTCACAGCATGGGCAAATTGGCCGCGAAACGCGTCCTGCTCGTAGGCCTGGGAGCAAAGAGCAAGATAAGCCCGCAGGGATTACGCAGGGCCAGCGCGACCGCCGCCCGCCACCTGCAAAATACCGGCGCCCATTCGATAGTCCTGGCGCTGGACTGGGACGAGAGTGAGCAACTCGTCCAGGCCGAAATCGAGGGGGCATTGACCGGGCTGTATACATTCAGGAAATATTTGCGCGCGAAAGAGAACAGCAACGGGCGCGAAGTAAGCCAGATTCAGATCTTAACCACGGACGCGAACGATAGTAAGCTGAAAGCGGCGTTGCATCGCGGCATGGTCTTTGCCGAGGCCACAAATTTCGCGCGTGATCTCGTCAACGAGCCGCCCAATGTGCTTACTCCCGGCGAACTGGCAAATCGCGCCACGGCGATGGCCAGGCAATTCGGGCTGGAATACCAGGTACTCGACCGGCCACAAATGCAAGAGCTCGGCATGGGTGGCCTGTTGGCGGTCTCGCAAGGCAGCGTGGAACCGCCAAAATTCATTATCCTGCGCTACAAGGGCGATCCTGGCAACCCTAAGGGCATGGCCCTGGCCGGCAAGGGCATCACTTTCGATTCGGGCGGCATCTCTATCAAACCTGCCGAACGCATGCACGAGATGAAAGGCGACATGGCGGGGGCAGCAGCAGTCATCGCCGCCATGCAAATCATCGCCACCCTGAAACCGCCCATCAATGTGACCGCGTTGGTATCGACCACCGAGAACATGCCCGGCGGCTCCGCTTACCGGCCTGGCGATATCATTCGTATCATGAACGGAAAAACGGTCGAGATTCTAAATACCGACGCAGAGGGCAGGCTGGTACTGGCCGATGCCATTTCATATGCCGTGAAAGAGGGACTATCCCCCATCATTGATGTTGCTACGCTGACCGGAGCGATTGTCATTGCCCTCGGCACGACTATGTCTGGCATATTCTGCAACGACTCGGAACTCTGTAACGAGATTATTGACGCGGGAAGGGCCGTCGGTGAAAAATTCTGGCCCATGCCGCTCGACGACGACTACGAAGAAGAGATTCTCAGCGATATCGCCGACGTCAGGCAGACTGGGGGCAGACCGGCATCCGCGTGCAAGGCCGCCAAAATCCTGGAGCAGTTCGTGGATGACGCGCAATGGGCGCACCTGGATATCGCCGGAACCGATTTTATCGATGTGAAAAAGCCCTACCAGGAGAGAGGCGCCACCGGATTCGCCACGCGCACTCTGGCAGAACTCGTACTGCGGAGAGCAGAAGAACTAATGAAAGGATGATTATCTGCGTATGTTGAAACAAGACACGATAGTGCCCGACTTTACACGCCAGGATGCCCGCATCCAGGAATTACTCGATTGTGTGCACGAAATTTCCGACCTCAACGCCCTTGGCGCCCTGGCGGAATGGGATCAGAACACTTCCATGCCAGCTGGCGCCGGAGAAATGCGCGGCGACCAGATGGCCACGCTGCAAGGAGTACTGCACGAACGCTGGACGACACCCAGGCTGGGACAATTATTGCAAGAGCTCAATGAGGTCGTCAAACAGGATTCGTTTACCGATGCCGATAGGGGCTTAGTACGCGAGACACGGCGCTCTTACGAGCGGGCTACGAAGCTGCCGCGCAAACTGGTCGAGGAGATGGCCCGTGTGCAGGCGGCGAGCTTTGAATCCTGGCGGCGCGCACGCGAGAACAAAGATTTTGCCAGCTTCGCCCCCTGGTTGAATCGTACCATCATCTTGCAGCGTGAGATCGCGGACCACCTTGGCTACGAAGAGACGCGCTACGATGCCCTGCTGGATCAATTCGAACCCGGCATGACGGCCAGCAAACTTGATCGGCTTTTCGCGCCCATCCGCGAGGTTAGCCTGACTATGCTGCGCCGCATTCAGCAAAGTGGTCACACGGTGGACGATTCCTGCCTTACGGGCGATTTCTCGCTTGAGGAGCAGGTGGTTTTGAGCAAAACGCTCCTGCGCAACATGGCCTATGACTTCTCGTTTGGGGGTATCGCCGAATCGCCTCATCCTTTCACTACCAGCTTTGGCAGTCCTTTCGATGTGCGCCTCACGATTCATCCCGATAAGCACTTCATTCAGGCAGCAGTAATGGCTGCGATTCATGAGGGCGGTCACGCTTTATACGAGCAAGGGTCAGCACAAACGCTGGCACGCACCCCTGTGGCAGGCGGCGCATCCATGGGAGCGCACGAGTCGCAATCGCGGCTCTGGGAAAATCCCATCGGCCGCTCCCTACCGTTCTGGCAGGGCCAATATGGCGCCGTACGCGAGTCATTCCCACAACATTTCGCCAACGTGGATGTCTCCACGTTCGTGCGTGCCCTCAACAAAGTGCAGCCCAGCCTGATTCGCATCGAGGCCGACGAGGTGACCTACAATCTGCACATCCTCGTGCGCTTTGAATTGGAGAAGGCGCTTGTCAACGGCGATGTCGCTGTTGAATCGCTGCCGGGTTTATGGAACGCAAAATACCGCGAGTACCTGGGAATTGAGCCTGCCAATGATGCCGAAGGCGTTCTTCAGGACATTCACTGGTCCTCAGGCTTCGGCTACTTCCCAACCTATACGCTCGGCAACCTCTACGCCGCGCAGATTTTCTACGCGTTGCACAGGGCATTTCCGAACTTCGATGAGCGACTGGCAAGCGGAGATACGTCTTTCATCCTGAACTGGCTGCGCGAGAAGATGTATATCTTCGGCGCCATCTACCAGCCCGATGAACTCATCGCACGCGTCACGGGCGAGCCACCCAACCCCGACTACTTCGTGCGCTATCTGACAACCAGGTTCGAGGACGTGTACGATTTGCCAAAGATGACACAATAGCATATACATGATGAGCGCTGCATCCAGCCACGGCTGGATGCAGCGCTCATCATGTATATGCTATACTTTCCTTATGAATATCCGTATGCGTTATTTTGCCTCGTTCCGCGAAATAACGGGGCAGAACGAGGAAATAGTGACCTTGCCAGCAGGCGCCAGCGTTGCCGATGTGCGAACGCTGCTCATCACACGCTATCCACGCCTGCAAGCCATCATGCAACGCTCTGCCTGTGCCGTCAATCGCGGCTATGTCCTACCGGATACGCCGCTGCACGACGGTGACGAGGTCGTTTTCATTCCTCCCGTTGGCGGAGGAATGCCGGTTCAGGAGAATTCCATGGAGCCTTTGATTTCGATTACGCGCGAACCGTTGGACCGCAGGGCCTTGATCGAGGCCGTGAGCCATCCTAGCGTAGGCGGCATCGTGGTGTTCGAGGGGGTGGTGCGCGACAATGCGCGCGGGAAACAGGTGCGCTACCTCGAATACGATGTTTATCCCGAAATGGCAATTCAGCAGATACGCGCGATTGTGACACAAGCCCAGCAGCGCTGGGGCATAGAGCGGGTCGCGGTCGCCCATCGCGTGGGCCGGCTTGAAATCGGCGAGGCCAGCGTGATCGTCGTCGTGGCAACACCACATCGTGGCGAAGCATTCGAAGCCTGCCGTTATATCATCGACGCACTCAAAACGAGCGTACCTATCTGGAAGAAAGAGGTCGCCAGCAATGGAGAGGAGTGGGTTGAAGGATAAGAAGACAGGCAAGCAGAACTTTTTCGAACTTCTTTTCGTGTAGAAAATAATAGCGCTCAGGGTTACGTTCCTGGCGTTTTTATGGTACAGTTAGTAGTAGGAATAGTGTTTTCCTGGAGAAAAGCGTTCCGTTTAGTCTCAGGTGGCAATCATAGGCTTTCTCCCGGAGGGTTGCACATGAACTTATTCGAAAAGCAGTCTCGTCTCAATCAACTCTTCACGCAAAGTCCTGTCAACACGGCTTATCTCACCGGTTCGCTCTCGACTCGCACCTCATTCGGACACCTCACCGATGTAGATATCGCCATTCTCCTGATGGAACAGATCAAATCCGACCAATTCCTTGACTACCAGCTCTACTTTTTCAGCGAACTGGCCAAACGCCTGGAATCCGATAATATCGATGTCGTGATTTTAAACCAGGCCTCGCTCCTGCTCAAATTGCAGGTCATCAAGTATGGCCAGATACTTTTCAGCCGCGATGAGAAATCACGCGTGGCATTTGAGACGAAAGCGGTGATGGATTACCTGGATTTCAAGAAATTCGATGAGATTCAGAACCAGGCCCTGAGCCGGCGGCTCTATGGACAGGTGCTACCGGTTGATAAAGAACTGGTGCAGCGTCACTTGAAACAACTGCGCGATGCTGTCGCTATCCTGCAAGACCTGGCAAAGACGAAGCGCGAGGAATTTACACTCGACTTTCGCGTCTATGGTCTCGCCGAGAGGTACCTGCAGTTGGCGATAGAGGCCTGCCTGCAAATCTGTGGCACCCTGGTAGCATCGCTTGGCCTAAGGCGTCCCGAAGGCTATCACGAACTGCTCAGTATCGTCGGCTCTCAGCAGATTATTCCGCAAACACTGGCCTTCCGCCTGGAAATCCTCACCAACCTCCGTGATGCGCTGGTCTATGACCCCAGCACGCTCAATCGCGACCTGCTCTACGACCACCTCCAGCATCGCCTCGGTGATCTGGAGGCTTTTGCGACCGCGGTCGAGGAAAAAATCGCAAATAAGTAAGAGAGAATGAGCATAAGGGAGGGGAGAGCAGAGGGCGTACCCTTGTGGTCGCCCTCTTCATACCCATTCGTCAAGATTCAGGATGACTTATGTTTATTCTGTTACCATACGCAGCGCGTTGGCCTGATCCATAGCCTCAACCGCTTTATCGTTGCGGCCCATCTCCTGGTAGATCTGTGCCAGCGTCTCATAGGCGAGAATCATTCCAGGGTCTAGAGCAATGGCCTGCTGTACCGTCTCAAGGGCCTCGTCATAGCGTTTCACCTCTCGATACGTATCGGCAAGGTCGTTATAATAATCGGCATTGAGAGGATCGCTATCGATGGCGTTCTCGTAGTTCTCAATGGCCTCATCGTAACGGCCAAGCGCATCATAGGCGGTGGCCAGCTGGTAATAGCCTTCTGGATCATCCTCGAACTGCTCCAGAAGGGTCTGGCTGGTCTGGACAGCATCGTCATAACGTTCCATGCTGTTGTACGTATCAGCGAGTCCAGCGTAGGCGGCGGCTATGTCGTCGGGTTCTAACTGCTCCGCATCTTCAATGAGGCCCTGGTAGGCGGCTCGCGCCTCCTCATAGCGTTCTGCTTCCAGATAGGCTTCCGCCAGGCTGAAGCGCGTAGTAAAACGATTGGGGTCAATCTGAATCGCCCGCTGGTAGGCCGCAATAGCCTCATCCGAATTGCCCTGGATTGAGCGCCAGGTGCCCAGATGTTCCCAGGCCTCGGCGTCATCGGGGTCCATTGATACGATACGCGCATACGTTTCTACCGCCTGGTCACGGTCCTGCATTGCCTCATACACTGAGGCCAGCGAATCATAGCCGGTCCGATCTTCGGGGTCCAGGCTCACCATCTGGTTTGCTATTGAAAGCGCCTCATCGTAGCGTCGCATGTCCAGGTAGAGGTTGACCAGCTCAGCATAACGCGCGAGGTCAGCGGGGTCTTCGTCCACGCGCCGTTCCTGCTCCATCACCCGACGCAGCTGGTTGTTAATGCGCTCGCGCACATCGCGCAGATTATCAGCGGCCAGCGTGTTATCGGGATTGAGAATGAGCGCCTGGCGATAGGCCTGAACCGCGTCCTGGTAGAGATTCTGCGACCGGTACGCATCGCCAACATTGATATAAAGCTCATCATTTTCAGGATCGAACTCCAGAGCCACGCGGAAGATCTCCAGCGACTCTTCTTGCATTCCCAACTCCCCGTACAGGTTGCCCAGGTTGGTATATGCATCAATCAGCCGCGGATCAAGGTCTATCGCCCGTCGATAGCCGGCAATGGCGCTCTCGGCGTCGCCCAGATACTGCTGGGCCAGCGCCAGGTTATAGCGCGCTCGCGCATCGGTTGGATTCGCTTCGACGGCTTGTTGGAAAGCCTCGGCCGCCGTTTCATAGTCTCCCTGCTCAGCGGCGGCATTGCCTCTATCCGTCCATTCCTGCTCACCAAGATGCTGAGCCTGTGGTGCCGCCCCATTCGGGCTGGCACTATCGTTATTATCGAAGGTCTGCATTTCATCCATAGTAAACGCTTATGCTCCTCTATTTTCCTTTGTACTGATCCTACCCTTTAAAATATAGGTGTTGTCAAGGTGAATAGTATTGTGAGTAAATCCTTGCGTAGTATAGCGGATTGAGCAGACTACCGCAAGGGCCGACCGGAATACCCGTCCTACCTGGCTATCCGCAAAGTCACCCGCGCCTCGTAACGCGAACCGGGGAAGAACGTTTCGGAATACTCGACTGGCATGCCTGTCTGATCAAAGGTAGTACAAGAGATGTATAATCCCGGTTCATCCTGTTGAATTTTCAAAAGTTCGGCGGCACGCGTGGAAGGACGCCCCGCTGTAATAGTTTGTTCGGCAATATAAGGGCTCAGGCCTTCGCTGATCATCAAGCTATAGAGAGAGCCATCGGCAACCTCTTTTGCGCGCTGGTAAATACTGCTGGCACGAGGATGGGGCAAATAGTGAATTTCATACGCAACAGGCGTATCGTCGGCAGTGCGCAAGCGCTCCAGGCGAATAACCTGCTCTTCATCTGTCAACTGCAAACTTTTGCGAATAGTCTCACTGCCTCGTACCAGCTCACTGATAAGCAAGAGACCTCCTGGCTTTTTCCCCCGTTTGCGCAGTTCCTCACTCAAGCTGGTCAGTTCGCTCAACGTTTGCTGCACGCGTGGTTCGCACACGAAGGTTCCTTTTCCATGCTGCCGGTAGAGTAACCCTTCGTGTACCAGCTCCGTCAGCGCCTGGCGCACAGTTGCGCGGCTGACATGATAGCGGGCCACTAGTTCGGGTTCGGAGGGAATAGCAGTGTGAGGAGCGAGGTGCCCGGCCCGTATCTGCTGTCGCAGCACTTCTTTGAGCTGGTAGTAGAGTGGCAACGGGTTTGAACGTTCTAATGTCGGCATATACAGTCTCCCCTATGTCCATACAACTATGAATAGACTAACAAGATACCGATGAATATAGCACAAAAGTGAACAAGCGTCGAGGGGTTAGGACACGATTTTACAGCATTGTTATAAAATCCGCGAACGAAAGGGCATCCTGACAAATAGGCAGATCGGAAATGGGAACGGATGGAATAATCTGACACCTGATGATTCCTCCACAGGCAATACCGGTCAACCGGCGGCGGGCATGGAGCATTGAAACGCACTCGACTCGATTATACCAGGACCCTTATGGGTGGCCCATAAGAGCCGATTCACCGCGCCCGCCGCCGGTTGACCGGCCTGTATTGCTAACCTGTTAATTTTCGAAAAACAGGATTGCAGGTAGCAGGTTACGCTACCTGAACCCCGTTATCGGCAAGCACCCTGTCAATCATACTCTTCAAGCGCAGGGGATGAGGACCAACGAGACGGCCAATTTCCTTACCGCCCTTGAAAATCAGAAGTGTGGGAATAGCCTGAATGCCAAGTCGTCCGGGGACTTGCTCATACTGGTCGATATCCATCTTGGCAAAGCCCAACTTGCCCAGGTATTCGTCGCTCAACTTCTCATACACGGGCGCAATAGCCCTACAGGGACCACACCATGCCGCCCAGAAATCAACGATTACCGGCATGTCGGACTTCAATACCTTCGATTCAAAATCCTGGTCGGTCACATGGAATAGATTCGGATGTGTATCCATTATTTTATTCGCTCACTTTCACATGGATGCAATCACGGACATTGTGATTATTATATTTTCTCAAGGAACATCTAATCAAGTGAACAAGGTCGTAGCCAATCTTATTCCAGGTGAGAAACAGGACTATCGCGGGAGGTTTTGGGGTGGGCGACTAGAAGGGCGCGCACCCTTCTAGTCGCCCGTCGTGGAATCTTATGTTACCGTCTGCGACCGCCGCCCTGCAGAATTGTGAGCAATTCCAGAATATAGAGGAACAGGTTCATCACAGTGATAAAGAGCGAGACGGTGATGCCGATTGCATTTGGCAACGTATCGGCCATGTAACGCGCGCGCTGCACATAGTACAGCACATAGCCGGAGAAAATCGCGACCCCGAAGATCGAGATGAACAACCCTACCAGCGGGATCGAGAAGATCCCGCCGAAGAAGATGCCGACGATACCCGCGACAATGAGCAAGAGGAGGCCGAAAAAGAGGTAGTCGCCCAGCCGCGAGAAGTCACGTTTGGTAGTCCAGGCGTAAACTGACAGGCCCAGCGACGTAACCGCCGTGATCAAAAAGGCCTCACTCAGAATATACCCGTAGCCCGCTCCCAGGTATAAACTAATGATCGGCGAGAGCGCCAATCCTTCCAGAAATGTGAACAGGTATAGCAGGAACAGGTTCCATCCCGGTTTATTGATGGCAAACCTCAGAATAAGGAGGACGACAAGCCCGGCTATAGCGACGAACAGGTAGCCAGAGAAAGACAGGCCAATGGCTAACCCCGCAAATGTGCCTAGCAACGCACACAGGAACGAAAAGGCCAGCAGGCCCATCACCTTGCTGATCAAACTACTCGTCTGGGCCGGAGTACCCACCGCGTAGCCATAAGGTGAGGCTGTCTGATATTGATAGCGAGAGCCCCCGAACGGCCCGCCTCTGCCGAAAGGGCTGTTATTCCGTGGATTAAACATAGCTAGCAAACCTCAGCTTTAGAATTTTATGCTGCAACTCCCATGAAGAAGTGTTTTGTAACTTTTATCCAATATACGAAACACGAGATATTCTGGTTGTATTCCGGGCTTACTTCTTGCGGTTACGTTTTTTAGAGGAAGAATCATCTTCCTGCTCAATATCAACCGGCAGGGCTGTCTCTGGAATATCAGCAAGATTAGTAATGTCGCAGCGTGGATGATTATTATCGGCATGCCAGAAAAGTGTACTTCCGGGCGGCTTGCGCATCAGTCCACCGCAGCGCGGGCAGCGACGGGTTACAGGCTCCTCATGCGCTTGAGTCATGTGTACTCCTTAGAAGAAACCGGCGGGGCACTATCTCCGATTTAGCAGTTCAACACCATTCTACCGATGAACAACCAGCTACATAACACTCCAAACACCGCATATTTCGCAGTAGGCGATACCGACCTCTCCAAAAGTTCGACTGCGTGTGTTCCAACGGTCGTAGGCGATGGCAATGGAACCACAGCTCCAACAGCGAGCGCGACCACCGGCTTTGCTTTCTTCAGACAGCCGATACAGCAACAGGCCACGAGCTTCTTCTGCTCCGGTATAACCGGGATTATAGGCCAGGTGCAGCAGATTGCCGAGAGGCAGAGAAATCTCGTGCGTCGGTGCCGGTGGGGGGCTCGATGAAGCGAAACTTGCCGGCGCAGGTTGTTGCGGTGGAGGCGTTACCGGCGGCCGGCGGAAAAGTTCACCGCGAGCAGTTCGCCGCCCACTCTCAATAGGGGGCGTGTAGTCCTGACGCTCTAGACGCTCCACACGGTCCCCATTGGAGACCGGTGGGAGCGCCGGATTCATAGGGGCGAAAGGCGCTTCTTCCGCCTGTTCGAGCGGTGCCTCCGTATCATCTCCATTGTTAGAGGCGGCAGTTACAGGCTCAGCAGCAAATGCTTCTGCTGCATTTTCAGTTTGATCGGCAAGATGATTGTTATTCTCCGGCTGATCGGGTGGATTTGCGCGTCTACGACGTGTAATAGGCATAGGAGTTCATCTCCTTAGAAATCGGTGTGTTCATTCGATGAGAGTTGTATCGCATTATATCATAGCGTAAAGACAAGGTCTACATAACGAACAGGGAAGTTTTTCACTGTGAGCCGCCAGGTGAAACAGCTTGAGTCACTCGCAAACAATCAGACCAAAGGAATCCAGGCTACCCGGGCTACCAAGGGGCGACCGGTGTAGAGCGCGGATTGATCAGCGCCTGGTCGCCCTGCCAGGGGCAGCATCATTTTAATTTATTTGAAGAAATCCGCGTTGATCTTGATATACTGCCTCCATTCTTCAGGGGTCGCGGATTCCTCAAAAATGGCGGTGACGGGACAGGCAGGCTCGCAAGCGCCACAGTCGATACACTCATCAGGGTTGATATACAGTTGCTCAACCGTCTCAAACTCCTCCTCGCTCTGCGTGGGATGGATGCAATCGACAGGGCAGACATCCACGCAGGATGCATCCTTTACGCCAATACACGGCTGAGTAATAACATAGGTCATGATTAAGATATCCTCCTCTTAGCCCGCTATGCGATGCACATAAAGACGGCGGAGCATAGCAGCGAAGTTTTGATGTTTCTGGCAAAAGCTATGTTTTTAGCCACGTCCAGTATAGTGCGTTATGAGTTTGATGTCAATTATTTTGGCTCGTAAGTTCTACCACTTAAAAGGCTAGGGGCGCCGGGCGATCATCAAGAGCCCGCGCGGCTGCGCATGAAAAAATGGCCTTACCTCCACGATCTAGCATCCAGTCAGAGCGGCGTCACATACATATGCGAGAAGACGACTTCGGAATGATCGTTCTCTACGCAGAGGCCGACCTCGCCCTGGCTCAATGCTGAGGACGAATGGTCGATGACGGGCTTACCGGCAGGCTTACCGTTGATAAAGAAGCTGAATGTATCGCCTTTCGCCACTACCACCAGGATATTCTGCTGCCCCAGACCGCTATGCAGCGAGGGCGCAGGACCCGATGCCAGAACCTTCCATTGACCATCATAGCGATAGAACGTATATTGTCCCCCATCAGCAGTGCCCACATCGAAAAGATAATAGTGCGATTGATCAACGGAAGCACGAAAAACAAGGCCATAGAAGTCAAAGCCAGCCTGCCGGCTATGAATTTCGGACAGGGTAACCGAGAGGCGGAAATCGCTATACTGGTGATTGGCGTACAGCGCCAGGGCAACGTCTTTATCCGAGTTGTTCAAGATCGTATACTGCCCGCTCTCATTAAAGAAATAGGTACTGCTTTTCTGCCAGTCATCCTGGTTGCCGGCCAGGATATCGAATGAGGTTGAAGGAACAGTAACCGTGGGTGGCCCTACTTGTGAATGCGCCTGGGCATGTGTCAGTAATTTGACGATGCCAAATGTGACCCCTGAGAGAAGTAGTAGCAGTACCAATACCAGTGCTACGAGCGCAGTGCGTGAAAATCTGGCGGGCAGGACGGTAGCCTGCCTGATCTGCGCAACAGGCCGCAGGACGACTGATGGCCGCCGGGACTTGCCGGAATCGCCTGCTACATGGGTAGAATATTCTATAGTATTGATAGAAGCAACGGCTTCATCAAACGCATCCCTGAAATCTCCCGCGGTCTGGTAGCGCTCCTCCGGCCATTTCGCGAGGGCTTTCCCAATCACGTTATCGATTTCGGGCGTAATATCAGCGCGAAATAAACCCAACGGCGGCGGCGCTTCATGAACATGTAGGAGCGCCATGGCAATGGAGGATTCGGCTTTGAACGGTGGCCTGCCTGCAAGAAGATAGAAAAGAGTCACCCCCAGTGAATAGATATCGGACCGGCCATCCAGTGGTTGTCCCAGCGCCTGCTCAGGCGAAATATAGTCTGGCGTGCCCATCAATCCTTCGGCAGGTTTCGCGGATTTTTCGACGACGGGCGCATCGGGCTGCGTCAGGCGGGCAATTCCAAAATCCGAAAGCATAGCATTACCGGCTCCATCCAGTAAGATATTGGCCGGCTTGACATCGCAATGCACACATCCCTGCTTGTGAGCATAATCCAGGGCGGATGCAATCTGTTCAAGGTAGCGCTGCGCTTCGCTTAAGGACAGGGGACCATGCTTGCGGACATATTCGGAGAGCGTTCCGCCAGGCATATAGGGCATAACAATATAGGGCAATCCATGATCCTGACCATACGAGTAAACGGAGAGGATATAGGGGTGCTCCAGTTTGCTAGCGGCTTCAGCCTCAAGCAGAAAGCGACGGTAAAAGTTTTTCTGCATCTGGACATCCATCGTGGAGCGCGGCAGGAAAACTTTCACAGCGACCTTCTCGCCTGATGCGGAGTCCTGGGCCAGGTAGACCGCACTGGAGCCACCGTAGCCCAGTAACTGCTCAAGGACATAAGAGGCTACCTTCTTCCCAAGTAAGTGTTGCCCCCTGGTCGTAGTCACAATACGCTCGTCCCCTCAAGAGTAATATGTTCATTATCCAGGCTTCCATAAAACAGAGCAATCAGCCTGGCTCACGTTGATTGTATCAATAATGGAGTTCCCGTGTCAATGCTTGAAAGGCTGACATCCACTCATAACTCGGGGTGCAGGGGGTTCACCCCTGCCGGGGTGCGGGGTGTCCCCGCTTGCTTCCCCTCCCGTCCTGACGGGCCGTAGGCCCGCTGCAAGAATTATGAGTGGATGGCAGTTGAAAGGCCGACTCAAATCACAAATTCCCCATCGCGCATGATGACGCGGTCATCAATCTCGATGGTGCAATTGCTGGGAATGACATCGACATGGATTTTGGCATGCCAATCAGCGCCCGTGAATTCTGGATAAGGATTGCCGAACGCCACATGTAGCCCCGGCATCTTCTCATCCTGCAACAGGTTACCTACCAGTCGCTTCAGGCTGGTGAGCGTGCCGATGGCAAATTCGCCCACGCGGTTGCCGTTGGGAACTGAGAACAGGTAGTCCCGCACCTCTTTTGCCAGCGCTGCATCTTCGCTGGCAACTTCTGTCACATACCCATCTTTTATCGTGATAACTACCGGGTGCTGCAGAACGCCATACTTTGCTGAAAAGAAGTCTCCCAGCACATCGCATACAATCACGCCGTCAACGGTAGCAGGCGCTGTAAAAACTTCACCTTCCGGCAGATTGCCCCACTGGCCTTGTGTATCATAGCGCCCATGGCACGGAATCCACTTCCAGTGCTTGTTAAATGTGGCCGTTACGTCGCTACCCTTAGCCGAAGTGACATGGATGCGCTGCGCGTTGCGCACAATAGCGTAAACCTGGTTGGTCAGACTAAATACTTCAGCATAATCGGCACACATGCCATCGGCCATGACTTCTTCATCGATGCCAATCATATGCCCGTGTCGCACGTTGAGCTCATTGACCAGGAAAGGCAGCAGTGGCAAACGGAAGGTGATTTCCCCCGGTTTGGCAGTGGCGATATAAAAAGTGACCGTAGGATGTACCTGCAACAGGTCATTGCGCAGGTCTTCGGAAAATGAGATCAGCGGTCGTTCTCCATAATGTTCCAGGAAACGCACAGTGACATCAGCATGCCGGTCGAGGGCGGCCAGCGCGACCAGGCGAGCAATACTTTCGCGCTCATAATCAGTGATGATAAAGACCCGATCCTGCGCGCTCACACCCATACAGGACACAGCATTCTCGGCGCCAAATTGCAGGCGCTCTTCAACACTCATACTCGCAAGATCGCGCCTGCGAACAGGTGACTGCACATTACGTGTGTCGATAGACATTGGTTTCTCCTCTAGAATTTTTCGGATAATATTCATTCATTCATTTGCATATTCACCAGCCGCAAAGTCCTTTCTAGCTTCATCGAGCGCCATGCTCTAGCAATTATCCTTGCTCACAGGCATCCTTCGCGTTTGTTCGAATGATGAATGAGGCCTCCCATAAGGAAATATGACGTACGCGAGACGCTCTTTTAGAAGGATACTACACCTATAAACACTTTGGATGGGCTAGTAAACGGCTCCTGGCTCTATGCAAATTGCTGAACGAGGGTTATACTTTTTCACATAGTTATTACGTACGCAACTCGGGAGATGATACACATGGTAGACAAGAGTACTAGCGCTTTATACCGTTCGATTCACGCGCAGCCGGCAGAGACACGCAGGCTGCTTGGTGATTGGGAAGGACCTGCACAGGCGGCGGAACGACTCGCGCAAACCGGTCGCATTTTCCTATCCGGCATTGGCACAAGCTATCACGCCGCCTGGGTGGGGGAATACCTGTTGCGCCTGGCAGGGGCAGATGCCTGGGCTGTGCGCTCGTTTGAATTTGTGAATTATCCGCGGCCATTGCAAGCTGATGATGGAGTGGTCGTCATCAGTCATCGCGGCAGCAAAGTACATGGCAACAAGGCAGTCCAGCGCGCAAAAGAGGCCGGCGTTCTGACAATCGGCATCACCGGCATGAACTCGAAGATGCAGGGAGCCGATTTGCAACTGGAGACGGTGGAGCAAGACCCATCCTCGGCCCACTCCATCAGCTATACCGGGGCGCTGACCCGCCTGGGCCAGATCGCGACGCGATTGGCGGCGCTCAACGGCCAGAAGGAGCAGGCACAACGCCTGGAACAGGGACTGATCCAGCTGCCCGCCTTGATGGAAGATATCCTGGCGCGCGAAGACCAGGTGCGGCAGATCGCCCAGGAAGCCGTTGCTCACTCCAGGCGTCTCTTTTTCATTGGCGCAGGCCCCAATGCTCCAACCGCGCCGGAGGGGGCATTGAAGGCGAAAGAAGCGGCCTACGTAACCGCTGAGGGTTTTGAGCTGGAACAGGCCATTCACGGCCCCCAGGTCTCTTTTGAGGCCGAAGATTTGCTGATCCCCATCACTGTGAAAGGACCGGCCCAGCCACGCATGGCGGATTTGCTGCTGGCGCTGAGCGAAATAGGTTCTCATAGCTGGTTGATCGGCGAGGCGCCAAGCCAGGAAACGGCCCATCTCATCAGTCGCGCCAACTGGACGCGCTTCGCTATCAGCGACGATACCGACCTGCTCGAAGAACTCACTCCGTTCTTAACAGTGCTGCCCCTACAATTGCTGGCCGATTTTCTGGCAACAGCGCGAGGCACTAATGCCGACCTGTTTCGCGCGGATAATGAAATATATAAACGCGCGAATGGGAGATTCAGGCTATGAGAATGGTTTGAGACGAACAAGAAAGGGGACAGCGGGTGCGGTCAAGCTTATTGTCCCTCTTCCTGCTCTTTGACTAACCAATATTTCTACCAGCCCCGAAAAAATACTTTCAAATGCTCCAAAACTCAACAAAATATGTTATACTTGAACGAGACGGTGGAGTTTATATTCATATGCCACCTCTTCCTCTCCGGTCAGCGGTTTATAGTCTAGTGTTTCAATCCCTCACGGGTTCAGGAGAGGATTTGATCTCTGGCGCTTTCTGTGGGAGCAATATAGCTGCTAAACCCGAAAACGTCAAGTGTACCAGTCTAGTAAGGAGCATTGCATGGCCGACGGTTTTGGTATATCCCAGCTTGTTGATTATCTCTATCAAATGGGTGTACGTATAGCAAACCTGGATGCGAATGCGGAGACAATTGAACTCATCTTTCACAGCAAACATGGACAATGGCGCATGATTTTGGGTTTCCAACAACACGATGAAGTGCGAAAGTTAATGCTTGTTGTTCCTCATATCAGCACAGTGACAACAAATAAGCGTCTTGAATGCCTCGAAGCCCTGCTTGCGGTCAACTTTCGCATCGCGATGGGCAAATTCGGTCTCGATCTGGAAGATGGAGAAGTCCGCCTGGAAGAGACGGTCCCCCTGGCCAGAGACAACATCACCAAAGATCAATTCCGGCTGGCTTTTGGCGCATTAATGCAAACGGTGGCAATGTATCACAACCTGATCCCACGCATCGTTTACGGTAATATGACACCACAACAGGCCCTGCAGACCTGCGAGCAGGAATATTTCGCGCAAGCAGGCTCAACATACAAGCCTGGGCCACAACAGGAGCCGAAATTGCTCACAGCAGGCGCTGCTGAAGCATCTAACACCCCTCCTGAGCTGGATGTGAACGATGTCCTGGCAGAGGTCGCGCGTATATTAGAGGGAACGAAGGACTAGTTTTCAACCCCTCAAGGGGCCAGGCTCTTTTCTGAACCCGTTTAGAAAATGAAAACTAGTGAGGTTTTTTGCTCTCTGAATAATGACCGTTTTGCTTTGCCCTCGTATGAAGATCTAATTCAGAATCTTCTTCGTCATCACTATCTGACAACAATTCTTGCGTGACTCCAGGGCGGGTGGAACGCAAACGATCCCAGGTATGGGGAGAGCGAAGATCAAAGTGCGTCTTCCCATACATCCTCCTGCCCACTTCAATAACCGCCCAGATAATAATGAGCGCGGCAATCACAAATCCAATATACTCGACCAGGGTAACTGTCGGATCCATGCAACTTTATCCCTTTCAGATACGAGGCAAGCATTCCCACCATCAGTTCCCTTATTCTAGCCACCAAATGAGAAAGCGTCAAGTATAATCTTTCCCCCACAGCGGTCGGGAGGGGGAGAGAGGGGGAACGCACCCGACCGCTCACAAGAGGTTGTTTCAGGAGAGAGAAAGGGGTTGAGAGAGCACATTCAGTTTTAAACATCTGTTCTAACAAAACCTATTTTAGCATGAGAAGGTGCTCTTGTCAAGAGGTTTTTAGAACAAAGTTTCGAATTTCTAAGAAACGAGCTGCCCGCTAGCCTGGTGGCATGAACTCTATCGCTGAGCTTGACAATCGCTGTCTGCTCCAGCATACTATACTTTAGGGAACAGTCTTGTAGGGCTTAACCGACTGCTGTCATTTTCTCTAGTTTCCATTCCCTGGTCGTCAACTGGTTTCTCTTGTTATCATAAGATTCCACGAACGGAAGGAGAAAAGTCATGGTTACCCGTCCCGAACGCAAAGGCCGATCCTGGCTTCTGTTGCTGTTGCTCATCCCTTTCATCGTCCTCTTGTGGCCCCCGTTCTACAACACCAATTCACCAACGTTCATTGGCATCCCGTTTTTCTACTGGTTCCAGTTGCTCTGGATCATCATTACCGCCATTTTGATGGCAGTCGTCTACTTCTTAAGAGCGTGATGGTCTGAAAGGACCCACGCAATCGCGTTTTTACGGGTCTGGCGACTCTGAGATACTTAGCCTTTTCATTTGTAGTCGTTCTGCTCTACATCAAGACGATTGTGGCCCGTTCGATTTCGTTCGTTTCCGGTAAACAAGGATGTACGGGGGCACGACTGGAGGCCGGTTTAAAGGCCGCCACGAGTCCTCGTGAGAAAGGAAGAAGTCGTTGAAACCACCGCTTGACCCAGTCTCATTAACCGTCTTTATTGTCTTTTTTCTTATTGTCACAGCCATAGGTTTCGTAGCATCACGCTGGCGCCGGGGAGACCTGAACCAGATTCATGAATGGGGCCTGGCAGGACGGCGTTTTGGCACTGTAGTCACATGGTTCTTACTGGGCGGCGACCTCTACACGGCCTATACCTTCATTGCCGTACCAGCGGCGATGTTCGGCCTAGGCGCATTGAATGGTTGGTTTGCCGTACCCTATACAGTCCTGGTATACCCCATCGTCTACGTGCTGATGCCAAGATTCTGGACGGTCTGCAAGCAACGCGGGTACGTAACTGCCTCTGATTTTGTCAAAGATCGCTTCGGCAGTGGCACGCTGGCATTGGCCATGGCAATTACGGGCATCGTGGCAACATTGCCCTATATCGCCTTACAGATGTTCGGTATCCAGGTGTGCCTGGCAGCGCTGGGTATTCCACTTAGCATAAACGTTGGGGGAGTGCCCGTCGATATCCCACTGCTCATCGCGTTCCTCATCCTGGCCGCGTATACCTATACGAGCGGCCTACGGGCCCCGGCGATGATCGCGCTGGTCAAAGATATCATGGTATTGACGGTGGTCTTTGTAGCCGTCATCTACATTCCTATCAAACTGGGTGGATTCAGCAACATCTTCGCGGCTGTGCATGCCAAGGCAGTCGCCAATCCGCCGCTTGTGAACGGTAAGGCTAACCCCACAGCCTTTTTCGAGTTCCTTTCCAGCAAGCAGTACCTGGCCTATACGACGCTGGCGCTTGGCTCCGCGCTTGCGCTGTTCCTGTACCCGCATTCAATCACCGGTACCTTGAGCAGCAGCAGCCGCGACGTAGTCAAGCGCAACACCGCCTTGCTCCCTATCTACTCGCTGATGTTGGGCCTGCTGGCGCTGGTTGGCTTTATGGCCATCGCCGCCAAGGTTACTCCTCTGGCAACCTTCGGTTCCAACGGCTCAATCCCAGCCCTGATCCTGACGGAATTCCCCAACTGGTTCGCGGGCTTTGCTTTTGCCGCCATTTCCATCGGCGCTTTAGTACCTGCCGCCGTCATGTCGATTGCGGCAGCAAACCTGTTCACACGCAATATCTGGAAGGAGTATATACACCGCGATGCCTCTGTTCGCGAGGAGACGCAGGTAGCCAAACTCGCTTCGTTCATTTTGAAGTTTGGGGCCGTGCTGTTCATCGTCTACATACCAACGCAGCAGGTCATCAACTTCCAGCTACTTGGAGGCATATGGATACTGCAAACGCTGCCTGCGGTATTCCTCGGCCTCTTCACCAACTGGTTCAACCGCTGGGCGTTGCTCATTGGCTGGCTGGTAGCTGAGGTGCTTGGCACCATGATGTTCATCGCGGCCAACCTTAAAGCGGTCTACACACTACAACTCGGCTCGCTGACCATCATCGCCTATGCAGCCGCGATCGCGCTGGTGGTCAACCTGGTGCTCGCGGTTGTGCTCACCCCCATCTTCGAGGCCATTGGCGCCAAACGCGGTGTGGACGTAACCTCGCCCGCGGACTACGAAGAGGCGCTTGCTCCTGTCGAGCCAGTAGAGACCGGTAAAGAGGCGCTCGGATAGAAGCGAGGTTCTTTCTATACAAATGCTGGCCAATAATGGGCTTTGACAAAATAATGCGGCGCTGGGCCGATGAATCGGCCCAGCGCCGCATTATCGGCCAGCGTTGCCCATTAATTGTGTCAATAGACTTCTCTCCACCTTCTCTTTTCCGGCCGTCACATTTCATCAGGGAGTCGAACAGTTGTGTCAAAGCCCCTCATTGACTTTCCCCCATCGCATGGCGTAGGATTGCGCAAAGATGATGTCATTCTGGAATACCACAAATACAAATAGACAGGTAAAACACAGGCAACGATGGACATAGATGATGAACTACCCGAAGAATCCGATGAGGTAGGTAGCGACGAATTACTTTCTGAGGATAACCTGCGCCTGCCCGAGAGCGCGAACATCCTGGTGCGGGTGCATGCGGTGCGCGCATGGCTCGTCCGTCGTCGCGAGGAAGCGGCCATTCAGGTGGGGGAAGTGGCCCTGCATCTTCAGCAGTTAGCCATGGAGGAACCGCAAGAGCCACGTTTACGCCGCCGCTCCCAGCAACTGTTGACCGGGAGGCGAGAGCAAGCTCAGCAGGCGCTTACAGATGCGCAGGAGCGATTGAGCGCCTATGAAGACGCCCAGGCGCTATTGGAAGAATGTCTCACCCACAACAACGGCGAGCGCGTGCTGGTAGAATATTACCTGTTATTGGAAGAACAGATAAACGGAGACCCCCTCTCGCGTAATCAAAACGCAGAAGCCGCGCTTGTAGAACAGCGGGGCCACTCACCTGCCTGGCTCAAGGCGATTGCCGATGTGCAGAATCGCATTGAACGTGTGGGGATTCCTTCTGAGGAAGAATGACAACAGGTCAGGTTTGAGATATCTCTCACCCGCTAAAAGCCACCATCTCCCCATTGCCCATGCGAAAAGCCAGTGTGGACAAATTGAGTTGGCTGGAAACGGGAAAGTCGATGTAGCCGCTTTGAGGTGTATTGGGTAGGACGACCGGGGCGATATCTATCAACTTGGGCGCGATCACCTGCCCATTAGCGAGTACCAGGCGCGCAAGCGAGGCATAATCGAGGCCAGAGGGCGCCTGCGTTTTGCTCATGTTCTGCTCCCGCATTTCCACGCGGACGGTAAAGACGCCGCCTCGCTTGCTATCATCGGAAAATGCCGCCGCCTCTGTAACCTGGGTCACGGTAATATGCACATCGTGGTAGTCTATGGCCCGATTGACGGTCAAAGTACTGACTGGGTGTGTTACCGTGACGGTCGCCGGCAGCGAATCGCCTGTGACGTTTGCATCATCTTTTTCAGGTGGAGCGAAAAAGCTGAGAACGGCAAGGATAGCTATGATGGCAAGGGCGATCGCTATACGTACACGTGGTGGAATGGAGGCGAACAGGCCCTTTTTCTTTGTTTGTGACATGATCTATTCTGCTCCTGGTTCAAATGTAACCAGGATATATTATAGCAAAGTTTGGGCAAGCAATTATAGGGGCACACATTGCGTGGCAAGTAAGCATGGGGGTGCTCGTACCTGCCAAAATTGGGGGAACACAAGGGATGCCCCTAACTGAAGGATATTATAGCACAGGTAAAGAGCAAACAAGAAGACATACCCTGGGATTTTCTGGTACGAAACTACAAAGTACTCGAATGCTTATGGTTGCGGCAGGAAACTCTGGTTGCCAAAGGAACCGCCCAGCACATCTTGAGAAGACGCGCCCATCCAGCGATCCAGCACCGTCGCGTATACTGAACGGAAATCGATAGTATATTTCAGGTTGCCGTTCTGGTCAAGGTTGCTCAGGCTCGGTGGCTCGCCGTAGATGCCCTTATTGATAGGGTTGCCCAGCACAAACATGGGAGCCGCGGTGCCATGATCGGTGCCCAGGGAACCATTTTCTTCCACGCGCCTGCCGAATTCGGACCACGTCATGACGACGACATTATCGGCCTTGCCATGCGCAGCCAGATCATTGTAAAAGGCGGAAAGGCCGTTGGCAAGGGTCTGCATGAGGGTATCGTGAGTGCCCTGCTCGTTGGCATGAGTGTCAAAGCCACCAAGCGTTACATAGCCAACACGCAGTCCCAGGTCCCCTACAATTGCTTCCGCCAGCACTTTCAACCCGCTGGCGAAAGGACCGGTGGGGTAGGTAACGGCAGGGTGATATTGCGCGTCGATCTGCCGCAGTCGATTCGATCCATCCTGAGCGTTGAGCGCGGTTGTATCCAGCAAGGCGGCATAGGGCGATGTTTTGGGATAGGAGTTGTAGAGCTTCAGCAGCGCCTGCATACGGGCATTACCCTTGTCGGTATCCGCTGGGTCGGGATACACGGTATAGGTTTTGACGCTGGAAAGGGTGGGCACTTGCGTGGTGATGGACATCAGCGCCTGTGCCGTTTGCGTGCCGATATCAAGGGATTTGAAAGGATGGCCCTGTTGATCGACGAGACCGGAAACGAGTTTGCCGAGCCAGCCCTCGCTGCCGTTGCCGGTGAGGTCGAGCGTCTGCCAGATATCCATGGCTTGAAAGTGCGAAAGGCTCTGATTCGGATAGCCAACGCCCTCGACAATAGCCAGGTGACCTTGATCCCATAGCTTTTTCAAGGGTTCCAGGTTAGGATGCAACCCCAGGCGAGAATCGAGTTGCAACACTTTCGCTTCTGGTATGGCCAGGGTAGGTCGCAGCTTGATGTACAGGGGGTCAGTGTAAGGGACGACTGTATTAAGGCCATCGTTACCACCCGCCATTTGCACGACAATCAATACACGGTCGCTGGCAGTTTGCGCCATACGCGAACCATCCAATGCCTGTGCCCTGGCCGAGGCGACACCACGGCTGAAGATGGAGGGCATGATCATACCCGCCGATACAACCAGCAAGCCATCTTTGATCATTGCTCTGCGACTGAGTTTCATCTATGTTTCTCCTTTATCAATTCAGCTGGTATTCCGGCGATGCCATCATCAGGTACAGGGTGCCGCGCACGCGATTGAGTGGATAGCTCTTGCCATTGGTCAGAGCGATCTGGCCACCCCTACCGCTGCTGTCGGGGGTCGTAAAGTAGTCGAGTAGCTGGGTGCGCCGGTCGCTTTCGATATTGCCATCCAGCAAGAACGACGAGAAGTAATCGACAAACTTCTCTGGCGAATCGATCTGGTTCGTATTGACGATGCTTTGCAGGTTGACAAGCGGAGTAGAGCCTGTGCGGGCAAGCGTGCCGCGGACGAGCAACAGGTCTACGTAGTTGAGGCGCGTCATCCATGTGCCACTATTGAGCCAGAAGGCGCTGGTTTTGTCGCCAGGCCAGCCCGCGACGTTGGGCGGATCAAACAGCGTCTGGCCCATCAACGTTGTTATAGCGGGCAAACCGCTACCATCTCCGTTAATATCCAGGGCGCGATACGCTCCAACCGTGAATTCAACAGGCGACTTGACGCGGCTGCGGTAGGCCTTCGGTGAAGAGAATTGGGGCGAAAGCAAGAGCGTGCGCATGACCGCCCCCATATTATGCCCGCTCTCAACATACGTATCGACCAGGGGTTTGAGGTCGTCGTTGCTGGGATTTTCATAGGCGAAGAAGGCAAACAGTTTGTGGCCAATAAACCAGGGTGTCGCAGGATGATTGGTGAGGATATGTACCACGTCCTTATAGTCCAGGTTGCCGACATGACCCAGGTAGTACTTGGTTAAGTTATTGTGGTCGTTGGGATTGTAGTACGAGGAAAGCCCCTTGACATGCCAACCGGTAAGCGCGGCCGCACCCTCGGAGACATCGCGCTGCGTATAATGTCCGAGGCCGATAGTGAATAATTCCATCATCTCGCGAGCATAATTTTCATTGGGCGCGTTTTTCCTGCTCTTCGTAAGGTCGAGGTAGAAGAGCATAGCCGGGTCGGCTGTGATGCCAAGCATGATGTTGTCGAAGGTATCAAAAGCATGATCGCGCAAAAACTGGTTCTGGATGATCATGCGCATATAATTATTCTTGCCGCCGACCTTGCGAAAACTGCTGGTCAGCACACCGTGCCAGAACAGGGTCATTTTCTCCAATAACGGGCGCTGCGTCCAGGCCATACGCAGCAGCCACCAGCGCTGCTGGTCGCTAGGATTGTTGAGGTCCAGATTCAACGCTTTGAGCCGGTTCTCCATAGCGTCATCTGATACCTGCGAGTAGTTCAGCAGGCGATCTACAGCGCTGTTGAAACCAAGGCTGCTGTATAGTCGCATGTCGCTAGATGAGGCCCCGAAACCAGCGCGGCGCAATAGATGACCGGTCTGGGTATTGCTCGCCATGGGGCCGTGGAAGAGGTTGCTCCAACCGCCGTGTTGTAACCATTGTTCCAGCGTGGCGCCGCCAGCAGCCGCGACGATACCCGCGCCGCCAATAGTCGCCATCGCCGCTAATGACTTGCCCATGAATGTGCGACGCGAGAGTTGTGTCCCCTTGGACCGGCTGGAGGAGGCTCCCCCAGGGTCGCCTGCCGCAGCCGGCGCAGGCGGATTGGCGTGTCCAGATCGAGGGACCTGCGCGTGTATTTCTTCCCCATCGCCTTGCCGGGCCGCTTGCGATGAATCGTCCCATTGGGGTAGTGTTGGTTGATCGTGCATATGCTTTAAACTCCTAACAGAGTGCTACGCCCCACCCTCATACACAGCAAAGACTTCTTAATCGTGACGCACAGCCTCGCAATATCGTTTGATACCCGTAGGGGCCGGTGCAGGCCATGCGCTCTGACCCGCCTGTTTGCTCATATTGTAGCAGACAAACATCAAGAAACTCTCAAGAAGAAATACAGAATATTTTATGAAGATACTTACGCAGGAGATGAGGCTCTCCCCACAGTCAAATGATCCTGCCTCAAGGAATGATGGTCCTCGCAAGCGAGCGCCATTTGTTGTGCTGTTAGCGATGGTTGGCGCTATTTTGCTGATCGATGCAACGCTGCCCCTGAGAGCACTATGGTTTCATGAGGCACTGCTGACCCAGCTGGGTACGTGGCCGGTGCTGCCCTCTGAGATCTTATTTCCAGGGTTCGCAATCATTCCGCCCATTCCGCATGTTCATAACATAGGAACACCAGATTTGACCCTCAGCTGGTTGGAAGTATCCTTCCTGCTGGGCGCTTTCATTGCCGTATTTGTAGTCTATATCGTTGCTTTGCGTCGTCTTCCCGGGCATATCACACGCTGTTACCTGCTCTGCTCCACTCTATTATTGGGATTCTTATTCTGCCTTATCCCTGTTGTCACTTCGCCTGATCTCTTTTCTTATATCGCCTATGCCCGTATGGGTATACTGTATCACCTGAATCCCTTAACGACCTTTCCATCCTCCATCTCTGGCGACCCGGTCTACGGTTATGTCGCCTGGCCAGATCAGCCATCGGCGTATGGCCCCACATGGGCTATTATTACTGGCGCCATGCAGGGCTTTTTTTCGCTCTTTGGCCTCAACTATATTTTGCCAATGCTCATCATGTTGCGCCTTTTCGGTCTATTGATGCACATGCTTTCTACTTGGTTGATCTGGTCGATCTGCGGGCATCTTTCTCAGAAGAACAGCTTCATAAGCGAGAAAAAGCGTATGCTGGCAACGCTGGCATTTGCCTGGAATCCGCTACTGCTGCTCGAGGCTTGCACGAACGCGCATAATGATGCGACGGTGTTGTTCTTCGTGTTGCTGGCAATCTGGTTTCTGGTGCGCGAGAGGAATACTGAAATAGATAGTCCGAGCCTCTATGCCGCTGTTTTCGCCATGGTGATGCTGGCGCTCGCGACCTGCCTGAAGCTCTATGTTGTGCTTTTCGTGCCAGGATTCCTGCTCTTTTTGTGGTTGCAGCCGTCGCGCCGGACGATCAAGCTGCCCCTGGTTTCCGTTGTGTCGTACGCCGGTGTAATTGGAGCCCTCTATGCGCCATTCTGGCAGGGAGGGGCTATCTTCGATGTGCTTACGGTCAATCCCGCGGCATCCCGTACCATCAACTCGTTACCCGACCTGTTGGCACACCTGTATAATGCCAGCGCGGCCCTGTTGGGATTTCCTCTCGGCGACTCAATCGGCTCGCCAGCAGAGCGCGTCTTACATGCTTTGAGCCTGGCGCTTTTCGCGCTGGTCTATTGTATTGTGTGCTGGCGGGCGATTCGCGGTACAAAATTGGGAGGGCGATTTCAAGAGGAGATTCTGAGAGGGCGCCCCTTGAGGGCGCCCTTACAAGGCATTGCTACTGTTCCTGGCCTGGTGCGCTGGATGGCGCTGGTGTGGCTGCTATTTTGCGTGATCGGCTCGCCCTGGTACTGGCCCTGGTATGCGGTGACGTTTTTTGGTCTGTACGCAGTTGTAGAGGCAGTCAGCGATGAGCAGAATTGGACATATTATGTGCGCCTGCTCGCCTTTAGTACGCTAAGCATTTATTGTTTCATTGCGTGGGGACCGCGGTATACTCTCGTTCCAGGTCTACCGGGCTTCGCATGGACATATTTCGGCGCACTGTGGGTCTGGGGATTGCCGCTGCTGGGCCTCGCATTGATAGATAAGCTAAGACATGGACGCTTGCGCATTCAAGATGTATCTTTATCTGAGGTGACAGGGGGTAAGACGCCATAGACGGCTACTTAGCTTCTGCCCTGGATAGCAGTTACGAAATTGTTCCCCTTTTTGTACGTTTATTTTCGATGGCAGGGTATGCCTGGACCTGGCGATGGCAAGGACACTATTGCATCTTGCTAGCGCAAAAGTACCCCTTGCTTTCTTCGCAAACCTGCCGATATCAACAGAGATGCTATATTTGAACGAGAAATGGGCGCCCCACCCAACAGGATGGAAATTATGAAAAAACCACGGACAGCAAAACCCGGTATATTTCTGCCTTTTCTCATGATTGCGAGTTTAGCGTTGCTCGTTATCCTGCTGGGATCGATTCTGTGGGTTGTGATCAATACGGTGTCTAGTGGGTCTGCGAATAGAGCCCATTCCACCGGGGGTGCGATCAATCTGGCCCCTACAGCACAGCCGACCGGCGCGAATATACCTGTCTCGCCACTCCTTTTTGGCACGAATCTTGGCCTTTTTACCGGCAATGACCAGATTTTAACCTCTCCGACGGCGCGTAACTTGCTGCTGCAGATGCACATCCAGATTATTCGCATGCCCCTGCGCTCGAGCTTACCTGAAGCTACCGAGATTGCGGCGGCAAGGACGATCAAAAATCTGGGAGCGACCCCGCTGGTCGCGCTCCATGGAGCCACCGACCCGGATGCATTGAAGATCGATACACGCATGGTTTCCGATATGAATAGCATTTTCGGCAGGCACACCGTTTACTATGAATTTGGCAACGAGGACGACTGGCATGGGATCGATGCGACGACGTATACGCGTGCCTGGAACGCTGTCGTACCAGAATTGAAAGGACTGGCCCTCAATGGACAGTTTGTGGGGCCGGTCAATTACCAGTATGAGCGCGATTACCTGACCACTTTTTTGCGATATGCCAATCCGCGTCCGGATGAAATAAGCTGGCATGAATATCCCTGCCTGGATGCCGCGGCGCAGAATACCTGTATCTCGCACATCGATGACTGGACAACGCATATTGCCGATGCGCGCCGTGTGATGGCGAATACAATTGGCACTGCGCTCCCAATTATGATTACCGAGTGGAATTATGCTCCCGATGCTGTGCCGGATGATGGCAAGGTCAACGATACCGCGTTTATGACCACCTGGACCACCAGAGCGCTGCAAACGCTGGCCGCCAATCGCGTCTTTGCGGCGATGCAATACTCCTGTACGAATACGGTGATCTCTTTGATCGACGACCGCAATATGCTGACAACGCAAGGACAGGTAGTGCGGAACGAGTACCAGCGCATGATTGTCGAGGGCCAGGAGCCGGCGCTTGCGCCGCCTGCCGGTCATAGCCAGTATGCATCGTTCTCTTTCGAGGATGGAAGCACTGACGGCTGGGCGGCAAATAGTAGCAACATCAGCCCTGTGCAAATCAGTACGGCTTTCGCCCGGGACGGCAAGCACTCCTTGCAGGTGACGCTTAGCAATAGTGGCAGCAACGACTTTCCATATGTCGCGGTAGATAACGTGAGCATGGCCAACCCTCCCGGAGGAGGCCAGACGGTTTCCGCGTATCTCTACCTGCCGGACAAGAACATTGCGCTGTCCGCAAAGATATTTGTGATGGACAAGGCGTACCACTGGCATTCTGCGGCATTCACGCGGTTGCAACCGGGGGTATGGAATCGGCTGAGCTACACTCTTCCCGCCTCCATTCTCGGACAACCACAGGTGCTGGGCATTCAGTTCAATAGTCCGACAAACGCGACGACGAGTGTCTATATCGATGCGGTAAGCTGGATGTGACAGCAAGGGACATGATAACTAACTTTGACAAAATGCTGTGGTAATGGACACGAGGCCGATGAATCGGCGCTGGGCGCGATGACAAGCCCACGAGTGAGGACAGGCACAATGCACTGTCCCTACTTGACAGGCATAATGCATTCCTCTACAATCTCAGCATCAGCAGTACTGGATTCCCCCATATCCCGCACTGCCTCCCCTCTATGTTTGCGCGCGTCAGGGCGACTGGTGTAGGGAATGGATTTATCCAGCCTGGAGCCGGCCTTATGGGCGGGTTGCATAGAGGGGAAGAACTTATAAGGGATCACCAGTGGTCACATGTAGGGGACACGCGACCATAAGGGGATGGCGACCCTCTAGAGTGCGGATTTATCGCGCTCGTCATGTGGTTGCCCCTGGGGTGCAACATGAATCGTGTAGGAGAACGGCTCGGAAACTACCGACTGGTGCATTTTTTAGGCCAGGGTGGCACGGCTGAAGTTTACCTGGCAGAACATATTTTCCTCAAGACAGTGGCGGCGATTAAGGTTCTCAGCGTGCAACTATCGAGCAGAGAACTGGAGCAATTCCTGCACGAGGCCCGTATTATCGCAGGCCTGGATCACCCAAACATTATACGTATCCTGGAATTTGGTATCGAGGGCGGCGATGCGATTACGGATGCCGGCGAGTTGCATAGAACAGGTGGTACGCCTTACCTGGTAATGGAATACGCGCCGAACGGCACGTTGCGTACGCGATTTCCACGAGGGACCCGCGTGCCACTGGCAGTCCTTTTGAGCTATGTCAGGCAGGCGGCAGATGCTTTGCAATATGCGCACGATAGGCGGCTCATTCATCGCGATGTCAAACCGGAGAACTTGCTGCTGGGGCGAAATAACGAGGTGTTGATTAGCGATTTCGGAATCGCGGTTGTGAGCCAGAATTCGCAGTTGGAACGGACGCAGGAGGTTGTAGGGACGATAGGCTATATGTCGCCGGAACAACTGCAAGGCAAACCACGCCCGGCGAGTGATCAATATGCACTGGGGATTATCGTGTACGAGTGGTTGTGCGGGGAGCGCCCTTTCTCAGGTTCTTTCATCGATCTGTTTGCGCAACACTTGCAAACGCCGGCGCCACCCTTGCACCTGAAACTGCCAGGCATTCCACCTGAAGTTGAGGCAGTCGTAATGAAAGCGCTGGCCAAAAATTGGCAGGAACGCTTCGCGACGATTGCACTCTTTGCCGGCGCTTTAGAGCAGGTCTGTGGCCCCTATGTTTCCCCTGCTACAAGTTCGCTGCCCGGCATTGCGGCCCGGGCCGCAATGCCGCCATTGCAACCCCCATTACCCTCCTCGACGCCTGAAATCTCAGAGGGCAGAGAAAGTGGCGCTCCCAATACGCCAGCACCGGTGAAGGCCCCGGTGACACCGCCGCTTAGTGAAGCAGCGGCTATGCCAGGCATGGGATACGCGATGGACGCCACTTCGTTTTCCTCTACCACGCAAGCGGACATAGCTGGCGGAGTCTCCGCATCCTTCAAGCAGGGGAGACGCGTGGAGGCGATACATCAGGGGACATCCATGGGGGTCGATCAACCGGCAATAGGCGCTCAGCAGAGCTTGCGGAGCGAATCTCAATTCCAGCGGTCCCTCCAGGCATCCGAGCGCGAGGTTACAGGCGAAGACAAGCGCAAGATTTCACGACGCGCGGCGCTAATTGGGCTGGGGGTGGCCGGAGTTGCCACTGTGGGAGGCATAACGATCTGGCAGCTAGTCTTACGTGAGTCAAGTCAGCGGCAGCAAACCGGGGCCGCGAAGGCGTCACAGGCGACGCCGATTACTGAGGCAGAGACGTTGTTCACCTATACCGGGCATACGCTGGACGTTTATGGCGTGGCGTGGTCTCCATCCAGTTCGCTGATCGCTTCCGTGGGCCTGGATACGACGGTACAGATATGCGATGCCAGAACGGGGGCAAGGCGGTTCAGCTATACAGGACATAAGGGTTCGACGAACGGGCTGGCCTGGCTGCCGAAAACGGGGACACGCATCGCTTCGGCCAGCTCCGATATGACGGTACAGGTATGGGATGCATTGAGCGGTGAGCACGTGCTGACTTATAGGGGCCATAATGCCTTTGTGCGAAACGTAACATGGTCTCCTAACGGTAAATATATCGCCTCGGCCGGCGACGATAAGCTTGTGAGGGTGTGGGATGCGGCTAATGGCAACACGTTATTTACTTACGATGGGCATACGGACCTGATCTGGTTTTTACGCTGGTCACCGGACGGCACACGCATTGCATCAGCCAGCGCCGATGCGACTGTGCAAGTGATTGATGCAAGCACAGGGACAAAGATACTGATTTATAGCAAGCATACAAGAGGCGTGCAGTCACTGGCATGGTCGCCCGATAGCAGCCGGATCGTCTCGGCCAGCTCTGATAAGACGGCGCAAGTGTGGGATGCCAGTTCCGGGCAGACGAAGCTGATTTACCGCGGTCACTCCGATCCTGTACAGGGAGTGGATTGGGCGGCGGATGGTAGATCTATCGCCACCTGCGGCAGTAACGCTCAGGTATGGGATGCTGCCACGGGAAAGAGGATTCTCAATTACAACCAGCCTCCCCTCATCCATGGACTCGCATGGTCACCGGACAGCACACGCGTCGCATCCGTAGGAGTAGACACCACGATGAGGGTTTGGCGGGTCAGCACAGCTGGTTAATCGCTTCCAACTTGCATTATCCTCTTCCATTTATTTCTTGATACACATTGAAACCAAAACGAATATTGCCTCACAACTAAATACATGCTATACTTCGTATGGTTGCCCTCCGCGAGGAGCGCCAGGCTGGACAGCCAGTGCGTATTTTATCTCATCCTGGGTTCTGCAGTGTAATACAATGGTTGTTCTTCACGAAATTTTTGTGTAAAGGTTCATTGCCTAAAATTTATGACTGCTGTATTAAACATGCAAGAGATACACCTGGCATCAGGAATCCATTCCGCTGGTTCATTTTTCTATCGTTCGATGGATATCTATCAGTGGAATGCAAGCAAAACGCTACTGCTGATGAAGTAAGCGTTCTTTCACTCGGATTTCATCAAAGCTGAGCATTGTGATCTCAGATGAGGAGTTACCCAGGGGGAAACGCGCAGATGGGAACAAACAGCTACATTGGCAAAACCATTGGCAACTATCGCATACTCGCCGAGCTTGGCAGCGGCTCCTTTGGAGCAGTTTATCGTTGCGAACACGTTTTTTTACAAAATCGCGTCGGGGCGATCAAACTGATGCATGCCTCTCACCTGGATGCGCAGGAGGAACGAGATAACTTTCTGCGAGAGGCCCGGCTGCTCGAAATGCTGAAACATCCGCATATCCTGCCGATTCTCGATGTTGGCATTCATGAAGGATTCCCTTACCTGGTGACGGAATACGCGCCGCTTGGCTCGCTGCGCGATCGCTTACAGCGTATTGATCCTGGCCTGCTGCCGATGGAAGAGTCACTGAAGATTCTGTCACAGATAGGGTTGGCATTAGATCACGCCCACGCACAGAACATCATTCACCGCGACTTGAAGCCTGCTAACATTCTCTTCAACGCGCAAGCAGACGCCCTGCTTGCCGATTTCGGTATCGCTACGACACTGGCTACGGCCTCGATCAAGTTCGTTGAGGCCAGCGGCTCCCCGCCTTATATGGCGCCAGAACAATTTCAAGGCACGATCAGCAAAGAGAGCGATCAATACGCGCTGGCATGTATCGCATACGAATTACTGACCGGCCATCGTCCTTTCTCGGCGCCCGATCCTTTCACCCTGGGTTACAAGCACCTGACAGAGACCCCCGTACCTCCGAAACAATATAACCCTGCCATTCCAGCTTACATTGAACAGGCCATTCTCAAGGCAATGGCCAAAGAGCGCATGGAGCGTTTCCCAAATGTAGCAGCGTTCATCGCCGCTTTACGCCCCTTGCAGCTCTATCAACGCCCAATATCCGCGGCATCAGAGCCCATTACTGGCGGTTCTACGGTCGTGGCCTCTCAATTTATACCTACTCTCCCCAATAATATCCCCGGCCAGTTTCAAGGAGGACCTCCCACGCCTGCGCAGGCTTCACAGTTCCCACCCTCGCCGTCAGGACCCATTTCCCGCAGCGAAGAGGTGATATGGATGCAGTCAGGCCCCACTGTTCAGGCAACCGGCCCAGCGATGCCCACTCCAGCGCCTACACAAAGGGATATGCCCACCCTGCCTGCGCAACAATATGCAAACATGAACCCGCCGGTTCTCTATCCTGTAGCCACGCCACCAACCCCTTCACCTTTCAGGCAACCAGCCTACGGGCAGACCCCTCCACCACCTCCTGGGGTAGCGCCGGCTTATCAACAGGCAGCCGCGCCACCTTCATCTTTTCCAGCCCCGGCAAGCGCGGGTCAAATGCTCGGCCCAAATGCAAGCCCCGCGCAAACAACGACACAACAACCGCCCCGGAAAAGAAGACGCTGGCCACTCGTGCTGGCAGCAATACTGGTAGTGCTGCTAATTTTGCTTCCCGGCGGGGTCGCGGCTTTCTATACCTTCGCCTATCCCGCGACCGCTACAGTGACGATCACCCCGCTCAACAAAGACTTGAAGAATACCTTTACAATTACTCAGGTAACAAAAAATCCCAATACCTCTCTCAATCAGGTTACCGGGGCACGCCTGATCACTGCCTCAAAGTCAAAGACAACCTCCGCTACAGCGACAGGAATAGCCCATACCTCAGCCACTGTGGCCTATGGAACGCTGGTGCTGGAAAACGACGATAGTTCCAATGGCTACATCTATTCCACAAATGTCGGACAAACCCTTACCAGCAATAATGGCATATCAGTGATTATCGACTCTTATGTGCAGGTATATCCACAAAAGACGGGCACCTTCCGCGCCCATATGGTCAAAGCAGGAGCTAGCGGCAACATTGGCCCGCATGTTTTTTATTACTCGTATAACGATGGTTACGGCGGTCTTAAAATATACAACACACAATCGTTCGTTGGCGGTAAGGATGCCGGTACCTATACAGTGGTACAGCAGGGCGATATCAATGGAGCCGCCAATCCGCTCATGTCATCAGTGTTAGACGACGCACAGCAAGCATACAGGGCAGAGCTAAAAGCAGGTGAGCAGGAGGTCAGTGCACCGAAATGCAGCCCCAAAGTGACCGCAGATAAAAACGTGGGGGATGCCGCCAGCACCTTCAACGTCACCGTTTCGTTCTCATGCAGCGGCGAGGTATACGATCCCATGCCTCCTGAAGAGGCGGCGTCCGCAATGCTCAAAGCCCAGGCTAGCTCTGATCTTGATCCCAGCTATGTACTTGCAGGCAACATACTCACCAGCGTCTTAAGCGCCAGCGTCACCGATCCAAAAGCAGGCACGCTCTCGCTGGTCATCGCCGCCGAGGGCATCTGGAATTTCAACTTCAGTACCGCCCAGAAGCAGGCGCTGGCAAAGTTAATCGCGGGGAAATCGGTACAAGATGCCCAGGCAGTGCTGGCGCAGCAGAATGGCGTGAAGTCCGCGCTGGTGAGCCTTGCCGGTACCTTCCTGTTCTGGAATAGCGTGCCAACCAATACGGCTCATATCACGATCAGCATCAAGCAGATAAGCGTGCCGGAGCCTCAGGTTTCACCTACCCCTGGGGCCAGCGCGACGAATCCGCCTGCCACCGTCACAGCAACACCCTGATACTGATTCTTTAGGAGGTGAGCTTCTTCCCCTTCGTTCCTCAGGGCTCCGGCTCACGCAAGACTCGGCCTGCAATTACTTGACTTTTATATAATCTTGATGGAAAACATAAAATGGGCTATTGCTAAATCATTGTAGTTTTGTTACAATAAACTTAATTTTCATGCACTCTCACTTGCATGCCCTTTAAAGGTTCTGCATCACAAATAAAGGGGGATTTTATGAGTGATGATCATCAACTTCATGTGGAGATCGGTAATTACCGTATTGTACGCGAAATCGATAGTGGCGCTTTTGGCCGTGTGTACCTGGCTCAACATCTGCTACTCAAAAATCGCACGGTGGCCATCAAATTATTACACACTACCCGCTTAAGTTCACCTGAGGAACGCGAAAATTTCTTACGCGAGGCACAATTTCTGGAAGTCCTCAAACATCCCTATATTCTCCCTATTCTCGATGTGGGCATTCACGAAGGTTTCCCTTACCTGGTGGCGGAATATGCTCCTAATGGCTCACTTCGTGACAGGATCAAACGCTATGCTCCGCATCCCTTGCCGGTACAGGAGACGCTGACGATCCTGACACAGATCGGGCAGGCGCTCTATTACGCGCACCAGCAGCATATTATACATAGAGATATCAAGCCGGAAAATATTCTTTTCAATGCCAGAGGAGAGGCGCTATTGGCGGATTTTGGTGTGGCGACGATGATAGAGACAGCGAGCATCAAATTCGCCACGGTAATTGGCACGCCTTCTTACATGGCCCCCGAGCAGTTCCAGAATTCGATTTCGAAGGAGAGCGATCAATATGCGCTGGGATGCGTCGCCTATGAGTTGTTCACGGGGCAACGGCCATTTTCGGCGCAAGATTTCTTCGCTATGGGGTTCAAACACATGCAGGAGGCCCCGATTCCTCCATCACAGCTAAATCCGCAGTTGCCTCAATTTGTTGAGGATGCTATTCTGCGGGCAATGGCGAAGCAGCGCACCGACCGCTTCCCTGATATCAAGGCTTTTATCACCGAATTGCATTTACCGACCAATTCTCAGGGACGCCTGCCCGCCATCTCTGCCTCATACCCCACGCTTTCAGCGCCGCTTCCTGCTGTACAGGCACCGCAGGTGCCCAGCAGCCCTGCCGCGATGCAGTCTTCGCAAGCTCCTACTGTTTCTTTACCTCACGCTAATACATCGTCACAAAAACTCGCGGCGATGCCACAGGTGATTCCTGGAGATACCAGGCAGCTCAGCACAGGGCCTCGCGAACAGCTGGCTTATCCTGTGAATCCAAATCCTGTTACCCCCTTTCCTCCTACATTGCTACCTGCACCAGAGCAATTAGATTCAGACCCGGGTAAAGCAGGCGCAGCCTTTCCCGCTGCTTCACCGGTATCCGGCAACTCGATGCCGCTACCTGTACCACCGTTTGCAGGGCCGCTGACACCTTCACCCTATGAGGAAACATATGTGACGCCGGCGCCCGCAAACCGGATGCCCCACAGCAATAACCGGCAAAACAAACCCCGCAGGTGGCTTATCATTCTGGCCGCGATCATTGCTATCCTGGTACTTATCCTATCTGGCGTCTTCGGCTCGCTACTGATCTTCTTTCATCCGGCGCTTGCAATTAGCGGGAGCAATAAGGTGACACCAGGCTCAACTCTCAAGGTGCTGGGCAGTGGCTTTGTGCCGGGAACAGGCATCTCGCTCACCCTTGACGGCAGCACAAACCTTACCTCTATGGGAAGTGACGCGACAGGAGAAGCCTGGTACAGCGGCAATGCTGGAGGACAGGCACAAGGCGTTGTCCCTACAGGATCGCAGAACTATGCAGCCCTGGACGATCCGCTGAGCAGTTCGCTTGTAGCCAGTAGCTCGGGCAGCTTCGCAATTACGATCTGGGTGAACGATACGTGGGCAGTAGGCGTGCATACGCTGGATGCCTCAGCAGGCATCTGGAGCGCGCAGACTTCTTTCACGATTGTACCCAGGGCTCCGCAGATCACGATTAGTGAGAAGGTGCTGGATTTTGGCGAGGTGGCAATGGGGGTGCAGCCGGCGCTCTCAATCGTGATCGGCAATAGCGGGGATGCAAGACTGATCTGGTCAGCCGGGGCAGAGAATGCTCCATGGCTAAAGCTACAACAAAATACAGGCATTATTGAGCCTAAAGCTCCGCAACAAACGATCAATATCATAGCCGATACGCGTGCATTGAAAGAGGGCACATACACGAGTATGCTGCATATCAGTTCTAACGGCGGGGATGCGCAGGTGCAGGTCAAATTACAGGTAGGGCCACATCACAATGGAGCAGTGCTGGATGTCAATCCGGGCAGCATTGATTTTGGCACGCTATTGACCAACCGGCAGGGCATGCAGCTCATCACGATTGGCAATGTGGGCAATCAGACGCTGAATTGGAGCGCCGGCACGGGAGGGTCCAGCTGGCTGCATCTGACCAGCAGCACAGGGACGGTGAAATCCGGCGCATTGCCACAGTCCATCTATGCGGTAGCCGATAGCAGCAGCCTGGTACCTGGAAACTATCTCGGCGCAATCACGATCCATTCCAATGGTGGAACTGCCAGCCTGAATGTTTCCTTAACTGTAATGGGACCCGTGCAGCCGGGAACAACACCGACGCCGACAAGGTATCCAACGAGACCGCCGAATCCATCCCCGACTCATGCCCCATATCCAACACCGTCGCCGACTCATGCGCCACCACCACCAACACCAACACCGACTCAGAGTCCGACGCCAACACCGTCGCCGACTCCACAGCCACCGGTATCAGAGAGTCTCTACGTGCCTTTTACCTCGGGTGAAGGCGGTGTTCCTACCGTCAATGCGTATCATGGAACGGTGACAGTGCAAATCAGCGGTTATGGAGAGGCATACAATGTGCATGCCCTTTCGGATGCGTTCTACATCTTTACCAATGGTATGCAGACCCCTGTATCACCCTGGCATAGAAGTAGTCTTCCCACGTGGACGCTCACCGTCGATGGGAACCCCGTCGATAACTATATCCTAGGAGGTATACCTGGCTATAATGGCTCCCATTACTATACATTCACGATGAATGCGCCGGGAGGAGTGATCTACTTCGGAGTCGGCGATCCCGATCCGAGCGATAACAGCGGGGGGTATTCCATCACCATAACGCAGAATTAGCATTTTATGCGCTCAAACGCAGCAGGGGTTGAACGATGACGACCGTTGCCATCGTTCAACCCCTGCTGTGTCCTGCAACGAGGCTATCCTGTGAATCCCACCACGTCTGTTCCTCCAAAGGCGGTGTTGTTGCCATAGTCGAAGTACATGGGGCGTTCGGCGACGATGGTGCCGCTTTGCGCCTGGACAGAGAGCGAGACTTCGTAGCCGGCGCTGGGATTGGACTGCGCGATGGGGACCACGATGCTGTTGATATTAAGGGTAACACGCGTCTGAGGTCCGATGGTGACGATCTGTTGCGCGGTAATGCTGTGGGCAAGGTAGAGGGTCACGGCCACAGTCTCACTGCTCGTGTTGGGGTTCTGCAATGTCAGAAATTCGTTGAATCCGCTGGCCGTAAACCCTTCGGCGAAGCTGTAAGATGTTTTAGCGGGGCCGGGTTCGCCGATGACGTCGGTGCCGCCGGGGATATTCTGATTGAAGCGGAAGTACTCCTGGCGCTGGACGACGATGGGAGAGTCAGAAGTGACTTCGGCGGATAGTTCGGTGGTGCTTTGCGGGAAGCCGGCGGAAGCGGCATTGACGTCAAAGAAGTACTGCGACTGCGGTGGGACGGCAATGGTGGTGGGATAGACCTGACCATTGCTATACTCAAGTGTGACGGTGGCGTTGGCGGTGACGGTGGGGTCAAAGTTGGCGAGCACGAGGTATTCATGGAAGTTGGGGCCGGTATAGCCTTCGGCGAAGAGCCAGTCATTTTGAGGCGCCTGGGTACCGACGACGGTGGCAGCGCCTGTGACGGGGCCATTGATGTTGCCGCGGGCGGTGGTGAAGTACATGGGGCGCTCTACGACGACGGGCTGGTCGGAATGCACGTACATGGCGCAGGTACGGAAGATGCCGAGATTGATGGGATTAGTGGTGCCGCGCTGGCCGGGAGGGACGACGATGGTAGTGGTGCCGATCTGGCCACCAGAGGCGACGTAGGTGACGGTGACGTTAGCAGTCTTGCCGCCGGGCGGATTGAGGATGGTGACGAAGCTGGAGTAGTTACGCTCGGTTTCTATATCGGCGAAGTAGAAATCCTGGGCTAATTTTGTGGCTCCGAGAGCGTCGGTGCCGCTATTGATGCCGTGCCATGAGAAGTACATGGGACGCTCCGCTACGATGCCGACCTGGTTGACAGAGGTGACGATCATGGAGATGGAATAGCCCGGGCCAGCATAAGGGATGTGGAGGTCCTGGTTGACGTTGACAGTGGCGCGGCTCTGCGGTGGCACGCTATGCATGATGGCGGGGCCGGTGTGCCCTTCGAAGAGATACTGCACGCGCACCTGAGCGGTCTGGAGGGGGTCGGGATTTTCCAGGGTGAGGAATTCCTGAAAATCGGCGCCGACTCGGCCCTCGGCGAAGTACCAGACGGTGCTGGTGGCGACGTTTTGCTGTGGAGCTCCCTGGGCGAGGATATTGAGGTTTTGCGATAATTTGTAGGCGTCGAAGGAACCTAAGCCGGTGGTGAGGTCATAGGTGGTGGTGTCGGGATAGGCGCCGCCATCGCCAACATAGTCGTTGTTGTTGACGCCGCCCTGGACGGGTACGACATCGTGGAAGGCGTCTGCATAGGATGTGCCAGGGGCGCCATGGGCAATATCATAGAGGGCGGGGTTCAGAAAGCCCTCCAGGAAGCCGCCGGCTTTGATGGAGGCCTGATTGGCGAGGGCGACCATGGCGGCCCAGGCGGGAGCGGCTGCCGAGGTGCCACCGATGACCTGCCAACCATGGCTTCCCGCGCATCCACCAACGCTGCAATAGATGTCGTAGCCGGTCTGCGGGTCGGCATTAAGGGCAACATCGGGAACTTCACGATAGCCGTCGGTGTAGGCATTGGCGACGCCAGGCCCTTGCTGCCAGGAGGGCATCGGCCAGACCTGGCTGATGCCGCCGCCGCTGGCGCCATTTTTTATGGCACGGTCATTCCATACCTGCTCGGATTGAATGGTGTTGTCGAAATTGATACGCAGGGTGGTGCCGCCTACGCCGGTGACGTAGGGTTGCGAGGCAGGGTCGTCCACCGCGAGTTGTGTATTCTGACCGGTCCTGGGGTCGTAGCAACCTGATGCGCCGGAGTCACCGCTGGCGGCCAGGATCGTTTGTCCCTGGACCGCGGCTGCCTGGAAGAAGATATTTTCCTGGGCGATTTCGCCGGACATGCCGGGCGCCTCTTCGCAGAAGACCCAGCTGGTGCTTACTACCGGCGTAACATCGCTGACGATACGGGCCCAGGCGTCGTTATAGGCGGCCAGCGAGCTAGCTGAGGCCTCATAGACGCGCAGGGTGGAAAGATGCGGAGCGAGTCCCAGCACAGTTTCGATGTCGAGTTCGACTTCGGCGGCATTCGCTCCCGCCACTCCATTGTATCCATCGATGGGGATAGTCTTTATGAATGTGTGTGTTCCACCGAAACAGGCAGTATAAGTGGCAATGTCTTTTGCCGAAAATCCATCGAGTTCAAGCAGACCAACTGTTTGTCCTTCGCCATACATGCCCGCGTTGTAAAAACCGTTAAAATCATAGGCGGTAGCAATTTGTTTGGGTACATAGGAGGTGGGGTAGGTAGGCGAACCGGGCTGCGGGCAAGCGGTGGATTGCCGGGACGTTTGTTTCTGACCGCTGGTATGCAGGATGGCGTCACCCGGGGTGATGGGCTGGCGCGAATATTGGATCGAATCGTCCAATCCACTTATCGAGGCGACGAAAGGCGCGACGTTGGCCGGAAGTGTGGGAGTGGCGGCATTGGCATAAAAGAGGTGTCCATTATCAGTGCGATAATTATTGATCCGCACCTGAAATGCCGCTTCCGCCTGGGCTACGGTGCCAACGGCGTCAACGAGCAGGTGATTGGAGTAGGTAGCGGTGATTTTGAAGCCATAGGAGCGCAGAAAGCTGGCGATGGCAGCTTCGCTCTGGGGAAGCGGCGCATACAGCGCGTCAAACGAGGCGGCATTGAGATAGTGATGATAGTAGATGGATTGCGGGTCGGTGACCGCTTTCAGGTACGCAGTAAGATTATCCGCGTTACGCAATTTCAGGCCGAGCGCCAGGTTGATTGACTGTCCGGTCGCTGTTGAGGACACGAACGTACAATGCGTATTCCCCTGACAAATAGCGTTTGCTGAGGCGGTATTTGCCATGCTTACACGTGGTATCACCGTAGTGGCATGCGTAAATGGGGAGATATAAAGAAACAATAAGGCGGCCACGATTACGAGGGATAATACTGGTACTAACACTATCGGATAGATGGTACGTATTTTCATACTAAGCCTCTCTCACCTACCAGGGCGGATTTACAAATGTTGCCAAAAATGGTCAGAATATTCTACCTGATTTGAACGCCAGCCATGGGCTTTTCTGCGGATTTGGAAAAAAGTGAGGAGAAAGCTAGTACTTTAGTCTGTCACTTTGCGCACAGCATCCAGGAGGTCGCGGACGTGAAAGGGCTTGACAATGACGTGTTTGACGGGGGACGGAAACACGTTTTGATCCTGCTGTTCAGTAGCGGCAGTAATAACGATGATAGCGGGCAAGGGATGTTTCGCCTCCCATTGCGCTCGTAACCGGTCGATGAAGGCGTTGCCATTCATGCCGGGCATAGCGAGGTCGAGCAGGATGACAGCGGGATAGCGGCCTTCGCGCGCGGCATTATCAATCCAGGCCAGAGCTTCGAATCCCTCGGCAGCTTCCGCCGGTTCATAGCCATCCAATTCGAGCGCCCAGGAGACCATATCACGAATGGCAGGATTATCGTCCACGACCAGCACAATTGGCACATGCCTGCCTGGATAATGCAATGGCTGTTTCATCCAATTCACTCTGATATTTCTTTCTATTCATTGAGGCGATTGGAGGGGAGGACCCCGCCCGGATGCGATCTGTGGTCGTATTCCGATCAGAAACGCCGCTCGACCGCAGCCAGCGCTTCGCACTCATCTGATCGGAAACGTAGTATCTGGTCCCTACACCCCACCCTGAGTTCAAAATGTGCCGCGCAAAAAACCGCCAATAGCCTGAAGAAATGCTTCTGGTTGCTCTAAATTCGAGAGATGGCCGGCGTTCGGTATAGTGATAAATAAGGCGTTGGGAATTTTTGCCGCATAGTCCCGCGCTACATCTGGCGGTGTCAAAGCGTCTTGTTCGCCAACGACTACCAGCGTGGGACAGGCGATACCGGGAAGCAGATCGGTTGAATCGGCCCTCTGCGCCATGCCTCGCGATGCGGCGGCGATGCCCCTGGGAGTTGCCGCGTTGATAAGTTGGCGCACGCGCAGTTCAACTTCGGGATGGTGCTGGCGTGTATAGTCCGAGAGCAGGCGCGGCATCTGCATATCGGCGATGGCGCCGGTTCCCTGGGTTTCGGCTACGCGTGCCACATTCTCGCGATTGGCCTGTGCCTCCAGTGTATCGGCTCCAGGCCTTGTATCAGCCAGGATCAGCCCGGCTACGCGCCGCGGATATTTACGCAGAAACGCAAAAGCCGCGTACCCTCCCATCGAAAGGCCACAGAGGACGGCGGATTGCATTCCCAGCGTATCCATTAACCCGGCAAGATAGTCCGCGAAGACATCCATAGTCGAGATATCGGCGGCGATCTCGCTCTCGCCGAAGCCCGGCCAATCCAGTGCGACGAGCCGGTAGCGTTCTTCTAAGAGGAGTGCCGTCAATTCGCCTTCCCACATATTTCGATTTAGTGGAAAGGCGTGCAAGAATAGCACCGGCAACCCTATGCCATGGTCATCATACGCTATATTGATGTCGTTAACGGTCGTCTTCATTTATCTCCTTTGTCGCGCCATCCGCCTGCTCGTGAGCATGGTATGAACTGCGCACAAACGGTCCCGATTCGACGTGACGGAAGCCCATCTTCTTGCCTTCGGCTTTGAGGGCGGCAAACTCTTCGAGCGGCACATAGCGCTGGATAGGCAGATGCTGGAACGATGGGCGCAGGTATTGCCCTATTGTCAGGATATCTACATCATGTTCGCGCAGGTCGCGCATGACTTCGATAATTTCGTCCCAGGTCTCGCCGAGGCCGAGCATAAAGCCTGATTTTGTTGGAGCGGTCGGATTCATCTCCTTAGCCCATTTCAATACTTGCAGCGAGCGCTTGTAGATGGCTTGCGGGCGCACGCGTTTGTAGAGGCGAGGAATCGTTTCAACGTTGTGATTATAAACATCGGGCCTTGCATCCATGACTACTTGCAACGCCTCGTAGACACCCTTGAAGTCAGGTGTTAACACCTCGACCCGGCATTCAGGGTTCAGGCGGCGAATCCAGCGAATGGTGGCGGCAAAAATGGCCGCGCCGCCATCCTTCAGCTCGTCGCGATTGACAGAGGTCACAACGGCGTGGCGCAGGCCCATCTTCTGCACAGCTTCCGCGACGCGCTTTGGTTCCTCCCAGTCGAGCCCGATTGGGCGACCAGTTTCCACAGCGCAGAAGCCGCAGCTGCGCGTGCAGATGCGCCCAAGGATCATGAAGGTGGCTGTTTTATGCCCCCAGCATTCACCGATATTTGGGCAGCGCGCCTCCTCACAGACGGTGTGCAACTCCTTGCTGCGCATCAACTGCCGCAGGTTCTCGTAGTTTTCTCCTTTTGGCGGGCGTACCCTGAGCCACTCAGGGCGCCGTTCCGGAATCATGGTCGCCATAGTTGTTTTCCCTTTGGCCGATGAATCGGCGGTGGGCACGATGAATCGGCCCCTACATTTTCCACGTCACCGGCAAATGCGCATTAATACACGTCGATTTCTCGCCCGTAACTCTGTAGTTTGGTGCGCACTGCCTGTAAGAAACTCGCGGCGCCCGCACCATCTAGAATGCGATGGTCGAAGGATAGACACAGGTACATCATTGAGCGAACAGCAATGGCGTCATCCTCGATCACAACCGGCCGCTTGACTACCGCATCCATGCTTAGAATACCGGCATGCGGTTGATTGATAATTGGCACTGAGATAATTGTACCAAATGTGCCAGGATTATTCACAACAAACGTGCTGCCCTGCATGTCCTGTATGGTTAACTTGTTGGCACGCGCGCGCTGTGCAACTGCCGCAACCTGCTTTGCCAGTCCCGCAATCGTATATTGATCGGCGTCGTGGATGGTCGGAACAACCAGTCCCAGGTCGGTTGCGACGGCGATACCAAGATTGATGCGCTTCTTGATGATGATCTTGTTGTCTTCCGTCCAGCTTGAGTTCATCAGTGGCACCTGGCGGATACCCTCACATACGGCCTTCATGACGAACGGGACAAAGCTGATGCCATAGCCCTCGCGTTTCTTAAACTCATCCTTATGCTTCTCCAGCCATTTAGCGATGTTGGTCATATCGACCTCGACCACTGTCGTGGCATGCGGAGACGTGCGCTTGCTGCGCACCATGTGTTCGGCGATTGCCAGTCGCATGCGGCTCGGCGTCACAACCTCTTCATCCTCGCCCGCTACCGTTGGAGCAGGAGGGGCTGCCGGGGCAGGCTCTGGCTTCATGGATGGCGCTGACGGCACAGCAGGCGGTGGAGGCGTAGGAGGCGCGGGCCTGGCGGGTGCAGCCGCCTGTGTTACGGCAGCCGCGGCAGTGACAGGCTCGCGCTGGGACCGCGCCGCGATGTATGCCAGAATATCGTCTCTACGCACACGCCCGCCAATGCCCGTTCCCGCGATGGCATTCAGGTCGATATCATGCTCGCGCGCCAATCGCCGCGCCAGGGGGGAGATACGCTGCCGCTCCTCCTCACCTATACGTTCTGGACGCGCCTGCTGCGGGACTGCGCTTGCGCCATTGCCACCAGCGGGAGCCACGGTCCGTTGCTCTATCACCGGTATGGTCGCCTGATTGGGGGTCTCCACGGGAGCCGCGTCCGGCCCGGGCGCAGCTTCAGCCGGTGGAGAAGCTGTGACATCGGCATTTTCTTCGATGAGCGCGATATCGACCCCTACAGGCACCGTCTCGTCGGCCTTGACGAGAATCTTCGTCAACCGGCCCGCAACGGGCGAGGGCAATTCGGCATTGATCTTATCGGTAATGATTTCCGCCAGCGACTCGTCTCGCTCTACCCAATCACCCTCTTTTTTCAACCAGTTCGCTACTGTTCCCTCAGCCACCGATTCACCCAATCGTGGCATCTTCACCGGTGTTGCCATCTTAATGTGACTCCTTTGTCAGTTATGATCATAAAAATAATCATGTTCACAGCGTGCTTACCACTCCAGGGTACGCCCTTACTAATACGCTGCCAGCTTCCGCGCCGCCGTGAGAATTTTCTCTTCGTCGGGCAAATACGCGGCCTCCAGGGGAGGCGCGTAGGGAAACGGCGCGTCCGGCGCGGCTACGCGCGTAATCGGACCATCCAGGTACTCGAATAGATCCTCGGACAGGATGGCAGCCAGTTCGGCTCCGATACCGCCTGTTAGCGTGTCTTCATGCACAATCAGTACCTTGTTCGTGCGCTTCACCGACTCCAGGATGGCCTCGCGGTCGAGTGGCGCCAGGCTCCGCAGGTCGAGCACCTCGACCTCCAGATCATCCTCTTCTTCCAGGGTTTGCGCCGCCTTCAGAGACTGGTGTACCATCGCTCCGTAGGTCAGGATGGTCATATCCTGCCCCTCACGGCGCACGACGGCCTTGCCTATCGGCACAACGTAGTCTTCGGCGGGCAGTTCCTCGCGCAATTCCGGCATGCGATAGAGCAATTTATGTTCGAGGTACAGCACGGGATTATTATCGCGAATGGCCGCTTTCAACAGCCCCTTGGCATCATATGCCGTCGCGGGCACAACTACCTTGATGCCTGGTGTATGGAAAAACCAGGCCTCCGGACTCGCCGAATGGAAAGGGCCGCCTTTCGTTCCCCCACCGGAGGGGCCGCGAACGACCATTGGCACGGGCATACCGGAGCGCCAGTACATCTTACTCGCCATGTTGATGATCTGGTCGAAGCCGCTGGCGATGAAGTCGATGAACTGCATCTCGGCAATGGGGCGCATACCCATTAAGGCTGCACCAACCGCGGAACCGATAATAGCGGCCTCCGACATCGGTGTATCGATGACGCGCTCCGGCCCGAACTCTTCGAGGAAACCGGCGCTCACCTTGAACGCGCCGCCATAGGTTCCTACATCCTCGCCAAGCAGGAAAACGGCCTCGTCGCGCCGCATCTCTTCACGAATGGCCTGGCTAATGGCTTCCAGGTACGTCACTTCGCTCATCTCCGTCCAACCTCCTCGGGTACAGTTTTCGGCGCATGCAACTGCGCCGGGGCATTTGAGATGGTGGTAAAAGGTTCACCCGTGCGTGTATCTATTGCATTGACGTAGTGGGAATCACTGGCCCCAGGTTCGCCGACAATGGCAATTGGCCCGTCGGGAGCAAAGATATAATCGGCAACCGTTGCAGGGTCAGGCGCCGGACTCTCTTCCGCAAACCGCACGGCATCATCAACCACTGCCTTGACTTTTTGCTCGATTTCGGCCTTGTTTTCCGGCGTCAAGATACCCTGCTCGCTCAAGTAGCGTTCGAAACGCTGGATGGGGTCTTTTTTCAACCATTCGGCAAGCAGTTCTTTGGGCACGTAGTCGGCCTTATCTGCTTCGGAATGCCCACGCACGCGAAATGTTTTGCATTCCAGCAGCGCAGGTCCTTTGCCGCTCCGAACATGTGCTATGGCTCGCTCGACCGCCTCTATTACCGCCAGCACATCATTGCCATCGACTGTCTCACCCGGTATGCCATAGGCCACGGCGCGGTCCGCAAGATTCTCGATGGCAAATTCCTTATTATTCGGCGTGGAGTAGGCATAGCCATTATTTTCGATGAGGAAGACGATGGGCAGTTTCTGCACCGAAGCAAAATTCAGGGCCTCATGGAATGGGCCGGTATTGGCTGCTCCATCTCCGAAGCCGGCCAGCACAATCGTCGAACGCTTGCGCATTTTCATAGTAAGTCCAATACCGCATGCGACGGGCAGTGATTCGCCCAACATGCTGATGCTCGGCGCGATGCCATGATGGATATCGCCGATGTGCAATTGTCCATCGCGTCCCAGCGTGGGAGAATTGCCACGCGCCAGCCACTGGCACATCACGGCGCGTGGAGATGTGCCACGCACCAGGTGCATGCCGAGGTCGCGATGCTGCGGCACAATAAAGTCATCTTTTCCCAGCATCATCGCTGCACCCACAGTCGTGGCCTCATGCCCCTGAGCGGTGTATACTCCCCCCACGACCCGCCCCTGCAAAAATAACGTTCTCGTGCGGTCTTCCATAGCCCGCGTGAGGCGCATAAAATAGTAGACTTGCAGGAGGTCTTCCCGCCCCAATCCCATAATGTTCCTTCCTTTTCTGCTATGTTAGCTGCATACTGCCCGCTTGTAATCTGACAGCCGTGTCATGGTGGGCCGCGCAGTTGAGTCTCACTTGAGTAGTTCTGCGTTCATGCTAGCACGCAGAGAGAAAGGGTGTCAAGTGAGATTGCGCCGGTGATTACCCGGAAGCCAGCCGGAGATGCTTCACTGCTCAGCATGACATGCCTCCGGAGGCATGTCATGCTGAGCAGTGAAGCATCTCCGGCGTCCAGTTGTCCAACTGAGATGGCTGCCTGGCCGCGACCACGGTTAGGGAATCAATAGAGATCGTGACAATCCAAGCAATTGAGGGGGTTGAACATGGAAACGTATTGACTAACAACGCAAGCAGGGAATAGCACCATATCATATCGGCTAGAAATCTTTTCATCTCCTGGCAAGTTGCATCATCTGTAAAAGATGAATTTTTGCATCTTGAAGCGGAACTGGTATTTTGCCTGCTTTCTCGCCGCCACCCCGAGGCTGGACTCCTGCATCACAGTGATCGAGGAAGCCAGTATACTTCACGAGCATATCGCCTGAGTTTAGAACAAGCCGGGATTGTGGTCAGTATGTCACGCACAGGCAATTGTTGGGATAATGCAGCGAGGGAGCGTTTTTTCGGATCCGTGAAAGAGGAATGTGTCGGCAACACCATCTATGCTTCTCATGAG
>DATGLD010000037.1:0-62786 GCA_035294305.1 Ktedonobacteraceae bacterium | reverse complement strand
CATCCGATCTGTTCCATCGCTTCTGCCAACGTGATATAGTTCATGCCAGTCATTCCTCGCTTTCTGAGTTGATGAGATTTCCCTCATTCTAGCAAGGAATGACCTACTTTTCTTCCTTTTAGGACTTTTAAATAGCCCTGTTCTTCGGGCGTCATGGCTTTACTGTAGTCGCTTTTTCGTCTTTAGACAAGCCTTCTAGGACTCCTGAATAGTTACAATTCTCTGGCCAAAACAAATGCAAAAAGGAGTTATGCCATGATCTACTACCGTGTCGCCTTGCGCGCAAATGAAACCGCGCACTGGCAATGGAAATCAACCCTGTTAACATCTCTGGAATCAATCATGGGTTTAATCAAGATGCTTAGCAGTGTGCCGCAAGAGCGTATCCGCGTATTCTTCTCTACCTCGCCTGAGAAATTGAATGAGATGCTGGCTCGTGAAAACGAAGGCCTGACCTCCAATTCTATGACGGCAATACAATTTCTCAGCGGGCAAAGAATAAGCCGCGAAGATATAGTAGGCCTTGAATCCGAGCCTTATACTCATGAGAAGAAAGATGCCATCCCGGCCTCGATTGCTGCGGCAAAGGCCGTCAACGAGCATCATATCAATATGAATAGTGCGGGAATCAGTGTACTTGACATAAGAAGATTAGAGGTAGAACCAGGCACACCCGGTGATCATGATACACATTACCGGTTCTCCTTACCGGTTTCGATGCCGCAGACGTTGGCCTGGCTCAGACTGATGTTGAAAGTACAATCGGGCGAGTTGGTACCATAAGGGTGGATTCCCTTGCGGTATACTACTAACACAGGGTCTATAGGCCCTGAAGGTTAGGTGGACAGCGATTCTGAGTAAAGCGAAGAATCGCGCGCCATTCTGAGCCTGCGTGGCTTCACCTCGCCCTGCGGATTTCTGAGGCATTGACAGTAGAAGCCAGATTGTTACTCGTGAAAAGCAGTATGCATGTCAAAACGTTATGATGCCGTTGTAGTTGGATCGGGACCAAACGGCCTGTCCGCTGCTATCACCATCGCGCGGACAGGCCGATCAGTAATCGTTTTCGAGGCCAAGGACACAATAGGGGGTGGCGCTCGTACCAGAGAACTGACATTGCCCGGTTTCCTGCACGATGTCTGTTCCGCCATTCATCCACTTGCGCTAGCCTCCCCATTTCTTCGTTCGTTACCACTTGCGACATATGGCCTGGAATGGATTCAGCCCCCTGCTCCCCTTGCTCACCCGCTCGATGATGGCACGGCGGTGGTGCTTGAACGTTCAGTAGAGCAGACGTCTGCAACCCTGGGCTGTGATGCTGTCGCATACGAAAAGATGGTGAATCCGCTGGTCAGGCATTGGAACATCATCGAAAACGCGTTCCTTGGTCCCTTGCGGATATCGTCCCTGGTGCATCCCTTCGTCCTGGCTCCTTTTGGATTGCGTGCCATACGTTCGGCCAGAAGTGTCGCGGAAACCGAATTTAAAGGGGAGCGCGCCCGTGCCCTTTTCGCCGGCCTCGCCGCGCACTCCATGCTGCCCCTCAATCGACCACCCAGCGCAGCCTTCGGCCTGATGGTCGGTCTGCCTGGGCATATTGCAGGATGGCCATTCCCACGCGGCGGCGCTCAGAAAATCACCGATGCCATGGCCGCTTATTTGCATTCATTGGGCGGTGAAGTTGTTACAAATTTCGAGGTCAACTCGCTCGATACGCTGCCTGAAGCGCAAACAACCTTTCTTGATGTAACGCCGCGCCAGTTATTGCGCATCGCCGATAATCGCTTAACGGGTTTATACAGGCAGCAGCTTCGACACTATCGCTATGGCCCCGGCGTCTTCAAAGTTGATTTCGCACTGGATGGTCCGGTGCCCTGGAAGGCGGAAGCATGTCTGCGCGCCGGAACCGTCCATATCGGCGGAACCTTTGCGGAGATAGCCGCGTCTGAATCGGCCTGCTGGAAGGGGATACCCCCTGAAAAGCCTTTCGTCATCGCCGCTCAGCAGAGCCTGTTCGACCCTACGCGCGCTCCTGCCGGAAAGCAGACCCTCTGGGCCTATTGCCACGTCCCTCACGGCTCGACCTTCGACATGACGGAGCGCATCGAAACGCAGATCGAGCGTTTCGCGCCCGGCTTTCGCGACCGCATCCTGGCCCGTCACACCATGTCACCGTTCGAACTCGAAGAGTACAACGCCAATTATATTGGTGGCGACATCAACGGCGGTGTGCAGGATTTCCTGCAGCTCTTCACGCGCCCCGCCATCCGCCTCGTACCCTACTCGACCCCCGACAAGCATCTCTATATCTGCTCGTCATCGACCCCGCCCGGCGGCGGCGTACACGGCATGTGCGGCTATTTCGCGGCCAGTGCCGCTTTGCGCAGGGTATTTTGAAGGTCTACGTGGCCTGGCTACTCAATGTTTCTCTGCACTCGTATCTACATAAGATGCCTTGCTCGATACCCTGCGCAATCCCTTGCTTGAAGTATTCCGGCCCGATCTCTTTGTAGACCCAAGATTCTCGCAGAATATCCTGAACCATGCGCTTTCGTCGGCGCCTTCTATAGGCTAACATACTGAAGAGATTTTTGTCTAGTATGGCCTCCTGTCTCTATCCACGAGGGATGTGATATATTTGACCCATATGTGTCAAGTTAAAATAGTACAAGCCAGCACCGAGAGGGCGACCACAAGGGTCCCAACCCCTCGTCCCAACTGCCCCCGCCCTTACAATGACAACGAGGCGGCCCCTGCGGAGCACGGAGTCATTGTAAGGGTGGGCGAGGTGTGGAGATGGGGTGGAGACCCTTGTGGTCGCCCTGGGCTAGGATACACTTCTTGCCGCCTTAAGTTAAGATGTATGCGAGTTGGTTGAGCGAGCGTGCTTCTCCCGGCGCATCCGCTCAAAATCCTCAACCACCGTCTCTTGCTCAGCCGTCTCAATCGAACCTGGGCGTTTCCTGCGTACCCGCTCAATCGCCTCTCTAGCTTGCAGTTTTGGCCTCATAATTATTTAGCGTGTCTTTATTCCAGCACAGAGAAACCAGGAAGCTTCTTGCGGTTACTCTGAAGGACCCACTTCCTTGAGGAATTTTTTGTCCCCAATCATTCCAGCGGTGACTTCTCGGTCGGCGAAATCTCTGTCGGAGCTGCCTCATTCTCCGTCGTTTCCTCGGGCGGCGTTTCCGTGCTTGATGCGGTTGGTTCTCTGAGTGGAGGCACGAAGAATGATTCCTCGTATTCTTCCGTAGGAACGTAACGATTTTTGCCGATAGCGCCGCCAATTGCTCCACCTGCCAATCCAAGCAGCAGCGCCACGATAATCACGATCACAAGCACAAACAACTCGATCTCGATGACCGTCTGGGATGTATAGACAGCCGGGTTCTGGTGAGTCTTTCTTGCCTGATCCTGAAAAGTCGCAACGATACTGTTTATATTGACTAAGACGAGAATGAAAGAAACCAGAGAAGAGACCAGAGAGCTGAAAAGACCCGCCCATACACCGGCTGCCACGCCTGTTGTCGTCTTACCGGTTAGTTGTGAAGCCCGCACGCCGGCGATGAATCCGAATAGAATATACAATCCGTAAGCTATAAGCGTACCAATGCCACCCAGGACAGCCGCTTGACTTATAAAGCTAAACAGCACCTCGATAATGCCGAGAGCGATGCCAAAGATAAGCCCGTTGCGCAAAGCTGGCCGGCTCGGGCTTGTTAAGAAACTCTGCATGTTATTCTCCTACTGTATGGCATAATTGATTATTGTGATAACACAAGCCTTCCCCATGATACCCTAGTATGCCGCAAGTTACAAGTAAGGACGGCCCTTGTGGTCGTCCACCTGATTTTTAATCGTGGTTGCCCGCCCGATTGCTAAGAGGAGAGTTTCATGAGCCCTTTAAATACTTGATCTCATTTTCTAGCTGGTCGCTATAGGCGCTCCAACGCTGATTTTCAGACCGGAGCGCCTCATTCTCCTTCAGCGCCTGTTGCAGCCTGTTGCGCATCGTCTGCTTCTCCTGCAAAGCCTCGTTCAGGTTGGCCTGTAAATGCTCTATCTCCCGCACCGCCTGCTCTAATTCCTCACTGCGCGAACTATGTTCCTGGCGTACCTGCTCCAGCTCATGTTCCAGTTCCTCTATCTCAGCATTCATATTGAAGATTTTATCCGTGAAATTCAAAATAGCCTGCTTGTGCTGCTCACGCTCATGTTCCAGCTCGTGTTCCAGCTGTGAGACATGCGGACTATAGCGCCATCCCAGCAGAATATCATACAGTTCGCGCTCAGCGCTCCCCTCCCGGCTCGCATTACGCATACTGAGTAATTCGTTGATATCCCAATGGCCTCCTGCCAACAGGCCGCCGAGGGCGCGCAGCGAGATAGCAAGCCGGTCAGGTTGCAGCAGGCTAGCGCGACCGGTCGAACGCCCGGCCCATAGACCATATTCACCCAGCATGCTCGCATATTCCCGGATATCCTGGTGTGGCGCGATGATGCCTAGCACTCCCGCCGCCTCGGCACGCAGGCTGCCAGGCGCATCGGAATCGTGCAGCATATCTAAAAGCGCCTCTTCCGCCTCCTCACCGAGCAGCAAGAATGCCTGGATGATGCGTTCCTGATGATTTGGATAGTCATACAGCGCTTGAACCATGTGAGCCAGCACCATATTCGTGCCCAGTAGTAGCAACAATGCCAGCACGCGCAGGCTCGCCTGCTCATCACTATGCGTTTGCACATGTTCCAGCAGCGCCGGTATCATTTCATGCTCTGACCCTGGCTGCAAGGCCTCATCGTGAATGCGCTCCAACAACAATATCAGCGCCATAGAGACTTTATCTAGTTCACTGCTCTTGAGCAACTCGACAAGCTCATCCTTGATAACGACCGTGCGCATCTTGCGGAAGATTGTGCGCGCTGCTTCGCGTCTTTCGGGATTGCTTGTATCACTCTGCGCCGACCAGATGAAAGCGAAGGCTGGGACGCCCATCTCGCTCAATATGTTCTGCGCGGCCTCTGCCACATCGGCATCGGTGTCGGTAATCAGCCTGCCTACCCCAGGAACGGCTCTTTCCCCGATGTCAACCAGCGTAAATGCCGCGCCATGACGCCTCGACTCTATACGCAGGCTATCCAGCAGCTCATTCAGCGCTATTTCGCCGCTCCTGCCATCCTCTTGCACGATACGCACCAGTACCTCCGAAACATGGCCCACCAGGTGCGCGTCTTCCAGTCCTTGTAGCAGCGTGGGAATGCTTATCTCGGCCAGGTCGTAGACCAGTAGATGCACAAGCGTCTCGCGTGCGCGTTGTGGCAGCCCCAGGTTGAAGAGCTGCACAACTTCATGAATCGCTTCGGGCATTTGGCGTACCAACTCCACCAGGATATGCCGCGAGCGCTCCTGCGCCAGGTTGTTCAATGAATCCAGTCCTGGCACCAGCATCGGGAGTATCTCCGGGCCGAAGTTTGATAAGACCGCGAAAGCAGGTTCGCCGCGTTCAGGATCGTCCAGCAATGCGACCAGGGGAGGAATGGCCTCGTGAGGGTGCCGCAGCAGGTATTCGCTTATTATTTCCCTCCAATGGGCCTCCGGTCGATTTAACTCGTCCAGCAGTGGCGGAACAATAATGCGCCCGCTCATCTCGCCGACCATCAGGCGCACGCAATCCTGCACACGCCGGTTCGGGTGAAAGAGATTAGCCACCACTACCTGCGCGGCTTCAGCCCCCTTTTCCAGGAATATATCGATGATGCGTTCCGCCTGCGCATCGCTAGCCCTTGCCAGGCTATTCAACAATTGCTCACCTGGGAAATGCGCCATGCCGAGAATTGCCCGCTGCACATGCGCGATGAGCTCCGCATCTTGATAAACCTCCAATGATTCGATCAACTGATCGAGGGTTACTGCACCAAGGCGGCTGAGCGCATTGATCGCGCCCTCATAGAGCATTGGGTTGGAATGTGCCAGCATAGCAAGCAAGGGTGGAACGGCTCGCCCATCCGCGAACTCGCCCAGCGCATGGATAATCGCCAGTTGCAGTGTGTGCTCTGCCTGCGCTGTTTGCAAAAGGGAAATAAGAGCCGGAAGCGCTCGTGGATCACGCACGCGCTCCAGGACATGAACCAGCAGGTGCGTGCGTTCTGGTTCCACAGGGGATAATGCCTGTATAACCGGATTGACGACATCCGCGCCGATATCGCCTAATACCTGCTCTGCCCTGATCGCAACGAAATCGCTATCGCTATGCAGCGCCACATCGATCAGGCCGGCAATGCTTGCCGGGGAATAAGCGCGCAAGGCCAGCGCGACATATTGCTGCACCGTCATAGAAGGATCCGCTAGCAGCGTGAGGAGGTAGGGCAATGCCCGCTCATCGCGCACGTATCCGAATACCTCGACAATGCGCACACGCGCCAGTTCAGGCGGCTGCTGGCGTAATAGCCCTATCAGATGCGAAGTCGCCGCCCGGCCGATATCTTGCAACGTCTTGAGCGCGCTGCGAGCCGTTCCCTCATCGCTTGACGCGAGATTCTGTACCAGTAAGTCAATGGCCTTTTCCCCACTCTCACTCTGACCCTGCTGCACAAGGATTTCTCGCGCCGCCTCCTGCACCTCTACGGCATAATTCGCGGACAGCGCCGCTAGAAGAAGGTTGATGACGCTCTGGTATTGGAACTGATTGAGCCGCCTGGCAGGGCTTGATTCAGCGAGGAAGCGTTCTAAAATTTTCCCTGTTGCCAGGTGAATTTGTTTTCGCACCGCTGATGGTGTATGATTTCTCAACTCTTGCAGTAAAGGCGATAGCACATGCTCAGGACCAAGACGAATTAATGCACTGATGGCACGATTCATCACGAATTGGTCCTTATCACCCAGGCAGACGAGTAAAGGAGGCACTGCGCTTGCTTCACCGGTTCCACCAAGGATATTAATCGCCGCAGACCGCAAACGCAGGCTCCTGCCTGCCGCGACCTGGGATAGTTCTGCCGCCCGAGGAACAGCTGTCGCGCCACAATGCCCCAGAACGCGTACCAGCCGTTTGACCTGCTGCTCGTAAGCCCCCTTATCGACGATAGCGCAGAGTTGTTTGAAGAGCAGATCAGGAACAATCAGAGGATCGAGAAGCGGTATAAACAGTTCAGTGCCATCAATCATCAACATTGGAAACAGAGATTGATAAATCTCTTCCGCCCCATTCTCAGCGCAGCGAGTAAAGTGATCTGCCAATTGTTGGCGCGATCCAGCATCGCTCAAAATGGCGGTCGCAACTTGCTCTACTGCTGGAGGTATTCCGACCTGGCCAAATTTCTCACCCTGTGTTGCTAACCAGGCTGTGCCAATACACAGCAGGCTGAATACCAGCGTTTCTATAGGGGCTTTTTGTGTATGGGCACAGATGCGTTCGGCCAGTACTAATGCATTGTCTACCAGCCCGGCCCACATTACTACAGCTACGGCATGGCATTCAATATCACTGAGTATATGTTGTGCCAGCGCACCATTGTCTATCTGTCCTGTCTGACCCGCTGCAAGGGAGTCTCCCATTGCAGTCTTGAGGTAGTAACCAACCAGGTACGCAGCAATCAATTGATGGCGGAAGCGTATCGTACCGCCAGGACTTTCTTCGATAAGGGCCACATGTCGTGCAAATTGCAAAATCTGATCCATCGTGCTCGAACTATATGTTTGGTATAGCCCCGGTAGTGGCTGGTTGACCGTGCTCACTGCCGATTGATCGGCCCCACCAGCCCAGGCCAGTTCGCCGAGAAGGAGCAGTATCTCTTCTGTGAGAACTTCGGAACGCTGGTGTGATGTCCTTGAAGCATATCGTATCAGGCATAGCATAAATTCCTGCAAAAGGCGCCCGCGCGTATCAATCCGTTTTGCCCGTTCAACACCAATCTCATCGATGATTTCAAGCAGCAAAAAGAGCAGCATGGGGTTGGAATACTGCTCGCGAACCGCACTGTGCGTAATCACGTCGATAATTTGTCCCGCCGTATGTCGCCGGCCATTGCCAGAACGTGCAATGACGAGTGATGCCCCCGAATCGATGTATTGTTCGATGAAATCGCGAATCTGCCCCATATCAAGAGGCAAAAACGTTGCCCGTGCCACCAGATTTTCGCTTGCCGCCCGCACCAGTTCTTGCTGCCGGCGAAAGTGAGCTTCACTGTCTGTGACTACCACTCGGTTTTGCTGCTGGCTCATCAACTGTGCAACTTCTATATTGACTACGGCCTGATACCGCTCGTCAACCTCATCTAAGCCATCGCATAAGAACACAATACGACCCTGTGCTATCAACCTGTTCAGGTAAGGGCGCAGGTAGTGCAGACCCGCAAGGTCGCCACTAAGCAGAAAATCAAGTAACGTTCCTTTTTGGCTTCCAACATCTGTAGAGCCCTGATGCTCCTCTTCGTGTAGGGTAGGGGCGTACCCTTGTGGTCGCCCTGGCCCATCCATCGAATTTCCGTTTCTCATCCCCTCTTCTGGAATCGCCTCCTGAAGGGCCTGGAGGAAGAGGCTGTACTGGTTCAAGGGAATATAGATGGGAATGTGGTCGCGACCAAACATCAATGCGGCCCCTCGCTGCAAGCTGATGTACTGGTACAGGCGCAGGAATGTAGTCTTGCCCATGCCCGCTGATCCCAGAACTAACAGGTGTGAATGCCGCTCTCGTGCGAGTTCGCTTAGCGACATGCTCTGGGGTGAGGAGGAAATCGTGGCACCGGGAGTATCTTGATGATAAGCCACGCTCGTAGTATATGAGACCTTCCAGGTCGTCAGCGGCGTATATAAAGTGCGATAGCCTTCCAGGCTGCTCTGTATTTCTCTCCGGTATGCGCGAATGACACGTGGTCTTTCGGATAGCAGCACCAGCCCGCTGACGATTACCAGTTCAAAGAGAGGAATGAGTAGCAATAGCGGAGTGTGTAGAAGCGTTGCCAGCAGGCTTGCCAGGCTATGTGGGGCATCTTTGCCGAATAGATGTGATGGATTGAGTATCCAGAGAAGCCCCTCGCTGCAGATAAGGACTAGCGCTATGCCAGGCCCAATCAGGAAATGGAGCAAGCGCGAGCGCGTCCGACCTGATCTTGCGGGCTGGCCTGTGCTCCTGTCAATCATCCTGGCTTGAGCTACAGGTTCTGTAGCGTACTGCTCTTTTGACATGCCGCGATCACTGCCTTTCACGTTTTTCACTGGCTGGCAGAAACAGTATATCGCAAATATCACTTATTGACTATAGCTCGTGGGGGCCGGTTGCTCGCGCCCCCCGCCGCTGCATTGGCCTGTGTAGTCTCATAGTATCCGATATTTAGTAGAGAGCGAAATCCAGACCAAAAAGGTCCGGCTGCTCAATTTTGTGACAGAAATCACAGTACTTCCGTGAATATTGTGCTAGTATTGCGCTTAGAGTAGGAATATTGTCGGTTTATTGTTCAACTCATCCATTGCGTTCGTTTCTTTTTAGAGAGTTAGCTATGTTCTCTTTTCTAAACCTTCAGAAAATATCGACTTTGAAAGAGGTGTCCTATGGAATCACCCCAAAATCCGATTCCCAGGGCGGACTACGGACCAGATGAAGATGATGATACTGCAAAACGAGCAATTGTGAAAGCGCCTCCGAAATTTACATATATGAGAATAGTTGCCATGGAAAAAGAACCGGTCGAATCAAAAAGCATTGGAACTATCGATAGCACTAGAGAGCAAGATGCCAAAGGTCAAATTGAGGCTATTGATACCCTCAAACTGCCAGACATGTTGCCCGGCATTTCTGGAACGCGTACAGCAGTGATAGCGCCGGCCGCGGCGGGCCGGTCGAGTCAAATAGAGGGATTATCGCGTGGTAAAGTCTTCTTCTTGCTGGGTCTGCTTTTGATGCTTGTCATCAATACAACCATTGCTGGTTATGCGCAGATCACCGGGCCACAGGGCTGGGCCTACGTGCTTGGCGGTTCATCGACTATAGCGAATAAAAACCTGATCCAGACGATCAATAAAGGTCTTCGGCGGCCAGCGCCCGCAGCGACCGGGCAGGCGGCGCAAAAGTTGACGCCGCAGCAATATATCAACCTGATTGTGCAAAACATGACGCTGGACCAAAAACTGGGGCAGATGATGATTGTGCAGTTTATCGGGCCTACCTATGGACTCGATATCAGCACCATGATCAGCCAGTATAGTGTAGGGGCGGTGCTGATCTACACGGCCAATAATAACATCGTGAGTAAGACGCAGCTCAAGGGCTTGATTGCTCAGATGCAGGGCAATAGCGTAATTCCTCTGGCTGTGGCAATTGACCAGGAGGGCGGGACGGTCGATCGATTGGTGAACCTGGATGGGCCTCGACCATCAGCAACTGAGATAGGGGCGACTAACGACCCGGCCAGGGCGCAGGCAGAGGGCGTTCAGGATGCCAGAGACCTCGCATCCTACGGTTTTAACCTCAATCTCGCGCCCGTAGTGGATGTGAATAACGCGTACAACCCGCAGTTGCTTGATCGTACATTCGGCAGCAATCCCACGCTCGTCACGCAAATGGCGCGGGCCTACCTGCAAGGACTGCAACAGAGCGGCAAAGTCCTCGGCACGCTGAAGCATTTTCCTGGATTAGGTGATGTCAGCACCGATCCCCATATAGGAGTTCCTATTTTAACCCGCTCAAAGAGCGATTTGGAAGCGATTGACTGGGCACCATATCGCGCGCTGATCCAGCAGGGCATTGTCCATGCAATCATGGTGACGCATGAACTCGTGGAAGCGGTAGATAATACGATTCCATCTTCCCTCTCCTACAAGGTCGTCACCGGTATCCTGCGCGACGAATTAGGCTTTCAAGGCGTTATTATGACGGATAGTCTTACCATGGAAAGTATTACTTCCTACTATTCGGAAGGCCAGGCCGCGGCCTTAGCAGTTGAGGCTGGTGATGACTTACTGATGGGGGCATCTACACCGCAAGACGTTGCTACTATGATCGAAGGCATCAAGCAGGCTATCGCTTCAGGCGCTATTAGCCAGCAGCGTATTGACGACTCGGTACGCCGCATTTTAATGCTAAAATACGAAATGGGTTTGCTTCCTTTACCAAATAATTAGAAAAAGGCTATCCGTGCTGGAGGGTGGGGTGTAGGAACCAGGTTGATCGCCACCGTGTCTGGAGTGGGGGGACAGGCAGGTAACAGGGGTGGGGCTGTTCCCTTCTAATCACCTCAAGCGATGGAGAGCCAATAGAAAAAAGGGGTCCTTTCTGAATATCCCGGAATCGAGGGGTTAAAAATGTTGCGCGTAAGCATACCGGATGCAGAGCAAAATAAAAGATGGTCAATGCTGGTAATCGGGCTGATTGTACTTGAAACGGTACTGGTAACGCTGGCACTGGTGCCGGCTCAATTGTGGACACGCCTGCTGCCTAATTCTGAGACCGCGGCATTGGATGGACCATTCCCTCCCGTTATTGCTATGGTCGTACCTGTGCTGTTGTATCTCCTCCCTACGGTAATCGGATTCCTCTGCCGCTCATGGCAGCGAGCGCTGCTTTTTGCCACATTACCGGCGTGGATAGGGCTGGGACTCTTCGTCATTGCTGCTACCTCCAAAGTTGGCGCGTTCTACCTGGTTGCGCCCACCCAGGTCATGGCTAATGTCAGTGTGCTGGAACTTTTCGCCGCACTAGGAGGAATAGGTTGGTTAGCTCGACATCTCTTCAATCTGCGCTAGAATAAGAGTATGCAAAAACCGCCGCTGCGTCCGTTGAGATTGGTACGTATCGATTCATTTCAACTGGAGGAAGATAATAACCTGGAAACAGGGGACGAACAAGTGGAGAAGGCGAAGACAAAAGGGATAAAAGCGGGAGCTATTGAAAATAGCGCACACACAATTTCAGGAGTATTACCCTCTGTGCCGTCTTACGCTGTCGAAACAGATATACCCCTCGGAGAGGCAGGCGCGCAACACCTCCTCAAGAGGACACCAGCCAATTACCTGCTCAATCAGGCCTATGGGCTCTGGGTTTATTTTTCTCTCTTCTTTCTGACGCTCATCATCACACACAAGGTATCGGTTGAGGAATATGGCATTTTCGCTGTAGCGTCAGCCGCTTTCAATACCATCGCCTATATCGTCGCTTTCGGTCTAGAAGACGCCACAACGACGTTTGTGCCACGCGTCTTTGCCGAGCATGGTAAAGCCTCGGCAGCGCTGCTCATCCGGCGCTTGATGGCCTTACGTATCGGGACACTCATCATCAGCGTCATTATTATGTTATTCGGCTTGCAGGTGCTTGCCGCTATCATGGCCGCCATTCCCATTTCCGGTTCAACAGCCATAGCCGCGGGCCTGCGCGATCCCAGCCTGCTCGGCCACATCGCTCCCATCGCTTTCTATGTTCTCGGTAATGGTATTGCCAGCCTGCTTACCGCCGTCTACGCTTCCATTATGCGCATGCGGCTGGTATTTATCGCCGGCAGCGCGGCGCAATTGCTGATCCTGGTCTTCAGCTTTTTCCTGCTGCAAATCGGTTGGGGGATTGATAGTATTCTCTGGTTGGAAGCCATATGCACGCTGCTGAATGCCGCTGCGCTTGCTCTCTGGCAGGCCCCATTACTACTGGCGCGCGGGGCCGGATACAAACAACCGCTGGGACCTGTGGTGCGGCTTGGCATTTCTGCCTGGCTGACGAATCTGGTATCAGGCGCGCTGCTCAAGCAAGTCTCAATCATCCTGCTGGGCTACTTTGCCGTCTCGCTGGCACAGATCGCTTTCTTTAACCTCTCATTTCAACTGGCGCATGCCGCCAGTATCCTGCTGGTCTCTGGTTTTGGCGGGGTCGGTGGTGCCGCTCTCGCGGCGGCTTTCGTCGGAAAAAACTACCAGCGACTTGCTCGTTCGTGGCAGGCGCTCATCAAAATTGAAACGCTGCTGGCCGCCCCTCTGCTCTTATTCTGCCTCTTCAACGCGCAGAATATCGCAGTAGCGCTCTACGGCACAAATTTCGCCGCCGTAGGGCCGCTGCTGGCCATCTTCCTTTTCTTCAACATCATCGTGCGCGTCCTGGGCACCACAATTCACCAATCTACACTGTATGTCATGGGGAAGGCAAGATTGGTCGTGCTGAGCCAGTGGGTTGGCCTGCTCGTGGTGATCGGCATCGGGGTAGCGTTAATACCACGCTGGGGGCCTGCCGGGGCGCTTGTCGCCGACGGGATCTCTCAGATCGTCACAGGAGGTATGCTGCTCGCGTTCCTGTGGCGCGACCTGCCGGAGAAGTATCCCCTGGGGTTCACCTTGCGCTTACTGCTCGCCTTCATCCTGGCTGCGCTGCCTGAACTCGCCTGGCATCCCGCCGGTCATGTCTTGTTGGGCGTTGCCGGTATCATCTTCCTGCTCCTGAGTATGGGCCTTTTGCTGGTGATCCGTCCCCTCAGCATTACAGACCTCGAGATGATTCACAGCCTGAATCCACTGGCCGCGAAATATTTGAAAAGTTTCGCCAGGGCGAAGTAGTGCAGCACTTTCACGCAAGCTTCATAGTTTCTGATTCTCATGATATACTTAACAAGAACAGGCGTACAATGCCAAGGAGGGCAGCGTGAGAATAATAGCGAAAAAAGCCGCCACGCAAACACTCTATTGGGCAAGTGTGCCTGGCCCGCGAGGAGCCTGCGTCGTCATGGCTACAGAAAATGGAGTGTGTTGGACCGGAACGCCCGGAACACCCGCTGACATGGGCCTCGCATGGGCGAGGCGCAAAATGGAGATTGAGCAGGTGATCGAAGGTGAAAAGATCAGCCCTCTGCAAAAGGCCGTGGATGAACTATCCCGCTATATGGCAGGAGAGCCCCTGCGATTCACCTGCCCCCTGGACATGCATGGTACGCCATTTCAGGTCGCCGTCTGGCAAGAACTGCTTCATATCCCCTACGGTGAAACACGCAGTTACCTGGATATCGCGCAAACTATTGGCCAGCACGCGGCCGTGCGGGCAGTGGGAGCAGCCAACGGAGCCAATCCAATCGCTATCATCATCCCCTGCCACCGTGTCATCGGTAGCAACGGCTCACTCACGGGCTACAGTGGAGGCCTGCCCACCAAACAATGGCTGCTCGCGCTAGAAAAAGCCAGCAAACCTCAACCTGAATAGTTCTCTGCCGGCGTCATGAATATTTTCAATAATCCGCGAATTGCGATGGCTGCAATGCTGACATCGAGAACAATCAGTACAATCCACAACCAGACTAGCGAGATATTATTACTCACCGAGTTGGAAAGCAAGGGTATCAGAATAATCAACGGTATCGCAAGCATGGCCAGGCAACAGAGAATTACAAAGCCGGGTAAGATGATGCGCCATAGACCTGAGTCTTGCAGATTCTCGGTTTTGGCCGTACCATAGGCCTGCCTGCGCTCAGAAATCGGTACCTCCTGCGCAACATTGGGGCTGGTAAAGGATTTCTTCTCAGCAGTTGCTGCCGAACTTGTATCCAGGGCAGGTTTTTCTGCCTCCACATTGGGGCTGCTAGCAGCTAGTTTCTCTTCGGCGGTGTTGCTGCCCGCATTTGGCGCTTGTTTTTCTGCGGGTAGATTTGAGCCGGAGTTCGTCTGATCCATGATCGTCTCCTGAATAATAATTGCTTTAAGCTAAGTATATCACAGAAACATGCCTGTGCGGTCTGCAATGACGATCAAGCCATAATTGCAATTACGCCCCTCATGCATTATGCTGTGTGCTAATCGAACAGTGCTACCCTGTCAATCTTCACATAAATGGGTAACCTGGGAGGGTGCCCTTGTGGTTGCCTACCCGCGCCCGTCATATGAGGTTTGATGGAAAAGACAAGAATATCGGAGTGTATCCGTGCCGGACAACTTACCACAGCACCAGAACGAAAAAGATACATACGATAATGAGCCTATCTCATGGTGGAGCTGGCGGCCCGGTATTAAACCACGTAATGCGATGCTCTTCGGGGGTCTGCTCGCTTCCCTCGGCCTGCTCCTGGTGGGCAGTGGCCTATTTACCCTGGTAGTGGGGATAATCGACGCCAATTCGCCACCAGTACAAACTCCAGGAACGGTAACGGGACATACAACAACTATAGTAGATACAATGCCTCACCTCATCATTCGTTTGCATGTATATGGCGAGCCAGAGGTTGCTCCCGCCGTCTCTCAATCCCTCGCTAAAATCATACGCAATGGCGATCCGGTACTGCTGGATTATTCACCGCGCTTGCATTTCCTCTATGCCCTCGATTATGCTGGTCAACGTTATCCCCTACCAGGAACGAGCGCCAGCGGCGATCCATTCGGTTCTTTAGCTCTGCTGCTCATGGGCCTGCTGCTATTCCCTTATCCTTTACTACTCACGCGTTGGGGATGGCTTGATTGGCGGGCAGGGCATAGCGGTCGGGTTGGACGGCATTGCACTATCATAGCAAGCGTAGTTGCGCTACGCTCGACAGGGCAAGCACAGCGCACTAATCGCCCAGGATTGACCCCGCGTTTTGCGGGTTCCTGGTATGGAGTAGCATTACAGCCCTTAAATTCGGACGAGATCAAAACCTTTAGCGTACCTGAACAAACATACAAGCGTTTGCGTAAAGATACAATGGTAGAGATTATATTCTCTCCTCAACTGCACTATGTGTACTCAATAGAAGAAAGAAATATTAAAAATCCATTAGAGAATTAGAAAACTCTTCCAAATTGCTCCGTTGCATGGTATACTATCGGGCGGGGGAATACTCCATACCAGGCCAGATTTTTTACATTGTCACAGTAGGCACTCGTCTTTGTAGTTGGAGTTTGTCCGCAATCTCGCAAATCGCAACCGAGTGTTGAGGGGGAACAATGGACTTCAACCATTTCTTAACCAATTCATAACCTCCCGTCCCTTCCGCCGCATTGCCGGAGGTTCAATAATTGAAATGGTTAAATGTTTCTCTGTTCGAGTGGTCGGACAACATTGATCTCTATTTTTGAAAGTGAGGTGTAGTTTTGCGCTTCTCTTCCCGCTCAAAGTTGAGCATCGCGCTCTCCCTGTTTGCGCTGGCAGCCATTGTAGCCGGGCTGTTCGCAACGGGAGCATTGCGCGGAACAGCTACCCATGCTGCGTCGGCAAGCAACCCGGGACTGAAACACGTAACGTATGGCTGTGATCAGTATCACAGTCCCCTGGATTGTACCGAGATCTCAGAGGTGTACAAGCCATGGCCCTACTACGTTGGGCATGATGAGCCGTCGAACCTCTTCTACTCCAATGTGCCCGGCTCAGGCAACCAGATGCAGTATGAGCTAACCCTCCCCAAAGACCCACAGGGGACCAAGGAAGTCAAGGGCAAGTCCTGGAACTTCCAATTGCATCCCGCCTTCTGGTTTGGTATGGCAATGTGCGATACACAGTCGTTCCCTGAGCAGTTGAGTACCTGCACGCCCGACAGCGACAAGAACATCGTCGACCCGGCCATCAGCCCCAAACATCCTGGGGTCGCATTCATGGAGATGCAGTTCTATCCCCCCGGCTGGGTGGAATGGCCTGCCGGTAACAGCTGCGACCCGACCAAGTGGTGCGCCGCGCTCAACATCGACAGCTACTCCGCCAATCCTGTCACCGGCCAGTCGCTTAACTCTACTTGCCAGGGCATGATTGTCGGCGGCGTCGAGTACATCAACTTCGCGTTCATTACCTTGAACGGCAAGCCACAGCCGAATTCACCCCCCAATCCGCTGCACGCAACGCAGGACACCTTTACGCCGAACCCGCAATACGACCTGTTCATGAATTCGGGCGATGATGTCATCGTCAAATTGCATGACACTTCGAATGGTCTGGAAATCGACCTCAACGACCAGACCTCCGGTCAGAGCGGCTCGATGACGACGAGCGCCGCCAATGGGTTTGGCCAGATCAAGTTTGCCCCCAATGGCACCAGCTGCACGGAAATCAATTACAATTTCCATCCCATGTACAGCACCTCGTCTGAGAAGACCCGCGTAACCTGGGCTGCCCATACCTACAATATCGCCTTCGCGGACGAGATTGGCCACTTCGACTACTGCAATGGGTCAAATGCGATTTCTCCTGGAGGCAATTGTCCCACAGGTAACACAGAGGGCATCATTAACGACCAGGAGCCAACCGATAGCGACGACACGGCCTGCTTCCCGGCCTCTTCGTCGTCATTAGTGCAGGTCTCCGGGTGTATTGGCACAAACGTCCCAGGCTTTGATGGGGTCTCCTATCAACCGCTCTGGCCGGATGGCTCGGCTCTACGCCCAACCCCGATTCGCTTCACAAGTCCTCTGACCGGCCCAAACTACAATATCAACTATAGTCGTACTGCGTTCGAATCGGATATGCCGCGCATTGAGATTGAAACTGGCCAATGCAACCGCGATACCGGTCAAGGCTGCACGATTGTACCGGTGGACGATGACGGTCATCCCGCTGCCTTCTATCCGTTCTACAGCATCACCCAATTCCGTCAGGATTGCGTCTGGCAGATCGGTAACCACATTCCGGGCAGCAAGAATGACTTCAACCAGTACAACCAGTACGGCCAGTTAATTATTGTAACCTACACAGGTGTTGGCGGCGCCCCCGTTTCACACTTCGAGGATTACCGCCAGATACTGTCGCAGAATTACTGTCCGTCCAATAACTGATTCGCTCTCTCAGTGAGAGAAGGAGGGCCACTTCATCGAAGTGGTTCTCCTTTTTTACTTTCGTGATAGAAGAGAACCTTCGCTGTTCATTGCATAGAGGGGAAGCTCATCCTTTCAAAGAGTCTGATTTCCTCGAGGTATAAAGAATGAACTCAAAAGCTCTTCAACAACAGGCCCAGGCTCTCACACAGCGTTTCCTGGATGTCGTCTTTCCTCCACAATGTGCCGGTTGTAAGCGCAATGGATACATCCTCTGCTCATCCTGTATCGCTCGGATTCAACCTCTGCCTCTTCCGACCTGCCAGCATTGCTGCGCTCCGCTCCCCCCTGATGGCATCTGTAAAGCCTGCTATTATCATCGCCTGGCCTTGAGTGGTTTACGGGCCATTGGTCTGTTCCAGGAGCCATTGCGTGGATACATTCATGCTCTCAAGTACAAGGGAAATACGCGCCTGGCACAACCTCTTGGAGAGTTGCTGGCTCAGGCTTATGTGAGATATGCTATTCAAGCCGATATGATTGTTCCCGTGCCTTTGCATAGTGAGCGGGAGCGCCAGCGCGGCTATAATCATGCCTGTTTATTGGCACGCGCCTGTTCTACAAAACTCGGCATTCCGCTGCATACCGGCCTGCTGGTCCGCGCACGGGCAACGCTCGCCCAGGTAGGCCTCAATCTCAAAGATCGGCGCCAGAACGTCGCCGGGGCCTTTGTTTGTTCCCCTCCATTCACAACTGGCTCCCTTTTGAATCGTAGAATTATTATCGTAGATGATGTATCCACGACCGGCTCTACCCTGGAGGCGTGCGCTGCTCCGCTCTTCTCAGCCGGCGCGCTGGCGGTTTGGGGTCTCGTTCTGGCCAGGTCAGCGTTTTAAGCGAGCGCCTTGTACTTCACAGGTAAACTGGCCTCAATCTACAAGATACGTGAAAGAGTGTGCTATAATAAGCCACAAAGAGTCAAGCATTGCATGTCAGACAGCAAGAGGATAGGCTATTGAGTGTCGGGGCGCGCTGCCTGCCCGAGAGTAGAGAGGAATCCCAATGTCGAGTAGTGGGAAATGGCTAAGAACCAGCTTTATCTGGCTCATCATGTTGCTGGCCATTGTCCTGATCATTGTGCTTTTTTTCCGTTCGCCATCTGATACTAAACAGGTCAACGTATCTACAATTTTGAGCGATATCAAAACCGACATGAGTAAGAATCAGCAGGATACGTTGGATGTCTCGAGCGATACCATCACATTGACCCGTGGTCAGGATGGAAGCAAAGAAGCAGCGAATATAAACAGTTCCTTTGATGTTACACAGGTCCTCAAGGATAACGGCATCGACTATACAAATAACCACTTGCTGGTACTTGAGTATGAAGCCCCCAGCGCATTGGGAGCCTGGCTGAGCATTCTTGGTGGACTCATCCCTTTTATCCTGGTTGCCGGCCTGCTGATCTTCATGATGCGCCAGGCGCAGGGAAGTAATAATCAGGCTATGTCGTTTGGCAAGAGCCGGGCGCGCATGTTTATGGGCAACAAACCCACCGTCACCTTCGCGGATGTGGCCGGTGTAGAAGAAGCAAAGCAGGAATTGCAGGAAATCGTCGAGTTTTTGAAATTTCCTGATAAGTTCGCGGCCCTGGGCGCTCGTATCCCTAAAGGCTTGTTGCTCGTAGGCCCACCAGGAACAGGCAAAACATTGATTTCACGCGCCGTCGCGGGCGAAGCCGGTGTCCCTTTCTTTAGCATCAGCGGCTCCGAATTTGTCGAAATGTTTGTCGGCGTCGGTGCCAGCCGCGTTCGTGACCTCTTCGACCAGGCCAAACGTAACAGCCCCTGTATCGTTTTCGTTGACGAGATCGATGCCGTAGGCCGGCAACGCGGCGCAGGTCTCGGTGGCTCCCATGATGAACGCGAACAAACACTCAATCAAATTCTCGTCGAGATGGATGGTTTCGATACCAATACCAATGTAATCGTGATCGCCGCGACAAACCGTCCCGATGTACTCGATCCCGCGCTACTACGCCCCGGTCGTTTTGATCGCCAGGTCGTGCTTGATCGTCCCGACATTCGCGGGCGTATCTCCATTCTCCAGGTTCACGCGCGAGGAAAACCATTAGAAACAAGCATCTCCCTGGAAACACTTGCCAAACAAACACCCGGCTTCTCCGGCGCTGATCTTGCCAATCTGCTCAACGAGGCCGCTATCCTGGCCGCCCGGCGCAACAAGCGCAAGATTGGCATGAGCGAGCTTGAGGAGGCGATTGATCGCGTTGTCGCCGGCCCTGCACGCAAGAGCCGTATCATCAGCGAACGCGAAAAGGCGATTACCGCGTATCATGAGGTCGGGCATGCCATGGTAGCGCGTATGCTGCCCAACACCGATCCTGTGCATAAGGTCTCTATTGTAGCGCGCGGGCAGGCCGGCGGCTTTACCATGCTACTGCCAACAGAGGATCGTTACCTCTGGAGCAAACCCCAATTCGAGGATATGCTGGCATATGCGCTTGGGGGGCACGTCGCCGAGTTGATCATCTTCGGTGAGGTTACGACCGGGGCTTCAAATGATATTGAACGTGTGACAAAGATTGCCCGCTCAATGGTGACCGAATATGGTATGAGCAGTGTTATTGGACCAATGGCGTTAGGCCATAAGGAAGAATTGGTCTTCCTCGGCCGCGACTTCGGCGAGCAGCGCAACTATAGTGAACAGACTGCCCGCGAGATAGATGAAGAGGTACGCCGCATCATCCAGGAGGCTTTTGATAAGGCCTATAATGTACTCCTCCAGAACAAAACGCGCCTGATTATGATCAGCGAACGCCTTATAAAAGAAGAGACCCTCGAAGGACCGGTGTTTGAAGCCCTCTTCAACCAGCCCATCGATGATGGACAATACGAATCACCCTCCATTCTGGCAGGCATGCCCCATCTCAATGCTGCGGGTAGCAACGGTGGCCAACTCCGCATCCCAGAACACGGCTCATCTTATCCTATGCCCCCAATGTTGCAGCCACCCTATGCGCCTGAAGCTGGCGCCTGACACTACTTGCCCGCAACCACGGGAGTCGCGTTAAAAAATATATAAGATATTAATCAGCAAAGGCGCTCTTTGCCGCAGGTCTACTAGCAGCGCTTACAGATGCATTGAATGAAAAAGAGCAAGGGATGGTGCTTCCGAAAGTACCATCCCTTGCTCTTTTTCGCCAATAAAAAGGGTGACCGATGGGGCTTGAACCCACAACCGCTGGAGCCACAATCCAGAGCTCTGCCGATTGAGCTACGGTCACCATAGCAATACGTCTTGAACGTATCGCTAGTATAGACGAGCGCTTGCGAATTGTCAAGCAGAAATTTGCCTTTTTTCGCACATTAGTGCCCGCTTGATGCTATCATACCATCATGCCAGGTTTTCCAAGGTCTGCGGCGACCTGAGATACAAAGCCCAGTACCCCTGGTATTTGCCATAGCGATCCAGCAAGATCTGCATCTCGGACGGGGCAAGCATGTGCCCCTGGTTGTAAACCCTGGCCGCCGCCTTAGCAAGTTCCTGGTCAACCGCCGACACCCGCTCCATCCGTCCTAAGCCGCGTACCATAATGAAGTGCGCAGACCATTCACCGATACCACGGACGCCGCGGATAGCTGCGGCAACTTCATCGTGGTCACCATACCGTAAGAATTGCTCGTCCACTTCATTGAAAAACTGAATGACCGCCCGTAGATACTCTACCTTACGCTCATTGCGCACCACGCTTGCCAACTTAGCAGCATCAACGGCGGCCATCTGCGCCGGTTCCGGGAATGCCTGGTAGCTGCCCTCCGGTAAGGTAATACTGGTTCCCCAGCGCTTCACCATCCCCATCTTTATGTTGTGAGCGACGCGCCAGGGTATGCGCTGCCCTAAGATCGCCCAGCAGGCAATCTCGAACGGCGTCAGAAATTTCGGCTGGTGCAATCCATAGAAACGCTCAAGCATAGGAGCAAACGCATCGTCTGCCCGCCCAATCTCATAGAAAGGCCGCAGATCATCATCCAGGCTGAGAAAGAAACGCATACGGTCAAGAATGGCAGCATATTCCGCCTCGCTCAATGGCTGTTCCGAATAGAGGGTATAGACCAGCTCAGGTTCCTCGATTGCGCCGGTGCTATGTAGCTTAAAGGCTACCGCACGCCCATTCAGTGTGACCGCTTTAGTTAGCGAATCAGGGGCAAGTACCTGTTCTCCTTCAGTTGGTTCAAAACCATCCAAAAAGCCCAGCGTCTTGAAAAAGTCAAAAGGCGGGCATGGTTTCAGCGTCCCTGTGACTACACTCAGGCCGGTAGATGTTGACATGCGTACGTTACCTCCTGTAATGCTGGCATGGTGAGTAACTGTAAGCACAAAAGATTGCCTCCAAATCCTCTACAATGAGGATGTATCAGAAATTTCTTGCCGAACTGCTTACAGTATGAATGATGCGCGTGACAACAGTATGTCAGCAGCAATTTCACTCTTGACAATGACTCTTTCCTGCCCTACACTCCAAACAGAACAGAGCGATAACATTGACTGGCATAGAAACCAGAAGGTAGGTCAACGGAAAGGGATCGCAAGTTACATGTCGCAGAGCATTCCAGACGAAACCAGAAATCAACCACTCTCTAGCCTGCATGAAGCAGACCTTTCACACCTGCCGCAGGTTCCTCCCGGCATCTTAATTCCTGTTCCTGGCACGACCCCGCGTCGTAGGACGCGCTGGCCGGATGCCATCGACGTCATCTTCGAGAAAGACCCCGCGTGTCGCAACATCTTTGAAGCCTTGCTCTATCAGGGACTGTGGGCGCTTTTCTATCACCGTATCGCCCATGCCCTTTACAAAGCGCACATTCCCTTTATTCCCAGGCTGATCTCGCAATTCGCGCGTTTCATCACCGGCGGGATCGAGATCCATCCCGGCGCGAAGATCGGCAAACGTTTCTTCATCGACCATGGCGCTGGCGTCGTAATCGGTGAGACGGCCGAGATCGGCAACAACGTCATGCTGTATCACCAGGTCACACTCGGCGCAACCGGCTGGTGGCGGCCCAGCCCTGGGCGACGCCAGAAACGTCATCCCACCATAGAAGATGACGTGACCATCGGAGTTGGAGCAGCTATCCTGGGGCCGATCACCATCGGTAAGGGCAGCAAAATTGGCGGCATGACCCTGGTGCTCGAATCCGTTCCCCCCAATTCCGTCGTTGCCTCCAAGCCTGCTGAACTGCTGGTAAAGGGCGGCGAAATGCTCAAAAGGCACCAGGAACTCACTCAAGGCTGGAACGGCGAGATGGATTACCAGATTTAGACTGTGTATGGATGCGGCTGGCCTTTTCCCTAAATTTCTTCTGTAAGAAGATCTTCAATCTTGAACAGGGAGCCTTCCCGAAGGCGGTGTAGGTGGCCTCCATCCATGACCAATATAGAGCCTGGCCTGTTCGTGCCGGGAAAATCCTGGCAGCGAGTCATCATGATGTGCCGATGAGTCGTAAAGCGAAGGATGGTTGCGCGATGAGTTGAAATTTTCTTCGTGGTATCCTGAGATCAGGAAGCCAAAAAGCCAGCGGCCAAAGCGAACGATTGATTTCAACATTTTGCTCCTTACTCTCTTGCATCAAAACTCTTCTGCTCCAAATCTTCCACCAGTATATCCCGCATCAAAGATAATAACAAGTAAGTATGGGTTCCCACCTAATACGTCAGGATCGTGCTGATGACCATATCCCAGAACCGCTTCACCTCCAGGGCATAACCGACGCGTGCATTGGGTGCTTTGCCCCAGGTGTCGTAGACATCGCACACCGTCCGCCCGCTTGTCCATTCGCCCCTCGTTTCGATTTCAACATGCATATCATGGGCCTTCAGAATAGTTGGATCGACTACAGCAGCAACAGCGCACGGATCATGTACCGGAGCAGCTGGAAAGCCAAACTTATCGCGATACCTGCCGGCAAAGAAATCCAGCAGGTCTGCCGCGAAGGTCGCAACCGGTCGATGAGCCTCGCGCAAGCAGCTTAAGATTTCCTCGGTAGCCAGCGCCTGGTGCGTCACTTCCAGCGTACTCATCGTAATCGGTCGCCCGCATGAGAAGACGATTGCCGCCGCTTCGGGATCGGTATGGATGTTAAACTCGGCGGCAGGTGTGACATTGCCCAGGCCAATGGCGCCACCCATCAGCGAGATACCCGCGATTTTCGGTAGAATGCCAGGCTCACGGCGCATGGCGGCTGCGATATTTGTCAAAGGGCCGGTAGGAACAAGCGTGATATCGCCACCCGAGTTCAAAAGCAGATCAATCAGCAGTTCGACCGCGTGCTGCGGCGCGAGTTCGATTTCCGGTTCTGGAATATGTGGCCCATCCAATCCCGATTCGCCATGAATATCCGGCGCGTGCTTTGCCGGGCGCACAAGCGGTCGATCCATACCCCTCGCCACAGGCACATCCCGGATACCCGCCAGCGAACACACCTTGAGCGCGTTCAGCGTCGTCTTCTCAACTGATTGATTGCCGGCGACCGTAGTAATGGCCAGCAATTCAATATCAGGATGATGAGCAGCCAGCAGTATAGCAATTGCGTCGTCATGGCCAGGGTCGCAATCGAGAATGATCTTGTGTTTCATATATATCTTTCACCTTTGAGAGCGTTGAATGTAGCAAGCAGCGTTGTTTAATAGTAGCATGTGGATGATGGAGTTTTCAAGCAAAAGCTATTTCATTAGTGGCGTTTGCCTGTTGCTATAGAGACAAATAAGGTGGGGATGGGTGAAATGCCCCAAGGATGCGGGACTTTCAGATTGAAGATGTAGAAACTATGCTGCTGAAGTTACCTTCCTATGCCCCTACTACCGTCCCATAAGGAACCGGCAAAATTTCAACCCCTAAAGACAGGCCATTAAAAGAAAGATATCCTTTCGCTGGCTCAAACTTGTCAAGGAGCCCTATGCCATAAAATTGACGCGCGGCAGAGGCGCTGCTGGTCATTATCCCAATAACTTTTCCTTCATCGTCGTATATCGTTGGTTCTAGATGCTCCAGGCTTGCGGCATCTATTTCCGCTCGCAATCGCACCAATCTTCGCGTCGGCTTGCAGGAGAGCACCTGTTGCCTGCCCACGAAAAATGGCTTGTGCAGTTTGATAGCGCTGCCAAAGCCCGCCTCCACCGGATTGACAGAATAGGGGCCGGCAAGCTCTTTCCCATAAAGGGGCAAGCCTGCCTCTATTCTAAGACTTTCTGTCGCGAGCAATCCCACTGGGTTTAAACGGTGAGCAAAGCCCGCCTCCATCAATATTTTCCACAGAAATGCAGCCTGTGACCGTGGCACAAAAATTTCATATCCCACAGGCTCACCCGTATACCCCCTGCGCGCCATCCAAACAGTTCTACCCGCGAACGCGAACTCAGCTATATGCCCTTTTTTCAAATGATGTAACATATGCTTATTATCACCCAGGAGGAATTGGAGAATGCCAATGGATGCTGGCCCTTGCAAAGCCATGAGAGTCAATGAGTCAGAACTGGCTGTGAGATTGGTGATGCTACAGGTTCTATCTACCTCGATAGCCGGTCTTTCGAGGTCTATCAGCACCTCGCGGGCGGCAACAGCGCGTAACCAGTTTTCTACCACCTCAGCATGAAGAGGCTCTAATTCCATCACGAAGTAATCAGGCGCAAGGCGGTACAGGATACAAGCGCTGAGTATCATACCATCCGGGCTCAAGATGCAGGCCCGGCAGCTTGCGCCGCTGTTCAGTGATGGAATATGTTCTGTCAGTACCAGGTCTAAGAATCTTTCTGCCCCCTGTCCTTCAAAGCCCAGTAAAACCTTGTAAGAAAGGTCGAACAGCCCCGCGTGCCGGCGCACGGATTGATGCTCGCTGCTGGAAGACGCGAAGTAGAGCGGCACCGGTTGACCGGCGAAATCGGTGAAACTAGCTCCCGACGCTTTATGACAATCATATAATGGCGAAGGCCTGGAAACGAATGTAGAAGTCCTCATCTCTTCAAAGGCGCACCCTTGCTTGTTCAGTTTAGCAGCTGCCGGAAGCCCCATTTGCCCAATAAAATATGGTTTGCCGTGGTCGATTAAACACTCCTCCTCTGGCTTGTTGCCATCGAGAGAACAGGCGATATGATCCATTCCAGACTTTACTTCATCGAGAAACCGGGAAGCGGCTCGCTGAATAATAACCGGCCCATCAAGGGTGATAAAAGGATCATTGCCTTCGACCTGAATGTGGCCGTCTGAAAGCATCCGCAGCCAATCGTAAAGATCAGGTTCAGTATCCCTGGCGTAAACGAGCAGGTAACGCGCATGGGCTTCGCCCTCCAGAGCGCAAATATATACATTGAGGCGCTTTCCGCCATGCGCATGCAGTATCAGCGCGGGAACCAGTTCGCCTACTTTCAAGCTGTATACGTCTCTAGTAACGATCGATTGCAGGAAACTCGCGGCTCGCTCTCCCGTCACTAGCAGGGCTTCTAACCAGTTTGTCGCGGCTCGTATTTCTAGATACTTGCGTCGTGGAAATGCATCAAAATGCGCATTACGATGCTTCAAAATTTCCTTGACCCGCAGTCTAGCGGACCGCAGCAGCTCTGCATCGATTTTGCCTCCCGGTGTTTCCCGGCGTGCGCCGTAGAAACGATACGATGTAATACCCTTGCAGATACTGGCGATAATAGATGCAATCTCGCGCACTTCGGTCTCGCCATAACCCAGTTGTGAAATCCAGGTCGTTCCCAGGCGCACGCCGGAAGCCAGCGCGGCATGTGTATCACCTGGAATCATATTGCTGTTGCAACTGATGCCAGCCCGCTCTAAAATACGCGTCACAACGTCGCCGGTTAATCGTTGTCCGGTTGCGGTAGAAACTTTCCCAACATCCGCGACCACAATGTGCGTATCGGTGCCACCAAATGCAACCGGTATCTCCATCTCGGTGAGATAGTAATGCAAGAGACGGGCGTTCTCCACAATGTTGCGCTGCAACTGTCGAAACTCTTGCGTCCCCACTATTTTAAAGGCTACCGCTAATGCCACGATTTGCTGGAAAACCGGGGCGCTTTGCAATCCTGGAAACACTGCCCTATCAATGGCCTCCGCAATGGCAGAATCCGTGCTGAGAATAGCTGCTCCTCGTGGGCCGCATAACGTCTTATAGGTGGTAAACGTCACCACATCCGCATACCCGATTGGATTAGGAATAAGGCCCGCGCTCACCAGCCCCGCCGGGTGCGAGATATCGGCCAGGATAAAGGGTTTTGGCTCGATCCCCTCGGCAATCTCCCGCAATCTCTGCCAGTCGATTGCCCATGGGTAAGAACTGGCTCCGCCGACAATCAGTTTGGGATGATAGCATAAAGCGAGGTCTCGAATAGAATCGTAATCCAGCTGCTGTGTCACCGGATCGACGCCATAGTGTACTATCCTGTATGTCTTGCCAGATCGGTGTAAAGGACTTCCATGCGTCAGGTGGCCGCCGTCTACGAGATTCATGCTTAAAACAACATCTCCAGGTTTCAAAAGGGCCTCGAATACTGCCGTGTTTGCTAATGAGCCGGTGGGACATTGCAGGTTCACATGAATATCCGCGACGTCAACTGAAAGATTACTATTGTTCGCCCACCGCGTCGAGAAAACGGCAGCGGCCCGTCTCTGAGCCACCACTTCAACAACGTTCGCCAGCTCGGTTCCTTTATTGTAGCGCGAATCACCGAAGCGCCCATAATGCGCCACCTGCTCGTCCACATCGAGTAGATGCTCCCAGGAAACCGAATGCATGCGTCTTGGCGGATATCCCTCGGCGTCGATGTTGGAGAAGACAGAGGCCTGCGCTTCTTTCACAGCGCGCGGGCATAAACTTGAAGCAGCTCCCAGGCAAATTTGTGAGAATTGCCGCTCTTCTTCCCGTTCTAGAATCGCGGCCAACCACGGGTCAGTTTCAGCGATAGAGCGTTGCCAGAATGGCTCAACGGCGGTAGAGTTCATAGAACGATAGCTCCAATGTTAATGCCTGTGATGATTGTTCTTGCCTTTTTCGTGTTGAAAGCCTTTAGCGGATTGGCCATTCTGCCCCAGAACGGATAGCGTAGGCACTCGATAGGCTTCGCGGGCAATCGATTTCAGTGGTGGTTTATTGGCCTGCATGCTCGCCGCCTGGCTCTCTTGAAACAATTGCGCCAGTTGAGCGACCGTCGGGTCTTCGAGAAAGCTGTGTATGGGTACCTCTGTTGAAAAGATAGCGCGCAGCCGCGATATAACCCGCATTGCTAACAGCGAGTCGCCACCTAACGCGAAAAAGTTGTCGTGGATACCTACTCGCTCGATTTCCAGCACCTCGGACCAGGTGGCTGCAATCGTTTCTTCCAACCGAGTACGTGGTCTGTTGTTGAGAGCCTGGAGTTCGGAATGTGGTAGATCAGGGGCCGGCAATGCCTGGCGGTCTAACTTACCGTTTGCATTCAAAGGCACAGCATCCAGCCGCACATATATTGCAGGAATCATATACTCTGGCAGCTTCATTCGCAGCCAATCACGCAACTCCTCATTGGAAGCTGACTCTTCCCTGGCCAGAACTATATATGCTACCAGGTGCCTGCTGCCATCGCCGGATTCCCAGGCGAGAACAACGCTCTCTTGTATCGCAGGGTGGCGTTCCAGCATGCCCTCTATTTCATTCGGCTCGATACGCAAGCCGCGAATCTTGATGAGGTTGTCGCTTCTTCCGAGAAATTGAATCGAGCCATCGGGCAGATAACGCGCTCTATCGCGTGTTTTATATAATCGCTTTCCAGGTTCCCGCGAAAATGGATCGGGAAGAAATACCTCCGCGGTTCTCTCCGCATTATTGACGTATCCACGTCCGACACCTATGCCACCTATGTACAATTCGCCAGCCTCGCCCTCTGGAACCGGCCTCAATTGCTCATCAAGGATATGGGCATCAATATTATGAATAGGCCAGCCTATCGGCATAATTGGCAGCACATAGTCCTCCTCCGGCGGTTCATAGATCGTGTAGTGACAATTATCATCGGAACATTCAGTCGAGCCGCAGTTGTTAAGCATTGGAATAGTGGGATAGAGACGCAGCCATTGCCGGCACAGTTCTGGCGATAAAGCATCGCCCGTTGGTACAATCCAGCGCAGATTATTTAGCCCGGGGCGTTCATCGCCCAGCGTAGTCGCTTCTTTTACCAGGGCTCGCAGCATTGACGGTACCACTTGCAAGACCGTAATTTTTTGCTGCTCCGTTTGCCTCAGCAGTTGTAGCGGATCATTCGCGATCTCATCTCTAACGATATGTACAGTGCCTCCTACTACTAATGCTGCCAGGCATTGCCATACAACGATATCGAAGCCAGGAGGGCTATTCTGGGCAACTCTATCTACCATGCTTATACCCAGATCCGCTATTTTGGCATGGATGTGGTTGACCATTCCGGCTTGCTCGACCATCACGCCCTTCGGCAATCCCGTTGAGCCCGAGGTGTACATAACATATGCCAGGTTTTCCGGTTTACTATACGATGAGAGATTTTCCTGGGCCTCTTTCTCCTGCATAAGCGGCTCAAAATGGAAAACCTGCGGCCTCCATCCCACTCCGAATGGCATCAGTGCATCCGCGAGGAGCGATTCGTAATGGCGTGTTGTGATTACATAGGGACAGCGGCTCTGTTCAAGTATCTCGAAATGTCGTTGCGCTGGATGCTGTGGGTCAAGTGGAAGGAAAGCGCCACCAGCCTTAAATAGAGCCAGTATTGCCGTTACAAAATCAATACTTCGTTCGACAAGCATTGCTACCGTGGTCTCCGGCCCCACTCCTCTATGCCGTAAATGGCGCGCTAATTGATTGGCCCGCTGATTCAAATCCCGGTACGTGATCTGTTGATGCCCATGAACTATAGCCACTGCCAGGGGAGTTCGTACTACCTGGTCTTCGAATAGCTCGTGCAAGCACCGGTTATGCAGAAGAGCCGTCGAAGACGTCCATTCCACCATTGGCTGTTCTCCTTTGATCTTGTCTGCGTCACTCACTGTCACAATAGTGTCCGGATGTAAGTGCCTTACACCTGCACCACGCGCATCTCACAATACTTGCGGAAGTAAACCTTGCATCGCTCCCAGCGGAAACGAATAGAGATGCAATCTTTCTAAGAGCCTAGCAAAGGCCGGAGCATTGGACAATATAGAAAGTACGAAAGTTTTCAGCGGGTATTTCTGCATATCATTACTAAGTAATTAAACTACAGCGCTTAGTTGCTGGCAGGATGAAAGTAGTAAAGGCATTACCACCCAGGTAAGCAATGTTTACCCCGTAACTTTTTTCATACCCGGGCATAGGCTAAATGGGCAATTCTACGTACCGGTTTTTCGGGCTATTGCAGCATCAGCTTTTTTAATTGAAATTTAATGAGCGTAATTTCATATAAATCGGCACATTCATAACATAAATGATGTTTTCGCAACCAGGTCTTAACCTGATTGTCATTACTTCTCAAGAGGAACATGATATATTTCTGGAGAATAACGGGTAATAATCTAATAAACTCTTCTATCCGTTAGAGCGAGGTCTCATTATGATGCGCAATGATTCGGGCCTTCACTCGCAAAAGTTCATGTGAGATGGTACAAGAGGTACAAAACAGGATAAAGTATTTTACCCTGCTAGATGTTATGATGGATATAGTGGAATGCCAGAGAGAACCGAACTTTCAGAGGTCAAGCGCGCGCTGTTCGCCCAATATTTGCACCGCAGTTCCCCGCAGGCTACAACCAGGGATAGCATCCCCAGGCGTTCACCAGGAGAGACAGCCCCTCTTTCTTTTGGGCAGCAACAAATATGGCTGCTTTCCCAGTTGCAGCCCGATATTCCTGTGTATAATGAGCGTGTCACCGTTCGCTTGCCCGGATCATTGGATGTCAATGCGCTTACAAGGAGCCTGAATGAAATCATTCGCCGTCATGAGGCCTGGCGTACTCTATTCCCACTGCTAGATGGACAGCCTGTGCAGGTAATACAACCAGGTCTCCATCTCGAGCTACCCGTTGTGGACCTGCGCCATCTCACAGAAGTGCAGCGAGAAGCGGAGGCCATACGCCTGGCATCCGAAGATGCAAAACGCCCTTTTGATCTCTCAAGGGGTCCATTGCTGCGGGCCTTGTTGATACAGCTGGCAGACGAGGAGCACAGGCTATTTTTGACGCTGCACCACATCATCTTCGACGGCATCACAATATACCAGGTGTTTCTACCCGAATTGTCTGCCCTTTATGAGGCTTTCTCGGCAGGACGCCCATCGCCGCTTCCCGACCTGCCTATCCAGTATGCCGATTTTGCAGCCTGGCAGCGAGGAGAGATGCAAGAGCACGCGATGGCGGCTGGCATTGCCTACTGGAAGCAGCAGCTTGCGGGCGCTCCCACCGCGCTTGAATTACCTACCGATCGCCCTCGACCTGCCGTTCCTACCTATCGTGGGTTTGTGCAGCCGTTCGCGCTGTCAACTTCCCTCAGCGCTCGTTTGCGCGCGTTGTGTCGCCAGGAACAGGTAACGATGTACATGTTGCTGCTGGCCGCTTTCACTACCCTGCTTTACCGCTATACAGAGCAAGAAGATATCCTCATCGGCACCGCAACAGGAGGGCGCGTCCGGCCAGAACTCGAGCAGCTAATGGGGTTGTTTATGAATACGGTTGTGATGCGCTCGAAGCTATCAGAGAATCTCAGCTTTCGCGATCTTCTCAGGCAGGTCCGTGAGACCACATTCGAGGCTCAGGCTCACGCCGGCGTCCCTTTCGAATACGTGGTGAAGGAATTGCAACCACAGCGCAGCCTAAGTTACAATCCGCTCTTCCAGGTCCTGTTTGTATTCGAGCCACAACATCCTGTCTTGCCCTCCGGTTGGACCCTATCTCACATGGATGCGCAAACGGATATCTCCAAATTCGATCTCACTTTGATCGTCGAAGATCGAACGGAAGGCATCATTGGCCGCTTCGAATACAGCACCGACCTCTTGGATGACACGACTATTCAGCGCATGATTGGCCACTGGCAAACACTGCTAGAGAGTATCGCGCAGCATCCCAACAGGAAGCTAGCAGAACTGGCCTTGCTAACAGAAAACGAGCGCCAACGCCTGCTGGTAGAATGGAATGCAACCACTACTGCATTTCCAGAAGAGAAACGTATCCACCAGCTTATCGAGGAACAGGTCGAGCGCACCCCTGATGCCGTAGCCCTCGTTTATAACACTGAGCAGTTAACCTATGGAGAATTGAATACCCGGGCTAACTGGCTTGCTCATCACCTGCAACAATCAGGAGTAGGGCCAGAGGTAACAGTCGGCCTCCTGCTACGCAATAGACTGGAAATAATCGTAGGAATGCTTGGCGTTCTCAAAGCAGGAGGGGCTTACGTACCCCTGGATCCGGCCGCGCCCGCAGAGCGTCTGAACTTTATGTTGCACAATGCTCGCGTCTCCCTCGTCCTTACACGAAAAACAACGACAGCCGCGAATGCGACTTCTGCTGCCCGTGAGGGCCCATTGAGCTCGCCCGGCGGCGATTTACCGGCTCAGGCTAATATCCTGGATGGAAGCCATGATGCGACATCATCGCCCCTCTACCTTGATATCGACGAGATTATGCGCGCCAGCGAGTCGATAGACAATCCGGAAAGTCCTGTACAGGGTGACCACCTCGCTTATATCATGTACACCTCTGGCTCAACCGGTCGCCCCAAAGGAGTCGCCATTACCCACCGGAATCTCTGGCACTCTACCCTGGCGCGCATGGCTTATTATCACGAGCCCGTACGCAAGTACTTACTGCTATCCGCGCTGACGTTCGATAGTTCGGTCGCCGGTATTTATTGGACGTTATGCCAGGGAGGAACGCTATTGCTGCCTGAAGAAGGAGTAGTGCGTGATCCATTCCTGCTCAGCGAGCTTATCGCGAAGCAGCAGCCCTCGCATACCTTATGCGTGCCATCATTATATAACTTGCTGCTCGAACAGGCATCAACCCATCCCTTAGACTCATTGCAGACCGTCATTGTTGCCGGCGAGCGTTGTCCGAAAGCCCTGGTGGAGCGCCACTTCACCTGTCTGCCCAATAGTGCCCTTTACAACGAGTATGGGCCGACCGAGGCAACCGTCTGGTGTACAGTCTATCGCTGCCAACCGGGAGAAGAGAGAGAATCGGTGCCTATTGGTCGTCCTATTGCCAATACGCAGGTCTACGTCCTGGATTCACATCTTCAGCCGGTACCCGTTGGCGTCGCCGGAGAATTGTATGTTGGCGGAGCAGGAATAGCACGCGGTTACGTGTACCAGCCAGAAGCAACGTCCGAGCGTTTCATCCCTCATCCTTTGATGGAGACCCGATCTACCGCTTCCCAGAAAGGTGCCCGGCTTTATAAAACAGGGGATCGCGTGCGCTATCTGCCCGATGGCAATATTGAGTTCCTTGAGCGCACTGATCACCAGGTCAAGCTGCGCGGCTATCGCATCGAATTAGGAGAAATCGAAGAGGTACTGCGCCGGCATCCAGCTGTGAGGGATGTGGCCGTAATTGCGCGGGAGGATGTCCCTGGAGATACGCGCCTGATCGCTTATGTCGTGTCGCAAGACAACGCCGTCCTGACCATCGACGACTTACATTCTTTAATATCACTATATGTACCTGTATATATGTTTCCATCGGCCTATATCCTGCTGCCGGCCCTACCGTTGCTGTCGAATGGCAAGTTGGATCGTAAAGCCCTGCCTGTGCCCGGACCAGATCACCTGCGCCTGAGTTCAAATCATGATGCATATGTTCCTCCTCGCACACACATCGAAGAGGTCGTAGCCGCTACGTGGTCTCAAGTTCTTGGCATTGAGCGTATTGGAATCTACGACGATTTCTTCAGGCTGGGCGGGCATTCCCTGCTTGCTATGTACGTGGTTTCACGCCTTCATGCGAGCTTAGCCGTGGAACTTCCCTTGCGCAGCTTCTTTGAAACTCCAACAATTGCCGGATTAGCCGATAAAATAATGCAAATGAAATCTAACGACACCGGGCAACAATTGCCACCAATACGGTCAGTCTCTCGCGAGCATTACCGTATGAAATTGACTTCAAATTCATTATCACTGGGTAGGAGTAGTTTGCTAGATGAATAAATATAGCGCCATGGCTCCATCTTCTTCAAGCCATGCTTCAATGGAAGAAGATGTCTATATATTTCCGACTTCCTTCACCCAGCAAAGCCTCTGGTTCCTTCACCAGTTGGAGCCTCAAAGTGCTGTGTATAATATGCCGTCCGCCATTCGCCTCAGCTTCTCGGTGAATGAAGAGGCACTCGAGCGAAGCCTCAACGCAATAGTACAGCGTCATGAAGTCCTGCGCACCACATTTAGTATGCAGGATGGCCAGCCTGCCCAGGTTGTTAAGCCTGCTTTGAGCATCCCCTTGCCTATGGTTGATCTGCGGGCTTTTCCTCGATCCGAGCGGGAGGGTAAGGCGCGCGACCTGGCAGTACAAGAGGCTATAGCGCCCTTTCATCTCGCGCAAGGTCCGCTTATTCGAGCAACTTTAGTTCGATTGGGCGAAGAAGAATTTGTGTTGCTGGTCAACTTGCATCATAGTATTGCGGATGGCTGGTCCTTTGATATTTTCCTGCAGGAACTGACGCAACTCTACGATACCTTCGCACATGGTCGTCCATCCCCATTGCCAGACTTGTCCATTCAATATGCCGATTTCGCGATTTGGCAGCGCGAGCGGCTGCAGGAAGGACAATTTGAGCAGCAAATGAATTACTGGAGGCGACAACTCAAGGATGCTCCCGCCATCCTCGAGTTGCCAACAGATCATGCACGCCCGCCTGTTCCCACGTTCAAAGGATCGATGCAGCTATTCGCCCTCTCGAAAGACCTGACCGAGGGCCTCAAGGCCTTAAGCCGCCAGGAAGGGGTCACGCTGCATATGCTGCTGGTCGCGGCATTCCAGGTTCTGCTTTACCGATACTCGGGGCAGGAGGATATCGTCATTGGTTCGCCCGTTGCCGGGCGCATGCAATCCGAAACCGGGGGATTGATCGGCGCCTTCGTCAACACGCTGGCCTTGCGAACCGATGTATCCGGCAATCCTACTTTCAAAGAACTGCTGAGGCGCGTGCGGAAGATGACCCTGGAAGCGCAGGCGAATGCCGATGTGCCTTTCGAATATATTGTACAGGAATTGCATCCCGAGCGCGACTTGAATCAACATCCATTCTTCCAGGTCCTGCTGTCCCTCGATCCTCCGGCATCCAATCTTCCCCCAGGATGGGCGCTCGCTTACACCGACATCGATACAGAAACATCCAAGTTTGACCTATCGATCATCGTCAGTGATCGACCTGCTGGTCTTGCGGGCCGCATCGAATATCGCACCGCGCTATTCGATGCGGCAACTATTCAGCGCATGATCGGCCACTGGCGAACGCTCCTGGAAGGAGTGGTCGCCGACCCGGAGCAGCACGTCACGCAATTGCCGCTATTAACCGTGGCTGAACGGCAGCAGATTCTGGTGGAGTGGAACAATACCGGTACACCCTACCACGGGGAGCGCTGTGTTCATCACCTTTTCGAAGAGCAAGTGGAGCGCAATCCTCATGGGGTGGCGCTGCTTTATGATGATAAGCGAATGACCTATAGAGAGCTGAACGCACGAGCCAATCAACTGGCGCATCACTTGCAAAAACTGGGGGTCGGGCCGGAAGTGCTGGTAGGTATCTGCATGGATCGCTCGTTCGAGATGATTATAAGCCTGCTTGCCATCCTCAAAGCCGGCGGCGCCTATCTCCCGCTCGATCCTGCCTATCCTAAAGAGCGGCTTGCCTTCATGCTCGCCGATGGAGAGTCCCGCATACTGCTGACGCAACAGCAATTGGTCGATGAACTGCCGACCGCTGGTCTGCATGTGATTGTTCTGGATACAGAATGGGAAAAGATTGCTCGCGAGAGTACGGAAAATCCTGGCAGCGCTGTCACTTCAGAGAATCTTGCTTATGTCATGTATACTTCGGGTTCTACCGGCAAGCCTAAGGGCGTAGAAATACGCCATCGCAGTATCAATCGCCTGGTTATCGGCGCTAATTACGCGCAGCTGGATGCCTCACAAACAATTCTGCACATGGCCCCCATTTCATTTGACGCCTCGACATTGGAGGTATGGGGCGCTTTGTTGCATGGGGCTCGCTGTGTGCTATTCTCTGAGCAAATTCCTACACCCAAAAGCATCGGCGCAGTCATACACAAACACAAGGTGACGACGGCCTGGCTGACCGCTTCCCTGTTCAATGCGGTCATCGACGAAGCGCCTGAAGCCCTGCTCGGCCTTCAGCAACTCCTTACCGGCGGAGAAGCCCTCTCAGTCACTCATATTCGACGTGCTTTAGAGTCATTACCAGAGACGCAGCTCATTAATGGCTATGGGCCGCATGAAACGACTACCTTTGCCTGCTGCTACACTATTCCCAGGCCATTGCCCGAAGGCATCCACTCTATCCCTATCGGCAGGCCTATCAGCAATACGCAGCTATATATCCTTGACCGTTATAATAACCCCGTACCCATTGGTGTTGCGGGCGAATTGCATATTGGCGGCCCCGGTCTGGCCCGTGGCTACCTGCGCCGCCCCGAACTTACCAACGAAAAGTTCATCGCTCACCCGTTCAGTGAAGAGCCGGAAGCTCGCCTGTACAAGACGGGAGATATAGTGCGTTTCCTGCCAGATGGCACAATTGAGTACCTGGGGCGTAAGGACCAGCAGGTTAAACTACGCGGTTTCCGCATTGAATTAGGCGAGATTGAAGCGTTACTGGGTCGCCATCCCGCCATTCGCGAAGCAGCAGTCATTGTCCACCAGAACGAACGCAGTGAGAAACGGCTGGTCGCTTACGTCGTGACACAAAGAAAGCAGAAACTTCCCATCAGCGAGTTGCGCAGTTTCCTGGGTGAAAAGGTGCCGGAATACATGATACCATCCGATTTTATCTTCCTGGATGCTCTCCCTCTGACACCTAATGGCAAACTGGATACGCGCAACCTGCCAGCGCCAGAATCAACCCGGCGTATGGTAGAGGATACCTATGTGGCTCCAACCCAGATGGTGCATTATCAACTGATCGAGATTTGGGAGCAACTGCTAGATGTCCGGCCTATCGGCATCCGCGATAACTTCTTTTACCTGGGGGGCCATTCTTTACTCGCCGCTCGCCTGATCGATAAGATAGAAAAAGTCTTCAAGAAGCAACTGTCTCTTGCCACCCTTTTTAGCGGCCCGACCATAGAACAACTCGCCAATGCTCTCAAGCGCCCGGCGGAGAGCGATTCGCGCTCTCCTGTGGTTACGATTCAGGCTGGTGGAAACGAGATCCCGTTTTTCTATTTGCCAGGAGACTGGAACAGCGGCGCATTCTATTCTTACCGGTTAGCGCAAGCTCTGGGGCCAGAACAGCCATTTTACGTGCTGGAGCGCTACAGATTTGATGGCCTACGGATTCCCCCCACTTTCGAGACTATCGCCGCGGAACATATCAAATCGATGCGGGTTATTCAACCCGAAGGTCCATACCGCTTGGGTGGCTTTTGCAATGGTGGGCTTGAGGCGTATGAAATAGCCAGGCAGTTAACCGCAGCCGGACAGACTGTAGACCTGCTTGTGATGATAGACCCGGCTACTCCTGGTCCTCATGCGGCTATGCGTAATATACTTAGCCGGATCAGCAGCTTTTTGCGCCTGGAACAGGATAAACAGTTAGATATATTCCTGCTCGCCCGCCACATGCGCAAATATCTACGCCATCGCTATAAATATTTGCGGGACGAACACTATCGTAAAATGCTGCAAGGCGTGGAGCAATTTGGAACGGTCGAAAAATTCGAACTGGGCCGCGATATGTACGCCATGGGCTTCGAGATACCCCGCGTCGAAGCGTTCATTCCCAAAACCGAATACCTGCGTGATGATTGGCCCAGTGTCTATCTCTGGGTTGCCTCGGGCTATTTACCAGACCACTATCCTGGAAAGATTACGTTCTTCTGGTCAGAAAAGGAATTCCCAAAACGGGAGGAGTGGTACAAGCAGGCTGAAACAGGAAATGCGGAAGTGCATATTATTCCCGGCACGCACATGACCTGCAGGACCGACAACCTCCCCATCCTGGCTGAACACTTGCGTGAGTGCATCAGCAAGTTACAAACTTAGCTCAAACCAGAAACGACCGTGAAAGTCGCCTCCTGGCATTTTGCTTTGCCGGTTCCGCATCGCTTCTTTCCAGGTGCGTTAGCGACCTCGAATATGGGGAACGCTGCGCCCCCGGCAAAGCTGGTAGCGATGTAGTCACCTACCATCCATCCCTGATTCGTGTTCGCGAGCCACGACAGCGACATCGGCCCTGCGATATTGCTGGTAGGCGCCCAGGTAGCCCCTCCGTCCATGGAAGACGTGTAGCCTATTTCAAGCTGGCACGTGGAAAAATTGCAGTTCGCCTGCGGATAGTAGTAATAGGCTAGCACCAGGTGCGCTGTGCTTCCAGAGGTAAGCGGATCAATACCAAGACCGGGAAGAAAATGATCTATGCCGGCGCCTAGCGGGTCGGCAGGAATCAATTGTACAGGTGACCAGTTGATCCCGTCACTGGAGGTAGTCATCACGAAATCATTGGCCGAGCAAGACTCCTCAAAACGGCAGTCCTGCCACACAACATAGACCATTCCTGAGCTATCGATAGCCGCCGAGATAAGCGGAGCATCGCGCAGATTTCCGGCCACAGTATGAGCGGTTATCGAAGCCACAGTAATTGTGCTGCTCCAGCTCGCCCCTCCATCTGTAGAGATGAAAGACAGGACTGCATTTGCATCTACATTATCGATAGGAACGATAACCGTCCCATCAGGCTGTACGAGGGGTTGACCACCCACGCCCGAAGCATTATCCTGTGTGCTTAACGGTTGCCCCCAGCTTAATCCACCATCATTAGACGTACTCAGTTGAATGAGGGAATTGGGGGTAGTGTCCCATTGATCGTAACAGTTTCCATAGTAGGGACTGGTGGGGGAATTATCACAAACAATCCAATCTTTGTCCAGATTTCCTTGACTACTATTGACCACAACAGGATTTCCCCAGGTATGACCACCATCGGTAGACCTGTTTACAATAACTGCCAGGAAATGCAGCTTGTTCCCATTTTTGACAATAGCAAGTGAAGAGATCAGCCATACATTATGCTTCTCATCGTAGGCGACTGCCGGGTCGGTGACATTATCATAAGGATTCTTCGGGTTCACGACCCTGGTGATGCCTGGCAGAAAGCCGTTTTTCCAGGTGGCGCCATTATCGCTAGAGGTTGCCCAGCCGATATTGTCACTCCCGCCGCGATTGAATCGCCCGACCTGGAAAGTGGCCACAATAGTCGAGCCAAAGGCAAAGATATCAGGCTCGACTTCGGTCTGATGTTCGGCTGCCTTATTTTTATAAGGGTCAGTACTCAACTGAACGGTAGCAGCGCTACCAGGTGAATGACCATGTGCGGCAAGTGAAAAAGAATGTGAGGTGAGCAAGAGCATGCAACCGCTGGTGAGAGCCAGCGCGAACCCGATGCGCGTCAAGAAACGCGATAGAGGGGGGGACATAAACCGCATGAGTAGTAGCTTTCTCCTTTTTTTCTGTAGGGGCGTACCCGCGTGGTCGCCCGAGCCTGCCCGGCGAGAACAATCTTGGCCATTTAAGCGTAGCATTCAGGAGAGATCGGATAGGGTGAGAAAAAGTGGATATTGGATGTTTGGAGGGCAATTTATGTTGAGATTGCTTAACTTGTACGTTGAGAGCAAAAGGCACAGTCAAAAAGAAGATGCCCTTGTCCCAAGGGATCAAGGGCATCTTTGCTGTAGATAGATACACTCACGCTAAGCAGTGCTATGCGATAAATGGTTAGCTGCCCGGCGTAAAGGCATACAGGTACCCATTGTTGTTGCCGATGTAAAGCACCCCATTGGAGATCGTAGCCGGACCCAAAAAGGTAGCATGGCCGGCGGCAATATGATAGTCGAAGAGTATACTGCCGTCGGCGGTACCGATCACAAGGATATCTGTACCTGCACCTATAACTATCAGGCCTGGCACTGCCGTGACAGGGTCCTGTACGTTCGCCTTGACACAATCTTGCCAGATGTAAGAGCCATCGGCGGGATTAACCGCCCTTACGCTTCCAGCGCATGTTGTCCCATTGATCGTCGTCTGGTTTCCGGCTATATACAGGTTTGTGCCATCCCAGGCGCTGGATGAGATATTATCCCCCGCGGTTGAAATCTGATCCTGCCATATAGGGCCGGCCGCAATATTGGTGCGATCGAAGGCGTAATACGTGCGATTCTTGTTGACAAGCCCAATCATATGGGTCAACGTGCCATTAATAGTGGCATCGAACAGCGTGGGTGTGCTGCCGAAGTCGTTATCGCCTTTCAAATTCGGCACTTTCCAGGAAGCCACTAACGAGAGGTCCGAAGCCTTTAATTCCACCAGCGCGAGGGCCAGATTTTCATGCTTGCAGTTGCCAGCATTTCCGGTGCCAAAGTAGAGCATACCGGTCGCCTCATCGATAGTCACCGAACCCCAAACGGTCGCCCCTGTGCAGCCATCGGGAACCGTATTAAAGACATTCAGAATGGTTCCGGTTGCCGCATCCATCTGCACAATTTTTCCCTGTACCAGTGGACAATCACCGAAAGAAGCCACACCCTCATAGATATCTCCATTATAGAAGGCTGGTGAACTCCAGAGGAAAGTGGCCGGCAGCGAGCCCAGCTTCTGCTGCCAGATAATGCTACCGTTAGAGGCATTGAGGGCATAGAATATAGCATCGCCACCTCCCACAAAGACAACGGGCGTATTCTGTCCATTGATCGATACGCTAGCAATAGTAGCAGTACTCGCAACACCCGCGGCAGTGGGATGACACCCCGAGTTTTTATCTACATTAATTCCCAGGTTCTTTGACCAGATGCCTTTTTGATTCTTGAGATTTGTCGCCCGTTCGTGACCATCCCAGGAACCCCAATAGAGCACGCCGTTGGAGACAATAGGTTGAGCAGTGACCGTACCATTCGTCAGGTGTGACCAGGATAGCGTGAGGTTTGGGGCAGTGCTCGGGTTAATCACCGTCTCATTGGCGTTGAAGCCGGTACGTGCATTACTGCCGAGAAAGGTTGTCCAGTCTCCTGTATCGGCATGTGCATTGGTCTTAGGCATGAGAGATGAAACGATGACAGTGGCTAGCACAACGACGAGCCCGGTAGAAAATATCAGGAAACTGCGCAGTTTCCATGGTTGCTTTCCACTAAAGAAATATTCCATACATCCCTCCTGAACTTCGTCTATCAAAGACTGGTGCAGGCACTGCTAATGCTGGCAGGCAAAAAGAGGGCTGAATAATAGACTACCTTTCCGCTACTCTTCAGCCCTGACCAGCGATTCTCTTGAACCGGTGGAATATCATTTCTTACGTTTCCACCGGTTCCAATCCAATTTATTTAGAGCGAGCCGAGCCACCTGGCGCGAAGGCGTAAAGGTCTCCGTGAGCGTCTCCTATATAAAGGACACCATTGGAGATTGTCGCTGAACCCTGGAAGACCGCCCCTGGCCGCGTAGCAGTGTAGCTGTACAGAATAGTTCCATTTGTAGCATCAGCTACATTGAACGTGTTGCCGTCGCCGAAGACGACCAGGCCAGGCACGCCCATCGTCCACAATGCCGGGCTATTGTTCAAACAGTCCCGCCACAGGTACGAGCCATCTGCCGGATTGATCGCGCTCACGCTGGATGCGCACTGCGTTCCGTTTATCGTTGTGGCGTCTCCGGGAACGTAGAGCGTCGTCCCGTCCCAGGTGCTTGCCTCAGTATTCACCTTGTAACTCCCAAGTTGCGGCGAAGCCAGCTGATCCTGCCACAACGGCCCGGCACCGAGATTGGTGCGATCAAAGGCATAATACGTTCCACCGTTGCTGTAAGCTCCAACCATCTGGTAGAGCGTGCCATTGATCGTTGCCGAGAAGAGCGTCGGCGTGCTTCTGAAATCGAGCCCATTCTTGGTGGATGGTATCTGCCAGGAATTGACATAGGACAGGTCTGTCGCGTTCAACTCTACAATTGCATTGGTATATGGCTCTGCCTGCGAGCAGGTGCCAGCTGCCCCGGTAGCGAAATAAACCATACCCGTCTGTTCATCGATCGCTGGCGCGCCCCAAATAGGACCGCCTGTGCAGCCGTTAGGCACAGTACTGAAGGTGTGTAGAATTTGTCCTGTCGCTGCGTCCAACTGGTAGAATTTCGACTGGGTACTCACACAGCTCGCCTGGACAGCTGTACCAATATAGAGGTCATTATTATAAAGAGCTACCGAGCCCCAGATGAAGTTCTTCGGCCCGCCCAGCGGTGTGTGCCAGATCGGTTTACCCGTCATGGCATCCAGCGCATAAAATTGGGATTGCGCCCCGCCCTCAAAATCAACAAGGGTCGATTGCCCATTAATGGTCACGGTAGCAACGGTCGAGGTGCCAACCGTGCCTAGCTTGGGAGGTTCGCAATTCTTCTTGGACGTCAGGCCCAGATCATGTGTCCAGAGATTGTTGCCATTCGTCAGCTTTGAAGCCTGCACCCGACCAGACCAGAGGGCCCAGTAGAGCAGATTATTCGCAACCACCGGCTGTGATGTGATCGGGGCCAGGCAACACGTCACTTTTTCCCAGACGAGCTGTAAGCTTGAGGCAGTTGATGGATTGATGATGGTCTCCGAACTATTGAAATTACTTCGACCATTATCCCCTAGATAGGTCGTCGGCCAGCCTGGATTATCAGCATGCGCATTCTGCAACCTTGGCAGCACAACAGAGAGTGTGATTGTGAACAATATCACCACTAATAGCAGGCATCGCAGCCAGACAGGCTTGAAGATACACCTTACCCCATTGAATACCGCATTCACTAGTCTTTCCCTTTCCTTTGCATCTTTGTAACTTGCATACGGTTCCTTGATTAGGGTAGAGGAAGCAGGTGAAGACTGTGTAAATAACGGGTAGAGAAGTGGTTAAAATAACTCTTCAAGCATTCAAGTGTTACCGGATTGGCTCCTGGAAACCATATCAACGAGCGTATGCTTGCTCACTTCAGGTTATAAAACCTTAACCTGAAGTTGCTAATAATTACTATATCTTAATCAGGCTTCTGCCGGACAACGATAGTAAGCATGATACAGTATGGAGGAGTCATAAACATTCCAGAGCGTTCCGATAGTAAACCTGTAAGGACGAACTCTTGCGGTCGCCCGCCCCACACGCCGGGTCATGTTTGACAAACTAATAGGTATCGATGCGCCAGGACATAAAAGCAAGACCAAGAGGTAAAAGGCAGTAGTATCGCATGGTTAACCAACTTGAACAGTTGCCGAAAGATCAATCACACAAGCGCCTTCACCGGCTGCGTCTCCGGCCACTTGCAGAGCTTGAGGATGATGATATAACGCTGAAAGTGCCGAGAATTGGTAAATCGAAGTGGCCCCAGAACATTATCACCCCGCCACTGCCTGACCTGCTCACTCCCTCTCTGCCCGCTCTGGAGCCATGGGAAGTCCAGCAACTTCAATTCATACCTGAGCAAGCTGGAGCAGAGGGCGAGTCCTTCGCGGATGATCCTGATCTTGAGAAATTTGCTACCATTCCGATGGTGGTGCTCGATGGCATCTCGAAGCAGCAGGGCACGGCGACGCCGGTAATGGTCTCGGAGATCACAGGCGCGGCAAGTAATGCCAGTGTTGTTGGTCTCGGCAATATCGCCGGTTACGTTTTCAAATATGCCAACAATTTGCTGATCCAACGTGGGCTACACGCCAGTTTCTTTGGCCTCTATTCGCTCAGCATGTCGGTCGTCACGCTGGTCTCATCCATATTCGACCTCGGTATGGACAATGCCATGATCCGTTACATGGCCATCTATCGTGGCAAAAAGCAGACCCATTTGTTGCGCACGCTGACCATCTTTTGCACCGCCCTGGTCGGCATTACGGGTATATTGGGCGGATTGTTGGTGCTCTTTTTCGCCACTCCTCTAGCCGCGCTGCAAAATAAACCCGATATTGCACCATTTTTACAATTCATGGCCCCATTAGTTCCATTATTATGCTTGCAGACCGTCTGGCTGGGCGGTTTACAGGGACTAAAAGAATTCAAGCAGCGTGTCTTGATACAGCGGTTCGTGATACCCTTGAGTACGTTTCTCCTCATGCTTATCGCCATCTTATTCTTCCGCGACATCACCGGCATTGTCGTCGTGACCTTCCTCGGCGTGCTGCTTACCGATGTCATCAACCTGTATTTCCTCTTTCGCGCGGTTTCTCGTCTTACAAAAGCCGACATGGTCGAAGAAGAAACCTACCAGGCGCGTGAGTGGATGGGATTCGCCGTACCTAATTTCTTGACCACGATTATCAGCACCGTCCTGGACTCCGTTGATACCTTGCTGCTCGCCTTCTATGTGCCTGCGGCGGCCATTGGGCAATACGCTGCCGGTCTCAAAATAACCGGTTTTATCTCCATGCCTCTCAGCACCATCAACGTCATTTTCACGCCCACGATTGCCGAACTCTACGCCAAAAAAGAGATGCAGAAGCTGTCCGCCATGTTTAAAATCATGACGAAATGGTCGGTTGCGCTGTGCCTGCCAATTTTTGGCATAACGGTCATCTTCGCCACCCCCTTGCTTGAAATATCGGGAAGAGATTTCGTATCAGGAGCAGGAATTCTGATTGTGCTGGCAATCGGTGATATATTGACCGTTGCCGGTGGCTCCGGTGGCTACATGCTTCTTATGACGGGCCACCAGAAGGTTTCGGTCTTCAATTCGCTGGCCGTGGTTGTTCTCAATGTCGTACTCGGCATCGTCCTGACGCAACATTACGGCGCATTTGGCACCGCAATCAGTACCAGCGCAGCACTCATCGCCATCAATGGCGCGCGGGTCGTCGAAATTCAACTCTTGCTCAAAATGCATCCCTATCGCCTGGACATGTTGAAACCCCTGGGAGCAGGACTGATCAGCGGGCTGGTCACGGCTATGCTTCTTTTCCTGCTGAATAAGGTCATTGCCTCCAACTCCTTCTTGAGTACGCAATTCCCCATCCAACTCATACTGGTGCCGGTATTCCTGGCCGCTTACGTCACCTTGCTCGTGCTGTTCAAAATCGATCCCGAAGACCGCATCATCGTGGACAGGCTGCTCAAAAAGGTTCCTTTTGGGAAAAGCAAGCGGGCTGATTAAAGGAATTCCTCAACTTCTCCTGACGCACGAAAGCGAAAGGGTCATTGTATAGGCTGCCAGTCCCGCGGACGCCAATTGCACCACCCGATGGTTGCATGCAACACATGTAATTTAATCGCCACCATACCCTCAGCTGGCACATTGTAAATCGAGCCATCAAAACGAATACCTACTGCAATAGGAGCATTCGTGACACGCACCTTGTATGCGTTAGATACCGTCCTACCCTTCTGTAAAAGCACAAGAGGCTTTTCATCGTATTGAGCAAACTTTAAGCGGTTCTCCTCAGGAGTACCATCAGTGATCATGGCAAATGTCAATTCGTTCCCGAATCTCTTCAGCAATTCCATATAATCAGGTATCGTCTCATTACAAGGGCCACAGTTCGTAGAGGAGAAGATCAGTACCACCCCTTTTCTCGTCGCCTCGTTCTTATCGTCGATACTTTCCTCATTTGGTAGCAGATCTTTGAGCGTATAGGTCTTGCCGGTGAAGATGTCAGGAAGCTCAAAGTCGGGAGCATCTTCATCTTCTTCCAGTCCGGAGAATTCTTCGTTAGCAAGGGGGACACCATACTCTTCTAGAAAATCAAGTCTCTTCAGCAGGTTCTTCAGCTGTAGTCGCGCTTGCGCCAGAACCCAGATTTCAAAAGAGATAAACCCGATTGCGATAACCGCCATGATCAGCCCAAAATCCTCGAAAGCCGGAAGCGTGGAAAGTCCGGTGACTATATCTCTACCAAGCCCACTGATTACTATTCCCAATCCGGCAAGCACAATCAGGATCACATTGCGGATCAAGGAGAGTTTTTTCTGTCGAATCTTCTTTTCGAGTAGCTGGTCGTGTTCGGCTAGTAGTCGTGCTTGCTCGTCGAGCCTGGGTTTATCCTCTATCTGGTGAAGCGTCTCAATGGCTTCGGTGAGTTCAGCCACAGTGGGAAACTCAAAGACGGTGCGCAGTGAAACCTTCAACTGGAAGGTATCGCTTATACGATAGGCGATTTGAGTAGCTAATAAGGAGTGTCCCCCTAATTCGAAGAAGTTATCATGAATCCCCACCTGATCCAGCTTGAGTACCTCACCCCAGATCCTTGCCACGAGTTTCTCGACCGAAGTGCGAGGTGCTACATAGTCATGGTCCATGAGGGATCGGCTGTTCTCAGGCAGGGGCAACGCGTGGTGATCCACCTTGCCATTAGGGGTGAGTGGCAAGGTCTCCAACAACACAAAAGCCGACGGAAGCATGTAGGCAGGCAATCGTTTTGCAAGAAAGCGACGTAAATCAACCTGTGTTGGAAGCTCTTGTTGCTGCCGCGCAACGACATAAGCCACCAGTTGTGTGTCTCCAGATACATCCTGACCTTGCTGCTCTTTCCCCGGTGTGCGGGCAATAACCACAGTCTCACTCACAGCCGGGTGTTTCGCCAGGACAGCTTCGATTTCGCCCAACTCAATGCGATAGCCGTGGATTTTGACCTGTGTATCAGTACGTCCCAGGTATTCAATCTGGCCATCGGGTAGATAACGCGCCAGGTCCCCTGTCTTATAGAGGCGATCTCCCGGCTCGCTGCTAAAGGGATTGGGGAGAAAGCGCTCAGCCGTTAGCTCGGGCCGCCCTAAGTACCCGCGAGCCAGGCATATCCCCGCAATGTAAAGTTCTCCTGCTACTCCGATAGGAACAGGTTGCAAGTGCGTATCCAGCAGGTAAATCGACACCTGTGGAATTGGCCGCCCAATCAGCACCTCGCGCTCCTGCTTTGTCTGCTGTAAATCCCCTTGCAGTTCAGCCACCGTCACCGCTATCGTTGTCTCAGTTGGACCATATGTATTGATGAGCCGCAACTGTTGGTCTACCTTCTTCCGCCATATTGCCAACTGTTCCGGCAATGCGCGTTCCCCACCAATAATTACCCTACGTATAGTTGCAGGAAGCGACACTGCATCCCTTTCCAGGCTCCGTGTCAGTTCGTGCCAGTAAGCCGTCGGCAGGTTCAACGTGGTAATGGACCAGGCCTGGCACTGTTGCAGAAACGTAGCCACTGAGTTGAGCATGATGTCGGTTCGTAAAAAGAGGGTTGCTCCACTGATCATGCAAGGATAGATCTCCTCGGCACTGGCATCAAAGCTGATCGAGGCAAACTGCAGCACATGATCGTCGGCTAGCAGCCCAAACCTATCCCGCGCATACTCAATATAGTTGGTCAAGGCTTGATGGAGTATCATCACCCCCTTGGGTTGTCCGGTTGAGCCTGAGGTATATATTACATAGGCCAGATGCGCTGGTTGAACATCGCTGGCCACATTCGTCGTACTTTCCTGCGCAATAAGAGGCCAGTCCGAGTCCAGGTAGACTGATCTAGCTGTATGGCCTGGAAGGGCATGGGCTAACCGTTGTTGTGTCAGCAGGATAGCTACCTGGGAATCCTCAAGCAGAAAGGCGAGCCGCTCCTTCGGATACGTCGGATCAATAGGCACATAAGCACTCCCCGCCTTAAGAATGCCCAAAAGTCCAACGATCATGCCTACAGAACGATCCAGGCAAATCCCCACCAGCACTTCTGGTCCTGCGCCAGCTTTTTGTAAGTAGCGTGCTAGCTGATTGGCACGCGCATTGAGCTCGCTATAGGTCAGCTGTTCATCCTCGAATACTAACGCGATGGCATCGGGGGTACGCTCAACCTGCTCCTCAAACAGTTCGTGGATGCACTTGTCATGTGGATAGGTTTTCGTAGTATGGTTCCACTCGACGAGTAGCTGCTGCCATTCGGATGCGCTGAGTAATGGGAGTAACCAGATAGATTGTTCAGGATCAGCTACCATGCCTTCCAACAGCATTTGCAAGTGAGTCGCCATACGTCCAATCGTCTCGGCCTCGAAGAGGTCGATGTCGTACTCCAATATACCCCTCAGCCCGGCTTCGCTCTCCTCCATAGTGAGCGTCAGATCAAACCTGGCCGTATAGGTCTCGATCTCCAGAGGTTCGACAGTCAAGTCGGTTAGTTCTAGAGCGCGTTGTGGCGCATCCTGCAGCACGAACATGACCTGGAACAATGGATTGCGGCTCAGGTCGCGTTTGGGTTGGAGGGCTTCCGCAATCTGCTCAAAAGGCACATCCTGGTGAGCGTAAGCATCCAGTACCATTTTGCGCACCTGCTGCAATAACTCCCGTACTGTAGGTTCGCCGCTCAAACGTGTACGCAAGACCAGCGTGTTGACAAAGCAGCCGATAAGGGGCTCGATTTCGGCGTGGGTGCGATTGGCGATGAGACTGCCAACCACAATATCATTCTCACCGCTATAACGGGCCAGCAGCAGTTGGAAAGCCGCTAGCAAGGTCATGAACACGGTAACGCCCTCGCGCTGGCTCAATGCTCGTACAGCCAGCTTGAGTGGCTCAGGCAGTTGGAAGACGTAGCGCCCACCCTGAAAGCGTTGAACATCTGGGCGAGGATAATCGGTGGGTAAGCGCAAGGGTTCAGGTAGGTCTCGCAATTGCTCTCGCCAGTAGGCCAGTTGCGTGTCAAGAACCTCACGCTGCAACCACTGGCGTTGCCAGAAGGCGAAGTCTGCGTATTGGATGTGCAGAGGAAGCAAAGGCGAGGGCTGTTGCTGGGTGAAAGCCTGGTAGAGGGAGCTCAATTCACGCATAAAGACGTCCATGGACCAGCCATCGGAGATGATGGAATGGAAAGTGAGCAACAGGATATGTTCGTTGGGACTCAAGCGCAGCAGGGTGGCGCGTAAAAGCTGCTTGCTGGCCAGGTCAATAGGCTTCTCTAACTCTTGTAGTATGAACTGGTGGGCCTGGGCTTCGCTCTCAGAAGGTGCCAGCTGTGACAAGTCGACCAGGGGTACTGGCAAATCTAAGCTGTGAGTAATGCTCTGCCGGGGTTCACCATTCACGGTAAGCATGGAGGTACGTAGCGTTTCATGACGTTCCACAATGGCCTGTAAACTGCGTAGCAAGGCTTCCATATCTAGAGGCCCACAGAGACGTATCGCCAGAGGCAAAAGATAGGTGATGCTGCCTGGTTCCAGTTGATCGAGCAACCAGAACCGCTGCTGCGCAAAAGAAAGTGGCAATGGGCCTTCTCTTGGAACTGGTTGCAGAGTCGGCATCGGCAGGTTCCCCACATTACTGCCGCTTTCTCTCTGCGGATGGATGGTATCAGGGTTCTCAGCCGTTAGCATCTTATGACCTCCTCTTAACCAGAGTTCATCTATTCCAGGTGAGAGAGAAGCATTGTAGAAACCTCAGGATGCCCCGAGCAAAGACCACATAGCTATACAGCAGGCATCTATAACAGTGAGGCTTACCTCAAATCGAGAAAGGCAAGAGTTGCCTTCGTCACGACGAGGGGCTTGTCGTGATTGAAGAAATCAAAACTAGCTTCTTTATCAGCTCCTCCCCAGAAGCAGAAAAGGCCTTAAAAATGAAGCATATCCGTCATCTAGCGTAACTCATTCTAGCTCAAAAGTAAAGGATTTTAGAAGCACAAACCAGATAAATTCTTCAAATAAGTAGAATTACCTGCTAGACAACGGTAGGTAATTCTACTTATTTGAAGAGGTTTTTCATGGATGATAGATCTGAAACGTGATTCCAAAATCTACTGGGTTGTGCAATGAGACAAATTTAAGCCTAGAAATGGCCCCACCTGTTGTAAGTCATTATATCCAGCACAGCGAACCAATCGAAATCGGTAAAGCTTTGAGTGTTGAGTGGTTCATAGCTCCTGTTCTTCTGACTGCCAGAGCGAATCGGAAGTGGCGCTATTTCCCTGGTAGGAAGCTCTTGCCCTTGATGGGTGGGAATGAACCGCACCGACCCGGGGACGGATATGAGCCGCGCCTCAAGTGTCCCGGCTTCCGGCTGGCCGATCCCGTTGGCTACTGATTCGCCTATGGCTGAGCCGATGACGGCATAGCGACGACCGAACCGTTCATGCAGATGAGATCCAACGGGCCACAAGTTCATCGTCTCATTCCCCCAGTGCCATTGCATCTTTCCACGCTTGAGATGGGTATTGTGGGCAAAAACCAGGACCTTGCCTCGCCCCTGTTCACGGGAGACGATATACGCCAGATTCTCTGTCATCATAGCGTCGCGTATATTACCGGTACTTTGTTGACAAGGGAGAGTCGAAATTGCCTCTCTGCTAAAAGCAGACAACAACTGGGCTCATCAAACGAGAGAAAAAAGCACTTGTTTCCTCTACGAGGGAGGAAATTCCCGTGTCAACAATGTACCGGTAGGAGAGAGTCGCATGAGACAACATTAGCTCTGGTGTGGGTCTGTCGGTGAGGTACTCCACTGCCGGAACCGATCAACTGTCTGTTGGAGCAGCCGACAGAGCGTCAGGACGACAAAGGCCTGCTCCTGCCTGTGCCGCAGCCAGGCCAGCCAGGAGGGATCATGGTGCGCCTGTTCCAGCCACCTCAGGGGAATCGTGCCGACCGCTCGTCGCATCTCGTCAGCATCGATCGGGTCGATCAGCTAGAGTCCGCAATGCATCACCCGGAGATACCGTTTCCCCATGGCTGTGCCACCCACGTGTGGCCTGATCGAGGACAGCATCACCTACTGGTTCCAACTGCGATTCGACCAGGACGTGTTTAATTGTGTCAGGTGTTTGTAACCACATAGAGATCCTCCTGTGCTCATCTGCTCTACATAAGGTTAATCCCAATCCCCCATCAGGATGAAGGCCTCCCAGTAGTAGGGATGCCGCCAGCGTGGGTGTTGGGAGTCGTGCTGCACCTCGGTCATGGCTTGCCGGAGTGCCAGAGCTTTGTCAGTTCCTGCCTCTCGTGCAGTATAGAACGCCTGCATGAGGGCTGCTGTGGCCGGATCGCTCACACGCCACAAGCTTGCCAGCAGCGAGCGTACTCCCGCTTGCAGAAAAGCTTGACTTAGCCCGGCCAATTCCTCACCGCCCAGGAAACCAACCTGGCCACTTTCACAGGCAGAGAGGACCAGTAAGTCTGCCTGCAAGCGATACTGGAGAATCCCCCGCGCGGTCAGGATTTCCTTTTCGGCCAGCACAATACCTGAGTCGAGTGGGCTTTTGGGATTAAAGAAGGCGTGCGTCGCCAAATGGATCAGAGAAGCCTGTTCGAGATCCGCCAAAACAGCCTGTTTGGTAGCAGCGTTTCCCAGAAGTGGAGTAGTTCCGAATCGTTCAGCTACGGCTCTAGCTTCATTTTCCGAATCGGGCAGATCGCCAAGCGGATTGCCGATGACGAGTGCCCGTCCCTTTGATGCGCGTGGACGCCGTTGAAGCCTTAGCGGCACGCCTAAGGCCGGAAGGTGACCAGGGGCAGTGGTTCTCCATCAGACGTACACCATCCAGCGCGCTCAGCCAACACTGCCCAGGGCAACAAGTGCCCGGTGCCAGCGGGAGCGAGAATGAGCCGCTTGACCCCTTTCAGGTGACGTTGTGCGCCGGTGAGGAGGGGGCGTAGAGGCTGATCCCAGGTTTCATTTAGTTGGATACGGGGGTCATATTCACGGGAAAAGCTTTCCCACAGGCCGACCCAGCCGGTCTGATTCAACGGTACCTCAACGACGTGAGGTGCATTCCAACCTGCTCGCAGCAGGAAGAGCAAGACCGACTCCTGGATCGGAAACAAGGAGAGAATCGCTGTCTCTGATCCCAGATGATTGATCAATCGAGTGAACTCTGGCCAGGTAGGAGCGTCTCCGCGACGCAAAGCTACGTACTCGGCTCCTTCTGGACCGCTATGAGCAATCTGGGACCACAACAGGTCCAGATCATGCAGAAGCATCTGGCGCTGCTGAAGACGCTGGATGTTGCCAGTTTCCTGTGGAGTGAGAACCCGATGATCGTGGGTAGCCAATTCCTGGGTGTCCAGCGTGGTAAGTTCGGCGAGCAGGCGGTGTTCCCGCGCGGCGATGTCTGGTGGGAGTCCTGTCGGCGGTGGTAGCAGCCCACGGCCGACCAGTTGGGTGAGCAAGCGCGATTTGCTGCCTTCCGCAACTTCTAGTGCCCGGCGGTACGCGCTTGGTGTGCGAGAATGGTACCGCCGGGCCTGCTCCAGGTAAGCAGTAACCAGGTCGGCCGCAACCTCTGCTTCCCAGTGCTGCTGACCGAGTTGATAGGCTACCGGCAAGGCAGCGAAGTGGAGATGCCGGATAGACCGACTCTGCTCCCACGCTGAGATGGTTGCTTCCAGGCTAGCCAGATCTTTGGTGGAGTGGAAGCGTTCCACGAGCATCAGACCCAAATTCCTTAGCAACTCAGACTGCTCAGGCAAGTCAGAGGGAGCGGACTGGACGGCTTGCTGGGAAATGCTGATGGCCTCTTCCAGGTCAGCCCGGTTCCTGGTGCGCTCGTAGCGGTCGCGTAACCCATTGCCCAAATTGCCTAGGAGCAGAGGCCGCTCAGGAGAGTCTATGTGAGCGGACTGGATGGCTTGCTGAAAGGCAGTAATAGCCGCTTGCAGATCGGCCACGCCCCCGGTGTGCTTGTAGCGGTCGAGTAGTTCGACACCCACATGGTTTAGGTACACAGGTCGGTCAGCTGAGTCTGGCGCAAGGGCAGGCTGGAAGAAATGCCTGCGATGCGGTCTCTCGAAGAGGCAACTACATGCCCTTGAAGACGGCGGGGCGTTTTTCACGGAAAGCTACTGCCGCTTCATGGGCATCTTCCGTCACAAAGCAACGCATGATGGCCTCGATCTCGTTCTGGAAAGCTCGCTCCAGTTCGGCCTCCAATGGGCGATTGAGCAAGCGTTTGCTCTCAAAGAGCGAGAGGGGCGCACGGCTGAGCAGGGTATCGCTCAAAGCCTGCACCTCCTGCTCAAGCCGTTGCGGCTCGACAAGACGGTGCAGCAAACCCATCTGTTGAGCAGCAGTGGCGTCAAAGATATCGGCCAGCAGAACAATCTCTCGCGCTATCGCCTGCCCAACGAGCAGTGGCAACAGCACTGATGTTCCACCGGTAATGACCATGCCTACCCGGGCTTCCACGCAGCCCATACGTACACGGCTGCTGGCGATGCGAAAGTCACAGGCCAGAGCCAGTTCAAAGCCTCCACCCACGGCATACCCATCCATGGCCGCAATGGTTGGTTTCTCCCCCAAAAGCAGCAGGCGGGTGATCCGCTGCAGGTCCAGGATCAAAGACAGGAAGGCATCAGCGCTCTGCTGCTCAGCCTCCTTGAGATCATCGCCTGCACAGAAGTTGTTCCCTGCCCCAGAGAGGACAATGAGTGAGACGTTCGGGTCGCTCTGTGCCTCTTCCAGCGCCTGGCGCAGGTGCGTAATCATGCTCCGACTCATGGCATTCATCGCTTCCGGTCGGTTCATCACCACATGGGCCACCCTGTTCGTGGCCTTCGAGAGAACTGGTGGCTGGGTACTCATGACAAACTCCTTCCTGGTTTTGCTCCAGTAGCTAAGGACTCTTACCCGCCTGACAGCTGGTACGTTCTGATGACTCGTCGCGCTTTCTGTTCACTGCGTGGCAGGCTTCCATAGGGAAGCAGTTCAGGCTCGGCACGGAAGTTGAGGTGCTGGCTCAAGAGGTGCCTGATCTGCTGTGACAGGTCTGGCACCTGCTCGGCTGCCAGGCCCTGCACCAGTTCCACCCGCAGCTTCAAATACTGGTGAGGAGGAGGGTGGTCAACCACGAGCTGGAACTCGCCGGAAAGCTGCCGGGAGAAGTGGGCCAGCGTGTTAGCTACTGCCGTGGGAAAGACATTGACGCCCCGGACATGCAGCATGTCATCACTGCGTCCCAGGACCCGGAAACGAAAACCGGTGCGCCCACAGGCGCAGGCTCCCGTCCCCAGGATGCGTACCACATCGCGAGCGCGGTAGCGCACCAGGGGTTGGGCCTCCTTGCGCAGGTGCGTGTAGACCAACTCTCCCTCGGCTCCCTCTACAAGTGGAAGAGCCATTCCGCTCTCGGGGTCGATCAACTCCACGAACACGGCTCCCTGTGCCAGAAAGTGCAGCCCCTGGCGGTACTCGCATTCGGCCCCCATGATACTGAGGACATCGGCCATGCCGAAATTGGCATCCATGGCGCGCATGCCCCAGGTCTCTTCCATCCGCGTTCGTACTCCCTCCTCACTGATGCCCGGCTCGGCCCCGAAGAAGCCCTTGCGCAGGCCAAGGTCACGCGGGTTGATCCCTTGAGCCAGCGCCGCCTCGGCCAGAGGCAGCATATAGGAGGGCGTGGCGCTGATGGCATTGATTCCAAGCTCGCGAATCGTCTGAATCAGGGAGGCGGTCTGACCCACACCGAAGGGGACAACGGTCGCGCCGGTGGTCTCCAGGTTTTCGTGATCAGAGTAGCCACCCACCCAGAGGCGATAATTGAGGCAGTGGACGACCGTATCGCTCGGACGCAGGCCCGCCGCCCAGAAGCAGCGAGCGGCACATTCATTCATGAGACGACGGTCCTGACGAGTGAGTGCCACATAGAGCGCCCGGCCCGTCGTGCCAGAGGTTTTGTGAACGCGGATGAGTTGCTCTGGTGGGCAGGCCAGATAACTGCCCAGGGGAGGGTGTTCCTGCTGGCTGTTGCGGCACTCGTCCTTCTCGGTAAAAGGGAGCAGCGGCAGATCGGCCACGTCCTTGATGGCTTCGCGCCAGATGCCTGCCTGCGCGAATTTGCTCTGATAAAAGGGAGAAGAGGACCAGACATAGTCAAGCTGAGTCCGCAGGGCCTCATGCTCCAGGCGGCGCAGTGCTGCTGGCTGGATGGTTTCTATCTCTTCGTTCCAGTATCCTCGCTCCATCCCCTTCCCTCTCACAACTTGCTGGCTGGCTGAACTTCTTCCCCTGTCGGTCTGACTGAGGGAACGAACGCGCGGGCCAGCAAGAGATACAACACGGCGGCGACGATGAAGCCGGTGAAGACGCTCATATCGGAATCCCCGAAGAGCCGGGAGAGCGGCCCTTGCAGCAGCGTCGAGTTGAGCCAGAGGGCGGAGGCAATCATGCCGCCAAGCATAGCGATCAGCCCAGCCGGATTGATACCGCCCTGATACCAGTAAGGACCACCCAGACGGGCCAGCAGCCCTTCCGGGTTATAGCGGTTGCGACGCCGCCAGGCATCGGTGAGATAGATGGCGCACCAGGGAGCCAGGAAGATGATGAGCAGCGAGAGAAACTGGCCGTAGAGCGTGTTGAAATCGGCGTTGAAGATCGCGATGGCCGCCAGCACGGTACAGATGACCATATCGATGAAGGTCGCCACCCAGCGTTTGACCTTCAAACCAATGGTCTGTAAGGTCAGGCCGGAAGAATACAGGTCGATGGCGTTGACCGCCAGCAGGTTGAAGAAGAGCACCAGCAGGTAGGGAGCCAGAAACCAGGTCGGTAAGGCCGATGGCAGGCCAGAGATGGGATCGGATGCGCTAGGCAGTTGTGCCGCCACGGCTGCTCCCACGATTTCTAACAGGATCGCCGGAATCATGCCCCCAAGAGAGGAGTACCAGAAGATGGCAATGGGACTGGCGTTGGCAGGCAGATAGCGCGAGTAATCGCTGCCAGTGTTGGCCCAGGAGATGCCGCCTGCTGAGACCATGAGGGCAAAGCCCAGCGTCATGGTGGCAAAGGTCCCGGCATGCCCACCGGTGAGCTGCGCTTTTCCGGCAATAAGGATGGAGACCAGCAGGAAGAAGGCGACAAAAACCCAGGCCAGCACCTTCTGCACCACCATGATGGTGGCATGTCCCAACGTGGGAATATAGACCTGCACGGCGGCGACGAGCACAATAACGAGGGCTTTAAACCAGAGGGCATCGGCGACCGACAGGCCCAGAGCATGGGCCAGGGTGAGCAGAGCGATGACGGCAAGCGCCAGGCCCGACCCCTCGAAGCCGACCAGCGTGAGCCAGTTGAAGAAGGCGAGCAGGCGGCCACCGTTGGGGCCGAAAGCGGCGCGGTTAATAGCAAAGGTGGCCGTCCCTGTGCGTGGCCCTTGCAGACTGGTTAGCCCAAGCAGGAAGAAGCCGACGATGTTGCCGAGCAGGATAATGAGCAAACTTTGCAGGAAGTTGAGTCCCAGTGAGATCAGCAACGCGCCGTTGATGATGTAAAAAACATTGGTATTGGTACCAAGCCACATGAAGAACAGGTCACGCGGCTTGCCATGCCGCTCATTTTCCGGCACCAGTTCGATGCCCCGTTGCTCCACGACCCCTACCCGGTCATCTTGCACTTTACTCATGCTCTACTCCCTTCTGTTGGCTTTGCCACTGCCGCAACTCCTGCAGTGGGGGAATGCGCTCGACGATGCCCGGTTCAAGCCGCTCCCAGACCACGCGCCCGGGCTGGTGCCCATGCTCTCTGGCGATAGGAATGGCTCGTATCGGGGTGATAATCAGGTCTACACGAGTATCGAATTCCGAGCCAGGCAGGTCAAGGTCGACGACCTGGCAGTCATGCACAGCACACACCACCAGGGGATCGTCGGACAAGCAACGCGCCTCGGAGAACATGGCCCATTCCAGGTCAAAGTAGCCGTGTCCCTTGCCGAAGCGAATGCCATGCGTGCTGACGGCTGAAGCACCGGTCACCAGCAGATCAAATCTCCCCAGCGAGCGGATATCCAACAGGCTCACTGGCTGGCCGAAGCGATCCATGCCATCCAGCGTTGCCGCCCAGCCGTAATTCTCTGGAGAGATTTGTGCCGGATCGATGGAAAGGAAGCCGCGGGCAATGCCATAGGTGGACATGACAAAGCGCTTGCCATCCTCCATCGCTTTGCGGCGCACCACTTCCAGGTTATTATCCGGTGTGATAAACATGAGTTTACTATTTTTCCAGGCAGGGAGAGCCTGGAGACGCTCGGCACCAACCTCGGAGCCTTCATAATCGGCAATAAATTCGGCGAAGTTCCAGTGAAAACGCGAATCCGGTCGGGCAATGGAGCGGAGTTGACTCCAGACGCCCTGGCGGATGGCCTCTTTCGAGGAAATATCTGGCGATTCCCCCATAAATTCTCTGCCCTCCATTCAAAAACGCCTGACTCAAAAATGAGCAGACCATTTCAACCAATCCTTAATGCACGTCCACGCGCAGGACGAAGGCTGCCCCCGTATCACCAGCAGCGCAGCCTGTGAAGAGGCCGTAGCCGCCTCCAAGCAAAGCCAGTTCTTCAATTAACTCGATCACCTGGCGCATACCGGTTGGCCCTTGAGGATGGCCGAAGATGAGCGAGCAGCCATAATTGTTGAAGCTTTCAAGGGGAAGACCCAGCTCGCGTGCCAGGTAGATGTCGTTGACGGCGAAGGGGTTATGCGTCTTGATCGCTTTCATTTCGGTCAGGTTCACACCCGCCGCGGTGAGCGCGCTACGGGCTGCCGGAACCGTGGCCTGCGCCATGAAGCCCTTCTTTGCCCGGGCCTGACCAAACCCAAGTACCTGTATCTCGATGGCCTGGTCGCGGCTAAGTTCCCTGGCGCGCTCGCGCGAGGTCACGATCATGCCGCAGCTGCCATCGGCAGGATGTGTCTGTGTGCCGAAGCTGACCGTGCCACCCTGCTTCACCGGGCGCAGCCTCGCCAGCCCTTCGGCAGTGGTGGGATAGATGCCTTCATCGTCCGTTACCGTTGCCAGCGCTTTCCGCCCAGAAAGATCTTGCACCTCCAGTGGAGTGACCATGTAGCGGCGATGAAAGGCAGCGTTCTCCTTGAGGGCTTCCTGGTACTGCTGGTAGCGCAGCAGCGTGAGGGCGTTTTGCTCTTCCCCTGTGATGCCAGATTCCGCCGCAACGTTTTCGGCGGTCTCGATCATCGCGTTCTGAGCGTAGGGATCGCAGTTGAAGCTGTCCCACACCCACTCCTCGCTCTCGCCCTTGCCGCCGGGAGCCAGAGGGTTGGGGTAATAGATATGCGGGCCGTTGCTGGTCTTGTCGCAGGTGATCGCCAGAATACAGCGCTCGACGTCGGTCTCCACCTCGAAGGCGGCGCTCGCCAGCACGCGAGCCGAAGTCGCGCATGCCTGATTGATGGTCGGGCCACCGATTCCTGCTGCGCCGATCAGCCCCGCCAGCCAGGGTGCGCCATAGAAGCTATGCTCAGCAATGATTGTCATGCCCAGGAACAGCGCATCAAAGTTCTCAGGCGCTATATGGCGTTCGCGCAGTGTACGTCTGGTCACATCCGCCGCGAAGCGGATCGGGTGCAGGTGCGCAAAATTGCCCTGCCAGCGTACAAACGGCGTTGACCAGTAGCCACCATACGGAATGTAGACCGAGTCAAATTGCGCCATCTCTTTCCTCCCCTTTATCGCACCTGCTCATACGTCTTACGAGTGAGCTGTGCCTTCATCTCGAAGCGCGGCAGCGTTCCCGGCGGCACCAGTTCAACGTTCGCTGTAAAAATGAGTTTGTCGCGCATCCCCTCTTCGATTTCGCGTTTCAGTCCCGCCAGATCTTCCACATCTGAGCCATATTCTACCTTCAGATGCAGGGGTGGGTCAACGCGAGGGCCGGGCTGCGTCAGTACAATCTGCACCTCGCCTGTTGTACGCGGACGCATTGCCATCAGCACGTCCTTGATAGCAGAAGGCCAGACATTCACCCCACGCAGGATCAGCAGATCATCGGTGCGCCCGACGCAGCGGATGCGCACGCCGGAGCGGCCACAGACACAGGGGTCTGTCCAGACCACCACGCGGTCGCGCGTGCGGAAGCGCACCAGCGGGACGCACTCGCGGTCGATGTGGGTGAAGACCATTTCGCCCTGCACTTGCGGTCGGTCAAGTGGCAGAGATGCTCCCGTCTCCGGGTCGATGATTTCGAGGATGGCGAAATCGGGAGTCAGGAAATGCATGCCGTTACGCTCGTCACAGTCGGCGGCATAGACGGGGATCACGTCGGCGTTGCCGATACCCTCGGTGACGAAAGCTCCCCAATCCTCCTCGATGCGCTGCCGCACGGCTGGTACGCCACCTCCTGGTTCCGCGCCCAGCTGGATGCGCCGGATGCCCAGTGTGCTCGGTTCGACATGAAATTTATTGCGCACGTATTCCGCCAGATAGATGGCATAGGAGGGGGTGCAGGTCAGTTGGGTCGCCCCCAGATTCTGGATCGAGGTGATCAAGCGGTCGGAGGCGCCGGTCCCAACGGGGACGAAGGTGGCCCCAATCTCCTCGATGGAGTTGTGCAGGGGCAGGCCGCCCACGAAAAAGCTCATGCCGAATCCCATGACGACGATCGAGTCGGGGCGCACCCCCTCCGACCAGTAGACGCGGGCGACGGACTCAATCCAGGTGTCGCGGTCATGTCTGGTAATGCCGACATAGCTGGGGCGTCCTGTGGTGCCGGACGAGGAGTGGATGCGAATCACCCGCGACATGGGAACTGCGGCGTGGCGTCCCAGGGGAGGATGCTCAAGCTGGCTATCACGCAGTTCCTCTTTTGTCGTGAAAGGGAGCCGCGCCAGATCCTCAAGCGTGCGGATATCCTCGGGATGCACGCCCGCCTCATCAAATTTCTGCCGGTAAAAGGCGGAGTGCTGATAGTTGTACGCCAGCTGCTTGCGCAGCTTCCGCTCCTGCATCTCCTGGATCTGCTTGAGCGGCATGGTTTCGACGCGGGCGTTGTAGTAGCGCGGATAGGTCATACATTTCTCCTCTTTCACGACATGTGATGGATCAGCTCTGGCAAAGGGCCCGCAGAGCCGCTACGCGCCGTTCCAGTTTCTGGATCTCCAGTTGATAGGATATCTCGCCATCGGTTGTCACCAGCACACACTCTTTCGCCCGCGTCCAGCGAGATACATCCGGTACGGCTTCTGCCAGAACGGGAAGCGCGAGCGCAAATGGCCCTTTGGGAAGAGCCACTTGCTCGACTGATGCCGCTTTCAGACAGAGCAGCGGCGCATTCGCCTGGTCTTCAAACTGCAGAGGCTGCGGAAGAGAGAGGACGGGCAGGGCGCCATGAAAGCGCACCGTCTTCCAGAGGGCGACCGTTGCCGCCTCCCAGTCGGGCAAAAGCTCCACGGGAACATCACTTTCATCGAAGTACAGCAGGTTGGCTCCCGCCAGGCAGAACGCCTGCGCGATGGGCAGCGTGATCTCGACCAGGGCCTCAAAGCTATCGAGTGCGTCGTCCTCTCCTTCGGCAAGCCCACGCAAAACATCCAGCCCGAAGAGTTGCTGCGCAACACGCAGGGGGCCAGGCAAGCCGACCACCAGCGCAGGTCCGTTGTGCAGGGTCCCCTGCACGCGGTGGACCACTTCCAGCGCAACCGGCAACCTGCCGCGCCGCTTGATGTCACCCGGCGGCTGGAGCATTGCCAGGACGGCCTCGCTGGTTGGCGTCTGCAATGTGGGGGGATAGGTGTTCCAGTGCAGTCGACAGCCCAGCGCCTCCGCGATGAGGAAGAGATCGAAATAGCAGGTGATGCCATCAGGACGCAGGCGCTGGTAGAGCGCCACCAGTCCCTTGGTGATCTTGGTTGGATTTATCACAAAATCGGGCAAGGGAACATCCTCCAGTCTGGCAGCCAGCGCAAAGATTAGCGGCATGAAGAGCTGCCTGCCTGGAGGTTTCCCCTCTATCAATGCTTTCACTACTGGTATCGGCATTGTCAGCGATCCATGGTCAATACGAGAAGCCGTGGTAGAGATGAGTTACTCCATCGCGAGCCAGAACGGAACGATGACTGGCGTTCATACACTCCTCTCCATTATAGCTTTCCCGGGCGCACAAAGCTATGGTCTGAATATAGGGGTGAGCACTTTCCCCTCGGGCCATGAGCCGAACCAGGCCAGCGCCTCCTCAGGTGGTCTCAGCTGCGACCACCCCGCCTGGAAGTCGTCCCAGGACTGGCCACGTGCCAGCCGAGCTTTACGCTCGGCATCACGCAGCGCCTCTGTCTCCGCCACGTTGACACGCATGGTGTCCGGGTCGTAGGCGACCTTGTAGATGTTGCGTGCGCTCCAGTCGGAGACGATCTCGGCTTCGACATCCTGCACCACCTGCTGCGGGTCGGCATCGAGTGGGTCTCCATAGCCGGCCCCTCCACTGGCGAAGCCAAAGGTGATGACATCTCCTTCGTTGTAGGGCCGGACGGAGCGAATGAATGGCTCATCACCCCATTCTCCATGGATGGCCTCTCTATTGATGAGCGCGGAAAAATCCAGGTTGAGGCCGGAATCCCCTGCACTCATCCGCTGGAGAAGATCGGCTCCGCGAATACTGATACCCGGCACCGTCGGCGGCGCATAGCCACCGAAGAGTGGCTGCGGCGTCTGCACTTTGCTGTTATCGGCAATCGTCGTGAAGAAAATGGTGGGTGTCTGGTGCGCGACCCACACCTGGACGGTGCCACTGCCGCCCCGATGCGCACCATGGCCGCAGGAGTCCTGCCAGTGCTGGGAAATGGGCACCAGCATAGGGAATTCATTCTCCATCAGCTCGACGTCGGGAGAGCGTCCGAAAGGACACCAGGCAAAATGGGAAGCGTCCATGCCCGGACTGGTAGCGCGACCTCCCTGGCCTTCCGTGTTGAGCGAGTAGGCAAGCATGTCGGCAAAGGGCAGTCCCCACTGGCTGAGGCCCGCGATCACCATGGCGTTGCCCCCGTTGGCCGAGGAGGCCACCGCCTGCCGCCATTCCTGCGTACCAAAGATCATCTTGGAGAAGGTGATAGCGGCTGAACTCATAATGCCGGTACAGATCATCACAGCGCAGGATGTTGCCGCCCGTGGGTCCGGGTTGAGGACGCAGCCCGGCGGGAAGGAACAATCAATGGGGGCGAAGGTGGCGCTGCTGATCGGCAGGTCGTGGAAGATATACGAATAGAGGAAATTCGCCAGGTGTCCCACAGCTGCCTGAGCATGCGCATTATACGACGAGGGGTTTTCGGGCGAGGTTCCCGTAAAGTCCAGCAGGAGGTGGTCGCCTTGCTTATGGACCGTCAGGGAGGCAGACCGGATCAGGCTGAAGCCCATCCCCCCGATAGTATCGGCAAAGGCTACAGCGCGAAACTTGCCATCGGGCCAGGAGGCGATGCGTTTGCGTGCTCCCTCCTCCGCGACCAGCAGCATCTTGCGCAGCAGGCCAATCACGAATTCGGGGCCTTCCTTCTCGGCCAGTTCGACCACACGCGTCCGCGCACGGTCGGCAGCGGTGCTACGGGCCTTCAGGTCGGTCACCACCATCTGCGGGGCGCGTATACCGTAGGCATTGAACAGCTCAAGCCAGTCTTCGCGGAGTTGACCATTTTCACCGACCTTCATTGGCGGCAGGTTCATGCCTTCACTAAAGCGCGCCGGGGCCATGACAGGCATCCCTCCCGGCTCCACTGCCCCCGTCTCTGTCGTATGGTTGGCAGCACTGCACCAGGCAATCAACTTGCCTTTGTAGAAAACCGGAATGAGCGCGACGACATCCGGGTTATGGATTCCGCCATACAACGCATCGTTGGCCACCCAGATATCGCCCTCTTTGATGCCGGGATTCTGGCTGTAGTAGGTGAGGATGTACTTGATGATAATGGGCTGGATGATGGCGTGCAGGTAGGTTCCTGCCGCGCCATTGACCAGGTCGCCCTGGGCAGTGAAGATCGCTACCATTACATCGCCGGCGATACCCATGGAACTGCGGCAGGAGCGCTGGAAGACCTCCAGAGCCTCGTCCAGGATATCGTTGGTGCGCTGGAAGCCGATTTCATAGTCGCCCGGCGAGAGTCTGGCGACCGCGTCCAGTTCCTCCTGCGTTGGTGGGACGACCTTGATCCACTTCAGTTTCTCTTCTGC
>DATGLD010000036.1:0-82050 GCA_035294305.1 Ktedonobacteraceae bacterium | reverse complement strand
GAACCACCAGAGTTCGCGTTTCAGCGGCAGCCGGATGCGCTCACCCATGATGTGGCGTACCTGGCAGAACTCTTTCAAGCCCATGGCTCCGCCGTGTACGCGCCCGATGCCCGATTGTTTCACGCCCCCCCAGGGGACCTCCGGCGCTGAATAGGCCGCGATCACATCGTTGATCATCACAGTGCCTGCCTCCAGGCGCCTGGCAATGCTATCCGCGTGTTTACTGTCCTTACTGAAGACATAGGCGTCCAGACCGTAGTTGCTATCATTTGCCAGGCGGATGGCTTCTTCATCGTCCTCAACCACCGTGATGGGCAGGAGCGGGCCAAAGGTTTCATTGCGCATTACTTCCATATCAGCATTGACATCTGTAAGAATGGTTGGTTCGTAAAATGGACCTGTGAGATTCTCAGGCCTGCGTCCACCCAGCAGGATTCGGGCCCCTTTACTGGCCGCGTCCTGAACCTGGCGTTCGATCACCTGAACCTGGCGTTCATGTACCATGGAGCCAACGTCGACATCTTCGCCGCCAGCAGCATTGCCGACACGCAGCTTCCGTGTCAGTTCGATTGTGCGGCTAATGAAAGCATCGGCTATACTTTTGTGGACGTAGACACGCTCAACGGATGCGCAAACCTGGCCGCAGTTGGCGAATGCCCCCCAGACCGCGGCCTGCGCCGCTCGCTCGATATCTGCGTCTGCGCAGACGATCATAGGGTCCTTGCCGCCCAACTCGAAGACCACCGGCGTCAGGTTATCAGCGGCGGCGCGCATGATATGGCGAGCCGTCGCGCTGCCTCCCGTGAAGCAAATTTTGTCGACTCCACTTTTCACCAGTGCTGCACCAGTTTTGCCATCTCCGTGGATAACCTGGAAAACATACTGTGGCAGATCGACGGCAGAAAATAAGTCGGCGATGACCTGGCCGCATTGTGGGGTCAGTTCCGAGGGTTTGAGGATGACAGCATTGCCCGCAATGAGCGCAGTGGCGACCTCAGAGAGGCCGAGCACGAATGGGAAGTTCCAGGGCGAAATGATGCCGATGACTCCCAGGGGAGCATAGTGGATGTAGCTCTTGCGATGCTTCAACAGGTGCAGCGAAACCTGTTCATCTGCCAGCATTTTCTCTGCGTGCTTGACATAATAGTTAATGAAATCTGCAGCCGCCATGATCTCGTTCAACATTGCTTCGATGCGTGGTTTGCCTACCTCCTGCGAGATCAGGCTGGCGATTTCGTCCGTGCGTTTCAGCATGGCGTCACGAAATCGTATCAAATAGGCGCCCCGCTGCTTAAATGTGAGCGCGCTCCAGACAGGCTGAGCGGTACGTGCCTTCGCGACAGCCTCCCTTACGGCAGCCTCGCTGGCAACTGGAAGCTCGGCAATCACTTTGCCCGTAGTAGCGTTATAGGCCACGAGAACATTATTAGAGGTAATCTCCTGATTCTGCTGCTCCCCATCCTGGATACTGGAAGCGATGTGCGAAGTATTTGAGGGCTGTTGTTCGATTGCCATGCGGAACTTTCTCCATTCGTCACGATGCAAGCTCTTATTTCAAATGTATTAAAGAGAACGGCGGCCATATGCTGTTACTATAGCATAGGCCGCCGTTCGAGGTCAAAATCTCAAAAGTTCAATGTGGTTTGGGTGTTTTGGTTGGTTTTGGTCCGGGCGAAGGTGAGCCTGTCGGCGTCGCTGTCGGTGTGCCACCTGTTGGGACCGTCGGCGATGGCGACACCGTTGACGATGGCGTTGCCGTAGCCGTTGGCGAGGCAAGAATCGCTGTGAAATAGGCTGCTTGCGGGATGGTACAGGATGGGACCCCCGGCTTTTGGAATGAAATTTGAACTAGCACTATTTTGTTGAGGGCAATAGGTTTCAAGGCTACGGGAAAGACTGCCAAACCATCACTGCCGGTAGTGGCGCTTAATGTGGTAGTACTGCCATCGGGCCATAGCACTATAGCAGTGCCACTAGCACCCGCGACCCCAACGGGGTTACCATCAACCGTATGCGTAAATTTGGCATAGACGTCCACTGTAGTGGATGGACTGTACGGAGGTGAAGTATTGGTCGCCCAGCCTCCACAGGCGTAATCGGGGAATGCCGGCGTTGGCGAGCCATTGACCACCCCTAAATTGACGGTGACCGTGACGACCGGGTTCGTAGGAGAGAACTGCGCGCTGCTATTCCCGCAAGAGACCACGAGGATGCTCAGTAAGAAGAAGAGGGCGACCGCCCCACATTTTATCAGAGAAGAGACAGAAGTATTTTTTTGCCATTGTTTCCAGTGTTGCGACCACATTGGATGAGAACCACCTTTATCTATCTGTTTATCATTTTCGTGAATCAGTATAGCACGAGCGAGCTTAAATACTGCATAACGCGCGATTTTTACCATAAAAGTACTATCCGTGGTTGCCTATTATGGGCACATACTGTTGGAAATAAACGCGGTTTGGGGAAGGAAATGACTGTTTGTGAAGCTCTGAGTTGGCTAACAAGGCAAGGGAGAAACGGCCCGGTGGATAGGCATACCATCCACCGGGCCGTTTCTCCCTTGCCTTGTTGTTCAAGGTCACTTCGTTCGTTCTTACTTACTGTACTATCACGGTCAGATTCATACCCGGGTGAATAGAGCAGTAGTAATGGAACGTGCCGGCCGTATTGAAAGTGCCAAGTGGCGCGCTATCGTTGCCGGCGAACTTAATGTCATTCGCAACGGGAGCGCCAGGTTCTACCTTTTTGACCGCGTTGCTGTTGCTGACCCAGCTGCCATTGTAAATCTCATGTGGCACAGGTGCATCGTCAATCAAAGTCAGCGTATCCCCTTTCTTGATAGTGATCGAAGGGACGAGGAAATTAGATCCACCCATATGAACCACCGGGCCGGTAGTGGTCGTTTCTTCCCTGATCGAACACGCGGCCAACAGCATGGTCAGCAGACCCAATAGAACGAAGCCTACGAGGACCTTTTTATACATCGGAGTTTCCTTTCAAGTTTGTTTTCCGCACATGGACTCTCTGCACCGAATTCTTTAGAAGATAATTTCGTGGTGCCTCTAGTAATTACTATAGCAGAATCATCGCGCGCATGCCAGAGTATTTGTTGTTCAACACGATCGTCGTTTTTCGCGGCAAATTGCCAGCGTTGCTACATATAGCGGCAGGCATATTTTACCACACCTTGTAAGGCGCCAAGCGGAGACCTGAGCTGAATAGTTCGCAGATGATCGCAGATGTTCTCTACTTTTTGAGACCATTCTTCATGACGGGGCTCATGACGCTTTCATGACACCTTCTCCTTATACTACCGGAGGTAGAGGAGATGATCTTTCTGGGGAGGATGCGAGTCATGCAACGGCAAACCATACAAGAGAGGAAATTGCTGACCAACCAACCTGGAAGTAACTTTGCCGATTAAAGCATTCCTCGAGAGATGAAGGGCGAGGAGAAGACTGTACGATGATAGGCGTGAAAGCTCGTCAAAAGCTATCGACCGCTGAAAAGATCGCCACCTTAAGTAAGCTGGGAGTTGGGCTGCTAACCGCATTAGATGAAACTCATCTCATGCATTTTATTGCCCAGACGGCTCGTGACCTGGCCGGAGCCACTTTTGCTGCATTGAGCCTCCGACCTTTGAATGAGGAGAGCCAGAAAAGGGGGTCCTCAGAGAGGAATCTCTTTCATTTAGTTACCATGGCAGGGATTACTGTTGAGCAAGAAATGCTCTTGCGCCACATATTATTGTCGCGAGAAGGAATGCTTGCCACTCTCTTTCGCCAGGGTGTTCCGGTCCTGGTAGCTGACGTACTCACCCCCGTTCCTCCTGGAACGCCATCTGATATTGACGATACTACCAGGCCACTGGCGGCCTTTGCTTTCAGAAATGCAGCGCTGGAGGACTGGCGTTCGCCAGGTGTCCTGCCAGAACATTCCCTGTTGCGGAGTTTTCTGGCAGTGCCCTTACTTACTAGCCAGGGAGCAGTACGTGGTGGACTGCTCGTGGGACATAAGGAACCTGGGCACTTTACCCTTGAGGATAAAGCCCTGCTTATGAGCCTGGCTACCCAGGCTGCCATGGCGCTGGAACATGCCCGGCTCTCTCGGATTGCGCAAAGGCGTGATGCATTAGTAGAACGGATCTTTGCCGGTCTAAGTGATGGAATCGCACTCGTTGACCCGCAGCGCGGTATTTTGTATGAAAATGCGGCGGCACGCCTGGTGCGCGAGCAACTCGAAAGTACATCTGGAGGAAAGCAGACCATCGAAGCTCTTCTCTACGCACCGGCACAACGCGCTTTGCGGCAGAAAGTAGTGAAGGATATCCCGGTACGCCTGGAGGATGAGTACGGCAGAGTGAGAGAATACGCAGTGTCTGCCTCACTACTCCCACTTTCAGTGTCTCCTACCGGTCTACCGTCCCTTGATGCAGGAACAATCCCGCCATCGAGCGGCGAATTGGGTGCTGTGGTGCTATGGCAAGATGTGACGGAGTGGCACATGCGTGAAGTCGAGCGCCAGGCGCGTGCTGAGATGGAAGATCGCCTGGCTACCCTCCAATTGATTCTGGACGAGCTTCCCAGTGGCGTTTTCCTGGTCAGCGGACATGATGTCCGGCTGGTGCTGGCCAACCGCGCTACGAGTGCCATCTGGGGTGTCACCTGGCCGCCAGGCCAACCGATGGACGAGTTTCTGGCACAGAATGGCGTCAGCCTGCTCGACGTGCATGAACAGCCGCTGGCTTTTGAGCAGCTTGCGACCGTGAGAGCAGTGCGCTACGGCGAGACGGTACGACAGTCGCAGTTCATTATCCGCCAACCCGGCAGAACGAGCCTTTCGGTACTGGTCAATGCGGTTCCGCTTGACGCCGGTTGCCTCAATCTCACTCTCTTTCAACCGCGAGGGGGGGGTCTACCGGAAGGACCGTCATATGTAGTGCTCGTCAACTATCAGGATGTCACTATCCTGAAAGAGGCCGAACAGTTGAAAGATAAGTTCATCGGAACGGCCGCGCACGAACTACGCCACCCGCTGGCTGTTCTGAAAGGATATGTACAGATGTTGCTCCGGCAAAACAAACGTAGTAAGAGGCCTGAACTCTTCAGCAAGCAGACGGAAGCGCTCCAAAGCATTGATCAGTCTACGACGCAGTTGATAGAATTGACTGAAGAATTGCTCGATGTGACGCGCCTGCAGGGCACAGGAATACGGATGCACTTTGAGCCGGTAGATCTGGTGGCGCTGGTGCAGCAAACAGTACAGCAGATGCAGATGACAACCAGTTCTCATGTGCTTACTATGGTAGCGGCGCCAGCTGCACTTATAGTGAATGCTGATCTACCACGCATCAAGCAGGTACTCTCTAACCTGCTCAGCAATGCTATCAAGTATAGTCCGGAAGGCGGGTTGATTGAAATCACACTCTCTAAAGCAGTTGACGCACACGAAGCTCGCGTGAGCATCCATGATAGGGGGATAGGCATTCCTGAAAAGGACCAGGTTCGCATCTTTGGTCAATTTGCGCGCGCGAGCAATGCCGAAACCTACGCGATCGGGGGGACAGGGCTGGGCCTCCATCTCTGTCAGGAACTCATCGCACGCCATCATGGGCGCATCTGGTTCGAGTCCAAAGAAGGGCAAGGCACAACTTTCTACGTGGCCTTACCCCTCATCCACAGGGTGACTGGATTTGAAACCAACACCTGATACAAAGAACTTTCTGGACGCTGGTCAGAGCGCAAGTAGCTAAATGAAGCGCCGCGATAACAATGTATAATTGTATATGAAAGAAGAAAGCAGCCATCTTTCAACGAATAAGAAAAACGCTGCCATTTATGGCCGATGACTGCTTTTTCAGAAACCAGGTGAGAAAGGATGCTACCAGATTTATCAGCTAGCCTTATCCGATTATTTTCATCCCTGCTGATAGGAATCCTCTCCGGAACTTGATTCCTCGTTGGTTTTGTTTTGAGCGGCTAAATCAGTCAAAGCCTTTGCCAGCGCGGGCGTGAGTGCTTCTGCCAGTTGGGGAGCCAGCGCTTCTGCGAGCGAGGGAGCCAGCGCTGCAACAAGGACAGCTTGTTCATACGGTGATGCTTGCGAAAAGCTTTTTGCCAGCTCTTTCATCAGTATTTCAGTCAGATTGCGTGTCATGACTTGTTCCGAACGCGGTTCCGCTTTCAAGTTCCAACCGCCTCCCATCAGCTCTCGTAGGAGTGTGTCGTATGCCGTATCCTGGTTTGCCGGTTGTCCAGTATTGGTCGTCATGGGATCATTCCTTTCATTCTCCTCTTTGCTCAAAGGCGTAGAATCAATAAGTTGCGTTGTAGAGGGCTATCCAGGTTCCACACGCTGCTGTATGGCAAACCTGGATAACTCTTGAGCGCTACGGAGTGGTTGAATGCCTGGCGAACTTCACAGGAGACAAAGCCACTGCGCGCTCCTCTGTTAGACTTGCTACTTCCCGTTCTGACCACTGAGCACGGAGGCCAGGAAGATCGGGTCTATCCCCTCTTCGACCGGCTGGCGATACTTCGTTGCCATCATGAAGAGAAGCGGGACAATAGTGCTGACCTGGTCTTCTTGCTGGCGGCGATTCAGCAGCATGAAGAGAATCGGAGCAATGGATCCGACTTGTTCCTCCTGGTGACGATGGCCCAGCAGGGTGGCTAGCACCACGGGAGCAATGGATCCGACTCGTTCCTCTGTCTGCTGGCGCATTGCCATCATGAAGAGAATCGGAGCAATGGTGCCGACCTGGTCTTCTTGCTGGCGGCGATTCAGCAGTGTGAAGAGAATCGGAGCAATGGATCCGACTTGTTCCTCCTGGCGACGATGGCCCAGCAGGGTAGCTAGCACCACGGGAGTAATGGATCCGACTCGTTCCTCTTCATGACGGCGGCCCAGCAGAGCAGCTAGCAGCAGTGGATTTGGGCCGCCCTCGAAAGGAGCTTTCTGCTGTTGTTGTTGTTGGGTTTCATCACGGTACGTTGTGGTCATAATTATCTCCTTTTGATTGTGTTTCACGTACTTAGAACCAACGAGAGAAAGATTCTCCATCTCAAGAATGTATAAGCTATCCTATCCATCCTGGGAAGCGTTGGAGTAAGGAAGAGCCCTGATGTAGCGTTTATTCTCCCCTTACCAAGACAAAGCATAAACATCTTTATTGCGAAAGTCAAGGGAAAAATGTTCTATTTATAAGATGATCAATATAAAAGATAGAATAAATTATGTCAATTCAATATTATTAAGCAAGCGGCGTCTCTAAATATAAGCAAACGTAGTAACTAAATTAAAAATATTATGTTTAGTTTCGGGAGACAGCTTTCAACTCAAGAGCACCTATTGCGCCTTTGATATGCGCTTGATATGTGGCAAGGCCGAATTTGATAACCCTTGATATTGTAGCAGATTCTCCTGTCAGGCATACTAGAAACAGATTTGATTTTCAGACTTTCTCATGGTTGAGAAGGAGGTACACATGCAACAGGAAACGCAGCAGGGGGCAGTTGCAAACCATGCAGCAGCAAAATCTTCCTTTCGATGTATACCAGCAAGTTAACGCGTACCGGCTTGGCACATTGATAAAGGAATATAAAAACAATACTGGCTCAAAGATGGTCCTGGGTATTGTATGCATCATATCAGGCATCATTTGTATCCTCGTTGGTTTGCTTTTACTCCTGGTTCTCATCTCTAGCGGTCTCATTGCCCTACTGTTTGCCGCAATTCCTCTGGTACTGACAGGATTGGCCTTCTTTCTCAATTACGGGAGATCGCTCGTGCGCAGAGCGCGACGCAATCGAGGTGCAGGCGTATACCTCTGTACAGATGGCTTGCTCAGCATTAAAGAGAGCGGAGTGGACGCCATTCGCTGGGATCAGATCGCAGAAATATGGAAGACTTTTACCGAGATTTCTTCCTCTGGGCGTAAATATTATATGGTTTGTCAATTCGTGCTGCGCCGCCCCGACGGGACGGTTCTGGCTGCCATCCACTCATAATTCTTGCAGCGGGCCTACGGCCCGTCAGGACGGGAGGGGAAGCAAGCGGGGACACCCCGCACCCCGGCAGGGGTGAAACCCCTGCACCCCGAGTTATGAGTGGATGTCAGTTCTGGTACTTGACAATGTATTCAGCAGATTCAAGGAAATTGGAGCGGCGGTGGAACAACAGGTGGTGAGCCGTTTCCTTCCCAGTGTCCTTGCAGCCTATCATAAAGGGAATAGTGTGTCCTTTGGCCCGATCAGCGCGCATTGGCAGGGTCTGAGCGTGAGTGTAAACAAAGAGCAAAAGATGCTTATCTGGGATGAGCTAGACAAGGTCAAGATAGTGGAAGGGGTGATTATCTTCAAAAAGAAAGGGTCCCTGGGGGCAATGGCTGCTGTTCCTATGGCGCAGGTGCCAAATGCCTGTCTATTCGCTGCGCTTGTTGACGCTGTGACCAACGGCCAGAAGCTTCAACTTGCGCATTGAGATTTTTGATCAAATACAGCGAAATCTTCACCTGCGCTCACTCATAAGAACACGGCAGTACGCGCACCTCGTCTCTACGAGGGTAGCAGCCACACTTTCGCGTTGGTAAACGCAACATTGGTTGGGCTGTAATCGTCCTGGGCCATGACGCCAATGGAGCCGCGACTGTAGGTCTTATCGATGACATCGGTTACGTACTGTTTGTTAACGAAGAGGGAGAGATGGGGTCCCTGCGCGATGACGGTGATCAGGTTAGTCTGGTTATGGCCGATCTTGATGGCAGGACTGGTCCCCTGGCTTAACGTTCTGACGAAGCCCTCACGGTTATCGACATCCAGCCGGAACGCGCCATCGGTGCTGATGTGGAAGGAATAGAACGTTAGCAGTACCCTATCGAAGCGAAAGACGATGCCACCTTCGTCGCCCGTTTGGATGGTCGCCTCTACCTGATACGCAAAATTGGCGTAATCGGTCTGTTTCGCCATGCAGCGATAGAAGACGTCGCGCAGCTCTTGCGTTGCGTGATAGGCACCATCGATGAATGCGCAGGTGCCTCCCTGGGTTATCACCGGTATTTCATCCCACTGGTAGCCAGCCAGATTGTTGACCAGGGGATCAATGAGCACAGGTTTCCCACCGGTGGCTTCGCTGTAGAGTTTCTGTTCTGCTATCATGCTTGCCGACGGGGAGGGATTAACAACAACAGTTGTCTGTGTGCCAGGCGGGGTTGTAATAGATCGCGGGGTAGTGGGACGGGGCCTGACAGGGCCATTAGGTGTGGCATGAGCGCCCACCAGCAGGTATGTACCCATGCTTGCCAGCACCACGAACAGAGCCATTGCCCCCAGCAGCCATGTTCTGGGTGTTGACAGCATGGATACCTGCCGCACCGTCTCATCGCCGGGAGTAATGGAGATTGTAACCACCAGCATCTCGACACCATCCGAGGCATCATCGCCTGTCTTGCCGCGCACGGAGAGGCGAAGGACCTGCCCATCGCGTACACCAGCCGGAATATCCACGTTGATGCGCTGCGCTCCTGGCAGGTCAAGGCTGCGACTCGTGCCGTTGCGAGCTTCGTGCTGGCTGATGACCAGCGTGGTGCGCAGGGTAGTTGTCTGTTCTGTCTTCTCAGGCAGGAGAGCCTGCTTCAGAGCGTTGGCGAAAGCTGCAATCGTGGCAAAACGCTCTTCTGGCGCTTTCGCCAGCGCGTGTAAGAATACCTCGTCGACCTCTCGGGAGAGCTGAGGGTTGAAGGTGCCGGCGATAGTGACTGATCTGTGTTCCCTCTTTGAGCATACCTTCCACCTTCTCATTTCTAAATGAGATACTTCCTCTATCACAACTTTCAGGATCGTTGTCGTTGCGGATCCAATACCCTACCTCTGCCCCAGTTCTATTACCTGCGGTTCCTGCTGCTTCTCCTGAGAAGCCAGGCGACGGGAGGTGAAGTATTGCCAGACGAGTACAATGATGAGAACTACAAAGAGGACAAGCGCACCAAATTCATCGCCGCGGTCTTCGGGATCGCTGAACTCCAGAAACAACCCCAGGATTTTTATTGCCAGCCCGAGGACGGCAAAGGCTATGGGCATGATCGTGAGAGAATATTTATTGCGCCCGACCATATACCAGGTAAAAGCCGCCAACGCCAGAACCGCCAGCAAGACCTCATCGACGATATGGGAAAGATGATCAATTTCTGCGGGCAGGTCCACGAAAAACGACAGGCCACTGATGACGATAATGCTAACTCCCAGCAGATTGTAGCCGCGATTGATCGCTTCACGAACGGTGAGCATAGTATCTCCTTTCCTTCCTGTTCTGTTTCTGTTATATGGTGCCGATTCTGGATGAGTGGAGATCCTCATCACTCATCCACTTCTCATTTTCACTTCTATATATACATGGCGCGGAGAATTTGATAGAATATCATGTGTTATCAAGATCGTGACCAGTACCAGGCGGTGTTCTGGGTGCGGGCCGATACCCATGAGACGCTGATCGCGGATTTTATGGCGGTCGCCGATCTCCTGCACTTACCTGAACGGCACGAACAGGATCAGCGTCGTGTAGTGCAGTCCGTGAGACGCTGGTTCAACGATCATCAGAGGTGGTTGCTGATCCTGGATAACGTTGAGGATGTACAGATGATCGGCGATTTCCTTCCCGAGGCAAGCAACGGGCACATTCTGCTCACCACTCGTGCGCAGGCTCTGCGAATGGTGGCCGAGCGCATCGATCTGGAGCAGATGGGTCCAGGGGAAGGGGCGCTTCTCCTACTGCGCCGCGCTGGCATCATCGAGCGCGAGGCTCCCCTGGATTCGATGCCGTATGCCTACTGGGAGAAGGCACAACAGATTGCCCGGCTCATGGATGGCTTGCCCCTGGCCCTCGACCAGGCCGCTGCCTATATCGAAGAGACAGCCTGTGGCCTCTCGGGCTACCTGGAGCGCTACCAGACGCACCGCAGGCAGCTCATGAAACGGCGCGGGAGAGCATTTGCAACTCACCCGGAACCGGTGACGACGACCTGGTCACTGGCCTTTGCAAAGGTAGAGCAGGCTAATCCAGCTGCCGCCGATCTCTTGCGGCTCTGTGCTTTTCTGCACCCTGATGCTATCCCGGAAGAGATCATCGTGCAAGGCGCGCCAGAACTCGGCCCGCTTCTCGAAGCTGTAGCCGTTGATCCTTTCAAGTTCGATGAGGCTATCCTGGAGTTGCGTAAGTTTTCTCTGATCAGCCGTGACCCACAGGCCAGGATTCTCAATCTGCACCGGCTGGTACAGGCTGTACTCAAAGACCAGATGGACTATCCAACAATTTGCGGTGGATAAAACGCACACTGCAAAGAACCCACGAGGGAAGCCGCTTGGTTTCAAAACAATCATCGCTCCAAGCAAGGAGGCGATAAAGCGTCATCTTCTTGCAATGAAAGTGGTGGTAGAGCGAAATCGACATGCTCCCCAAGAAAAGCTCATGCAGGAGCTAAAGCGGGTCAACCTCACCAGGAACTTCCCCGGCTAAAAGAGAAAGCATAACAAATGAAGTTCATCTGTTATGTTGCTGTCACGATTCTGTCACGACTCTTCTGTATGCTCTCTCCAACAAATGAAAGTCGCCTCGTGACTGATTAAAAACAGGTCAATAATCTTTCAATGAGGTACATGCATCAGGCAGGCTACTCTCTGGAAATTGAGCAGCGAAAGGAGAATCACCTTGATCACATTGTTTATTATCCTCGTACTTTTGATGGGTTTCGCTCTAGCGTCAGCATTGTGGGGTCAGGACAGCCGTGAAAAAATGCACAGCTCCGAGTGGATGAAGCGCGCGCAGCGCAACCGTGCAGGCGTCTTTTAATCATTTCAAGCAAGGAAGGCAATCTCAACTATGAAATCTAGACAATCACTTTTCATGCACCTAGGTGCGCGCCTGAGTCTGGGCTTGCTGATGCTGGCTGGCCTGTGTATCACCCTGGGACTCTCGGCCCGACCGGCTCATGCCGCCACTGACATCACGGTCAGCACCTGTGATGAGTCGCACCTGGACGCCGCCATCAGTCAGGCCAACAGCGACAACGCCAATGACAGCATCACCTTCAGTTGTAGTGGGGATATCAAGCTCACCAGCACGCTCAGGATCTCTGGGAGCATGACCGTGGATGGCAGCGGCCAGAACGTCACCCTCGATGGGCAGAACGAGGTACAGGTGCTGTCTGTGAACAGCGGTGTTAGCATCATCCTCAACGCTCTCACCATTGCACACGGTTCAACTGACGGCTTTGGCGGTGGCCTCTCCAATAATGGTGGCACGGTGACAATCACGAACAGCACCTTCGCCAACAACTCGGCCTCCCCTAGCTCCGGCATCGGATTCGGTGGCGGTCTCGACAATTATAATGGCATGGTGACAATCACGAACAGCACCTTCGCCAACAACTCGGCCACCAGCACCGTCGGCGGCACCCCTGGCCAGGGTGCCGGCATCTACAACGACGGCAACACGGTGAGTATCGGCGGAAGCATCGTGGCCAACAACACGCCGTTCAACTGTAGTGGTTTCTCACTCAGCTCTCAGGGCTACAACCTGTCGAGCGACAGTGGTTGTGGCTTTACCGCCAGCACGGACCTGCAGAATACCAATCCCCAGCTCGATCCCAACGGCCTGCAAAATAACGGTGGCCCGACCCAGACCATCGCCTTGCTTTCCAGCAGCCCGGCCATCGACCAGATTCCGGCAGCGAGCTGTCCGAAGACCGACCAGCGCGGTAACACCCGCCCGGACAATGGCGAGACCACCTGTGACATGGGGGCCTACGAATCCAGCTACCAGCCAGATAGCGACCTCGGATTGAGCAACATGCCCGCCAACATCACCACGAATGCTACCAGTCCGCAGGGCGCGGTCGTCACCTACACCCCTCCGACGGTGGTGGACGAGGATAGCCCGCTTCCCACCGCCAGTTGCACACCTGCCTCCGGCAGCACGTTCTCTATTGGCACGACCACCGTGACCTGCACCGTCAAAGATAGCGACGATACCAATAGTCCAGTGAGTGGAAGTTTCACGGTGACGGTCAATCCAACCCTCGCGGTGAATGTGGCGAATGTGGCCGCGAGCGAGGGCAGCGCCTTCAATGGCGTAGTGGCGACCGGCAGCGCCTATGGCACCTCTAACCCCCTTACCGCGATCATCACCTGGGGCGATGGCAGCAGCTCAACCGTGAGCGTGACTCCCAATCCCGACGGCAGCTACAGCGTGCCGGGCAGCCATACCTATGCCGAGGAAGGCTCCTATACACTCTCGGTCTCGGTCAAGGATAGCGGCAGCCTCAGCGCTTCCGGCAGTGGTTCGGCGCAGGTAGCCGACGCGGCCCTATCGCTGACCCACTTTGTGGCAGGCCCGCTGGGACACGGTTGGGCGGAGGTGGCTGCCACCTTCACCGATGCCGACCCGGCAGGTACGGTTTCCGACTACACGGCTACTATTACCTGGGGCGATGGCACGACCTCCACAGTTACGGTGTACAACAATCCCATTGGACAGGGTTTTGTACTGGCCGGGCTGCATCGCTATGCGAAGGCAGGAACGTATAGCGTGACCCTGACTGTTGCCGATCAGGGCGGCAGCAAGATCAGCAAGACAGTGACCCTCATAGTGAAGTAATGGACAGTGGCTGGCCCGTGCCGCAACACAGGCCAGCCACTGCTTAGATTAGAGTTCGCTCAAAATACCGGGAGACGCCTGGTAGGTCTCCAATCACTCGACATAAGGCAAGAGCTTGTTCCAGATAGTCACTGGCGACAGGGAAATTCCCGATCCGTATTGCAAGGAAGCCCAGATTATGGAAGCAGGTGGCAATCCCCTCCTGCTTCCCAACTTTTTTTATAGAGAGCAAGGCTTTGCTCCAGATAGCTTTGCGCGGCGGTGTTATCCCGGCGAAAGATAGCAAGCCCGCCGAGATCATTTAATACCTCTGCCATCCCTCTCTGATCGCCGATGGTTCGATACAATGCAAGGCTTTGCTCATAATAGGCCTGAGCTTGCTCTACCTTTCCGCCCATATGGCATGCGTTACCATACAGATATATGGCCCTGGCTACCAGTGGTTGGTCATCAATCTGCTGTGCGATGGACAGGGCCTGTCGGGCATAATCAATGACGAAATGAAACGCATTGATTGGCCCACCGGCTAAATAGAGGTCAAGTAAATGTGCCGCCTCCGCTCGCCGGTCGCCGAGCCGCCGAGCCGCCTCTAACGCTACCTCCAGCCAGGAAAGGTACTCCTGGGGAAGCAGGCGGATCTTGAAGAGATCTGGACTGATCTTTGCGAAATCGCTGCACAATGCCGCTGCCCTGTCATCCTGCCTGGCGTGAGTTGCGAGCCATGCTTGCAATTGCTTCACCTGCTCTCGTTCCTGGTCGAAGAGGGACAGGGCATACGCGGCACTCTCGCTCCCCTGTAGGTAAGCTTTCTGCGCTGAACGCAAGTAATTCAGGTAATACTTCGCGACGCGATATTGGGCAGTCAGCAATCCTAGTCCCTGTGGCATGGTCATTCCTCTAGCAGCGAACGGGCATGGAGTGCGAGCAGGGCGTGGAGTTGGAAACGCCCGCCGCTGACCGGTTCCAACAGACCGCGATTGACCAGTATGCGCACAGTGGGCCGCGCATCGTCTATGCCCCAGGCCACGGCCATGACCTGCAAAGAGAAGGCGGCCGGTTTCGGGGCGAACATCCCCAGGTAGGCGAACCGCTCGCGCGTTTCAGGCTCGAGCGCGTCGGTGCTGCGTTTGAGCAGGGCTGCAATCGTGGGCGTGGTATCCTGCCCGGCTCCGCTCATATCACTGGGAGCCTGCGCGGTCAGCAGCCTTGCCCCCTCGCGCAGTTCAGCCAGCAACTCGCCCACTCCCCAGCCGAGGCTGGCTTCATTCTGAAGTAAGCGCCCTGCCACTTGAATGGCGAGCGGTAGGCCCTCCAGGTCGCGTACCAGGGCGCGCGCTTCGTCCGGGTGGCCAGCGACCGTCGCAGGAGTCAAAATGCCCAGGAGTTCAAGGGCCGACTCATCGGCCAGAACCGGCAGGCGATACAGGTCCGAGGCGGTAGGAGCCAGCGCCCGTGCTACATCAGTCAGTCGGCTGGTCATGACCAGAGCGCAGTCATGCCCGGCCACTTTGAACGGCACGGCGTGTTCCACCTGCCAGAGGTCGTCTACGATCAGTCGATAAAGTGCAACTGGCGCGAGACTTCGTGGCGCTTGCCCGCGCTGTCGTGACTGGCATCCTGGACGGTCTCTTCCAGAGAGAACAGCACGCGCATGTGTTCGCTCGCATCAGTCGGGTCCACGAGTATGGTCCCCTGTTTCAGCAGGTCGCGCTGCTGCTCCAGCACCAGGTCGAGCGTGGCATCCAGCAGGGGATGGCCGGGGGCAATCAAGACAGCAGGAGGTTTGCCCGCGACGGAGACGCGCTCCTTCTCAAAGACAACGCGCTCGTAGCGGCGCAAGATGACCGCCCGGCTATCGTGACGGGGCAAACGCTGGCGAATGGCGGCGGGTACGTTGGTGATCTCATATCGCTACCGCCCAGGCGTCGAAAGGCTTCCAGAAAGAAGGAGGCGATGTAGTGCGGCTGCAAGCGACGCGCCTGCGCTCGCTCCATCTCCTCGCGGATCTGCCGCACGCGCACCACATCCATCACCTCGTGCGTCAGGGCGCGCTCTTCCAGCAGGGCCTGCAAGTGGTCGCGATCTAGCGCCCGGTCAACGACACGGAAGAGGCGGTCGCGCACGGCAGGCTGCTCGCCGTAGCGAATGGCCTCCACGATCAGTTCGCGCAGAGAGCGATCTTCAAACAGTTTGTCGTTGCCCAGCACATCGAAGACCTGCCCGCCCAGCGCCTCGCGCTCTTCCGCCAGTTTGCGCAGCGGCGTGTCGAAGACTTCACCTTCGCGTGTATCAGCGGCGACGAGGTTCCACAGGTGGCAGACCTCTGTTTGCCCGATACGGTGAATGCGCCCGAAACGCTGCTCGATGCGATTGGGGTTCCAGGGCAGGTCGTAGTTGACCATGAGGTGAGCGCGCTGCAAGTTAATGCCCTCTCCGGCGGCGTCGGTTGCCAGCAGGATGAGCGTCTCTTTGTCCTGCGTGAAGGCTTCCTGGGCGGCAGCGCGTTCGACGCGGCTCATACCGCCGTGAATGGTAACAACCGCCTCGCCGCGACCAAGCAGGGTACGGATGCGCCCGGCCAGGTAATTGAGGGTATCGCGGTGTTCGGTGAAGATTACCAGCTTGCGGCGCTGTCTTGCCTCGTCGAACATCTCCGTTTGCTGTTCAAGCAGGCTGGTCAGTTCCTCCCATTTGCGATCCGTCCCACTGCGCCGTACCTGTAGGGCCAGCGTCTCCAGCCCGGTCAGCGTGGCAATTTCGGCCTCCAGTTCGGCGATGGTGCGGGCCGCCGTTGCCTGATCGACGACCTGCTCTTCCGTTGCCTCGCGCTCGGCATCCGGCGCGTCCTCCAGGTCGTCGAGATCGTCTTCATCAAAGGATGGCAGGTCGGCGAGCAGTTCAATTGGGGTCTGGGCGTTCTGCTGTTGAGCCTGCTTTGTCTCCTGTAAGCGGCGCTCCAGCCGTTCGCGCCTGCGCCGCAGGGATTGATAGATGGCTTCCGGCGATGAGGCCAGGCGGCGCTGCAAGGTGGTGAGGGCAAAGCCGATGGTACCCCTGCGCGCCTTCTCTAAGGCATCAGCGCGATTGAACTCGGCGCGCACATAGGCGGTCACAGCCTGATAGAGCGTAGTTTCCTGTGGCGAGAGGCGGTAGGTGACGCTGTAGGCATAGCGTTCGGGAAAGAGCGGCCTGCCCTCGAAGGTGTAGAGCTGCTCTTTGACGAGGTGGCGCATGAGGTCAGAGGCATCAACGGTGTGGACGCCTTCACGGAACCGTCCCTCAAAGCGGTCGGCATCGAGCAGGCGCAGGAAGAGTTGAAAATCCTCTTCTTTGCCGTTATGCGGGGTAGCCGTGAGCAGCAGCAGGTGGCGCGTGAGTGTGCCGAGCAGTTCGCCCAGGTGGTAGCGTTTCGTATACTTCGGCTCACCGCCAGCGAAGGTGGCCGACATCTTATGGGCCTCATCAACCACGACAAGGTCCCACTCGGTCTGCCGCAGTATTTCCTGCGCGGCCTCACTGCGCGAGAGCTTATCGAGGCGAGCGATGCACAACGGCATCTCCTGGAAGGCATTGCCGGAGACGGAGGCTTCCAGCCGGTCATTGGTCAGGATAGCGAAGGCCAGGTGGAAGCGGCGGGCCAGTTCGTCCTGCCACTGCTCCACGAGGTTGCCGGGAGCGACAATCAGGCAGCGCCGCAGGTCGCCGCGAATGAGCAGTTCTTTGATGAGCAGGCCGGTCATAATCGTTTTGCCCGCGCCTGGATCATCGGCCAGCAGGTAGCGCAGCGGCTGCTTCGCCAGCATCGTCTCGTAGACGGCAGTGATCTGGTGTGGTAGTGGCTCAATCAACGACGTATGCACGGCGATGAGGGGGTCGAAGAGGTACGCCAGGCGGATACGGTACGCTTCGGAGGCGAGCCGGAAGAGCGCGCCATCAGCATCGAAGCGCCAGGGCAGATCGGCGGGCACAATCTCCAGACCGGCGATGACATCCTGGTACAGCAGTTCGCTGCCCAGCCGCCCGTCAGCATCCCGGTACACCACTTCCACGCCAACGGAGCCGTGCTGCCTCGTGCTGACAATACTCACGGTAGCGGCAGGCAGCAGCCCTCTGACCTGCGCGCCGGGGACCAGTTCTTCCAGGGACGCCATCAGCCCAACCTCTTTCCAGTACCGCAGTAGATACTCCCTTCCACGCTCAACTGCCCACCAATACAACGGTTGCTACACCACTCTTCTACCTATGTAGTGCGAAAGTGGAAATATGCAGTTCCAGATGGAACGGCTTCAGTGTAGCGTATTCTAGCGAGAAACGCAAGAGATTAAGGAAAGAGTACAGACTGGCTAGTGTTTACCAAATGCTTTACACACCATCATGTTACCCTTTATACTTTCTTCAATAGCATGCGCACCTTTCCTGGGTTGACGAAGTCATAGATTGTTTGCTCGGTATGATCGCTTGAGGTAGAGCGGCGTTCAAAAGAAGATGCGGTAGAAGGAATGTGGGATGGAATACTATTCATAGGAACAATCACCTAAAGAACTTTTTCGTTTTCAAACACCAAGACAAAAGCAGCTATATACGAAACTCCGGCTACTGGGGCCGGGGCCAGCTACGTTCTACCGAGAAGCCTGCTATCTAATGATGAAGCCGCAGGGACTTGAAAGCACAACTCATCTAGTGGCTCACCTCCTGCGGGAAGTTGAAAGCGCAGTGCGACGAGTGTTATTGCCCTAGGGTTATAAACCGCCGGAGCCATGTTGCTGGGTGGTAATCAACCCGAAGCCCGTGTGAAGCAGATCGAAGCCATTAGTCGCTCGTTGAAGCTAGATGAGTCCTTGCAGAAAACGTGGATAGAGGTTGCAGCAAGAAACAAAACCTCCAATGGTGGTCCCATCGGTCAGGACAGAAAAGAGCCCTATTTAAGATAAAACTCAATTTAAGATAAAACTCAGCTATATCAGAGAGGTGCCGTTCTTCTCTTTGTCCCGGCGCTGCCTCATTCATACCCTTGGGTATGCAACCAGGCGGTCATTTTGCGGGTGCCATAAAACGGCGTCCGCGTGTATTGCTCGTCCAGTAATCTCATCAAGGGCAGATCCTCCTCATCCACTCCTACTGGCTGATAATAATAGCTGGAGCGAGCCAGATTGGCAATCTGGGACCAGTATACTTACTTCCAGGTCTACAAGAGGAGGCCATGAGCAAGCTCAATGAGGCGCTGGTCAGGCGAGAGGATAATGAGAAGAACAGGAGCTGAAAAAGTGAAACCAAACCCTGTTGCTACACAGTTGCTACATTTTGCGGGAAGTGCTGAGAAACGAGACGTCCCAGGCCAGTTGAGAAGCGGCCTGGGACGGTGCCGTTTGCTGATGGGTAGCGCATACGGGAGTCGAACCCGTGATCTCCGCCTTGAGAGGGCGGCGTCCTGGACCACTAGACGAATGCGCCAAGTCCTACGTGCTCGTGAGCCTATAATACCCCTAACCGCCCTACTTGTCAATAGAAAATGTCTGCCATCCACTCATAATTCTTTCAGCGGGCCTATGGCCCGTCAGGACGGGAGGGGAAGCAAGCGGGGACACCCCGCACCCCGGCAGGGGTGAAACCCCTGCACCCCGAGTTATGAGTGGATGGCAGAAAATGTGGTTGAAAGTGTTGAACATCCCTGGCGCCGGCAACGAGTAGCCTTGCCGGCGCCAGGGGAAGCTAGCGGCGTAAGTCGACGAAATGCTCTTCGCCCCGGCGTAGGAACTTGAACGCCAGGCGTGTCCAGTGTTCGGGCAGGCATGGATTGGTCGTATAGCCTTCGTCTGTTACGGTGAGCCCGGCAAAGCCGAAGACGGTGGCTTGCCAGACCGCGCCACAGCATGCCAGGTGAATGCCCTCGGCGCTGTTGCCGCGCGGATTCTCCAGATCAACCAGGGCTCCTTTCATGAAGAGATTGTAGGCTGTGTCGACATAGCCTAATTCGCAGGCCAGGATCACATGCAGTGCCGGAGTGAGCGAGGAACCGTAATCATGGTCGGTAATGGGATAGTAGTACTCCCAGTTTGCTCGCTTGGTATCCAGGTCGAAGTGGTCGCGCAAGAGCGTCAGCATCATCAACACATCGGCCTGCTTGATGATCTGGTATTGCTGCACCGGCTTCACGCCGAGAATCGCCTGGTAGGAGGCGGTGCGGCCCCTGTAATCCTGCTGGTCGAGATGCTCCAGGTCGAAGAAGCCATCGAATTGCTCGAAGACGTGCGTCTGTTCATTTTGCGGAATGCGCATCTTTTCAGCAACCTCACGCCAATGGGTAAGGCGCTCACCGGTTAAATCGAGCTTGCGCTCCATCTCACGCTCTTTGCTGGGGCTGGTTTTGCGCAGCCAGTGCAGAACATCTATAGCCGTCTGGATGTTCCACTTTGCCATGTAGTTCGTATAGACATTATTGTTGACATGCTCATGCCACTCGTCGGGGCCAATCACGTCATTGATTTCGTAATCGTCGCGTTCGGCATTATAGCTTGCCCGGCTGCCCCAAAATTTTGCCGTATTAAGCAGTATTTCGGCACCATAATCTCGCATGAACTCATCATCGCCTGAAACAAACCAGTAGTGCCAGGTAGCAAAGGCAACGCTGGCGGTGATATGTATTTCTATGTGGCCGTTCAATACCGGGATAAGCTCACCACTTTCCGGGTGTACAATAGATATAGGCGTTGCTTCTTGCCCATCAAGCGTGCTTTCCCAGGGATATTGAGCGCCCTGATAGCCGTTATGCTCGGCCTTGGCCCGGGCAGCAGGTAGCAAACGGTAACGGTAAAGCAGCAGATTGCGCGCTATGTCTGGGTGTTCATAGATGTAGTAAGGCAGCATGAAGATCTCGGTATCGTGGAAGACGTGGCCACGATAGCCAAAACCGGTCAGACCTTTCGCCGCAATGCTGTAACGACTATCATCTGGTGCCACGCTGATGCGCAGCTGATAAATATTGTAGTGGATGGCCTGCTGTGCCTTATCGTCTCCTTCAATGATAATGTCCGACTGCTGCCAGTATTTTTGCCAGGCTTCGTCGTTTTTTGCGCGTAAGGACAGGTAAGGATCGATCTTTTTATCCTGTGTTGCCGCCTGGCTTTGCGTGTCTGCCACAGCAATCTCCGTTCCATGCCCCGTGGCATCACTCGTCTTGAGAATCTGGTGTATATGCTTCATTGCTATAGGGAGCAGGTCCGATACATCGCGAGAAGTATACATCACCACAATCTTTTCCGCTGTGATCGTCTCACCTGTTGATAGGCAGCCCCCAAGATGGATGGCCGGGGCGATGTCGGATTCAATAAGGTTTTTGTGAAAACCAGGTGTTGTAGTATCGAAGCTCATGGCCTGGACGAGCCGTACATGCGAATGGCGCGTCTGGCTGTATAGCCAGATCAAATTGCCATCGTGACCCTGATCGATAGTTTCCCAGTGCAATATGTCGTGGTTGCCGACGGCAGTATTGAGGGACGCGCGTACAGTAACGTTAGCTTCTACCATACCCTCCGGTAGTTGCTCAATAGTGGCGCTGTAGCGAATTGCTCCCACATGCTCGTCCTCCAGGCTTGCGAAGCGCTCTATATCAAATTTGATGCGAATCCCGGAAGGGCTCTCCCAGCGTACGTGGCGGGTAAGAACTCCGTTCCGCAGATCGAGCGCGCGAGAAAATTCGAGGATTTTTCCTCTATCCAGCCGGAAGCGCTCATCGTTGACAAAAAGTACGATGCGCAGCCAATCGGGAACATTCGCCAGTTCCTCTTTTCCGATAGGGAGAGTGTCGAACACTCCATAGAGCAGTGTGGCAGGTGTTGCTCCAAGGTAACCTTCTTCGAAGGAACCGCGCGTGGCGAAATAACCATTGCCTATCGTATAAATGGTTTCGTCAGCGTTGAGCTTTTTGGGGTCAAATCTATCCTGTTGTATTTGCCAGACGTTCACAAATAGCCCCTTCCGCAGGTATATTCAACTATGCCAATAGATCTTCCAGGCTCTTGTTAGCAAGCGTAGGCATCACCTTATCTGCCCGGTGGAATCGTTCCTCCGGTCCAATACCGAGCGCCTGCATGCCCGCGGTCTTAATGGCCTCGATACCCGCGTCCGCGTCCTCGACGCCCAGGCAATCGACCGTGGGAACATTAACAAGACCTGCTGCGAAAACAAAAAGATCGGGCGCGGGTTTGCTATTTACAACGCAGTAACCATCGGATACGCCATCGAGATATCCCATAATGTCCAGGCGTTCGAGTACCGTGTGAGAGTTTTTGCTGCCTGAAGCAATCGCGATTTTGATTCCAGCATCCCGGATCTCTTGCAACAACTTTCTGCCTCCTGCTACCAGGTCGTTTGGCGTCATATACTTGATCATATCGTTGTAATACCTGTTCTTACGGTCCATCATCTCCTGAATCTGGTTTTCAGAGTATTGGCGACCGCGAATGATATACATTAACGACTCGCGCCGGCTCACGCCGCGCAGGTGTTCATCGTTTTCCTCGCGCGTGAAAGGAATCCCCTCTTCATCCGCCAGCCGTTTCCATGCTCGATAATGGTATTCCGAAGTATCGGTGAGGACCCCATCCAGGTCGAAGAGAATGGCCTTTGGTTTTTTCATGATTAAGAATGCTCCTATGTTGTTCTGGCTATCGCCCGCTGGTAAGTAGTAAGCAATGCCAATTTTACTGTTACTTCAATCACGTGCTATCTTGAGAGAAGGTAGCATGCAAAAGTAGCGTGCAGGCGTGCCTCATATTAGTATATAATGTTACAAAACCACCAGGGTGATTCATTGGATATTGTAGTACCGGAGGACAGCATTGAGCCAGAACAATGAGAACTTGAGTATACCATTACAGCCATGCCCAGTATGCGGCGCGAGTGCGGAATTCCGTACCTGGTCCAGGTTCGCCAATAATGCCTACACGCACATTATTTCGAAGAAACATCATATCATGGGTTCTGTAACGATTCCGCTCGTCTGTACACAATGTGGCTACGTCCAATTGTTTGTCGACCCGGCAGATTTTCGTGACGACGAGTTTTCTGGCTGATGGGATGGATCGAAAGCTTCTCCTGCTTATTGCTGCAGGGCTGCGAGTATCTTTTCTTCCGGTAGCGAGATGTTCTCTCCATGCCAGAGCTCGCGCCCGCCCGGTTCGCTGCGCGTATCCCAATAAATTTCCAGGCCGTTGCCATCAGGATCATCAAAATACATCGCCCAGCTGATGTAGTGATCGACAGGAGCTACCGGAATGACGGCCTCTTTGAGAGCGCGGTATGCTGCCGCGAATGAGCGTTTATCCGGCACCTCGAAGGCGACATGATATAATCCTGTTCCGTGCGAGGGAGGCTGTGGCGCGTTGGAGCCTACGTTTTGTAAGGCAATTTCGTGATGGAACGCACCGCCGGTCAGGAATACATAGGCGTTTCCCACCTGCTCCGTTACACGTAATCCCAAAAATCGTGTATAGAAATCGATGGAACGCTGTAAGTTGCGCACTTTCAGGTGCGCGTGGCCAATTTTTGTAGTGTAGTGCATAGATGGAGCTCCCCTATCTGTATAAGCTGGTAGAAATAAGCACTGTATAGTAGCTTGTATAGCAGCCAGAAATCAGCATGTCAATGCCCAAAAGGGATTGGTTATCTCTTCCAACAAGGAGAAGTATGCTATAATTCCGGCATCAAAGAATAGATAGAGGTTGGCGGCATGACACTTTCAGCACGTTTTGAGGAAGCGTTAGTCTTTGCGACGCGGCTGCATGCTGAACAGACGCGCAAGGGCACACCTATACCCTATATTTCGCATTTGCTGGCGGTTACCGCGCTTGTCCTTGAACATGGCGGCGGCGAGGACGAGGCGATTGCCGCGCTCCTACATGACTCAATCGAGGATCAGGGCGGGGCATCCACTCGTGAAGCGATTCGCCGGCGTTTCGGCGAGAATGTCGTGCAGATCGTCGATGGCTGCACGGATACCGATGTGTTTCCGAAACCACCCTGGCGGCAACGCAAGGAGGCTTATCTGGCTCATATCGGCAACGCTCCGGCCTCTGTACGCCTGGTTTCCGCCGCCGATAAATTGCATAACGCCCGCGCTGTCCTCGAGGATTACCGCGTCATGGGAGAAGCTCTCTGGAAGCGCTTCAATGGAGGGAAAGAGGGAACGGTCTGGTACTACCGTGCGGCAGTTGACGCGTTGCGCAACGCTGGCACGACGCCCTTGGTCGATGAATTGGATCGCGTAGTAGCGGAAATCGAGTGTCTGGCTGGGGAGCATGACATTGAAGATCATCCTCAGCCGTAAAGGTTTTGATTCGAGCATTGGAAAAGTGCCCAGTCCCATTCTTCCTGCTGGAGAACTTTGCTCATTACCGATACCTGAAAGCGTTCCTGGTTATCTCTCAAGGCGTTATGAAGACATCAAGTTTGGTGACCTGCATCTGGACGTAATTGTTCATGATCTCACAAAAGGCCGTATCAATCCGGGAGAGAGTGCGCACCTTGATCCTGATCTACATGCCGGAAGCATTCCCCGGCTGCCCGGTTGGAAGCCCATTTTTGGGCAGGCGAATGCAGCGGAAAGTCACCTGCAAAATCATCATGTAAAAGCCGGGGATATCTTCCTTTTCTATGGCTGGTTCAAACGAGTCGAGCTACATCATGGCGCCTTTCGCTACGTGAAAAGTGCTCCTGATCAACATGTCATATTCGGCTGGCTGCAAATCGAACGGCGCATCCCCGTACAGAACCGCTCGGAGATCCCTGCGTGGGCTTTAGAGCACGCGCATTGTATACGCAAGCAACGTTCCAACCTCGATTCGCTCTACATTGCGACTGATCGCCTGCAATTTCCAGGGATAGGCGTTGATTTACCAGGAGCAGGTATTTTTCCAGGCTTTCATCCTATACTGTGCCTGACTGCTGAGGACATGTCCAGAAGTATATGGCGGTTGCCGTCATGGTTTTATCCTGAGGGGAAAGAATCGGGCCTTACTTATCATGCGAAGCTGAGCCAATGGAGGCTTGAACAGGATTATGCCTTGTTAAAGACCGTCGCGCAGGGACAGGAATTTATCCTCGATTGCCAGCACTATCCAGAGGCCCTCGTGTGGCTGTCTGGCATCTTCTCTGCCTGTTTTTCTCCTGCGCAAAACTTACTTGCTGAGTAATACGTGTTACTAAAAAAGGCTGGTAGATAGACATCTTCTTCGGAATGCATGGCGAAAGGCAGGAGATTGCTATGACTTTTCCCATCAACGTAGGATTGCCACAGGTCATTGAATTTATAGTAGCTCTCATAGGTCTTGTATTGCTCATATCCGCCATTAGAAGCCTGCTTCCACACAGGTCATACCCGAGCGAAGATGAGAAGGAAGAGTATAGGCGTAGCGGAAGGTGGCCGCGCCGTCGCTGGTACCGGCGTCGTTTTCGCTGGGAACACGGTCTCGGTGGGATTATCTTACTGGTAGTTGCAGTTTCGCTGTTGTGGTTAACGTTCCTGGTGCAGAGTTACCTGGGCTATACATCGGATATTAAAGTGGCAGAGGTAAAGGCCCATATGATTTCAAATGTGCCCCACCAGATGGACCTTGAACTGATTCTTTACAATCAGGATGGTCGCGTCACATCCGACCAATACTATTCTGTGCTGGGCGACGAGTGGATGTTGCAGGCTGATTTCATCAAATTTCCTCCCTGGATGAACATTCTGGGTTTTCACGCGGGCTACAAGCTCACACGGCTGGAAGGAAGCTATCAGGATGCAAATCTCGAGCGCAACTCCAAACATACAGTCGTGGAACTAAATGGCGGCGAAGATAATTTCTTCAAGACCATGCAAAGCAATCGCCAGTGGTTCTCGCCTTTTGTCGACGCCTATTACGGGAATGCCGTCTTTGAGCCGGGCAATGGCACCTTTGACGTTTATGCCTCACAAACGGGCTTGTATGCTAAACAGACCAGTAATATACCGGCAGGCTTTCTCACACTGGCAATTTTCTATCCGTTGATGCCATTGGTCGATCCACCGTCGCAGTATCTTACAAAGATAGATTGATGCCGTTGGCAACTCAGGTTATCGCTTGCGATTAAACTGCGCGTTCAATGCGATGACAGCAATCAAGAGACCCAGCACCAGGTACCCAAAACGATTCCGAAGTTCTGTAAGGCCTGAGGTGAGAAGACGGCCATGAAAGCGATTGTCAGGAATGTCAAAAGGAGAGATACGTAGCTCAAGAAGAAAATTCTTATCTCATAAACTACACAAAAGATTCGTTATAATGCCTGGCTAACGTGTTGGTTCATCCGTGGCCCGCAAGTAACTTCTCCAACTGTTCAATGGTAATGGCCCATGCGCCGGAATTTGGATCGATCAACGCGAAGTGATCGACGCCCTCAAGTTCAATAAACGTAATCGGATCGTTGACAGCGCTGGCTTTTGCCACGTAATCCAGGCTCATTTGCAGGGGAACGTTATCATCAGCCGTCCCGTGAATGACCACCTGTGGAATGCCTAGCGGCAAAAGAGCGGCGGGTGAGGCATCCCTGTAGCGCTCTGACAGTTCATCGAAGTCGCCCCCAAGTAGTTCAATAACGGCCCCGTTGCTGAGGCGCAGCTTCCATGCCAACTCCAGGTCAACAACGCCGGCGAGACTGATGGCTCCTAGCAGGGGGAGCGGCCTGGTTGTGGTCTCCAGAGGGCTATCTGGTGCCAGGCGTGGTCGCGCTGCCAGCCAGAATGCCAGGTGGCCCCCGGCGGAATGACCAACAGGAATCACGCGCTGCAAGTCCAGGTTATACGTAGGTGCGATTTCTTGAAGGTAATCGGCGGCCAGCGCCACATCGACGAACGTTCCTGGCCAGCCGCCACCATCATCGCCCACACGCCGGTACTCGATATTCCATGTCGCGATTGCTCGTTGTGCGAGATCTCTGGCAAGTCCTGTCATGAGATCAAGCCCATAACGCGCGCGCCAGTAGCCACCATGGATAAGTATGACTACCGGATGCGGCCCTGCGCTTGCTGGTAGATACAATTCGCCGAAATTGAGTAACTCAGGCCCATAAGCCAGCCGTATTGTCCCAGCACTTGAATCCGCCTGGATGTTCTGTTCATCAGGTTCTGTTGGAGCCATAGAATATTTCCTTTACTCACTCAAAAGTAATCTGATCCTGCTATCCAGGATTCTTTTGCCGGAAAGAGGATGTTGAGTATAGGATCATAATCCTGCCTTCTTCGTTTGAACGCTAGAAAGGATGAGATAAAAGTACTAAGTAAGGCATCCTGCTGGTGAAGGACTGCATTTTTACTCTATCACAGAAAACTGCCCGAAATCCAGGTTGAAAAAGCGTCTTACGGGCAAACCATCAAGAAATTGGTACCGGAACTCTTTTATTGTCAGCACAAGTATGTTAGAATTTGTTTGGGGAAATTCTATGGAATGTGGAATGTTCGTTTACCTGAAGGAGAGAGCCATGACTTATCTAGCGCACCTCTCTGTAAATGGTGGTCAACGAGCAAGAAAAATCATCCTCATTGTCGAAGATGACAAAAGCATTGGCGAACTTCTTGCCCTGGCTCTTACACAGGAGAGTGAGTATCAACCTGTAGTGACCCGTTCCAGTAAACAGGCTCTTGGAGTCATCTCGCAAGTCAAACCCGACTTGCTGCTCATCGATTATTATTTACAACGAGGGAATGGTCTTGATCTCTACGACCAGATTCTTGCAATGCAAGGGTTTGAAGACATACCTGCCGTATTTTTAACCATGGGTGACGAACAACTTCAACCTCTTTTCGAGCAGCGTCATCTTGCGGTTCTTGAGAAACCGTTCGACCTGGATAGCCTGTTCCAGGTCATCGAAGAACACATGCACCTGTTAGACCCGGCCGGTTGTGCTATATCATAGAATACAGATGAGAGTTTGAGTTCTCTCGCTGTTCTCGTATCGCTGTAAGAAATGTCAGGGAGCAATCCCTGCTGTACCTGGTAAGCAACCACTAGAGGAGGGCGATAGGTCAGAGTTTGAAAAAGAAGACGAAGTATAAATCACCACCTCCACGCCAGCAAAATCAACTGCTGAATATTTTAGCGCTTGCGCTTATAGCAGTAGCTCTGGCGATTGGCGACTGGCTCACGACTACCTGGCAGTCTCCCTGGTTTTTTATTGCGGCTGTAGTTGTGGGGGTCGTTATCTTTGTTGTCGTGCGCAGATATAATTCCAAACCAATGTAGGGTTGGCAATTCGCCCATACCCAATGGTCCGGTTTGCCCGTCGACAGATGTGAGTGATACACTCTTTTGGTGCTGGTCGGCGTCTTTGTAAGCGCTTTACCGGCAGAGTGAGATGTCTATCTCAGCTATTTGTCGTATTCCCTTTGGGAATAGCTCTAGTCAAGAGCATGAAGTGAAAGGAGTTAATCGGCATGGTAAAGGCAGAGCGACATGCTCGAGTCGAGTGGCAGGGTAGCCTTGTGAAAGGCAGCGGGAAGATTGTGGAGGTTGGTAGTGGAGCGATAGGCCAACTACCGATTACCTGGGCCTCGCGCACCGAGCGTTCAGATGGCAAAACGAGTCCTGAAGAGTTGATGGCAGCAGCGCACGCGGCCTGTTATGCGATGGCATTTTCGCATGCGCTGGCGCAGGCCGGAACACCCGCGGAGAGCCTGAATGTGGACGCAACCTGCACGTTCGAGCAAGTCGATGGCGGCTTTAAGATCACGACCATGAATCTGAACGTTACGGGTAAGGTTCCAGGCATGGACGAGGCGAGTTTTGAAAAGGCCGCTCAGCAGGCTGAACAAGGTTGCCCCGTATCGAATGCGTTGCGCAACAATGTGCAGATTCGACTCAATGCTCACCTTGAAAGCTAAAAAGGTCTTCGAGCAAGCAATGTTGTAGAGGGGGTATGCATTGCGCCAGGAGGGGAAAAAGATGTCAGACTACCTGAACCTTTATGATTATCGCACGCGTGTTGCTGCGATGTACCGGGCAAGGGCGCAGGCGCTGCTGGCCGGTGAGGATGCTGTGGGTGTCTGGAAACGTTTTCATGAGGCCAAAGACGATCTCTTCGCGCATCACCCGCAATCGGCATTAAGCGACGAGCAGCGCCGCAATTTCCAGGGTCTGCGCTATTTTCCTTACAATCCGGCGTTGTGTGTGATCGCAGAGGTCGATATCAACGTAGAGCCGGTACAATTAACTGTGCCGATGGATGCTATTGAGTCGATGACAATGACAAGGGTAGGCCGCCTCCAGTTCACAGTAGAAAATCAGGCTGTTGGCCTGGCTTTGTACTGGCTGAATATCTATGGTGGCGGCCTGTTCCTGCCTTTCCGCGATACCACCTGCCCCGTTGAAAGCTATGGAGGCGGTCGTTATCTCTTTGACACCATCAAGGGCAGCGATTTTTTGCCCGCGCCAGGCAGCGCCCGATTAGAACGTCTCGTGCTTGACTTTAACTACGCCTACAATCCTTCGTGCGCCTATAACGATAGGTGGGTCTGCCCATTAGCTCCCCTGGAAAACCGGCTCAACATCCCAATCCGCGCGGGCGAGATGAATTTCAAACATTGAGGCCGGCCACGATTTGTGGAAGGACCAGCCCTGCTTGTTCGTGAATAACTACATCTGCATAATCATCGAGCGGTGTCGGCTGCAAATTAATGATGATGAAAGGCACGTCGCGGCTCAGTGCGAGCCCTGGTAGTGCCGCGGCAGGTGTGACTTTGAGCGACGAACCGACGACCAGAAAAAGGTCGCATGATGTTGCCATCTCCTTCGCCCGAGTCAATGCTTGCTCTGGAACCTTTTGCCCGAATAAGATCGTCGCCGCCTTGAGGTATCCGCCGCATTCAGAGCAGCGCGGATCGATCTCGCCTGCGTCAACTCGCTGTTGCAGCTCTTTGATGGAGGAGCGACGACCGCACAGGGTACATGCGGCCTCTCGTGATGTCCCATGCAGTTCAACGATGCGTTCGCGCCGGTTGCCCGCATCGAAGTGTAGCCCGTCGAAATTCTGTGTGATGATGCCAAGCAAGATACCGCGGCGTTCGAGTTCGGCTAGCGCCTTGTGAGCAGCATTTGGCTGTGCTGCTGCGACCTGTCCCGAGAGACTGCGGCGCGTTTGCCAGTATTTTTGCCGCGCCTCCGGCTTATGCAAAAAATCAAAATAGCTGACGGGCGACTCTTGCTGCCAGATGGAGCCTGGGCTGCGAAAATCGGGAATGCCTGACTCGGTGCTGATGCCCGCGCCTGTCAGCGCGACAATGCGCCTTGCCGCCTGCATCAGTTCGATTGCATCCTGAAGCTGTTCCTGAAGACTAAGCATGATGAATGATGACCTGTCTCTCAAACAAAACAAATAGGAATAACGATACACGCTGATAGTATACTGTGTTGTTGAAAGATCAGGCAAGGCTGCTGTTGGTCTTGGGTGCATTGCAGGCTCTCGCCAGCGCCATTGTCGGGAACACGTGCCTGTACAGGTGATAATTGATGTAGAAATCGCGCGGGAAGCCAGTGCCTGTAAACTCGCGTTCTTCCCATGTGCCGTCTGGTTGCTGCGTGGCGCGAAGGTATTCCAGGCCACGCTGGCAGGCGTCATGCTTGCCCAATCCGGCCAGTTGCAAGGAGATAACGGCCCAGGCCGTTTGCGATGCTGTACTTTTCCCGACGCCCGCAAATGAGTCGTCTATATACGAGTAGCAGGATTCGCCCCAGCCGCCATCATGGTTCTGTTGTTTAAGCAACCAGGCACAGCCCCTATCGATCATGTCCTGCACTTTGTATCCGGCGTCGCGCAGGGCAGCGAGTGCTGAGATGACGCACCACGTTCCATAGATGTAATTAACGCCCCAACGTCCGAACCAGGAGCCATCCGGGCGCTGTGTGCGGCGCAAGTATTTGAGCGCACGTGGTATGATGAGCTCCTTGTCTGGGGCATCGACGTGCGCCAGCATTTCCAGCACGTGGGCCGTAACGTCTTCGGAGGGGGGATCCAGCAGCGCCCCAAAGTCGGCGAATGGCAACTTGTAGACAATCGCTCGCGTATTGTCCTTGTCGAATGCTCCCCAGGCTCCATTGCTAGATCGTGTTACCAGCACCCACTGCACCGCTTGATCTACAGCGTCCCCTACCCCTGTTTCGTCCCCGGCTTCAAGCAGTGCCAGCACGACGACCGCCGTGTCGTCGATATCGGGATAAATATCATTGTCGAATTCAAATGCCCAACCGCCGCATGGTACCTTGCCACAGCGCACTTGCCAGTCACCACCCGTGAAAATCTGCTCCTGCAGGAGCCACTCAACCGCGCGCTTCAAAGCAGGATGGTCGCGCCCGATACCAGCGCGGCGTAGGGCCAGCATTGCCCAGGCGGTATCCCAGACCGGAGACATACAGGCTTGAAAACGCCATCCCGTCTCGTCTTCCAGCGAGAAAACCGCGTGTCCCTCGATTCCCTTGCGCATAACCGGAGAATTGACATCCATACCCTCCAGGTACAGGGCGATCAGTGAATAGACCCAGGGTGGTTGGATGCCGCCCCAACTTCCATCCGCTTCCTGGCGTTCCACGATCCAATCGGCCATCATGCGGCGAGCTTTTGAGCGTCCCGGCTTCCACGGTGAAGCCTCATAGAGCTTAAGGAGCTTATCGGCCCACCAGAAGATTCCTGACCCTGGAACGCGTGTCAACATGCTCGTGGTTCCTGGAACCACCAGTTCCGGTACGCTGACACCAAGCGGTTTCACCGGGCGACGAGAGATTACTATCGTCAGCGGGGCTATAGTGCCGCGCGCCCAGCATGCGAAGTCGTAGAGGTTGAATGGCACATTGGGTGGCAGGTAGATCAACTCCGGTGGCATAGTTGGGATGCCAGACCAGGGATACTCGCCGAATAGCGCCAGCCAGATTTTGGTGAAGACTCTGGCCTTCGTTACACCCCCCAGTTGCTGTATGATTGCCAGCGCCCGCCGCATCGACTCGTTAGTGGGATCGACTCCCAGGACTTTGAGCGCAACATAGGCTTCGATTGTGGTACTCAGGTCCGCAGGTCCGTCGAAATAAAGCGCCCATGAGCCATCAGCACGTTGATTGTGCAAAATATGCCGGATGGCTCCCTCTCTGATCCGATCCAGGTTGGTCTCTAATTCCAGAAAGCGCAGCAGCAGGACGTGTTCTGCCGTCATCGTCACGTTTGTCTCCAGTTCGCCGCACCACCATCCCGCGCCATCCTGATGCTCCAGCAGCCATTGTACTGCTCGATCAAGCGACTGCTGCAATTGAGGTTCGCTTTCCTCGCTTAGTATGTTCTTTCCCATCTATTAAACCTTTCACATCATCATCTTTTATCAAATTCATCAACAGGGGATGCAAGAAAAATGGACTCTACAATTGTATACTGTTCAGTTTGCATCCCCTTGCTGCATATGATAGGTTATCTACAAGTCTTGCTTCATTTTTATTATAGCAGCAACAAGATTAAATTTCTTTGCTAGGGATGTATTGGAAAACCAGAGTCATCGACGCTGGTAGCCTTGTGCCGTTTTTTCGACTATGCGGAAATGGCACACTCTAACGTCAGGCATAGTTATTGTTCATGCAGTAGAGGAGATAGGAGCGAGCTATGGCGGTCACGTTACGACAAAATCTACGAATTGGGGCGTATATTATTCGGCAGCGGCTGAAAGGTCGCGAGAAGTTTCCGCTGGTGTTACAGCTTGAACCGCTCTACCAGTGCAACCTGGCCTGCGCGGGCTGCGGTAAGATACAGCACCCACAGGATATCCTGGCGCGGCGGCTTAGCGTGCAGCAGTGTATCGACGCGGTTGAGGAGTGCGGCGCGCCAATCGTTTCCATCGCTGGAGGGGAGCCGCTCATCCACCGCGAGATCGATCAAATCGCGGCGGCATTGATAGAGCGCAAGCGCTTTGTCTACCTGTGCACCAACGCTATCCTGATGGGCAAGAAGCTCGATCTGTTCACCCCTTCGCCCTATTTTTCCTGGTCGGTTCATATTGACGGCTTGAGGGAGCGCCATGATGAATCGGTTGCCAGGCAAGGCGTATTCGACAAGGCGGTTGCGGCAATCAAGGAAGCGAAGCGCCGGGGATTTCGCGTGACCACCAACACCACATTTTTTACTCAGGACGATGCCCGTAGCATTCGTGACGTACTCGATTTTCTGAATGACGATCTGCAAGTAGATGCGATGCAAATTTCACCCGGCTATGCCTACGAGAAGGCGCCCGATCAGGAACATTTTCTCGGCGTTGCGCGGACACGTGAGATCTTTCGCCAGGCCTTTGCCGATGGCAGGCGCAAGAAGTGGCGCCTGAATCACTCCCCTCTGTTCCTGGATTTTCTTGAGGGCAAGGTCGACTTTGCCTGCACCGCCTGGGGTATCCCCAGCTATTCGGTGCTGGGTTGGCAGCGACCCTGTTATCTGATGGCCGATGGCTATGCCAGCTCGTACCGGGAACTGATCGAGACCACGCCGTGGGAAAATTATGGACGCGGCAGGGACCCTCGCTGTGCCAATTGTATGGCGCACTGTGGTTATGAGCCAACTGCGGTGATTGCCACCACCAGGTCGCCCCGCGAGACGATACGTGCCACAGCTGATGTGTTAAGCGATGGCCTGCGCTCTGCTCTTCACAAAAAGTAGCCGTATTGATTGAGTAAGTCTGAGTGAGCTTAGATGGATGGCAATACAAAACTGATGGCTGAGCAGTTACAGGAAGTGACCGGCGCCGGAGAAGAGGTCTTCTTGACGGGAGCCAGTGGCTTTGTGGGCAGTCATGTCCTGCGTGCGTTACTGGCGGCGCAATATCGCGTGCGCGCGCTGGTACGTCCGGGCTCCAGGCCGCTGCCCCCGCTAGAGGGCTGTACGGCTGTCGTGGGTGATATCGAACGCCCTGGCGATCTTATCCAGCATATGGCCGGCTGCCGCTATCTGATACACGTTGCTGCCCTTTACTCCTTCCTGCCGGGCATGCATCGCAAGATGTTTGAAACAAACGTAACGGGCACGGCTGGTCTGCTTGAGGCAGCTCACCTGGCAGGTATTGAGCGTGCTATTGTCACTTCGAGTTCGTCGACTGTGGGGCCGAGTTATAATGGGCGTCTAGCGACTGAGGAGGACTGGGATGTAGAGGCGGATTCCTCGGCGTACCATCGTTCCAAATTGGAGCAGGCCCGGGCAGCGCTGGCCGCGCAGGTACCGGTTGTACTTATTTTGCCGACGGCGCCCGTTGGCCCAGGAGACTGGAAGCCCACTCCGACGGGAAAGATGATCGTGGATTTTATGCGCGGGCGTATTTTTGGCACGTTAGGTGGTGGAATGAACGTGGTGGCGGTGGAAGATGTCGCCAGGGCGCATGTGCTGGCGCTGCGGCGTGGTCGGCTACGAGAGCGCTACCTGGTGGGTGGTGAGAATCTCGGCTTATCGCAGCTGTGGGAGCGCCTGGCCCAGATCTGTGGCCGCACTGCCCCCACTATTCGCATTCCCTATCACCTGGCACTTTCACTTGGCCTGGCTGATGAGTTGCGTTGCAAACTTTTACGTGATGGAAAGGGTGGTATGGCCGCGCCACTCATTCCTCTGGAGGGTGTGCGCATGGCCCGCCATCACATGTATGTCAGTTGCGCCAAAGCTCAAGCTGAGCTTGGTTACGAAGCAACAGCTGTGACTGCCGCTCTGGAGCGGGCGGTCCGGTGGTATAACGATAACGGATATGCCACGTAATGAATGCCAGGAATAGGGGAAGTTACTTGGAGCATCATTCCGCACCGGGTAGCAAGTCTGCCTCATCGTTTTCTGCCAGGGGTCGTGTAGAAGTTCTTGCCCCGACATTGTTTGAGTATTGGGCCGTGCGTAGTGCTCTCCTACCTACTCGAACTAGTTGGGCAGGCATGCGATTAATGCGGTGGGAAGGTGCGCCCGAGGGTTCCATCGTGATTGTGTGTGGCCTGGCAGGTGCGCTTGCTCCTGGCATCCCTCCCGGGACTGTTTTGGTACCAGACTGGATTGGGCTTGCTGGCGGGAGTAGCATGCGCTGCGATCCTGCACTTGTAACGGAATTGGTGAAAGCCGCGCGCACATTGCAATTTCAACCTGACAGCGGTCCGCTGCTGACCGCTCCGTCAATGATTCTTGGTGACGAACGTCATGAATGGTTTCAGAAAGGCTTTGTGGCTGCCGATATGGAGACGGGCCTGCTCGCGGGAAGGAACCTGCGTGTGGCAGCGATCCGGGTTGTATTAGATACCCCGGAATATGACATTTCCTCGCAATGGCTGCGGCCAACAAAGGCATTGCTGCAGCCGAAGCTCTGGAAAGAGTTGTTCTGGCTCAGCTGGGCGGCTCCCAGGTATGCGCTAAGAGCAGCGCGTGTGCTGAAAGTTGCGCTTTACGATGAGCCGAGCAATACATTTGCTGAATAAAGTTTAGTAAAGGAGCTAGTACAGTGAGTAGTGGTGAAAATGCACTGGATATGTTGAGAGAAACCAGCAGGACATTCTTTATCCCTATAAGTCACTTACCCGCCGGGCTGCAGGATGCGGTCATGTCGGGCTATTTATGCCTTCGCGCTATCGATGAAGTAGAAGACCATCCCAGCCTGGATAATCAGGCGAAGGCAACGGTATTGCACTCCATCAGCCGGATATTGCAAACATCCTTTACTGCTGGCGATTTTGAAACAGCATTTGGCCACTACCATCAGGAGCTTCCAGAGGTAACGCTTTGTATCGCTGAGTGGGCAATGCTGGCCCCCCTGGCGGTTGCTCCGCGCATATGGGAAGCCACGGCAACCATGGCGGACCGCATGGCGCACTGGGCGGAAAATGGTTGGACAATTCAAACGGAGGCAGACCTGGACCGTTACACGTTTGGGGTTGCCGGCTCGGTGGGCCTATTACTGTCGGATCTGTGGGGCTGGTACAACGGAACGCAGACAAATCGTCTGCATGCCGTGGGATTCGGACGTGGCTTGCAGGCCGTCAATATTCTGCGCAACCACGAAGAAGACATGAAGCGTGGTGTAGACTTTTTCCCCACTGGTTGGCGCACTGGGGAGATGGATGCTTACGCGCGGCGCAATCTGGCTCTGGCCGATACTTATACTGATGCGCTTCCTGCCGGGCCTGTGTTAGAATTTTGCAGGTTTCCGCTTGCCCTGGCTTATGCTACCCTGGATTCTATGGCTAGAGGTGATGGCAAGCTTAGCCGCAAAGCCGTACTCGAGATCGTGGCTCAATGCTACGAGGGGAGGCCGGCAGTTCATTGAGCATGGGAACCATTCAGTTTTCCTGAATAAAATCGATAATTGCCTCGAGGTCAGAACGGGTGCGATTGGCAAGCTGGTTGTTAGTGGCTACTAGAGCGAGAGCCTTTCGTGCCTCCTGACAATGTTGTGCAAGAAACTGCTTGCAGTACTCTCTGGTCTGTGTTCGTTCGAAGATGGCTAGAATCTTATGTGCCTGTTGCTGTGTGATCGGTTCATCCTGGTCATATATCTTCGCGATTGCCTGTTGATCGTCCGGCTGCGCGTGGTGGAAAGCATGTAGGATGGGCAGGCTTTTCTTGCGCCGGTAGATATCGCCGAGTGGCAGTTTGCCAGATTCTTCCTCGGTAGCCCAGACTCCGAGCATATCATCTCGCACCTGAAATCCAAACCCCAATGCCTGGCCAAAGCGAGCCAGGCACTCGATGACCTCCTGGTTGCCGGTTCCGAGTATGGCTCCCATCTCCGTCGCACAGCGCATCAGCAGGGCTGTTTTGCGGCAGATCATCTCCTCATAGCTGGCGAGAGAAACCTGCAACTGCCGTTCAAAGGACATGTCAAGATATTGGCCTTCTGTCAGCTTGAGTAAAGTTGTATCAAATAGTTTCGCCAGGTTCAGGGCTGTTGCAGGCTCTACACCTTCATCAAGCACCTTCCAGATATGGAGGCGAGCCAGCGCGAACATAGCATCTCCGGCAAGGATTGCCTGGGGTATGCCCCATATGGCCCACACAGTAGGGCGGTGGCGACGCTCGACATCTCCATCTTCAATATCGTCGTGCAGCAGCGTAAAATTATGCGCCAGTTCTATAGCAGCGGCGGCGGGAAGCGCCGGTCGCAGAGACAATGCAGGGAGATTGGTCGAAGAATTATGTTCCTGCGCCCAGGCCAGTTCGTAACTGAGTAGCAGAAGATTGGGGCGTAACAATTTGCCCGCGTGGTCATCTAAATGATGAAACTGCTGATCGACCCAACCAAGGTGATATTGCATTTGTCCGTAGACATTTGCAAGGATATGATGATTGACGGTTTCTGGATGAGTTGTGCCTGGGCTGAGAAGTGCCCGGCGAAGCTCCTGAAGGATCTCCTGTTGGTAACGTTGAAAGACTCGGTTTATGCTATAAGATACATTCATAGACTGAGAGAGATGAGCCCTTGCATCTATGTCCCTCATCCCTTTTTCTTCCTTGTTCTCTCATTAGGGAGTGATCCCAACTTTGGAGGGACAACATGGTAGGGACTATATTATGGCTTCCGTGAATAATATACGGGCTGTCGACGAAGGTTTAAGCGTGCACACCCCATGCTCCAGATCGGCGCTCTGCTTACGTTCGACGTTGAAGGCAATTCCGGTGCCAAGCCTTCTATAAGCTACTATACCAGGAAATGCTGGAAAAAGGCAAGGGGCATTTTTGCTATCGCCTCTATCCTTAGTATATGCTTAAATAAGCAGAATTACCAACACATTTACTTGCGCTGGTTGAGAGGAGTTGGCTATGTTAATTTTTCCCGCACCGCTGGCTGAAACTGCTGCCGCGCTGCGTGCCGATCAAGTGAGTCTGCCGGGATATATCGATGAGATTTGTGATCGCATTGACGCCATCGAACCGCATATTCACGCGCTGCTGCCAGAACTGGAACGCCGTTCGCGCTTGTTGGCCGAGGCTCGGGCATTGCAGGCGCGCTTTCCAAACGCTGTTGGACGCCCTCCTCTTTATGGCATTCCGGTGGGCATCAAGGATATGTTTCGTGTCGATGGCTTCCCAACTCGCGCTGGATCAAAGCTCCCTCCAGAATTGTTTGCCGGTCCCGAGGCCGAGTGCGTTCAGGCACTACGCAATGCCGGCGCCTTGATTTTAGGCAAGACGGCCTCTACAGAGTTTGCCTATTTTGAACCTGGACCGACGCGCAATCCGTATAACTTAGAGTACACCCCTGGTGGTTCGAGCAGTGGTTCCGCTGCTGCTGTCGCGGCGGGCTTCTGCCCGCTGGCTCTTGGCACGCAGACGATTGGTTCGACTATCCGCCCGGCGGCATTTTGTGGCATCGTTGGCTTCAAACCGAGTTTTGGCCGTATTTCTACGGTGGGCTTGATCAAGTGCGCGGAATCGGTCGATACGGTGGGATTTTTTACGCAGGACGTCGCGGGCGCAATGCTGGTTGCTCCATTGCTGTGCAACGATTGGCAGCCGGTAAGCGTTCCAGAGCCAGGCAGATTACCGGTCCTTGGTGTGCCTGGCGGTCCTTATCTTGCCCAGGCGTCGCCCGAAGGGTTAGCGGCTTTCGAGAAGCAGCTATCTCTTCTCATATCTGCGGGCTATCTTGTACGGCGAGTGAGCATCATGCAAGACATCGAGGCCATTAATACCCGGCACATGCGCATGGTCGCAGCCGAGATGTCTCGGGTACATGCGGATTGGTTTGCGAGATATGCGCCCCTTTATGGCAGGCGAACAGCAGAGGCTATTCGCGAGGGACAAGGAGTGAGCGCTGAGGAACTGGCGGAATGCAGGGCTGGCCGGCTGTTGTTGCGGCAAGAGTTGGAGCGAGCGATGCAGCAAAATGAGATTGATCTGTGGGTATGTCCCTCGGCTCCTGGGCCGGCGCCGGCGGGAATTACCACCACAGGTAGCTCCATCATGAACCTGCCCTGGACACATGCCGGACTGCCTGCCATCTCATTGTCTGCGGGACGCGTGGAGAATGGTTTGCCCCTAGGCTTCCAATGTGTAGGAGCTTACATGGGCGATGAACGTGTGCTGATCTGGGCGGAAAAACTGGGCGCAATATTGAAGGATGCATAAATTATGGCAAACAATGCTCTGTTTGCAAATCCTTTTTCCCTGGAAGACTTGCTGGTCTTCGATGACGAAACAATGCAGGGCATCCTGGGCTGTAATGGTTTCGGTCTCTCAATCGAAACACTGGCAATAGCCCTGCAAGGCGCGTCAGAAAGCCTCTTAGAACGCATCGAGCATATTATGCCATTGTCGCGACGTTCGCGTTTTCTGCAGGCGCTGCGCCGGTCATATACACAAGGTCAGGTAGAGAACGCTCGTCGCGACGTACTGGACAAACTCTTTTGGGAACTGACCTACTGGAAGACGCCAGAATTATATAATGAACTGACAGAGGGTGAGTACCTGCACCCGGACATTTTTAAACAGTTGGAGCCTGATATTCGTGATAAGATTGTGCTCGACGCGGGGGCAGGCAGTGGAAGAGCCTCGTTCGAGTGCGCTCGTTATGGTGCCAGCAAGGTCTATGCAGTGGAACCTTCACCTGGCCTGTTACGAATTTTGCAAAATAAGCTGGCGGATAGCGCGGATGCCGGGCGTATCATTCCATTGCATGGGAGTTTTGATGAACTTCCTCTGGGGAATGAAAGCGTCGATCTGGCATTGTCATGTTCGGCATTCACTGCCGACCCGGCAGAAGGAGGTGAAGCAGGGTTGGCCGAGATGCGGCGCGTGACGAAGTGTGGGGGGAAAATTGTGATTATCTGGCCACGCGTCGAGGATTATGAATGGTTGGCGCGGCATGGGTTTCAGCATGTCACATTGCCGGTACAGGGAGAAATGTACGTGCAGTTCCGCTCATTAGAGAGCGCGTTGCGCTGTGCCAGGCGCTTCTATGCTGGTAATGAGCAGGTTGCTAATTATATACTAGAACGACGGCAGCCAGGAGTTCCATTTTCCGTATTGGGCCTGAATCCGCCGCGTGATTATTGTTGGCTTACTGTCGAGTAAGGGGCAAGACGACCTGCCTTGTCCGTTAGTTAAGAAAGGAATACGATCGATGTCTTCAGAAGTCGTTTCAGGCGAAACGAAAAGTTGGGCCGATACGCCGCCCGCTAATCCACCGCTTCGACATGCTGTCAGCGAATTTGTTGAGAATCAAAGCTGGCTCGACAGGCTGGCTGACCCTCTCCAGAACTGGCTATTGCAGCTCTTTGGGCAGCCGGGCGAACCCAATCGCAAGATCAAAGATATACTGAATGGAACATGGCTGGGGCACGCATTACATCCTGTGTTCACTGATGTGCCCGTTGGTTCCTGGACAGCTACAATGGTACTTGATCTTCTCTGGCTATTTAATGAGGATGAAGGGATCGCGCGCGGGGCGGATGTAACCCTGGTGCTGGGTTTGCTCGGAGCTACAGGCGCGGCGGTAACGGGCGCCGCCGATTGGAGCGATCAGATTGGCGCCGACCGGCGTGTAGGCATGATGCATGGGTTGCTCAATCTTGGCATCACCGCGTTGAATGTTGGCTCCTGGATTTCGCGATTGACCGGCAGTCGCCGCACCGGAATAGCGCTTTCGACCACGGCATATTTGACCTCGCTGTTCTCGGCCTATCTTGGCGGCGAACTCAGCTTTGCCAAAGCTGTGGGCGTAAATCATGTTGCTTTTGAAGGCGGCTCCGATGATTACGTTGCCGTCATGGACGAGAAAGACCTGGTCGAAGGCAAACTGACGCGCGTCGATGTCGCCGGTATTCCTGCCGTTCTCTTGAAGCAAGGCAGTACGATCTATGCCATTGGCGCCACCTGCACGCACATGGGCGGCCCGCTCGACGAGGGAACCGTTAAAGATGGTGTCGTGCAATGTCCCTGGCATGGTTCCTGTTTCAGGATGAGTGATGGGGCCGTGGTTACCGGCCCGGCTGTGTATGCTGAGGCAAACTTCGCCTTGCGCGTTCGCAATGGCAAAATCGAGTTGAGGCGGCTGGATCACGCTTAAAAATTGATGGGGCATGGGGGGCACAATGCAAGAAACAGGTCGCGCTTCTCATGCCTCACCGGGTAGCCAGTCTTTTCTGGTGATTCCCTGGTAGTGGTTAGAGATTCTTCGCTGCGCTCAGAATGGCAGGCCCCCGGACATGCCATTCTGCCAGAGAGAGATTTTTATGGCCTGGAAAAATTGACGAAAAAAGCTCTGCGATCAAGGCAAAGAGACGTTTGATTTTGCGGAAGAGAGCCCCGAGAGGTATATCACGAGCATATTTATGCCTACAATGATAAACACCAGAAGACTCTCAAGGCCCAGGACAAATAAGCCCAGGCCCACTGCGGCTGAAATATTCGCAACCAGGGAATTACTGAAAGAAATGTTAATCGCGATGAGTATCCCAATGAGGATAGCTATTATAGCAGAGGTCGCCGCAGATATCCACAATACGCTACTGCGTTTTAAAAGTTTCTTACGAAAAGACCTCATAATTTGCAGTATGATAGTGATTAATGAGATGAGCATGCCCACGAAAAAAATGAGCGCCGTGATCCCCAGAATATTCTCTGTGTTTTGTTGTTGCGTGGTTACCGGCGAGAACAAGTCTGAAAGACTGAAAAACGGCAATCGGCTTTGCGCACTATTACGATGCAATGTTTTGTCTATTTCGGGTTGCCATCAATAACTGAATGAAGAGTCCCAAAAGAGTCTGTAACCCCGGATAGGAGTATATATGAAACGGCATCTAAAAACAAGTATTGCTGAGACGGATAGTGATGGACCGGCGTTCAAATTATTCTCTACAAGGGATGAAAACACTATCACACTGAGCAAGAAAACGAAGTGCTACTCGCTCAGTTTCGGTACTTCCCATCGTAGTTGATAATAAAATCCAGCTCCTCATCTGTAAGCCCATAATGCCTTGCTAATATACGATCAATTTCATCAATGATGGGCTTAGATCTGCCCGGAAAAATGCACTGGATAGTAAGTGTTCCTATGCCTTTGAAATGCATCTTCCGGTGCTCCGAATGAGCTTGCAAATCCTGTGCAAGGTCAGCCGCCAGCTTACACAGTTCATGGCGACTAGCGTTCTCCATCCCTTCGACGTCGAGCGGCAATCCCAGCACCTCGCGCATGTTTAAGTTGCGACAATCGCTGCCCGTTGTGACGAACCAGTAGAACAGGTTCGAGTTCAGCGCCACAAAAGCAATATTGGCCTGTTCAGGTGATGAGAAGGCGAGCATCTTGAGTTCCGAGGGACGACGCAGTTGGCCGTGTTCATCGAGGATTTTCGGGATAAAGGGAGTTACCTGGACATACCAGCTCATCTTGCGAGTGTAATAAACCATGTTGCCGCTGGCTTTAACGGCATAATCGCCTAACCGGTGTGCCTGACCATGTATCTTCATATGCAGAGTTCGTTCGATAGAGGAGCCATAGCGCGGAATACTACCGGGCCTCACCAGGTCGGTAACTTCGACGTAGGTCAGCCGTTGAAAGAGCGATTCGCGCAGCTCACGTCCCAATTTTATGTAGGGCGTGGAGTAGACACGTTTGGGATGGGCAGATTTTGTAAAGAGAATAATGCAGAGCCGCGGATGAGGAATGTCGAAGAGCTTACCGCGCTGGTCGCTGAACGAAGAGATATGTAGCGATGATTGCTCTAGCAGGATTTTCTGCAAGGGCAAATAGCCGCTAGTGCAGGTTGCCGAGGATGGAACGATCATCCCAAACAGGCCATCCTGTGCCAATAGCGCGGAGCATCTTTCAATCGTGAGCGCGTAAAGGTTGCCGGTCGATAAGGTTCGATAGCCATTCACTTTATATGAGGCGCTGACGATCTCGTACTCCACGTAGGGCGGGTTGCCGATAATCACATCGAACCCGCCGTTTTGTATGATGCTATAGAGCTCGACGAACCATGATGATCGCTGGAAGTCTCGCTCGTACCTGATCGGTATGCCTGCTTCACTGTTATGATCGGCCAGGATATTGCCAGCATGAATATTGAAATCGGTAGCCGCTAGTGACTCCACAGCTTCATCCTGCTCGACTTGAGCTAGGAGTTTGAGCAGCAGGCGCAATTTGCAGATCTCAACCGCCTCCTGCATGATATCCACCCCATACAGGTTGTTGGTGATGATCGATTTGAGGATAAAGTAGCGCCGGTTGGGATAGAAACTCATCTGCTTGAGTATGACACGGAAAACCGAACATTGGGGTTCGCTAGCTATTGAACTGGTAGATTTCCCTGGCTCGCTTCCTGGTTCACAACCACTCAGCATCGCTTCCATGCGGGTGAGGCAGGCATCGTAGAGGGGTTCGAGGATAGAAAGTGCCGCCAGCAGGAAAGCCCCGGAGCCGCAGGTAGGATCAAGCACGGTGAGCTGGGCCAGGTCTTCGTAAAAAGCCAACAATAACGCCGGGTGCTCGCAATGTTCGATGATATCTCGCACAAACAGGGAAATATTCAGGTTATACGTCACCAGCTCGTCTATAGAGCGTATCTTGCCTGATGCTAGCAAGGAATGAAGCTGCTCGTATTGCTCGCGGCGTGCAATAACCTCGCTCCAGGTCTCGCCCGGCAGCGCAAATGGCTCACGGGCCAGCCTATTCCATTCAGTCTGTCGAGAAGCATTTGTTGGCGCAGGGACGATGCTTTGTGGCAAGGCATACTCGTACCCTTTTTTCAGGGCGGGATAGATATAGCGGTCTGGATCATTGCACAGTAATTGCCAGATACATCCACCAGCATGAAAAGCATCGGGGAACTTTTTTTCGGCGGCATGCAAGAGGAAAGGAAGAATAGTATTCCTGGCGATATATTCGGAAATGTCCGCCTGCGTATAATAAGCGCCCAGTTCTTTCTGACTGATGAGCTTTTCAAAGATGTAGCTGAGCATATCTGGGGTGATCGCATTGCCGGAGCAGGGAGGAGATTCCTCGATCTGCCACTCAAACGTATCGAGGAAAGCAAAGAGCCTGGCGAAAGCCGCGTTGGGTATGTCGATATTGGCGTTGCGGCGCTCTAATTCGGGGACATCGAACAGACTACTATTGAGCGCTGGGATGCTGGCAGGAAGTGTATCTCTTGATACTGGAGGCTCATTGCCGGTCAATTCATGATGGAAAAAACGTAGGAGAAAATGGCGATAGAAAGAGGTATTTTCCTGACTATTCTCGCGAATCGAAAGCAATTGGTTGCGCAGGTAGTGAGTATCGTGATGCAGCAAGCCTTTCTTTTGCAAGAAGTAGACGAACATGAGCCGTATCAGCATCAGGGAAGCATATTGTATCCGGTCGCTCTCAGAAGCAAAGCCCTGAATGGATTGCTGAAAAGCTGCATACTCGCTTTTGAAAAGTTTCGAGAGGCGCCTGGGAAGGCGGCGTGCGCCGGGAGGAAAATATACTGATCCGTTCATATTAACTGCATTCGATCCAAAATTTCCTATAGCCCGAATAGAGAGATATTTGTGTTAGGATATCGAGGTTAATTGTAGCAAGGACGTCAAGGCGGGGAAAAGTAAGGGCAGAGGCGATGTATTGTAAACAGAACCCTGCAATGTTACAATGCCTCTACAACAAAGCCTCCCGGGGAGATATATGTTGCTGACAATCACGACAACTTACCAACCGGCTACTGACCTGGGTTACTTGCTACATAAAAATCCGGCCAGGGTGCAATCATTCGCGCTTTCGTTCGGCAAGGCTCATATATTCTATCCAGAAGTCAGTGACGAATCCTGTACTGCGGCATTGCTGCTGGATGTCGATCCGGTGCAGTTAGTACGCGGTTCGCATGGCGCGGTTTCGCTGGAGCAGTATGTCAATGACCGCCCTTAGGTGGCTTCCTCGTTTCTCAGTGTCGCCATTGCGCAGGTCTATGGGACGGCTCTGAATGGGCATAGTGCAGTTCGCCAGGAACTGGCCGAAATGAAGATTCCTTTGCGGGCGAAGGTTGCTGTCTTGCCTTGTCGTGGGGGAGAAAACCTGCTCAAGCGTCTCTTTGAGCCATTGGGCTATAGGGTAGCTGCCACACCTCATATGCTGGATGAAACCTATCCAGAATGGGGCATGAGCATTTATTACACGGTCACCCTGGAAGCCAGTTGTCGTTTGTGTGATCTTTTGACGCATCTCTATGTGCTTGTCCCGGTACTGGATGATGACAAGCATTATTGGATAGGGGATGATGAGGTCGAAAAATTGTTGCGCCGGGGCAAAGGATGGCTAGAAACCCACCCGGAACGCGAGCAGATCGCCTATCGTTATCTGAAGCACAAGCGAAGTTTGACGCGCGATGCGATCGCACGTTTGACGGCTGAGGATGCTCCTGATGAGGATGTGGCGACGGAAAAATCGGATGCTGGAGAAGAACGTCTCGAGGAGCGTTTGAGTTTACATGAGCAGCGCCTGGGAGCGGTCATGGCAGCGCTTAAACAGGCGAGAGCAACGCGAGTGCTTGATTTAGGCTGTGGCGAAGGCAAGTTGCTTAAAATGCTCTTGCACGATAAAGCTTTTGACAAGATTGCCGGCATGGATGTTTCCTATCGTGCTCTGGAAAGAGCCAGGGATCGCTTGAATCTTGATCGTCTACCTGCTAAGCAGAAGGAACGTATTCTACTGTTCCATGGCGCGTTGACTTATCGGGATAAACGATTGGAAGGATACGATGCTGCCGCGGTTGTCGAGGTCATAGAGCACCTGGACCCGGCACGTCTTGCTGCGTTTGAACGGGTTCTCTTCGAGTTTGCCCGGCCCGCGACGGTAATAATAACGACGCCCAACTCGGAATATAATGTCAAGTTTGAAACATTGCCTACCGGCCAGTTTCGCCACAAAGATCATCGTTTTGAATGGACGCGCCAGGAATTTCAGACGTGGGCAAACAGGGTAGCAGCACAGTTCAGTTATTCTGTTCGTTTCCTGTCGATAGGGCCGGAAGACTCGCAGGTTGGAGCGCCTTCGCAGATGGCGATTTTCTCGCGTGAGATAGTAAATTGATACATGCTAAAAGATAAGTTGGTTGGGTAGGGAAATCTTACATAATCTGCTATTGCGGTTAAGGATGCGTTACCTGTCATGAATATTACGATTCCTGAGCTTTCACTGGTGATCCTCATCGGGCCTTCAGGTTCCGGCAGGTCAACTTTTGCCCATAAACACTTTAAAAGTACTGAGATCCTCTCATCGGATTTTTGTAGAGGCTTGGTCTCGGATGATGAAAATGACCAGAGCGCTACCAAGGATGCTTTCGAGGTACTGCACTTCGTTGCCGCTAAACGCCTGGCTGCGGGAAAGCTGACAGTGATCGATGCGACGAACGTTCAGTCGGAGGCCCGTAAACCGTTGCTCACGCTGGCGCGTGAGTATCATTGCCTGCCCGTAGCAATTGTGTTCAACCTGCCCGAGAAGGTTTGTCAGGAGCGTAACCATCATCGCCCACTGATGCCCTGGTCGGTTAAGGCCCAGGCGCTGCTGCTCCAGCAGTATGCCTCCGTCGGCTCTGCCGCACGCGCCGCAACAGGTGATGCAGTGGCAGGCCTCGAACTGGCAGCAGAACAGGGCCGCGATGTTGAAGAATTGCTGGCGACCTATCGCAACAAGCAAAAGCTCGTCACACAGTATGTCAATGCCTATCGACGGTATTGCTGGCCCGTATATGCCGTGACCGACCTCAAACTTGCCCCGTTTCACCTGCTGGCGACACAGGGCAAAGTTTATACGAACAAGGATCACGCCTGGCATATGGAGACGCTTGCCGAGATCTGCCGTGCTGATGAAGCGCTGCTGCTCGCTACGCCATTCAAAGTTGTGGATATCACCGGTGCGGCAAGCATTGAAGAGGGCATTGCCTGGTGGCGAGAACTGACCGGGCGCGGCGGCGAAGGAATGGTGGTCAAGCCGCTGGATTTCCTTGTGAGAGGCAAGCGAGGAATCGTACAGCCCGCCCTCAAATGCCGCGGGCCGGAATACCTGCGTATCATCTACGGTCCTGAGTACAGCATTCCGCAGAATCTAGAACAACTGCGCAAACGCGGATTAGGCGCAAAACGTTCGCTGGCCCTGCGCGAGTTTTCTCTTGGCGTCGAGGCCCTGGAGCGTTTTGTGCGCGGAGAACCCCTGCGCCGAGTGCATGAGTGCGTTTTTGGCGTGCTGGCGCTTGAAAGTGAGCCTGTTGATCCACGGCTGTAACGGATGAGCTAACCATCGATACATAAGTAGGAAATAGGGGGTGGCAAATGAGCTTCCTCTCTAAGTCTAACGGATACAGAGCTCTCCCGCCTCCTCCCGCATCACCTCTACAAAATCGGCCAGCACCGCATTGAGAGGGCCTCGATGTGCCAGGTGGACCAGGGCGCTTTCCCTGTAAACCGGTGGCACATCGGCCACTTCAACCTCTACCAGCCGTCCTGACTTCAAATCCTCTGCCACCAATGCGCGGGTGAGGAATGCTGCTCCGATACCATCGAGCAATAGATGACGTACCGTTTCAAAGGGCAGTTCTACCATCGGACTCATCTGCTCGGTAATGCGCAATAATGTCGTGTTCACAGCTGGTCCCCATTGCCATTGGACTTTCAGCAGGTGGCCTTTTGCTCGTTGTGCCTCCTCTAGCGTTACTGCTCCTCTTCCTATCAGAGAGCTACCTGCCGGCACGGCCAGTACGAGTGGCTCGCGAAAGCGCAGCACTGGTATCAAATCAGGATTGAAAAAAGGCCAGCTTATCAGACCCAGTTTCACTACACCATCATAGAGCATTTCCACTACCTGGTCGCTATGGCCTGTACGCACAAAGTAATCCACCTTTGGGTGAGTATCGTGGAAGCTTGCAATGGATGATGCCAGGAACCCTCCTGCCAGCGATTCGATAGTCCCGACCGTGACGCGACCGCGTTTGCCCTCCTGGGTCAATTGCGCTACCTCGACGCCTTCAGCCAGCACTTCCAGGGCGCGGCGAGCATATGGCAAGAAACTCTCACCCCTTTCAGTGAGCGTTACCTTCCGTCCTGCGCGGGTGAAGAGTTGACCTCCTACCTCTTGCTCCAACGCTTGAATACGTGCGCTGATTGTAGGCTGCGTGATGTTCAATGTCCGTGCGGCCCGGCTGAAGCTGCCGTCGCGCACAATGCGTTCGAAGGCTTGTAACTGATCTCTATCCATTGCTCGTTCCTTTCATCTATAGAAAAATTCGATAACAATTATAGCAGCTATCGGCTTGTACTATGCTCATTCCTCCTTTACACTTTAGACAAGGCTATAGGCCAGAACAGAAGGAGCAGGGAGAGATCATGAGTTTTCTAAAAGTGCTGCGCTTACGTCACCTCGCCATTCTCTGGTCGAGCCAGGTGCTTTCAGCAATGGGCGATTTTTTCTATTTGATTGCCGTGATGTGGATCGCGGTCAAGGTGGCCGGGAGCGCGGCAGGCATTGTGGCGGCAGCGGAAACCGGTTCGATGCTACTCTTTGGCCTGTTTGGTGGTGTTTATGCGGATCGCTGGAATCGCCGCACGACGATGATGGTGGTGGATGTGTTACGCGCAGTGGCTGTTGGAATCCTGCCCATCCTGGCGTTGACCGGAATATTGCAACTATGGCACCTGGTCGTGGTGGCAGTCATCGTGGGCGGTCTAGGAGCCTTATTCGATCCAACTCTTCAGGCCAGTCTGCCCGCGCTGACTGGAGATACGCAGATATTGCAGGCCACTAACGGGCTGATGGATATAACGAGGCGGCTGGCTCGCGCCCTCGGTCCCAGCCTTGCGGGAGTATTAATCATTTTCTTGCCCCTTGCCCATTTCTTTACGCTGGACGCGATCAGTTTTGTCATCTCCGCGCTGGCAGTATTTTCGTTGGGGCGGCACTTTGCCTGGAAGCCTGAGCGGAATAGGGAGATAGGAAATGGCATCAAGGGTGTATCGCAAGAGATAAGGGGAGCGATGCGCCTGGTACGCGCTCATCGTTGCCTGGCATGGATATTCGTAAGTCTTGGCATTATCAGTGTCGCCTGGGGTACCGGTTTTACTGTCGGTGTCCCATTATTAGCTGCGCGCATGCTGGGGGGCAATGTTGGTGCCTATGGTCTGATTGTCGGCGCTTATGGAGTGGGCAATGTTCTGAGCAATCTGGTCATTGGTAGTTTGACCATCCATAGGCGGGTTATGACAATTTTCGTAGGGAAGCTGGTTCTGGGCGTCGGATTTTTCTTGCTGGCTTTCGCGCCTTCGCTGCCGCTAGCATTGTTGGGTTCGGCTCTGGCAGCAGTTGGTGGCCCCATGGGCGATATCATGCTGTTGACGATGATACAGACTGATCTGCCATCCAATCAAATAGGAAAGATCTATAGCCTGCTGGCGATGCTCGAAAATGCGGGAGCTTCGCTAGGTTTGTTGCTGGCCGTTCCACTATTCACGGTCGTGGAGGTGGCTGCAGGAATTGCTCTTTGTGCGTCCATCATGGTGGGCGTTGGTATAGCGGGCCTGGCAAGATTTGGACTCGCTGAGCCACCAACCAGGCCGGCGCACGAAGAGCAAAGTGAAATGCCGGTCAATAGGGTTAGTACGACCGGTAATGAGACTGCCTGATAAAATTCTCAGGTTCTCCTAACCGTTTATCCTCGCTTCAAGCTGATCAAATGCTATATCCCAGGCGCGCACGAAGTAGTTCCTGGCTTTTTCCCATTCGGGCGAGCTGCCCCAGCCGGAGTGAACAAGATAAACGTCCGTGCAGGGTGTTAAGACCTCGTCGCAAGGAATGAAGAAAACTGTTACATGGGTAAGGGGGTCGGCGTTATTCATGAAACCCTCGAACTCCGAGGGGCCTTTCCATTCAAAGCAGAGATATTTATCCGGCTCGATGGCTGTGATCCTGCAGCCATGCGTATTGTTACGCGTTTTGTTGGCTGTGTCCCAGTAGAGTTCATATTTGCCTCCCGCGACAGGTTCGATCTCAGCGTAATTTGTCAGCCACGCTTCGAGATTCTGGTTCAAGGTGAACATTTCGAAGGCGCGATGAGTGTTGCAGTGCAGCCGGGCGGAATGGGTGATGATAGTGTTCATAGAGGCTTCTCCTCGAGCGATAAAATGGTAGTGTTTTCCGAAATCTTTGATACGTTTACTCACATATGCCGCTGACCAGGTTTTGCTGAACTGACTATACTGGAAACTGTGTTCTATGTCAAGCGAATGTTGCCAGGAGTAATCCCAAAATTCTTTGCTTGCGTAAGCTGTATATATCTCGACCATAGAAGTTGAATTGGTCCAATGAGAAGGAGCTTACGATGGCAAGCAACGAGTATCACTTTATTACCAGGTGGCGGGTGCAGAGTACGGTAAAGGAAGTTTCGGAGGTTCTAGCTGATGCCGCCGACCTTGTGCGCTGGTGGCCTTCAGTTTACCTGGATGTGAAAGTACTCGAACCAGGCGGTGAGCATGGATTGGGTAAAGTGGTCAGCCTGTACACGAAGGGCTGGCTGCCTTACACGCTCCGCTGGGACTTTCGTGTCACGGAAGTACGCGAAGATGGCTTTACCTTAGTTGCATGGGGTGATTTTGATGGGCGCGGCATCTGGACATTTGAACAGGATGGCCCCTGGGTGAATGTTGTCTACGACTGGAAGATTAAAGCCGAGAAGCCACTTTTACGTTACTTCTCTTTCCTGATCAAACCGATTTTTTCCGCCAATCATCGCTGGGCCATGGGAAAAGGGGAGGCGAGCCTGAAGCTTGAAATTGCGCGCCGGCACGTGTCCAGCCCTCAAGAAAAGGCCCTTATTCCAGCTCCGCCACTGCCAACACCTACGATGGGATCGCCACTTCTTATTGGCGCAGCCGTACTCGCTGCCACTGTTGGAGGGTTAGGATACCTTGTCGTGAGGGCGCGCTCCAAAGAATGATCTATTGGTTCACTGTGATCTTGCGCATCGTGATCTAACCCTGCTGCTTTCTATCTTTGGCAAGCCAAGCTTTCAAGCCGGACAACTTAATGAGGTTTCACCACCAGAATCGGCTATGATGCGGCGTCGGATGATGAGGAGGTTGCGCAGAGCGTATAGTGGATTACTCTTTGTATCCTGTTAAGCTAATCCCCACGTGTATCTACATAAAGCAAGCGGAAAATACGATTGGAGGAGAAGCGATGTCCAGTATGACGAATCCCAGAGGATTGCAATCCAATGCCCCAGCAGCAATCCCTCATAGTGGAGAACAGGAGGATGAGCGCAACTCGCGCATTTTCCAGTATGCGCTCTGGGGTATTGCTGTAGTGATTTTTGTGCTAGCCTGCGTAATCGTTCATTTTCATCCCGCGCCATGGCCTTTTGATCTGCAAACCACGATTACTATCCAGCATCTTCATTTGTGGGCGGGCTTTATGGCTGTGCTCACCTTCGCAAGCCTCATGAATGATCCACTTGTTTCCCTTATTGAGTACATATCATGGTTTGTGATCCTGATGCTGATTGGCATTATTGCCTGGCGTCTGGGCAAAGCGGCGGTGCGCTGGTTTATGGCCGGCATCTTTGTCTCTGTAGGAACCGGTATCATGGATGGTCTCAACGGTCTGGCCAGTTTGCTTGTAGGGAGACCCCGGCCCAGTTCGCCGCTCATTCATGTCTACATGCCGGAACCGTATCACAGCTTTCCGTCCGGTCACGCTGAGAATGATCTGGTCTTCTATGGCATGCTATTGTACCTCAGCTTCACTCCCCCGGTTCGTCATTGGCGTTATCGCTGGATACTGATTCCATTCCAGCTCGTGGCATTCGTGATCATCGCTGTGATAGGTTATTCGCGTATTCTCGAGGGTTCTCACTGGTTAACCGATGTGCTGGGCGGCTATCTCTCCGGAGCCATTTTCCTCTCGTTGCTGATCTTTTTGTATAATCACACCTTCGATTGGATACGAGATCGGCTTGCCAGGAAGCAGGCGGAGAAGCATCAGCGGGCTTATCAGGCCACGAAATAAAGACGTGTTTTGTATATGAAAATGCTTGTGCTTCGTGTAGGTAGTGTGTAGTAAAACTCATGTGAGTTTTTGGCGACTGAAAGGAGGAGCAATTTCTATGGTAATCACGCTTGGAGATCTGATTATCTGGTTGATTATCGCCGCAATTGTTGGTTTCGTTGGCGAATTGATCGCCCGGAGGCGCACGCCATTTGGCCTGGTGGGAGCGATCGTGCTGGGCTTTATTGCCATTTTCCTGGTGGTGGGAGTCTTTCATGTCCACATCGTTGGGGAGCCAACTTTGAACGGCGTTCCCTTGATCACGTCCATTATCGCCGCTGCGATTCTGGTTTTCATCTGGAGCGCTTTTGCCTATCACCACGCACACCGCTACTATTCTCGCTATTACTATAGGCGTGGTGGCTATGTGCGCCGACCTCGTAGACGCTGGCTTTAGTTTCCGGCGTCCTGAGAACGCGAGATTTACATCCCATAACAGTCTCTTTCGCTTTCGTCCCGGTGACGATAACATTGAGGCTAAGAATCAGTCGCCAATATTATCGTCATCTCATTAATCCTCACTCACTCGTAATAGACGACCAGGCGCCGGTCGTAAGCTCACCCGGATCATCGTTGAGAGGACAACGACGACAATGGCAAGCAAGGCAATGAGAATAACGCTTAATGACGAGGGAATGATAATGTGTGGAGGCAAAACTTGCTGTAACGTGTAAAACTGGGTGTTGCTCACGTTGCCGAACGAGCCACCGGCAGGAATGTTGACCACAATCAAGGCGGGTATGGCTATAATGGCAAGGATTGCGCCAAAGATCCCCCCAAGTAGTATTGCCGTGGTGTGCACGATGCCTTGCTCCCATGTTAGCATGCCAATGACCTGCCTGGGGTCTGCTCCTAGCGAGCGGAACACGACAAACTGGTGCAGGCGGGTGCGCACGCTAAGCCACGATGCCAGAAAGTCTCCCAGCAATGCCAGCAGCAGTGTGGTAATTGTACCGAGGATAAAGAAGGATGTCAGGTTGCGGGATAAAGGATCATTGTTCAGTTCGTCGATAAGCGCGTGCCTGTCAAGCAGATTATTGAGGTACAGGTACTTTGTCTGCACTGCTGCTCGGACCTGCACGACTGCCGCAGGGCTATCTGAAACGCGCAGCCAGATGTGATTAAATGGTGTTGGAGGCGCGGGAGGAACCGGCGGCGCGTAAGAGGCTAACCGCTTGCTACTCTTTCCATATGTCGTGAAGTACGTCTGGTAGTCCATCAACAGGCCAACCGGCGATGTATCGTTGCTGGCGCTGCTGGTACTGGCGCTATTATTGATGGACGGAATATGTTGTACGAGTGCCACGACCTGGCAATACATGGGATTGAATGCCTGATTGTTGATGACCACGTTTAGCAGAGATCCGAGTGTCAGGTGAAGTCTGCTGGCCGCAGCTGCATCGACAATGACGGGAATGATATTGCTGTTGGCGCTCTGACTACGTAGCGTGAGTAGTTGTTTCATGAGCACAGTAAGTGATTGCGAAGAGTTTTGTGGATTCCAGATGGCTGTGTGCGCATAGGTAGCGGCATCTACCGCCATAACCTGTACAGGTATGGATGGATATGATCCGGCGACAAAACCCTGCGTCGTATACCCGAGGGTTACCGAGGTAACGCCTGGAATAGCCCGGTAAACGGCCATTTCATCTTGCAGTGTCAAATTATTGGCATCGGGAGGAATATCGCCGCTAAAATCGGCTCCTACCTCATAGTTGGCGATATCGATGACGCGTTGTGCCTGCGATGCGTTGAATATCAGGGTGAAAATAACGAAGGCAATGGCGAATGCGGGCAACAAGATTGTGCGCAGGGTGTAGCGCGGGGAACGGGCCATTTGTGTAAGCGCTAAAACGGAGACAGCTCCCCGGCCACGTATGACAATCCATGTTCCCAATCTCAAGAGCAGGGGAAAGAAGCGCAAGAAGAGAACCATGATTGCGAAGATGAAAAAGATCGAGGCGATAATAGTCAAGGGAGCCTGAACCAGCGTTTTTGTGCCCAGGTCAAGCTGATTCCCAAGCCTGGTCAGGTAGAGCGAAAGCCCAAATGCGGTGAGGGCAATGATTGCGGCTCCGCCATCGAGCCTGAGGTGTTGCCATACCGTCGTGCGGCTTGAACGCGCTGTTGCCTGGCGCAATGAGAGGATGTTCATGTTCGCTGCTCTTCGGAAAAGCAGAGCCAGCGCAAGTATAACGACCAGCGCGGTTCCCACAGCATACCAGCTTACACTCAGTATCACCTGCATAGGGCCGCTCATGACAAGGGAAATAATTGCTTGTGCCTGAGGCCCCAGCAGGCGTAGGGCTATCGCAGAGACTATAACAAGAGCAAGCGGCGGCCCAATGACAAGGGCGACAATACCTATAGCAATCCCCTGCGTGATCAGTGTCGCTGCTATCTGACCACCACTCGCGCCCCGACTGCGGAGTACAGCAATAGCCTGAGCCTGCCGTTCGACCAGAATATCGGCAGTCAGGCTGATGAATACCAGGATCATACCGATCATTTGCAGAGCGAGGATAGCCGCGGGAACGCGAAAAACATCAACTCGATTAAGATAGCTTTCCAATACATCAAGCATGGTAAAAGAACCAGGGGCGGGGTCATAGATGCTTGCCTGGCTCAGGTATGGAAAACTGGTGGAAGCGATTGCTCCATACTTGTTCTGGATATCTTCCTGCAAAGTAGTGAGCCGGTCGGCAAGGTCAGTATACTGGTTGTAGGCAATGTGGGAGATTTCCAGGCGGTAATCCCAGAGCAATTCGAACGCATTTGCTGTGAAGACCGCGTTCGTGTGCAAGGATGCGGCCAGATGGTCGAATGCCGCGAGGAAAGCACCAATGGGCGCGATTGCGCTGGCGGCGCTGTACTCATTCCCTGGAATCGCCTGCAAGGTGTTCCCATGCCAGATATAATCATTGACAGCGTTGACTTTGAACAGCCCTACAACACGTACCTTCAATTTTTCAGAGGTGAAATTATTTGTGGCTATATCCTTGAAATGAGAGGTCTGCTCGAATTGGAGGTCCAGGATGGAACCAACCTTGGCGTGCAGGTTCTGGGCAGTGGGGGCGGTGAGAAGGACTTCAAGCACATCGCCTGCCTCGCGTGGAAGCCGGCCTTGCAAGAGGGTAAGATGAGAAGAGGCCTGTTCCATGGATGTAGCAAAGATATTTAATGGGTTGTAGCTATTGGGAGTATTGGGTGCTGCGTAGATAAAACCAGTTTCCTTGATGGAGAAGAGGACAGGCTGGTGCGCATAGCTACCAATGCGCGCCTGCAGGTAGGGATCAAGTTGCTGCTGGATATTCTGGACAACGGAGGTTGAAAGCCCCGGAGCAAGTGCGTCGAGTGTAAATTCAGAACCCCCAGGAGTGCTGTTTAGTGTCGTTTGCAGCCCTGCCGTCGTCATGACCTCTGAGAAGAGCGGTATCGCACAAACCATGACGATGGCGGCAGTAATTCCTATGCCTGTGGTGACCAGCAATAGCCATGTCCGCCGCGCCTGGCCGGAGGCAAGTACTATAAAAGACAGGCCTGCTGGACGCGATACCGTTCGTACCTGCGTGGCAAGTCCTGTAGGGACAGCGGCTTGTCCCTGTCCCACTGCTGCGGCTCGTCCCTGCCCTACTGTCCCCACCTCTCTCAGCACAGCAAGTGGTGGTTGATCTTCATCGAGCCGGAGCGTCGAACTCATCGAAGGTCGTAAGGCAACCCAGGCCATGATCATCACAGCGGCAGCGCAGAGCATGACCAGCACGGCGAAGGCAATCCCCAAAGTCCAGGGAAACTCGATCTGAGCAGGAATCAGTTGCTGAATGAACATACTGGTCATACTATTGGCGTCACCGGGTATGGCGGAAGGCGTTGAAAGCAGCAGGGTTGGGACAACCGTAAGCGCGAGCAGTATGCCAAAGGCAGTACCAAGGCACAGAGCAGTCAAATAGACAAGAGTTTGCTCGAAAGCCATTACGCCGGTTACCTGGCGAGGGGTAGCCCCGAGAGCGCGTAATGCGACGAATTGATTGAGACGGCTGCGCACACTCAACCACGATGCCAGCAGATCAGCAATCAGTGCCAGCAGCAGTGCCGCAATTACTCCCAATGACAGAACGATGATGAGATTGAGGTAAAATGGCTCGTTCTGCAAGTTGCTCATCATCGCTCGCCGGTCTTGCAGGTAATTCAGGTACAGATTTGATGACTGGAGCACGCTGCGTACATGTGCGATGGCAGTTGGGTCATCAGACGTATGCAGCCAGACATGATTGGCGGACGGCTCAAAACCGTAGAGGCGTTTCTCGAGGGCCGAAAAGGTCTGGTAATCGACAATCATCTTACCGAACTGCTGACCATTTACGATTTCGAGATCGGTAAGTGTTGGGATAGCCTGAACTTCAGCGATAGCGATGTAGCGTATGTTGTCGGTGAGCGTGCCATTCTGGTGAACAAAGAACGATTCTCCTACGTGTAAGCCGAGCCTGTTCCACGTCTGGGCATCAACGATAGCCGGAATAACATGTTGCTGGATTGCTATATTCCTCCGGGCCGCCAACTGAGTGAGCAGGGAACTTAATGGTTGAGATGAATTCTGCGGATTCCAGATGGTGGCCTGGGCAAATGTGCCTGGATCAATAGCTTGCACATCCAGCAGGTAGAGATTGTTGAGATCTCCCACGGATTCTTCCGCTACTGTCCCTACCGATGCGTACAGAACGCCGCGAATGTTACGATAGCGCTGCGTTTCAATGTTTACCGGATAGGCAGGGGCCGTGCTGGGAATGCTGCCACTGAAATCCGCGCCTGCCGCATAGTTCGCCAGGTTCGTTGCCCTCTGCGTTTGCGATGCTGAGAAACTCAGAGTAAATATGGCGAAAGCGGTGGCTAATGCAAGCAGCATAATCATGCGTACCGATTGACGAGGGGAGCGAGAAAGTTGGGTCATAGCCAGCATGGGGACAGCTCCCCGGCCACGAGCCAGCAGGCGCGATGCCAGCCGTAATAGCGCTGGCGTAATGCGCAGGAAGAGCAGGATGGCCGCCAGCAGTAAGAAAACAGGCGCAATTAATCCGATTGGGGCAGAAACGAGCGCCTGAGTCTGAGCGTCAAGCAATCCCCCGATATCGGCCAGGTACAACGCGACCCCATAGCCGGTCAGCGCGATGATTGCAGCAACGAGGTCAAGATTGAGGCGTTGCCATAGTGGGCGAGCAGCAGCGCGTCCACTTTCACGTCGCAGGGCCGGAGCGTAAATACGCGAAGCCCGGTACAGCGCAGCTATCGATACGATAATGATGCTACCTGCTATTGCCAGGGCGTACCACCTGACATTCCATAATGCAGTGAGAGGATCGTTTGTAAGTACCTTGATCGCGTCCTGGTTGATTGCTGGCAGTACGTGCTGAGCAATAGAAACTGCCCCCAAATAGGCCAGTAGCGGGCCGGCAATGAGCGCAAAGATGCACAGGACAAGATTCTGCGTGATATGCGATGCAAAAATCTGCCCGGTGCTCGCGCCCCGGCTGCGTAAAAGGACAATAGCATGGGACTGACGCTCAATCAGCAGCTCTGTCATGATGGCGGTGAAAAATAGCAGCAGGCAGATGATCTGCAGGGTTAAAATAAAGATAGGAATCCTGGCAATAGCTATGCTGCTGCGAAAGCTCTCTAATGAACCCGGAACGGCATAAGTACTCAAGACAGAGCCGGTTACATTAAAACCTTGTACGAGAGGGAGCTGGTAAAGCAAAGCGAAGCTACTTGCCTGATTGACAGCTTCCTGGGTAGCTGCGAGTTGCGCGATGAGGTCATCGAGATTATCGAGCGAGATGTGCGATGGGTTCAGGTAGTAATACCAGCTAAGACTGCCGAAATATCCCTGGAGAAAGTAAACGGTGTCCGCGCTATGAGTTGTCGCGGCAGAATCCAATGCCGCGAGCAGAGATTCATTGGACGCGAGGGCCGCATAATGGATGCGGGTTTCGTACGATTGAGGGTGGAAATTTTCTCCGTGCCAGAAGGAGTCGTTCGGCTTCACTTCAAATATGCCGACGACGTGCAGTTTGAACCGCTGGCAGTACGTGTCCTGAGAAGTGACAGGAGTAGTGTCCTTCCCGGGAGCAATAGAGCAGAACGATTGCTGGAGTGCTGCTGCTGATGCGCCTCTTACAGGAACGACGGAGAAATTTGAAACCACAGTAATGACGCTGCCGACCCTGACATGCAAGGCGCTGGCTGTGTCTGGTGTCAGAGCAACTTCGATATCCTGACTGGTAGAGGCCGGCAATCGTCCCTGCTGCAGTATCACGTGTGATGTGATTTCATTTATAGGGTTACCGTAGAGACGCAGTGGTGTGCGAAGTTGGGTTTCCTCAGGTGCAATGATGCTGAACTCAGGTGTCTCGATTTCAAGGCGCGGCTGACCTTGCAGATATGGTGCGAGATTATCTTCAAAAGGAGTACCACCAGATTGGTAAATCGGATAGAGAGTGTGTGAGGATAATCCTGTTACCTGGGTGTGAAGCGTCAATTCTGACGCCAGGGGTGAAGCCGTCAAGGTATCATGCAATGCGGTAGTTTGGAAAACTAGCGTGAGCAATGGGAGAATGCATGCCAGCGCGGTGGCAGCCAACATCCCCACAAATGTGAGCAGGAGCAGAAACCAGTGCCGGCGCCAGCGCCAGAGTGCCAGCGCCGCTACCGAAATTAGCCGGTTGAATATAATGCTTGCCTGCGAAGATTGCCTGGAAGGTCTATACATCGGTTTTCAATCCCCGAACCGGTTTAGGAAAAAGTCTGGCGCATGCTGCGGTCATTATAGCATGCAAGGCATTACCCCGTCTATTTCTTGCCATCCTGAACAGTTATCCTACGATCATTGACAACCCCCTTGCTTGATAGTATTGTTGACATAGTAAGTACTACAGCCCCCTGGTCCTTTCACCATTGAAGTAAGGCGAACTATTTTTCTCAAGGAGGCTCTTCTATGCCCATCCAGGATTTGCTGCCCCATAGCCAGAAGATCAGGACCATCCTGCATTTTCACTATTTCCCCTTGCGTTTATTTTTCACTGTGGGCGCATTGTTCGTGTTCTGTCTCTCCGCTAGCGCTGCTGCTCTGGCCCGTCCTGTCATCTCCATTCCCGGCAATGGGCTCCAATTTACGCCCCAGATGCGGATCGGCTTTCATTCAGGCGACGATTGGGAGCCATCAATTGCCGCTGATCGCTATGGGCATGTGTACGCGCTGTATAAACATTACGATGTTCAGGGTGGTGGAACCTGCCCCGGTTGCGATCTGCACCTGCTCGTCCAACGCTCCGACGATGAGGGCAAGACATGGAGCGCGCCGCGCCCGATAGCGCCTGGCCCGGTCAAAGGTGGTCAGTATGACCCTCAGATCATGGTCGATCCGGCTGATGGGCGTACTGTCTGGGCCTCGTTCCTTGAGAACTCCAGGTCGAGAATTGCGGTGGTGAAATCGACCGATTTTGGTCAGACCTGGAGCAAGCTGGAAATTGTCTCTGATAATCCGCCCGGCCTGGATAAAGATGAACTGGCCGTGCGCGGCAACACGATAGTTGTGGCCTATGACGACAATTACAATACGTGGGCCGCGGTCTCGGTCGATGATGGCGTGCACTGGTCGACGCACGAAGTGTTCCCAACGAGCAGAAAATTCAGCCTCTCGCTCTCAGCCGGAGCCGCAATTGACTCTCATGGCAATATTTTTGTCAGCTGGGATAGCTTCGACGCCGCTCATCGACAGCATGGTAACGGGCCAGTGACCCTATGGGTATCGAAATCGACCGATAACGGGGAACATTGGACCAGAACCGTTATCGATATAAGCGCCGAAGCACCGCTTTGCAAAAATTGTGGATATGCCTATCTCAGTTCGCAAATGGCCTTGCGCATTGGTAGTGATGATACCATTTACCTGCTCTGGAATGGCAGCCTCGATCAAAGAAGCCTTGAGCCACAACGTATCTTCTTTTCGCGCTCTACCGACCATGGCAAGACCTATTCTCCGCGCGTCGATATCTCAGATGCGCCGCAGGGTGTGGAGAATTGTTTCCCCGCCATCGCGGTTGGGCAGGCTCCCGGTGATGTCCGTTTCGCCTGGATGGATACACGCACCGGAAAATGGAATGTCTTCTTCCGCGAAAGTACCGATGGTGGGCTGCATCTTAGTTCCAGCGTACGCATTTCCGGGTACCTTCCTGGCTACCCCTATCTGACTAAGGCCGGATTTGATCTGCCATATGGTGATTACCAGTCAATGGCGGTGGACTCGGATAATAATACTCAGATGGCTTTCGGCGAGGGACCAAGCTACGCAGGACCTGGGAATCAGTGGGTTTCGCACAACGTGGACAGGTAGATGAAACTATCAAGCGAGGCGTGGAGTCATTGAGGGGATTGACCAGTCGAGTCAGTTGAAGGCGACTGACTCGACTGGTCAACCCCCTGTTTCAAGGTGCAGTCCTAAATGTTGAGGGTTCGGTATGCTATACTGTGAGAAACATACCGTCTTTGTTTTGTAATCATGCAGTGACATCGTACTTCAGCAACTTCAACGCGCAGTTCGTTCCTGAGCATTATACTGTAGCGCTTCTAGTTGGCGCTGCCTGTATTATTTGAGGAGCATCACGATGACAGACAGAACTCCGAAAACGGTGCTTTGCCTTTGCAGTTATGAGAAGGGGCAGGAGTTTATTCGCGAATGTAAGCGGCAGGGAGCAAGGGTGTTTCTGCTGACCGTGACGGAACTGGAACACGCTGACTGGCCGTTTGACAGCATAGATGAGTTTTTGCATATGCCAGACCTTTCCAAAGTGGACGATGTGATTCGCGGCGTCAGCTACCTGGCGCGCTCGCATGTCATCGACCGCATTGTAGCTCTCGATGATTATGATGTATGGACCGCCGCGGCGTTGCGCGAACATATGCGCTTGCCCGGCATAGGCGAAAGCACCGTCCGCTACTTCCGCGATAAACTGGCGATGCGCGTGGGGGCTCGCGAAAACAATATCCCCGTCCCCGATTTTGTGTCCATCTTTAACTACGATAGAATACGCGAGTTTATGGAGCGGGTTCCTCCTCCATGGCTGTTGAAGCCGCGCTCCGAAGCTTCGACGATTGGCATAACCAGAATCGATTCAGCGGAAGAACTCTGGTCGCGCCTGAACGCCCTTGGTGACTTGCAATCCTTTCAACTGCTCGAGCGCTACCTTCCAGGCGATGTCTATCATGTTGACTCGCTCGTCTTCAACCGCGAAGTGATCTTTTCTGAAGCGCACCGCTATGCCCGGCCGCCGTTGAATGTCTATCACGAAGGTGGTGTTTCCAGCACGCGCACGGTTCTGCGTGGTTCCCAGGATGAGCAGATATTGAAGGATTTGAGCCGGAGGGTGATGCGAGATTTTGGTATGGTGAGCGGCGTGACGCATATGGAGTTCATCAAGGGGCGCGATGATGGGCAATTTTATTTCCTCGAGACGGCTGCTCGCGTTGGCGGCGCCAATATCGTGGAGTTGATCGAGGCTGCCACGGGCATCAATCTCTGGCGCGAGTGGGCAAAAATCGAGCTTGCCTCCGGTGAAGAACTCTACCGCTTGCCCGAGTACCGGCAGCACTATGCAGGCGTCATCGTCACGCTTGCCCGCCAGGAGTACCCTGATACCTCGGCTTACCAGGACCCCGAAATTACCTGGCGCTTGAACAAACGGCATCATGTGGGCTTTGTGGTCGCGTCCCAGGAGTATGAGCGGGTGCAGTTTTTGCTCGATGATTACATGCAGCGCTTCTCCGTTGATTTCTCCGCTACCTTGCCCCCTCTGGAGAATCGCCCTCCAAGCCGCTAAACGTGACCCTGGAAAACTGTTGAGCGCCTGCCTTTAGCCCGAAACTTTCTTGAAGAGGTGGGAGAAATATGCTGTTAAGCGGTGACCGTAGGCATGCTTTTCGCGTGCTCTTGCCGGAGTCAGGGGTCGAGAGACTATTTGTAGGTCGAATTCGTATATTTAGTGCCTGTACATTTCTTGTTTTCACTATGACAAAGGAGGCACAACTTGATCAACTCTGTCACTCAAACCACAAGGTACAACTGGTGGTTAATGCTCTTGCGGGGAGTCTTCGCCATCATTTTGGGGTTAATAGCCCTGATATTTCCTGGTATTGCTCTGCTCGCGCTGATTTTTGTTTTCGGGGCCTATGCCCTCATTGATGGTATCCTGGCTGTAGTTGTGGCTATTACCGAGCGCCGGTACTTACCCCGCTGGGGCTGGCTGGTAGTCGAAGGGGTGGCTGGGATTATCCTGGGCATCGTAGCGTTCGTATGGCCGGGCGAGACTGCATTGATCCTGCTTTATATTGTCGCTATCTGGGCTGTAATAACAGGAGTGATGGAGCTGGCGGCGGCATTCACTGTAGGGAACTGGCTGCTCGGACTTGCAGGTGCCCTTTCAATCGTGTTCGGCATCATCCTGTTCGTCCACCCTGGTGCCGGGTTGTTATCTCTCCTGTGGCTGCTCGGCATTTATGCCATCATATTTGGCGTAGTGCTTATTGTGCATGCATTTCAGCTACATTCCCATCCCGCATCCCCGCTCAGCCCAAACGTATAGGTGGAATGTGCGCGTAGTAGGTTCGGTGAAGCTTTAAAACAGTATGCAATGATGGGATAGCAGTTATCCATTCTTGCATACTGTGATGGAACTCAGGCGACGACTTGCATTTCGAAGAAAGGCTTCTCAACGTGAAAGAGGTTAAAGATAAGGTCTTTGCCTACATCACCCATAATGATCATTTGCTCATTTTTAGTCATCCTTATGCATTAGAGGCTGGAATACAGGTTCCAGCGGGAACTGTTGAAGAGAATGAACATCCTGAAGATGCCGTTTTGAGAGAAGCATTTGAAGAAACAGGATTATCAAATCTGTCTCTGGACTGCTTCCTTGGAGAGCAGAGGCGAGACATGTCCGATTATGGACGAAATGAAATTCATCGTCGCCTCTTCTATCACCTCCGATATGATGGGCCTTTTATTGCTAGGTGGCGGCAGGGAGAATCTGACCCTTATGACGGCCTGGCGTCAGATCCGATCATTTTCGAGTTCTTCTGGGCTCGTCTGCCACATCATGTTCCGCCTTTAATCGCTGATCAAGGTATTATGCTTCCTCAGTTATTGGAAAGGCTGAGGATAAAGAACATGTAGCGATTCTGGTACAGCAGGATAAAGGATTATGGGTCGCGTCGCCCAACCAATCCCTGCTGCCAGGCATAAACTGCCGCCTGGGTACGATCCATCATGTGTAGTTTGCCCAGGATGTTGCTGACGTGCCCTTTTACCGTCTTTTCGCTGATGACCAGCTTCTCGGCAATTTCGGCATTAGAGAGGCCGTCCGCGATGAGACGCAACACGTCTAGTTCGCGGTCGCTCAGGTCTGTAAAAAGGCTCGGAGTATCGTGTCGTGTGCCGCGAAGTTCCTCGACCACGCGAGAGGCGACGCGCGGGTGCAAGACTGACTCGCCACGCGCCGCCTTGCGCACGGTGTCGGCGAGCGCGTCTGGCCCAACATCTTTCAGGACATATGAGAGCGCTCCGGCCCGTAGTGCTGGGAAAATATACTCATCTTCGTGGTAGGAGGTAAGCACGATGATTTGTGAGTGTGGGCTTGCCTGCTTGAGCTGTCGTGTTGCCTCGACTCCGCCGATGCCCGGCATAACGAGGTCCATAAGCACCACGTCCGGGGCGAGTTCTGCCGCCATGCGCACAGCTTCCTCACCGGAACCTGCCTCGCCCACCACATTGAGGTCAGGCTGCAGCTCCAAAAAAGCGCGTATCCCCTGTCTCACGAGCGCGTGGTCGTCGATAATGAGTAGCGAAATTTTGTCTATCATGTACGCTCCACTTTTCATATGTTCAGATGGCCTGCCAGTTCAGGGATAGTATAGCAGAAATGCGCTTGGCTCACCAGGATCAAATTGATGAAGGCGGCGATCCCTGTAGGAACAGCGGCTGGTTCCTATCCCGTGCGTGGAGAACCACCAGGATATTTGGTGTGGCAAATATACTATAGGCAGATGTACCCGGTGTTAATCGCGATTCCTGGCCGGGTGTGCAGTGATCTGGCTGCCGCGCTAGTAACAGGAATGCAAATAATCAGGTGAAAGGCAGCGCTGGTAGCAAATATGCCTAGTCGTTTCCTGTTTTTTGACGAAAAAATGTGATGGTACATCGTGAAATATTGACAGACTGATTCGTAGAGTTTACACTTTGCCAGTGACGAAGTATTGCTCGCGATGATTGAGTAGAAAAAACCGGACTGCATGTCGATACCTTCCAAGGCCCCTGGCATCTCTTCAAAATCACTTGTCGAGTGGATGAATGAGGGGATCGCTCATTACAAAGCAAAGTGTTATGAGAAGGCATTGTTCGCTTATGAGCGTGCCATAGAGATAAACCCTTACTATGGTTTTGCTTACAGCAACAAGGCAGGAGTACTCAATGCGCTTGGCCGCTATGAGCAAGCCCTGGCCGCTTATGAACAGGCTATTGAGTTGCGCTCCAACTCCGCGTACGATTACATCGGCAAGGGAGATGTTCTTTGCAACCTTCAGCGTTACGACGAGGCGTTGGTTGCCTATAAACGCGCATTACAACTTAGCCCGGATAATATCTATGCTCATAAGGGGATAGGGGATGTGCTCTATGGCCTCCGGCGCTACGAGGAAGCACTCCAGGCTTTTCAGACAGTTATTCAACTCGATCCATATGGCGCTGAGGCCTACTGTAGTATAGGGGATATCTTGATGGAGATGCAGCGTTATGAACAGGCTTTACATGCCTATTCGATGGCCCTCCGGCTTGATCCGCGCTCCGCGACTACCTACAATAATCTGGGTAATTTGCTGTTGTTGATGAAGAATCCAGAGGGCGCTGTCCGGAGTTATACTGAAGCTATCCGGCTGAGTCCTCAGGAGGCCGCTCTTTATTATAACTTGAGTCTTGTGCTTACTGAGTTGGGACGGGACGAAGAGGCCAGGCAAGTAATGAAGAGGGCCAGAGAACTTGGGTATGGACTATAAAACTCTCCCGGTAGTGTTTTCTCAATCCTGCGAAAAAAAGCCCTCATAAGCGCATCTGCCAACTTGCGGCGGTTCCCTTTCCAAATCAAGCATATTGGTTCGCAAACCTCAACCAGTTCTTAACCTGAATGCAACCCCATAGTTCTGTACATGCTCCCGGTTTACTTCCATAATAGATATCGGTCGATACCTCTATCCCGGTCCTTCTTAGGTGTACAACAATCGTCGTCCCGGAAAGTAAATTTGGAGAGACAAATGCGATCTGTAAAAATTGGAGCGGCTCTCATGCTGCTCGTAGTGCTGCTCAGCTTTACTACGGCTAGAGAGCAGACTACAGTTTCAGCGCAGCAGGTAAGCCCGCCCTTGCCACGCTACAACCATGTTCTCGTAATTATGGAAGAGAATCATGGCTACAAGCAGATCATTGGCAATCCTGCTGCCCCGATCATTAATCACCTCGCACAGGCTTACGGCCTGGCTACCAACTACACTGGAGTTGGAGACCCTAGCGCCCCTAACTATGTAGGTATCCTTGGGGGTAGCACCTTCGGCATTGCCGATGACAATCCTTATTATCTCCACACTATCAGCAAGCCCAGTCTTGCTGACCAGCTTGAGAAGGCAGGATTCACCTGGAAAGGATACTTCGGTGGGTTGGCCTATCCTGGATATAAGGGTATTTGCTTCCCGGTCAAATGTGATGGAGCCCCTGATATTAGCCCGCTCTATGCCGCGAAGCATAACGGTTTTCCCTACTTTGCTCACATCCAGAACAATCCCCAGGAATTGCAGAAAATGGTTCCCATCACCCAGCTTGATGCAGATTTGAAAGCCGATCATCTACCAAACTTCAGCTTTATTGTACCCGACCAGTGCCATGATATGCATGGCGCACCGCCCTATTGTGTGGATGATGGAAAGCCAGGCTCGGTCACCGATAATTTCCTTGTCAGTCTGGGCGATGCCTATGTTGGAACACTTGTGAAAAAAGTTATGCACTCATCAATGTGGTCCAATGGCAATAATGCTATCGTCATTACATTTGATGAGGGGAACAACGCACAGAGCCGCATCGTTACCATTGTGATCGCGAATCACGGACCGCGGGGCTTGCGAGACAGCACGCCCTACAACCACTACTCTCTCCTTCTGACTATCGAAAAAGTGTTTGGTCTTGGATGCCTGCAAAATACATGTGATAGTGACACTATCCGGCCCATGGTTTTGCTGTTTGCGAGTTAATCCATGTTTTTGACCAGTCAGTTTTTTGTATAGATCGTGAGGAGTACATACTATGAACCGATTGAAGCTAACCATCCTTTCTGGCGTGCTATTGACAGTAACCATAATCGCGGCCTTACTTTTGAGTACCGGTCAAATAAAAGCGGTAGGAGCAGTAGGAGTAGCACCCTCACTTAAGGCTAAGTGTGGGAGTTGGAATCTCGTCCCCAGTCCGAACGCTACTACAGGAGATAATGCGCTGGGATCTGTGGCTGCGATCTCTTCCAGTGATATCTGGGCCGTCGGAAACGCAGTCATTAACCCGGATTTGATCTCACAAACGCTGACCGAACATTGGAACGGTACGAGTTGGAGTGTTGTCAGCAGTCCCAATGCCGGATCTTCAGATAATTTTCTGCTAAGTGTAGCCACCGTTTCAACGAGTGATGTCTGGGCTGTTGGGAATTACCTCAACAGCAACGGCATCCCGCAAACATTAATCGAGCATTGGAATGGTACAGCCTGGAACATTGTCAGCAGTCCCAATGTGGGGGCATCAGATAATTTACTCTTTGGCTTAACTGCTATTTCCTCGAACGACGTCTGGGCGGTAGGATACTATCAGGACGAAACTGCTTCCTTTCGCACTCTGATCGAACATTGGGATGGCACAAGCTGGAAGGTGGTAAGCAGTCCGAATATTGGTTCGTCGAATAATCTTCTATATGCCATAACCGCGCTTTCCGCCAGCGATGTTGTGGCCGTAGGACAATATCTCAATACCAGCGGTCCAGGCGAGGCGCTGATCGAACAGTGGAATGGCACGCGGTGGAGCGTTGTCAGCAGTCCAAAGACGGGATCAGCCAGCAACGTCCTTTTGGGGATCACAGTCACAACTACCGGCAATCTATGGGCTGCGGGAGAGATTGAAAGCGATAGCAAGCCACTCCAGACCCTTACTGAGCAACAAAACGGTACGCACTGGAGCATCGTCTCAAGCCCTGATGCCGGTTCAGCAGACAATAAGTTGTTTGGGATATCGGCCATTTCCAACAGCAGCATCTGGGCTGCGGGAAATTACCTGGATAAAGCTGGAAATGCTCAGACATTGATTGAAGAGTGGAATGGCGCTCATTGGCTCATTATGCATAGCCCAAGTCCGGGATCAGGTGATAACATTCTGGGAGCAATAGTAGCGCTTTCCCCCAATGATGTCTGGGCGGTCGGTGGCTACGATAATGGTGGTTCTACCCGCACACTGATTGAACATTACTGCTGACTTGGGAGTTCCCTATAGGGACAGCGCCTTGCGCCTGTCCCTATAGAGGTGCAGTGATTGATTCACAAGAGGCCCAGGCTTAAGGTATTATCATTGCATGAGTACATACCAGACCGACCCTCGTATCGACGAATACATTCAGACGCTCCCTGCCTGGCAGCAGGAGATTTGCCGCCAGGTGCGAGATCTGGTGCATGCCGCCGACCCGGATGTGACCGAGACGGTCAAACGCACCAGGCAGCCCTATTTTACGCTCAATGGGAATATCTGCGCGCTATTGGGAGCGAAAGATCACCTCAACATTTTCATCTACGACCCGATTGCTCCCGATCCCGAGGGCATTATCAATCAAGGGCAGGGGAACCAGACAGCGCGGGCGATTCAAGTCCGCCAGGGCGAAACCATAAACCAGCGTGCCTTTTTGAATCTCTTTCAAGCTATTATCGCCAATAACCGTGCGGGCGGGTGGCGCAAGCTCAAAAGGAATCAGTAGCGCTCCTTGAGCCACTCCGCCACATCTGGTGCAAAGTAGCTGATAATCATATCCGCGCCGGCGCGTCGAATGCCCGTCAGCACCTCCATTACGATACGTTTTTCATCGATCCAACCCTGCTGAGCTGCGGCCTTGATCATGGAGAACTCGCCGCTGACATTGTAAGCGGCGATGGGCAAGTCGCAGTGGTCGCGGACCTGGCGAATCACGTCCAGGTAGGCCAGCGCGGGCTTGACCATGACGATATCCGCTCCCTCGGCAATGTCTAAATCTATCTCGCGCAGCGCCTCGCGGACGTTGGCAGGGTCCATCTGGTATGAACGGCGGTCTCCGAATTGTGGCGCGGAACCGGCGGCCTCGCGGAAGGGGCCATAGAAGCCGGAGGCGTATTTGGCGGAATAGGCCATGATAGGCGTCGCGGAAAAGCCATGCTCGTCCAGCGTGCGGCGGATGGCTCCAACGCGTCCATCCATCATATCCGAGGGCGCTACCAGGTCTGCTCCTGCCTCGACATGAGAAAGCGCCATGCGGGCGAGGAGTTCCAATGATTCGTCGTTTTGCACGCTGCCGTTATGGATGACGCCGCAGTGCCCGTGACTCGTGTATTCGCACAGGCAGACATCAGTCATCACAACCAGATCGGGGGTCTCGGCTTTGAGCCGGCGTATGGCCAGCTGAATGATTCCCTCAGAAGCGTAAGCCTGCGATCCTACTTCGTCCTTTTCAGACGGGATGCCAAATAGCAGCACCGCCGGAATCCCAAGATTGACGATGCGCTCTGCCTCGCGCCCAAGGTATTCTAATGGCCACTGCATGATGCCGGGCATGGCGGAGATTTCACGAGGCTCAGCAAGGCCCTCGGCTATGAATAGTGGGTAGATGAACTGCTCAATGCTCAGGTGCGTTTCGCGCACGAGTCCGCGCAATTTTTCACTTTGTCGTAAACGGCGCATACGTACTGTAGGAAATGTGCTCATGATCCTCTGCTCCTATCCTGCGATCCCAACAAGGAAGGTACCAGGCGCTGTCCCTACAGGGTACCCTTGCTGGGATTACCAACGTATTTTGTCAACTCCATAACCCGGCTTCTACTCTGTTTCTTGCAATGCCAGTTCGACGCTTCTCACCGTATGTTCGATCATCTCATCCGTCAGGGCCAGTGAGATGAAACAGCCCTCGAATTGAGATGGGGGCAAGTAGACGCCTTGCTCCAGCATGTGCCAGAAAAAGCGGGCGAAACGGGCCGTATCGGACGTTTTAGCGCTGGCATAATCAATCACTTTTTTGGCGGTAAAGAACAGGCAGAAGATGGCACCTATACGGGCTACCTGCACAGGTCCGCCGGTTTGGTGGAGTATTTGCTCAATGCCATCGCAGAGCATCTGTCCTTTATGCTCGAGAGCTTCATATGTTCCTGGCTTGCGTAGTTCGTTGAGAGTAGCGATACCCGCGGCCATTGCCAGTGGATTGCCCGAAAGTGTGCCTGCCTGGTACATTGGCCCTAACGGAGCAACCAGTTGCATGATGTCGCGCCGCCCGCCATAGGCGCCAACCGGCAGTCCCCCACCGATGATTTTGCCCAGGCAGGTCAGATCGGGTACGATGCCGGTACGCTGCTGCATGCCGCCTAATGCCACACGAAAGCCCGTCATGACTTCGTCGAAGATCAACAATGCTCTATATTGTTGGGTCAGGTCCCTGAGCTTTTCCAGGAAGCCGGGCAGTGGCAGGACGAGTCCCATGTTGGCGGCGGCGGGTTCGATGATGATAGCGGCGATATCGTTGGGGTTGGCACGAAAGAGCGATTCGACCGCTTCGGCACTGTTATAGGGGGCAATCAGGGTGTTGCTCGTAGCCTCTGCCGGAACGCCAGGGCTATCAGGCAGACCCATGGTCGCGACGCCCGAACCGGCCTGCACCAGCAGCATATCGGCGTGACCGTGATAGCAGCCGCTGAACTTGATGATTTTGTTGCGACCGGTATAGGCTCGTGCCAGGCGCAGCGCGCTCATGGTAGCCTCTGTGCCGGAATTGACGAAACGTATCATCTCAATTGATGGCATGCATTCCATGACCAGTTGCGCGAGCTGGCTTTCGGCGGCTGTCGGCGCTCCAAAGCTGAAACCTCGTGCTGCTGCTTCGGTCACGGCTTGCAAGACCGGGGGATAGGCGTGCCCCAGGATCATCGGTCCCCAGGATTGGACGTAATCAAGGTAGCGATTCCCATCGACATCATAAAGATAAGGGCCTTCAGCATGATCAATGAAGATAGGGGTACCACCCACGGCGCGAAAAGCGCGTACCGGGCTGTTGACTCCGCCCGGCATCAGTTGCTGCGCTTCCGCAAAAAGCTCATGCGAACGCGTAAGCGTCACGTCAGTACCGGCTTGATTGCTCATATTAGACCTCACGCTCCGATTGCTTCAAGTATCTCGTCCAACGGCTGGGCCACGCAGGTGAACATTGGCGTATCCCGTAGGGTGTAGCGGCTGGCCTCGGTCTCCCGTAATTCCTGAACCAGGTCGAGGAAATCGCTGATGTTATCCGTCTCAAATGCTACCACAAATTCCTGGTCATCGAGTCCGAATGAATAGGTGGTGTTGAGGGATACCGAGGGGTATTTCAGGCCCATGCGGATATGCTCGTTCATCATGCGTTTGCGCTCTTCCAGGGGCAGGGCATACCACGGGCGTGTCTTCACGAATGGGTAGACAAAGAGGTATTTCTTGTCTTCAGGAGTGATGACCAGGCGCGGGTCGTGCGCGCCACGAGCGTTTTTGCCAACGTAGACCGAGCGTTTGGTCATTGAAAGAAAAGCGTGGGTCTCGCGCAGGTATGGTCCCATGATGCCACGCCGGATTTTGCTGCTGATACCCTGCAGGTCACTCACGTCATAGGTTGCCTGCCAGAGCATAAAATCGCAATCGGAGCGCAATCCATACAGGGCATAACTGCGCATAAGGGCATGCTCCGCGTGTTCTTCAAAGATCTGAAGTAGCTCTTGCTTTCCCTGCTGGCGTTGCTCGAGTGGCAATAACTGCCATTGGGGATCGAGTTTGTAGAAGGTAAAGCGCACCAATTGGCGCGGCTGTTTGGGTTTTGCTGGCGTAACAGCCTCCTGGGGCTGTGCTATGATTGTTGAGTCTGCCATGATGTTTCCTCGTCTTGAATGATTGCCTTCACAAGGCCGTTGATGGTGAATTCTTGCGCCTCGATATGCACATCCAGGCCGAATTCCCGTGCGGTCTGTGAAGTGATGGGGCCGATACAAGCAATTTTTGGGCGAGCCAGCTTCACGAGATCGCTAAATTCGTTCGTGATGCCTGGCTCGCACTGCTTAAGCCATTGCATAAAATTACGCACTGTAGAAGAACTGGTAAAGGTGATGATATCGAGCTGCCGGTTCCGGAGTAAGCGCAAGACTTCGATCCCTGTGTCGTCACCGGCGGCTGCGGAAACGGTAAAATAGGCCGCGACTTCGTCTACGAGGGCGCCCGCCTGTTGTAGTCCGGTAACTAGCACCTTACGGGCTTCCGCCGCACGTGCCAGTAATATCCGCTGCCCTTGCAAGGATTTGCCTGCTTGCTGCGCTTCCTCAATCAGTGCAGCGACGATGCTCTCGGCTATATATTCGCCAGGCACAATGCTGGCTGTGATGCCATATTGAGATAACACTGCGGCTGTCGCGGGGCCAATAGCTGCGATACGAGTACTACCGATATCGCGAGCCGCGTATCCAAGTTCGCGCAAGCGCTCGAAGCAGATAGTGACGCCATTAGCGCTCGTTAACACAAGCCAATCGTATTCATTCGCGCATAGTCGTATCAAAGCATCATCCAGAGGTGCCCAATCTGCCGGGGGTATGATGCGAATCGTTGGAAACTCAACAGGCAAAGCGCCCGTTGAGCGTAAAAGTGCACTTAATGTGCCTGCCTGTTCCCTTGTGCGTGTCACCAGGATGCGTTTATTCCGCAAGGGAAATGCTTTCACCGTGCTTTCAGACATGCTGTCGCTCCTGTATCCGTGTATCGTTCAGGGCCGCTATGATTCCGGCCGCGCCCTGGGCAAGCGCTTGCTCGGCCAGTTGGACTCCTAATTGTCCGGCGCTCTCGATGGGAGTTGCCGCAGTCCAGGGGATACTTTGCCGTATTCGTACCTGGCTCTGGCCATCGAGGCTGATAACCAATCCTTGCAAGGTAAGCTGGCCCTCCACGATTTCACCATAGGCGGCGATGGGAAGGTAACAACCGGCCCCCAGGCGGCGCATAAACATGCGTTCTGCTGTTGTTGTGGCCTGTGTCTCAGGGTCGATCAAGGGAGCAATCAGGGCCTGCGCCTCAGGGTCATCACGTATTTCTAGCGCTAAGGCTCCCTGCCCCGGCGCGGGCAGCAACGTTTCGACTGGAAGGTAAGTCATACGCTTGGCCAGGCGCTCGTGAATATGCAGGCGGTGCAGACCGGCGGCGGCCAGGACAATCGCATCATAATCTCCAGCATCGAGCTTGCGCAGTCGCGTATCGACATTTCCGCGCAGTGGTAAAATGTCTGCTCCTGGAAAAAGTGCGCGCATCTGAGCTGTACGACGCATGCTACATGTGCCGATACGCAAAAGAGCCTGTGGGCGGCCATACGAGATCGCCCGCAGAGAGGAGAGGAGAGGTGAACTTACCTCGTCAGGGGAGCCATTGGGGATCGCTCCTAGATAAGATGGGTGCCAGACAAGTACGTCGCGTACATCCTCGCGTGTACCTGCCGCGATAATGCGCAATCCCAGTGGCTGGGCCGTGGGCAGGTCTTTCAAGCTGTGTACTGCCAGGTCGATGTGTTTTTCAGAAAGGGCGCGTTCGATTTCCATCACGAAAACGCCATCGCCGCCGATCTTTGTCAGGGGCATATGTGTGTTGTTGTCGCCGGTTGTGTGAATCGATTCGATGGCGATATCAAGGTTCGGCCACAGCTGTTGTAGCCGTGCGACCACCCATTGTGTCTGTATCATCGCCAGTTTGCTGGCCCGTGTTCCTATGATTATACGTTTCATCTATTTTCTCTTCTAAATCAAATAAGTATCGTAAAGCCTCGGCGTAGATGTGCCCCTGGCCCTCGGCGGCAGCGGCTTTGAGGCGCACCATCGGCGTATGTAGCAGTTTGTTCATGAGCCGGGTGGTGAGTTCTTGCACGGTTGCCATCTCGCGTTCTGTAAGCGAAGATGACAGGTGCTGCATGGCCCGCGCTAATTCCTGTTGGCGTAACGTATCTATATGGCGGCGCAGGTCGCTGATGGTGCCAACGACGTTGAGCGAGCGCCGCCAGCGATCAAAGGCGCTTGCCTCTTCGGCGATGATCGCCTGTACCTGTTCAACTTCCTGGAGGCGCAGGTGTATGCCCTCGTCGACAGTGGCCTGGAGGTCATCCAGGTTATAGAGGTGTACGCCGGGCAAGTTCGCCACCTCTGGTTCTACGTCGCGTGGCAGTGCGATATCTATCAGCAGTAATGAGCGTCCATTGCGCTGCTGCACGACTCGCTGCATCATTTCAAAGGTAATGAGGGCGAGGGGGGCAGTCGTGGAAGTGATAACAACATCTGCTTCTGCCAGCGAAGCGGCCAGTTCGCTGAACGAGCGATGGGTCGCGCCGAAGCGCTGTGCCAGATCCAGGGCATTGGCCTGAGTGCGATTGATAATGGTAAGCTGGCGCGCTCCCTGGTCACACAAGTTGGCCGCAGTCTGCTCGCTCATTTTACCGGAGCCTACCAGCAGGATACGAGCCTCGTTCAGATGAGGAAAAAGCCGGTTTGCGAGCTGTACAGCGGCATAACTGACCGAGGCGGCGTTGCGGCTGATGCCTGTTTCGCTGCGTGCGCGCTTTCCGGCCCCCAGCGCAGCGCGGAAGAGCGCTGAGGTAACTGGGCCAGCATAACCACCGCCCTGGGCAATTTCCAGCGCCTGCGCAACCTGACCTTGAATTTGTGGTTCACCGGGTACGAGGGAATATAATCCGCAGGCAACGCCCAAAAGATGCAATACTGCCTGTTCGTCAACGAGGAAGTAGCAATATTGCTCAAACTCTTCACATCTGACCTGGCGCGATTCGCTCAGGATGTGGAGCAGGTTCGATCTTCCCCCTTCGATCTCAGGACAGACAACATAGAGCTCGATGCGATTACACGTTGAGATCAGTACGGATTCCTGTACCAGTTCTTTGGCCTGCATGAGAACCTGGGAAACCTGCCGGGGGGAGCAAGCCAATCGTTCCCGCAATTCAATGGGTGCTGATCTATGATCAACACCAATAGCTAAAATATGCACTCAAAATCCTCGTAAATCTCAAAAAATTTAGCAACCTATAGAGATTTTAGCAGTATTTTCCCTGGAGTCAAGGTTCGAGAGGGTTAGATTTATCCTGCTCGCGTATAATCAGGTGAACACCTTATTTTTTGTAGTGTTCCGGTGTTTCATCTCGCTTTCCCTCTTGTCGCTCGATGCTCAATATGCTAGTATCACGAGAGTATATAACATAGCGGGAGCAAATCATGACAGATCAACCTGAAATTACTACTCAAGCCCAGGATGAAATAGAACCTACTGTAAGCGGAGAAGCGGAAAAAACAATCCAGGCTGTGCCGGCAACAACATCTTCGAAGGTGGAACAGGAACGGGGCTTTGACTGGTTGGCGATAGGAGTAGTCGTGCTAATCGCGGCATTCTTCGCGATTACTGCCCGCTTTCAAGTTCAACCTGCTAATTCACTGCTGCCTATAGCTGCGCTCAGCGCGACTGGCTGCGGCCTGTTTGTCACAGGGCTGCGCAAGATTCGCGCTATGCGAGGAGCGGGGGTTTTGGAAGCAGGTCTGGGAGGGTTTTTTATAGCGATCTTTCAATTTTTGGTCGCCATTACTTATCCAGGCGTTTTCAATACGCTTACAACGAACCAGGCGGAACTGCAGGGTTTTCTCAATGCGTGGGGCCTGGTTCTGGTCGCTTCGATTATTTTCAGTATAGTCGGTGTGGCGCTGGGCCAGCTCGCCTTCGCGTCGCGCTCATTACCGGCAAAACCTCTCCTGCGACCCAACGAGGACAGAGGCAAGCCGCTGTCCCTGCAGGGACTCTCAGAGGAAGCGGGCAATGAAATTATTGAAGACGCGCAGGACGACGATACAACTGCTGAGAAAAGCCAGGCTACTGCGGTCAATAACGATGAGGGCGATACTGCCGCGAGAGATGAAGACGAGACGCAGACGGCGGGTGTCGAAAGTACGGACACGTCTCAACCGGCGCGTTCATTCCTCAGCTATATTATTGTGCTCCTGCTGCTCGGCTTAGTCCCAACAATGGTTGGATATCTTTTATCTGCTGCCTATAGTTTGGTACTGAGTTTGAATGGGTTTGCGCTGAGTCCCTATCCAACCCTGCGCCTGCTCAGCGCCTTATTGCCGTGGCAAGTACCGGCGCCCCTAAATCTGAACGGCAGCGCCGGTAACTTCATCATTTTCAGCCTGCTCTGGTACATCCCTCTCTTCTTTGGAAATCCCTCGTGGTTCGATCTGCAGGCGCTCGAACCCCTTGTCTTCAATGGAGCAGCCCTGGCTTTACTCCTCCTTGCGGTTTATACACAGGAAAGCGGTGCTAACGATTCGCCCGGTCTAATGAGCTGGAAGACTTACCTGCTTTTAGAGTTTTTGTTAGGCTTCATCATCGTGTTTCCTGCCGATTTATGGTTATTGCAGGGGATTAAGGGGATCCTGCAATTGCAGGGTGTTGCCATACCGATACGCAGCCTGGAGGTCTTGAATCCGCCCACATTTACGCTCAACCTCATTACCGGCCCTCTCATTTGTCTGGGAATAGGTATATTTTTGCGCAAGATGAGCAAACAACTCTTTAGTATTAATTAGGTAGGGCTGATAATCATTGACCTCCTCATACGTTATATACAGACGAAAGTAATATTGTGTTGCCAACCTGCACGGTTTGTGCAAGTATAGGGCAGGATGAGCTATATGCATTTGGTAGGTAGGAACAGAATGAGCGTAGGGCTGGATTGATCGCATCCAGGGGCCTCATTCGATAGTCGGAAAATAAGCAATGAGCCATTGTCAGAAGTGCAACTCAGAACTACCGGATGGCGCCCGCTTTTGTGGTAAATGTGGTTTTGCCCGACTGCCTGCCGGGGTGTTTTCTGGTGTGGCTACTCCGACTGCTCAAGGGGAAGTCGTGAATGCTGTAAAAACGGAAGAGGTTGTCAAACCGGTATCTGACACGCCGCCCCTGTCCCCGGCTGTCTCGCTCATTCCTACCAGAACTATACATCCCGGTCTCAAACAAGCGGCTTTACCAGGGGGGGCTGGTAGTGCTTCCTTGCGCCCTCCAGATTCCGAACCGCCACAAAAAATTGTTGGAGAAGCAGAAGTAGCACCAACACTAGGACAGCGAGAGCCAGCAAGCGATATGATACCTGAAACGCCTGAACCACCAGTGAATCGTGGTCAGTTTGGACCATCTAGCATACCTGAGACACCTGAACCTGCCCTTACCCTGTCTACTGAATCTGAACCGGTGGAGCAACTGGAAACAAAAGGACAGAACATCACGACACCTCCCAGGCCATCCGTGCCTATCGCAAGGTCCGTTCAGTTCAAATCTAGAGTGTGGAGCGGCACTTCAGGGGGCAATTCGCAACAGCCGGTGCCCGAACAATCGCAGGCTGGGCCGGCAAATATACCTGGTTCTGCGAATTTACCGGGTACGCAGCCACCACTTGCCGGGAGATCTCCAGGCCTGATTCGCCAGGTCGGATTCTCTCCATCATCGCTGCATCCGGCTCCATCTCCATCCCCAGCACCCGCACAGCAGGGGCAATCAACGTCGTTGCAACCGGGGCAGGTACCTGTGAAACCGGGGAGTGTACCTGTATTTCCTCCTATAGTGAAGCCATCAGCTGTATCCAGTTCATCAATGCAACCACATGTTGCGCCTGCTCAAAATAGTCAGTTCCCTTTCGAGCATGGACAACAGCAGGTTGTGAGGGAGGCAGGTTCGTCTCCCTGGCAGGGGTCAAGCGCCGGGAATCGCTCTCCCTGGCAGGCTACCGGCGTGGTTGACAAGCCACAATCGGAGCCGGTAGATGTTTTTGGGCTGGCTGAGCCGGAGCTGGGGAGATTAGGTAGTACCAGTAAGGCGGCAGAACGCTGGCGTCAGAGTTGGCGTGACCGGCAGCGAGCCGAGGCCGGTCCTGCTGAGGGTGTATCGAGGGGGCACGCGCACGTTCCCATGCCGCTCATGGCCATGCAACAGAGCCTGGCACGAATGCGAGCCATTATTCTCGCCAACAGGGAGCAGGGTAACCGGCCAGGAAACTCAGGTTTCTGGATGACCCTCTTACTCATGTTCTGCTTGATTGTTGGCCTGGGGGCCTATATCATCTCTTCATATATACCCGGCTCACCACTTGGCAGCGCGCGAGTCGTACCACCTGCGGGCCCTGCTTCTCCCTCGCTAATAACGCAGAACACTACTATCGTGATAGGCCAATCGCTCCATGTACACGGTGAGCACTTTAGCTCCAACCGGCCGATCAGCTTTTTACTAGATACGACACAACCCATAGTGGATGCATCCGGGCAGGATATTTCTGTCCAGACCGATGATCAGGGAGCATTTAACGCCGCCATCCCTGTTGGGAATGATTGGACGACTGGGAACCACGTGATCGAGGCTATGGATAGCCACAGCAATCAATTTGCGTATCTGACGGTTAATGTATTGCCGGCAGGCACTCCATCCACTACGAGCAACGACCTGGCTCTTCTATTGAATGGGCAACCTCTACACACGCTTTCGTTTACGGCAGTGGCCGGGCAGGACAACCCCAGCCAGCGTTTTACGCTTGAGAATACTAGTGGGGCCCCATTGAAATGGTCAGCCACTGCTGTCGCCGCCAATAATTTAACCTGGCTGGTCATCAATGATAACCACACCTTCGGGACTTTGAATATATCCGGCACCGATTCCATTGGTGTCAGCGCGATTATCACCGGCTTGCAAAGTAGTAAGCAGCCTTATAGGGGCCAGATTATTTTTACCATCAATGAGAGCCAGCAGTTGACACTTCCTGTAGAATTGACGGTAAGCGATGCGCCATCGGAACTGGTTTTCAGTCCTGATACTATCACTGCGCAATATGTGCCTGGTGGGAGTTGTCGAAGCGGAGCATCATTGACGTTGATCAATCTTGGCGAACAGGTGATTAGCTGGAAGTTGGGTATGGATGGGAATACCAGCGCTCATCTCCATTTTTCATCTATTCAGGGCCAGTTGGCGCCATCTGACGGATCAACGCCTCAGTTCAGCTCTACGCAGGTTTTAACTCTCACCTGTTCAGGTGTTCAAGTTGGGAGCAGTTATACCATTACGCTGTATGCCAATGGCGCTCAATGGAGTGAGCAAATTTTCATTCAAGCATGATCTGGCCCGTTTGTGGCCTGGGAGGATTTCTGAAGTTTTATGAGTGACCCACGTTTGCTTGCCGTTTTCGCCGTTGTTTTTATCCTCCTGGGAGTTTATAACGTTATGGCCGGGCTCCGGCGCATACGGGCAGCGCGAATAGAGCAGCGGCGACTTGTCTGGTACCGGCAGATTAATATTTTGACCGGTACGGAGTATATCCTGCTCGCGCTGGTGTTTCTGGTCAGCATCGGTTTCAATACCGGAACGCTTCCGGCAAGCCTGAAAAGTATCGTTATTCCAGTGTACTTAGTGCTTCTGGTAGCGGCTGCGATACTCGCGGGCCTGGTTATTCGCCAGGGGATCAGCAATGCACGACAGGCACGCGCGCAATCATCTACACAAACCGTGCGCAGCAACGGAACGAGCAGGTTAAAATCGACTGTGGAAGCTGATCCGGTTGGAGTAACACGTGCTACGAACGTCGAGCGTCGCCGCGCTCGTCGCAAAAATGCCGCCGCCGCTCGCCGGAGACGAGCCGGAAAAGCGTAATATTGGGCTATCACAAGCCCTCAAGCACCAGTTGCAGATCGTAAGCGCTCAGCTGCGCATCGAAGTGAGCAATCAAGCGTGTAATGCGGCAGAACACATTTTGGCCACTGCCGATTGGAGCGCCACTGTCAGTGAGAGTGATGCTGTCCAGTAATTGCAACGCCGGATTCAATGGGACTGATACGGTATGCGTCACCTGGGTGCGTACCTCCTGCGCCATGAGAAAGCTCGCTTTTTGCGCGCATTGTGTTGTGCTCGTGAGTTTCTGATCGACGTGATGAAGCAGGCGCTCCATTCCCACAAGATGCACATGAGCATCATCATACGCTTCGGCGGTGGTCAATGCGCCAGGAATGCCTCCTGCGGGTGGTTTGCCGCTCACGATGATATGATTGGCGCGCAGGTCATTGCTGCCAAAGCTCACCAGTTCAATCTCTGGCTGGTAGTTCCATACCTGTGGATCTGCATTTGAGAGTTCATGAAATTGAAGCACTTCGTTCTGATCGAGAAAGTACGCCAGGCCATAGGTAGCACAGAGTTCATCCAGCGCATGGCGATAGAGCTGACCGGCTTGCAAGACGAAGGAGGGTACGACCTGGCTCATCTGGGAAGTCATGGGTAGTGAGATGTTGAAAAGGCCAGCCCGCGCTGCAACTTCGGTAATCAGGTAGCCCAATGTCGTGTTGCTATAGGTATTCTGATAGCGCGATTGCACGTCCAGATTGCGCGCTATGTCGAGTCCTACCAGCAATAAATGATTTTCTTGCGGTGAACGGACGAAATGTATTTGCTCCAGGTGATACATGCCAACCTGTACGACATCAGGAGTCGATGGGGGCGTGCCTACCTTATAGCCCTCGCTTAAAACGAGCGTTGCGTTCAATCCGATGGGCTGGTAGTTGTTGCCGGTGGTCACGAAGGCGTTGTAGATGCCGCGCGCATTATCAAGGATTACTTCCAGACGAGCAGGTGCGCCCTGCTGCTCGTGTCGTCGGTAGGATAAAACGGACGCGGAAACATCCAGGTACTGTGCGGGATTCGAGACCTGGAACGCTGGAGCGCTGAAGATTATCGGAAGAGCGGCGACATAGTAGCGAGACCCGGCATTGCCATTATGAGGGACGGGCAATTTGAACGCGGTAACACCATAACTGCATGTGATATCGTGCATAATCAGCCCGTTCGACCAGTGAACGAGGTCGGCGGACTGCCTCAGACGTGGGTAGCTATAGACCGAGCCGGATAAGACGCCATTATCGAATTCAACGCATGCCAGGGTGTAGATTCCATCGGCCAGCGACAAACGAGGGGCGATACGACCTATAGCGGTGCTGGTGGCCGGAGCGATCACCGAACTGCTGCTCCAGCTGCCACCCGATGGGTTGTAAACGCACGAGAAGAGGCTATAGCTATCAGAGTAAACAATCGTGTAGGTCGAATGAGCCCAGGCAACGGCAACGCCTGCCCCATAGCTGATGGTTGGCAGCGTCCAGCTTGCGAGCGCAGACCAGGCGCCACCGGAGTAGAACGAACAACCCATCGCTTCGCCGCCGGTTACATCGTAAAGGAAGAAGACATCGTTATTGCCCGCGCTGCCAATACCCTTGATTAAGGCCGACGATGGAGGAGAAAGTACGCTGGCAGGCCCTGTCCAGGTGACGCCGTTATCGGTCGATGTCCATACCCATAGATTGTTGCCGCCTGTGCCGCGCTGCGCGAAAGCTCGCAAGGTGCCCGATGAGTTGGAAATGGCGCAACCAGCATCCTGGAACATCAACCCCGCCGATCCAGGCAGTGTAACCCAGGTAGTGCTGGTCCATTGTGAGGCCTGGGATGGGTCGGTAATGCGCTGTACCTGGAAATTGCAGTTGAAGCCGGTGCCGCCACGCGTCACCTGCACCCGCACGATACTGTTATCGTTGGCGATACAGGCGTCATTCCAGGCATCCGCCGATCCAGGGTTTTGATACTGAGCATAATGGAGCACATGATCTTCGATGGTCAACCTGACTGCCGGAGTGCGGGTGATAGTGTTGAGCGCCGTCGTGAGCGCGCTGTCGAGGGAACGAACCATGTGGAGAAACCTTTCTGAAGGATTGGTACGATAGAGGACTGGTAAGAGGAGACGAGCATTGCCGCCCGTTTGCTTATAGTATAGTCTGTAAATGAGAAGATTTCAAGGCCCAGGGCCTGACATCCAGTCATAACTGGTCGGGGAGGTGATAGAATCAGGAAAAACGGAAAAAACAGGAGGAGAAAGTCGAAATGGAGTGGCAAGCAAACTGGGAAGGGCCGTTACAGAGCTATTTGCAGCGTTTTGATGGCCTGCTGGGGGATGCACGCACGCGACGGACGTTTCAGGCAAGCATCAGAGGGATCATGGCGGCAGGCCCCCTCATCTGCCAGCGCATCGCGGCCTGTTCACCTCTGCTCTCCAAGGCCAAAGAAGGCGCTCAACGCATCCTTCGTTTGGCCACTGGGCAGAGTACGAAGCGCTCACAGGTGGATGCCGAGCATCTGAGGGCGCAACTGCGGGAGGTGGCCCTCGAGCAACTGGCCCAGGCGCCCGAGGACGAACTATGGCTGATGGCTCGGACCTGCGCAAGCCCTATGCCGAGGCGATGCCCGCTTTGATGCAGGTGCGTGATCTGGAAGGAGACCTCATCCCCGGCTATCGCACGCTCAATGTGCTGGGTGTCACGCCTGGGCGGCGTGGCATCCTCTATCATCGCTTGTTCAGCAGCGAGGAACCCGGCTTTGTCAGTGAGCCAGCGGAAGTACAGCAGGCGCTCGCGACGGTGAGCCAGGCGCTCGCTGCCTTGCGCAAGCGCATGCACGTCACCTGGATTCTCGACAGTGGCTTTGACGATCTTGCGGTGTGGCGCACGATTTGGGAGTATCAGGATCATGTGGTGTGTCGGCTCTACCACACGGACCGACTGGTGGACTTCCAAGACCGTGCGGGACAGTGGCAACAGGGGAATATTGCTCAAGCCTGCTCACAGTTGCGTCCGGTAGCTCGTGCGGAAACGAGTCTGCAAGTGCAGCGGGGCAAGCAACCGCACCCCAAGCAACAACCGGTCGTGGTCGACCTCTCGGCTTGCCCACTGCGCTTGAGCTATTGGAGCAATGTGCGTCGGCCTGGGGGCAAAGGAAAGCTCGTGACCAAAGCGGTGTGGTTGGTGCAGGTGGTGGTGCTGGGTACGAAGTGGGCTCCCTGGCTCTTGCTCACGGATTGGCCGGTGCAGGACGAACAGCAGGCCGTGCGTATCTTTGCCAT
>DATGLD010000035.1:0-24521 GCA_035294305.1 Ktedonobacteraceae bacterium | reverse complement strand
TGTACTGCCCCCCTTGGAAGAGACATAAAATGAGTCATATGAAGTGAACATGGTCCAAAGAAACGCCCTCCTCGTTCTGACTTCCTGGTCACATCTGCCCAATGAAGAACAAGCAATTAGCTGGCCTGGGGCTTGGTTTCCCCTTGGATTGACTGTTCAGTGAGCTTGATGGGTTCTGTCCCTGGCTCTCTCAATTTGCCCTCTTGCTCTCTTGCCTTTTTACGTGCATCCCATTCTGCTTGTGCAGGCCACTCTATCGCTCGCTTAAAGTAATAGAGGGAGTGGCTCGCTGGCCTGGCGGGGACAACACCTACCAGTTCCCATCCATCGGCCCCTAACTGGGTCAATAAGGCGCCCCATTCTTCTGGCGATTGGACGCCTTCATACCTGCCATCCTCACGGCTGCTGTACACATGGATCGTTACCTGCTTTGGCGTCCAGGCCACTTCGCAATACTCCCAGGGTTGCATCCTTTCCTTCCTTTCTCGGTGGTTGTGTTGGGAAGACCATCCATTGAAGCACTCGACTCACCACAGAATCGTCTCTGCAGCGCAAAGGACAACAGGATAAGGTATCCTCATGTTACTCTTGCCTCCTCCATTGGCTTTCAAACTCGGCGGGAGTGAGATAGCCCAAGGCAGAATGGATGCGCTTGTGCATGTAGACCTCGTCGAGAAAGCGCCCAAGCTGTTGGCGTGTGATATAAGCCGTGGCAGCATACTGGACCCCTTGATCGGAATGGTGGATTTCGGGTTGACGCTGGGCCAGGGCCTGCTCCAGCGCTCGCAGGGTGAGACTTTGATCGAGACTGCGCCCCAAATGCCAGCCACGAATACAGCGCGTAAAGACATCCATCAGCACTGCCAGGTAGACAAATTCTTCCTGGAGCCGAATGTACGTGATATCTGAGACCCACACCTGATCAGGCCGCACAATCTCCAACTGTGCTACCAAATTTGCATACCGAGGAAAGGGAGGGGAACTCTCCGTGGTCCTAACGCGCCGTTTGGGTTTGCGATCGGCTTGGAGCCGCAGTTCTCGCATGAGCCGTTCCACCCGTCTATGATTGATAATCCATCCTTGTCGCTGCAATTGCTTGGTGATACGTCGATAGCCATAGCGCGGCCACTCGCCTGCCACCGTTGCAATAGCCTGCCGCAACTCCTGCTCAACAACCGCCGCTGCTTGATGATCATAGGTACTGCGAGCACAGTCCAAGATGTCACAGATCTGTGTGATTGGATACTGCTTAAACTCGGCTGTAAATCGTCGTCGCTGTGGCATACTGCACCCCTTTCTTGGTCAGAGTATACCCTCTGGCTTTCACTCTGCCAGCTGTCCAATCCCAAGGGGGCACTACAGACATATATAATGGCCCAAATGAGCGAAGATATTATTGGGGGGTAATACAACCACTTATTTGAGCACTCCTACTTCTTTACAACGAATTTTCGCCTGTCATTCCGGCTTTAGCGCATTGGATGTGGTTTATCTCCCCCGATTTGAAGCCTCTGTTTCTTAGCAATTATTCACGGACTCTGACTTTTTACTTAATGCATCTACAGGTGCATGGCCCGAAACGTGATATAATTCGTGGAAGCCACCTGAAATGTAGTGGTATCCCTTGCGGAGACCTGGGGACAACGAAGTTTTCGTCAATTTTTTAGCGACTATTTTGAGGGACAACCTATGGCAAGTATGACACCTGGGGAACGTGTTCGCGCGGCAGTAAAGGGTGAGCATGTAGATCGCGTACCGATCTGTTTCTGGCATCACTTCAAGCCCGAAGGCTCCGGTGAGCGGCTGGCAGCATTCACTGTAGAGTTTTTCGTCGAGAAGTTTCATTTAGACATCGCCAAAATCATGCCCGACCTGCCCTATCCGGCGCCACAGGAGCCGCTGGTCGAGGCCGAGCAGGTACAAATGCTGCCCCGCCTGGACCTGGATACACCTATGTTCACGGAGCAGCTCACGTGTATTCGCGCGCTACGCTCGCGCCTGGGCGATGATTATCCGATCCTGCTGACCCTTTTCAGCCCGTTGACCTATGTACTACGCTTCATGGGCAAGCAAAAGGCCATCGAGGTCGCACGCCAGAATCCCGAACCTTTTGAGGAAGGATTGGGTACCATCGCGGCCAACTTGCGCAGGCTGATGGAAGCGGCCATCGAGACCGGCGCGAGCGGCATCTTCTTCTCCTGTATGGGAGCGACCAGCGCCGACTTTACGCGCGAGGAGTATGCGCGCTTCGGTCGCCCTTACGATCTCCATGCCTTAGAGGGCGCGGCCAATGGCTGGCTCAATACCGTTCACGTCCATGCCGACCCAACGCAGACCGGCGATGAAATCTACTTCGAGGCTTTCACCGATTATCCCGTCTCAGTCATGAGCTGGAGCGATCGCATTACAGGCCCCAGCCTCAGCGAGGCCCAGACTCTTACCGATAAATGCCTGATGGGTGGTCTATGGGAGCGCGGCCCGCTTACCCACGGCAGCGAAACCGAACTAGAAAACGAAATCCTCTCGGCTATCAGCCAGACAAAAGGCCGCAAGTTCATCCTGGCAAACGGCTGTTCCGTCCCAGATGATGTATCCGAGGAATGGCTGCACGTTGCCCGCAGGCTGGTCGATAATCTAACGTAAGCGGCGGTGCCCCGGTGGAGGGCAATCTTAGGGACTTGCACAGGTAGATTTTTGGGCACGAGAGTAGGACTCGATGTGAAGGTTTTCTAATGAAAGGATAGACTTACGTAGAGAGGTTCTACATTTCTCTAGACAGATAGAATGAGAGGAGCGGAGGATAGGAATGGATGAAGAGATGATTCACAGAGTAGCAACGCCAGCCGTGTGCGAGGTACAGCTAGAAAACGGACAAGCTTGCGGGGTTATCGCAGTTGGTCGTTGTGTTTTTTGTGGACATGCTTTCTGTGATACGCACAGAGCTCGCTTCTTGCAGCGTTTCTATACGGATACCTGCGCCCCTTGCTTTCCTAAGACCGAAGAAGGCAAGCAACGATGCGAAGTAGACAACTGTGGGGTTACCGCGGTTGATCATTGCGGTATCTGTAAACGAGCTATCTGTGCCACACACAGGATATTTGAGCGACTTCCCACAACAGTTTTTCAGCCAGAAATCTACGTTCCTAGATGGATGTAGACCCTGTTTCGATAATTCCTCTGAGGAAGCGAAACGAGCCAGACAGCGAGCGGAAGCCGTTGAAGCTCGTGAATACTTGCTGTCGGGTGCAGCGAGAAAGGCACTCCTCTCTAGCAAGGAGCAGCCTGTCGCTATCTATCAGATCGAGAGCCAACTGAAGAAGGGACTCTTTAGTAGTGGCAAATGGATTACGGTGGTCACTTCTGTTCAGCGCGGCTGGTTTCTCGGTAATTTTAATGGGACTAACTGGGTTCTATTGGACGTAGATTCCCTGCCGACCCCACTTGTTCCTGTGCAACCGTATAGGGAGGGGTACGCATTGGTAGAAAGTCAGAAAAATCACGATTTTTCTGAGGCTTTTTCTGCCTGGGTACAGACGGCGTACACCATCAAGGTCCTAACCAATTCGTCAAGCTAGTATTGCCAATAGTGGTCGGCAAACCTGATAACGGAGGCTGCAAATTTCAGGAATGCCTCATGAAAAATTATGATTCACTTTTTTCTCAGCGTGCAGAGCAATAGAGAGGTTTTCCTCATACATCGGGTTAGCTAATGCTTTTGATGACATAGCTTGCAGGTATCATGGTAATCCAGCTATATTGTTACTGCTGTGTTCCCTGTCTATTCCTACCATCATCGGCAATGGGTGAAAGTCCCTGCGCGTAACGAGTCCTATCACGTTCAGACCGCTCTTCAGCGCGTGTTGTCGCAACCTCATCGAGCCAGCGTGCCACTAGAGCGCCAATCACCGCGCCACCTGCGAGAGCGGTCAACTTGATAAGCGACGAAGCAAAATTATTCATGGATTCTCCTTATCCCGTCCAGTGGAAAAGCGTTCCACAAACCCCTTAAAGGGGGTATACTTAACACTATCAGATTTTTAGATGCCTGCCCGTATAGGGTAGGGGCGACTCTTGTGGTCGCCCTGGCATCCAAATGAACGACTTCATCACCGGTAGCCTTCTACCTGAACCCTCGACGATTTGCCGGGTTTCTGATAGGATGTCCAGTAAAACATGCAACATACCCTATTTTAGACACGGAGGAAGTTGTTTTATGGACGAACTTCAACGTCGCATCCAGATTGCGCGTGGGAAATTGCCCGCGGAACTGGTGCTGCGTAATGCCAGGCTCGTGAACGTTTGTAGCGGGGAGTGTTACCTCGCTGATGTCGCTATCGACGGCGGGCGTGTGGTCGGAATAGATGCCTCAAATAATGGCTACCGGGGCAACGAGGAGCGGAATCTCCAGGGCCGCTGGCTGGCTCCCGGATTGATCGATGGCCACATGCACATTGAAAGCACCATGCTTGTCCTGCCTGAATTTGCTCGCATCGTCGTACCCCGTGGTGTTACCGTGGTTATGCTCGACCCGCACGAATTCGCCAATGTGATGGGAGTCGCGGGCATTCGTTATGTCCTTGAAGCGGGGCGCAATCTACCACTCACCGCCTATGTCATGCTCTCATCCTGTGTTCCCGCTTCATCTTTTGAAAGTCCCTACCAGGTGCTAATGGCTGGTGATCTCCTCCCCTTGTTAGAGAATGAGCGCGTGCTGGGTCTGGCCGAAATGATGAACATGCCCGGCGTGCTGCAAGGCGATGAGCAGGTGCTGGCGAAGATCGTTGCTACCCGCGAGCATGGGCTGGTCGTCGATGGACACGCGCCGGGGCTCAATGATCGCGATTTGTGTGCCTATGCCGCCGCCGGTATCATGTCCGACCATGAATGCACGACAATTGAAGAGGCCCGCCAGCGTATTCGCCTGGGCATGTGGCTCATGATTCGTGAAGGGTCGGCGGCGCGCAACCTGGATACGCTGCTGCCTCTGGTCAAGGAATTGCACCCGCCGCGCGTCTTCTTCGTCACCGATGATCGCGACCCGTTGGATTTGACGACTCGCGGGCATATCGATTCTATGGTCCGCCGCGCAATCGAACTGGGACTCGATCCGGTCGAAGCCATTCGTCTCGCTTCCTATAATACCGCCCAATATTTCCGGCTCAATGATCGCGGCAGCATCGCTCCGGGATTTATCGCCGATCTGGTGGTGCTCGATGACCTCAACACCTTTCAAGTTGAATCGGTGTACAAGGATGGGAAGCTCGTAGCGCAACATGGCCGGCTGCTGGCGGATGTGCCACCGGTAGATTTTTCTGGCGTCAGTGATACCATACATGTTGGGGCTATTCATGAGGCAGACCTGCGTATCCCAGGCAAACCCGGCATGGTCGAGGTGATCGGCATTGAGCCTGGGCAGATCACCACAAAACACCTGCAGGAAGAGGCTCCTATCAGGAATGGCGAGATTGTCGCCGACCCTGAGTGTGACCTGCTCAAACTCGTCGTCATCGAGCGGCACCATGCCAGCGGCAAAGTTGGCCTGGGACTGGTCAAGGGCTTCGGGTTGCGCAAGGGGGCCATCGCTTCCAGTGTAGCGCATGACGCGCACAACCTGGTCGTTGCCGGCGCGAACGATGGTGATATTTTGCGAGCCGCCCAGGTTCTCGAAGAAATGGGTGGCGGCTTTGCCTGCGTTGTCGATGGCGAAGTGCGGGCGAGGGTACCCTTGCCGTTGGGTGGGCTTGTCTCGCCGCTGCCTGCAGCCGAACTGGTGAAGCAATTAGAAGCCCTGGACACAGCTGCCGCCGAGCTTGGTTGCAGGCTCGAACACCCGTGTATGACACTTAGCTTCCTCTCGCTATCGGTCATTCCAGCGCTGAAATTGACTGACCAGGGGCTGATCGATGTTGAAACGTTTACATTGCTGCCACTACAAAGGTAAAAACGATGTTGCTGAATTTGCTCGAATACAACTGGCCGGAGGATATCGACCAGACCTTGCTCTTGCTGGCCCGCAACGATACGAAGACGGTCCCCCTGGCCGGTGGCACCTATTTGCTCGGCCTGGTGGATGATACCATTCAAGCCGTGGTCGATCTGCGTGATCTTGAGCTGGCCTATATTTCTGAAGACGTGCGAGGAGTGCATATCGGAGCTATGACGACTCTACAAGCGATGGTGGATTCGCCACTTCTCAAGGAGTTTGCCGTTGGGCTGCTATCGCGCGCGGCACAGGTCTCTTCGTCCTCGCGTGTGATTCGTGAGAGCGCCACGCTTGGCGGCACATTAGCCGCCGGCATTGCTTCACGTGCCGACCTGCTCACCGCGCTGGCTATTCTCGATACCGAAGTAGTGCTGCGTTCCGCCTCGAAAACGCAGGTGAACCTGGGCGCAGGGACTGCTGAACGCCCTGGATTGGCGCTTTCCGGCGTCACTTTCAAGGGTAAGCAGGAGCGTCGTGTCGCTTGTAATTTCCTGAGCAGGGAGCGCCGTGCCAGCGAACTGATTATCGAGGTCATCGTCGCCCGCCCAAATTATACCTGTGGTACGTCCTTCCTGCGTGTAGGACGCACTCCCACAGATATCGCGCTGTTAAATGTTGCCGCCCTTGTAGAGATCAAAGATGGTATCTATAACCAGGTGCGGCTGGCGTTGGGTGGAGTCAATATGGAACCGGTACGCTTGCAAGCGGTTGAAAAGCAACTGGTGGGGCAGCACGTCGAGGCAGCGACAGTCCCTCAGAATGGGGGAAAGGATAACCCATTCTTCCCGTTAGAGCGTGCTGTTGAGGCTGGTATGGCCGAGTTTCGACCTCCATCCGATTTTCGCGCCAGCAGTGATTATCGACATGAAAGTGGCATGCGCCTAGCTTATCGCGCGCTCGAAGAGGCTGCCAATATTTCACGCTGGCGAGGTATGGCTGGACGCAATCAAAGCGCTCCCTACGGAAGGTCATAAATATATGGAACTTGAACTACGAATCAATGGTGTCGTCACAAGCATGGATATTGATCCGAACGAATCATTAATGACGACGCTGCGCAAAGAGGGCTATTTCAGTGTCAAGCATGGCTGCGAAACCGGCGAGTGCGGGGCCTGCACCGTGCTGGTCGATGGTGTGCCGCGCCCAAGCTGCGTCACGCTGGCGGCGCAGGCAGGCGGCTGCACCTTAACTACCGTTGAAAGCCTGGGTAACGCTCGCCAACTGCACCCGTTGCAAGAGGCATTTATCGATACCGGGGCCATTCAATGTGGTTTCTGCACGCCTGGTATGCTCCTTTCCGCCTGCGCGCTCCTCAAACGCAACCCCCGCCCGACGGAAGAAGAGGTTCGCGATGCGCTCTCCGGCAACCTGTGTCGCTGCACTGGCTACGTCAAACCCGTCCAGGCCGTTTTACGGGCCGCTGCGATTATGCGCGGCGAGACGGTGGAACCGATCAGCCGCCCCAACACTAATGAGAACTTTCGCCCCTGGGACCCGGGACGCTCACCCCTCGAGCATGCCGAGCATGGCGCATCCAATCCCGATGTGGAAGGTAAGCCCGCTGGACATGGTACGAGCAAAGATGCAGCGGGCGGTGGCGGTGGAATCGCGACCCTCGTCGATACGCGCGTTTCCACGGAATTGAGCGTGGTAGGTAAGGCCGAGCGCAAGGTTGACGCCGTCAAGCTTGCCACTGGCAAACCCGCTTTTGTTGACGATATAGAACTACGAGGTATGCTCTATGCCCGCCTGCTGACCAGCCCGCATGCCCATGCCATCATTCGCGATATCGATGCGTCCCAGGCACGGGCGCTGCCGGGAGTGCATGCCGTGCTTACCTATAAGGATGTGCCGCGCATTCCCTATACAACCGCCGGGCAATCCTGGCCGGAACCCGGCCCGCACGATCAATATTGCCTGGACAATCGCGTGCGCTTCGTGGGCGACCGCGTCGCTGCCGTTGCCGCCGAAACGCCGGAGATCGCCGAACAGGCCCTCAGGCTCATTCAGGTCGATTACGAAGTTTTACCCGCCTTGCTCGATCCGCGCAAAGCCATGGACCCCGATGCTCCATGCATTCATCCAGAGCCGGAGTCCTATCGTATTCACGACGCTTCGCGCAACATCGCGGCGCACCTGGAAGCGGAAGTTGGCGACGTGGAGCGCGGCTTCGCCGAATCTGACCTGGTTGTCGAGGGTGAATACATCGTCCCGCAGGTCCAGCAGACGCCTATCGAAACACATATCGTCATCACTTACTGGGACGAAGATGACCGGCTGGTTGTGCGCACCAGCACGCAGGTGCCTTATCACGTGCGGCGTATCATCGCGCCGGTAATTGGCCTACCGCCGCGGCGCATTCGCGTCATCAAGCCGCGCATCGGTGGTGGGTTCGGCGTCAAGCAAGAAGTCTTGATCGAGGATATTTGCGCGCTGTTGACCATCGCCACAAACCGGCCTGTGAAGCTGGAATTATCGCGCGCCGAGGAATTCCGCAGTAGTCGTTCGCGCCATCCACAGATTCTGCGCATGAAGACCGGTGTCATGCGTGACGGCACTATCATTGCCAACTCAATGGAACTGCTTGCCAATACCGGCGCCTACGGGACGCACTCGCTTACCGTGCAGAGCAATACCGGCTCCAAAACGCTGCCGATGTATCCCTGTCCTAATATTCGTTTCGTGGCCGATGTGGTCTATACCAACCTGCCGCCCCCTGGCGCGTTTCGTGGCTACGGCGTGCCGCAGGGCTTCTTCGCGCTCGAAAGCCATATCGACGAGATCGCAAAGCAACTCGGTATGGACGCGCTAGAACTGCGCCGCAAAAACTGGATTCAACAGGGCGAGGAAAATCCGCTCGCCAAAGTCCTGGGTGAGGGCAAAGAAGGTTACACGCAGATCATCGAAAGCTGCGGCCTGCCCCAATGCCTGCAAATCGTCGAGGAGCGGCTTGACTGGAAAGAGAAGCGCGGTAAGAATAAGGGCGGTACGGAGCGCTTGCGCAGGGGCGTCGGTGTATCTCTCGCCATGCATGGCACCGCCATTGCCGGATTGGACATGGGCGGAGCTAGCATCAAGCTCAATGACGATGGCTCATTCAATGTGCTGGTAGGTGCGACCGATATCGGCACCGGCTCCGATACGGTGATCGCGCAGATTGCCGCCGAAGTCCTGGGCGTGCGCGTCGAAGACATCATCATGCACTCCTCGGACACCGATTTCACACCGTTCGATACCGGCGCTTACGCCTCTTCAACCACCTATATCAGCGGTGGCGCGACCAAAAAAGCCGCTGAACAGGTGCGCCAGCAGATACTGGCGGTCGCGGGCAGCATGCTCAAAGCCGACCCCGAAACGTTGACCATCAAAGATCGCGTCATTACCGCTCCCAATGGGCAGACCGTCACCGTTTCGCAGGTCGCCTTACATTCGCTGCACGTCGAAAATCAGCAGCAGATCATGGCTACCGCATCGTGGATGAGCTATGATTCTCCTCCGCCTTTCGCCGCGCAGGGTGCAGAGGTCGAGGTAGACACCGAAACTGGCGTGGTGCGCGTTCTCAAGGCCGTCTCAGCGGTTGACGCCGGGCGCGTCATCAATCCCATCACGGCAGAGGGGCAGATCGAGGGCGGCGCAACCCAGGCCCTCGGTTATGGTGTGTGTGAAGAGATGCTTTACGACGACCACGGGGCGCTGCTCACCACCAATTTCAGCGATTATCGCATCTTTAGCGCGCCAGATATGCCGCAGATGGAGACCTATATCGTTGAGACTAGCGATCCGTTCGGTCCCTTTGGCGCCAAAGCCATCGCTGAGATTCCTATCGACGGCATGGCGCCCGCTGTGGCAAATGCCGTCGCCGACGCGCTGGGATTGCGTATAAGGCAGATACCGCTGACGCCTGAAAGGGTGTTAAAGGCTATCCAGGCGCAGGGCCAAGGGACAAATGCATAAATCAGGTCGTTTTAGATCATATCGCCCATACAGACGATATGATCTGTATCAATAAAGGAACATTCCTTGGAACCGATAAATCTCTACGAATATGGGAAGCTTGCTCAGGAACGCATGCATCCTGCCTTCTGGGAATTTTATGCCGGTGGCAGCGATGATGAGGTGATATTGCGTGGCAGCCGTGCGGCATATGAGCGTATCCGGCTGCGCCCGCGCGTGCTGGTCGATGTAAGTCATTGTGAGACTGGCACCACTGTTCTGGGTACTCCTGTACGCATGCCCATCCTGGTTGCTCCTACTGCTGTGCAGTGCCTGGCGCATCCCGATGGCGAGTGCGCGACTGCTCAGGGCGCCGGTATGGCAGGGACGTTGATGATTGCCAGCACCACGGCCACAAAAAACATCGAGGAGATTGCCGCCGCTGCTACCGGCCCGCTCTGGTTCCAGCTCTACGTCTATCCAACATTCGAAGTCGCGGAAAAATTGGTGCGGCGTGCCGAAGCAGCAGGATATCGCGCGATTGTCCTGACCGTCGATCTCCCCCGGCTTGGAAGGCGCGAGAAAGATATTCGCAACAACGTCACTATACCGCCTGAACCTTACTTAGAGGCGAATTTCGTGGGCGTTGAGAAGACCGGCCAGGAGTGGGTTACATTGACCTGGGAGTCACTGTCATGGTTACGCTCGATCACCTCGCTGCCAATCATCCTGAAAGGCATTTTGACGGCGGAGGACGCTGTACTGGCAGTCGAGCATGGCGTTGGTGGCATCGTCGTCACCAATCACGGAGGGCGGCAGCTTGATACGGCTATTCCCAGTATCGAGGCCCTGCCCGAGGTCGTTGAGGCCGTCGCTGGGCGTTGCGAGGTCTACCTGGATGGCGGCATACGCCGTGGCACAGATGTTTTGAAAGCCCTGGCATTGGGAGCGAAAGCCGTGCTGCTTGGTCGCCCTATCCTATGGGGGCTTGCCGTCAACGGTGCGGAAGGTGTGCGCCATGTCCTCGAGTTGCTGCGTAACGAACTCGAACTCGATATGGCCCTCGCCGGTCGCCCAACTATCGATACTATTGATCGTTCGCTCGTGAAGTTGTAAGGATGACGCTCATAAGTGTTTACTTAGGCCGATGGAGTAAGTACTCCGCAGAGGGCGGCCACAAGGGTCTACACTCGGCATCCCCCCCGCCCTTACTATGATGACGAGAGCCTCTGCAGGGCGCGTGGTCATTGTAAGGGTGGGGGCGGAGGCGGGTGAGGTGGAGACCCTTGTGGTCGCCCTCCACGGGGTCTCGTTTCTTGCCATCTTCTATTAAAGATTATGGCGACGAGATTTTACATCCACGGGCTTATCCCTATCTACTGCTATTATTGAGGAGGCATTTTTCATGGTTGACTGGAATCGTCGCGCGCATATCGCTGATACTATCCTTGACACGGCAGGCATGACCCCGCTGGTGCGCCTGCGCCGCGTGGTAGGTGATGTGAAGCCTACCATCGTTGCCAAGGTCGAATATTTTAGTCCCAGCGGCAGCGTCAAGGACCGCATTTTACCATTTCTTGTTTCAGAGGCCGAGCGGCGCGGCGATTTGCGCCCCGGCATGACCATTATCGAGGGAACGACCGGCAACACCGGTATCGCCACCTCGTGCGTCGGCGCCGCGAAAGGCTATCCCGTCGTCATCGTCATGCCGGAGGGCATGAGCGAGGAGCGCAAAAAGACCATCCGCGCCTATGGAGCCGAACTGGTACTGACTCCAGGCGCGGAAAGCGATGTAGACCTGGTGATCGAGAAGGTTCGGGAACTGAAGGCTTCCGCTCCTGGCAAATATTGGGAGGTCGGCCAGTTTGTCAACCAGGATAACGTCGAGGCGCACTATCGCACGACCGGCCCCGAGATCTGGGAGCAGACCGGGGGCAAGATCGGTGCGCTCGTCTTATCCCAGGGTACGGGCGGAACGGTCACAGGCGCGGGCAAATATCTCAAAGAACAGAATCCCAACATCAAGGTCTTTGCCGTGGAGCCTGCCGAATGCGACATTCTTTCGGGTGGCTCGTGGGGTGCGCACAAGATCGAGGGCATCGGCGATGGCTTTATTCCCGAAGTATTACACGTTGAGTATCTCGATGGCGTTGTCACCACTACCTCGGATGAGGCAATTGAGATGGCACGTCGCCTGGCGCGCGAGGAGGGCATCTTCTGCGGCATCTCTTCCGGCTGCAATGTCGCCGCCGCCATCAAGGTTGCGCAACGCTATCCCGATATCGGCATGATCGTCACCGTGCTTTCTGATAATGGCCTGCGCTACTTCACTACCGAACTGTGTGGCGTCTATACTGACCTGGAAGTGCCGGAGCGCGAGCATCCCATCAGCGACGAAGACAAAGCGAAACTGGCACGGGTCAAACTCGAAGTGATTTCTTGAGGCGGCATAAACAATGGTTCCTGATCACATTCATCATTTGACATGTGTGCTGTGCGGAACAACCTATAGCCCCGCCAATGTCACTTATCGCTGCCCAGCTTGCGGCCCGTTAGGCGTGCTGGAGGTGCATTACGATTACGAACTTGTAGCCTCGCGCATCAGTCGTGCTACATTGGCAGAAGATCGCGAACCAACCATCTGGCGCTATCGCGCACTCTTGCCCATTTCATATAGCCGGAAGACAAGGCCCCCGCTGGCGATTGGTGGAACGCCGCTCTACCTGGTTGAACGCCTGCGGTCTTACCTGGGCATGAGCGATCTCTGGCTGAAGGATGATACACGCAATCCCAGCGCGTCACTCAAAGATAGGGCCAGTATCATTGCTATTCTGCGAGCTGAGGGGAAGACGGTGGCCTGCGCCTCTACCGGCAATGCGGCCTCATCACTGGCGGTACAGGCGGCATCGGTTGGCCTGCCCTGCTATATCTTCGTTCCCTATAATGCGCCGCGGGCCAAGATTGTGCAATTGCTGATGTGCGGGGCAACCGTTTTTGCCGTTCAGGGCAGCTATGATGATGCTTTCGATATGTGTATCGAAGCTTGCGATACCTTTGGTTGGTATAACCGCAATACCGGCTACAATCCTTATCTTGTCGAGGGAAAAAAGACCGTAGGCCTTGAAATCGCCGAGCAACTGAACTGGCAGGTTCCTGACAGCATAATCGTGCCGACCGGAGATGGCTGCATTATCAGCGGCGTCTACCGGGGCTTTGACGACCTTTACCGTCTGGGGATGATCGAGCGCATCCCGCGTATGATCGCAGTGCAGGCCGAAGGCTCACCTGCTATCATACGCGCGTTGGAGAGCGATGGTGTGGTGAGACCTTATCCGGCACACACGGTAGCTGATGGTATCTCTGTCGGTCTCCCGCGCAATGGCGCGATGGCGGTACGCATGATCCGTGCCAGCAACGGTTTTGGCGTAACCGTCTCCGATGAAGAGATTTTAGTGGCGGAAAAGGCCCTGGCGCGCCTCACTGGCGTCTTTGCCGAACCATCTGGCGCCGCCAGCTATGCCGGTCTACTTCGTCTTTTAGATGAGGGCAAGATCGACCGCGATGAACGAGTCGTGTTGCTGGTAACAGGAAGCGGCCTGAAAAGTATCGATGCTATAGTTGAAACCGCCGGTAACGCTGTGCCGGTCGCAAAAGGAAAGGAGGGCATGGGGATGGTCGAGAGAGTAGTAGGGGCGCACCCTTGAGGTCGCCCTTTCGATCTCTCCGTCATGTATGGCCAACAGCATACTCGTCAAAAAACTCCAGCTAAAAGCTGGACAGTGGACCGTCATTATCATCCGGAGAGAGTTGGAAAATAATGTAGTGGTGCCCCTTGCGGGTGCCGGCTAAGGACAGAAAAAAGCATGTCAGAAATTCTCATCGGCAATGGCACAGTGGTCACGCTCGGCGCTGAAAACCGGCTGATCGAACAGGGAGCAGTGCTGGTTCGCGATAATCGCATTGCCGCTATCGATACCGATAGCCTGTTGCGCGGGCAATATCCCGATGCAGAGTACGTCGATGCAAACGGCGGCTTGATTATGCCCAGCTTTCTCTGTTCGCATACCCATTTTTACAGCGCCTTCGCGCGCGGCATGACCATTCCTGGCGAACCCCCGCGCAATTTCCTCGAAATTCTTGAGCGTTTGTGGTGGCGGCTGGATAAGCTCCTGACGCTCGAAGATATCCGTGCAAGCGCCGGAGTATACATGGTCGATGCCATTCGCCATGGCACGACCTGTGTCGTCGATCACCATGCCAGTCCGCATGCAATTGAAGGCAGCCTGGATGTCATTGCTGATGTTGTGGAAGAGGCCGGCATTCGTGCCTGCCTCGCCTACGAGGTTTCTGATCGTGATGGGCCGGATGTAACTGCCGGGGGTATTCATGAGAACGAACGCTTTATCCGTTCGTTGCGTGCCGAACGCAAGCAACCGGCTGAGGCAGGCATGATTGCCGGCAGCTATGGGCTGCACGCTTCGTTTACACTTGGCCCATTAACGCTTGAAAGGTGCGCGGCGGGCGGAGCCGAGCTAGGCGTCGGTTTTCATATTCATGTCGCCGAAGATAGTGCCGATGAACAAGATAGTCTTGCCCGTTATGGTATGCGCGTCGTAGATCGCCTGGAACAAGCGGGTATTTTGGGGTCGCGTACAATAGCCGCGCATTGCGTGCATGTGCAGGGAGATGAGATGAGCAGTCTGGCGAGTACAAGCGCCAGCAGCGTGCATAATCCGCGCTCGAATATGAACAATGCCGTTGGGCGAGCGCCTGTCGAGGAACTGCTGCGAGCCGGAGTGAATGTTGGTCTCGGCAACGACGGCTTCAGCATGAACATGATGCAGGAGATGAAGACGGCCTATCTTCTGCACAAACTGGCTCTCTCAGACCCCAGGGCCATGCCCGCGGATCTGGTGTTGAAACTGGCATTTGAACATAACGCTCAGATTATGCAAGCCGTTTTCAGCCCGTTCTGCGACGAATTCCCACGTGTTGGGGAATTGAGCGTTGGTGGTGCCGCCGACATTATCTTGCTCGATTACCTGCCGCCCACACCGCTCAGCAGCGATAATTTCCCCTGGCACCTCATTTTCGGCATGGATGGGCAGCAGGTCAATTCAACCATGGTAGCCGGTCGCTGGTTGATGCGCAACCGCCAGCTACTGACGATTGACGAGGAACGTATTCATGTCAGGGCAAGGGAATTGTCACAGGCTTTATGGAAGAGATTATGATCCCTTCTCCAACTATGATAGTAAATTGATAGGAGTAATGACTTGGAAACAACCAAAAAACCTTCGCCAATAGCAAAACATTTCCAGCTTCAGCAACTCAAAGATGGTATTTATGCGGCTATTTCTATCGATGGTACCGGCTCAATGAGCAATGCCGGAATCATTGATCTCGGAGATTGTATCCTTATCTTCGATACATTCTTCACACCCCAGGCCGCTGAAGACCTGCGCCTCGCCGCTGAACAATTGCTTGATAAGCCTGTTCGCTACGTTATCAACAGTCACATGCATGAAGATCACGTACATGGTAATCAGGTTTTCTCAAAAGAAGCGGATATCATTGCTACGTCTAGAACGCGAGAATTGATCGGGACACGGGTTGTTGAGAATCTGGCCGAGAATAAATCGGATATAGCGGGAGGACAGGCGGTCCTGAAATCCCTGGAGGAGCAGATCGTACAGGAGCAAAATGTGGAAAAGCGCAAACAGCTTGAGCTAAGCCTGGCCACAAACCGTGAATACCTATCCGCAGTACCGACAATGGAAATTGTGCTACCAAATCTGACCTTTGAGCAAAAGCTGGTGCTGTACGGCTCGCGGCGAACGATCGAACTGCTTACCTACGGAGGGGGTCATACAGATAGCGATGCCTTCCTCTATTTGCCAGGAGAGCGACTTGCTTTTATGGGTGACCTACTTTTCGTAAAAAATCATCCCTGGATGGGTGATGGCCATCCAGAGGAATGGTTACCCATTCTTGACCGTGTGAAGGAACTGGCTATTGATATTTTTGTTCCCGGACATGGGCCGGTAGGTACGCGAGAAGATATCTCGCTCTTACAACAATACATCACGACCATTGTGCAATTGAGCAAGGAGCTTCACGAAGCTGACAAGCCTTTAGAGGAGGCGAAAAAGACCGCAATGCCGGCTCCATTTGATACCTGGGGATCTTGCGAAGTGTTTTCGTGGAATATGGAATTTCTCTACGACCGCTTATCTCGCTCGTAGGTGTGGCCCTTGTGGTCTTACATCGGTAGATTTTTGTAGCCCTGGGCCTGTCATTCTGAGCGCAGCGAAGAATCCGCGTGCCAGCACAGATTCTTCGCTGCGCTCAGAATGACACGCCTGGGAGCTGCCAGGGCAATGATTCAACAAAATCAGGAGGAATTGATAAGAATGAATTTACGTGAAACTCAGATTGTCGTCCAGCAAGAACTGGCACAATATCACGATACAATGATCCAGTTCTTGCGTGATATTATTGCTATACCCAGTTTTGATAGCCAGATTGGCCCGGTTGGAGATTCCATTGGCGCGCGTATGGCCGATCTCGGCTTCGATGAGGTGCGCCGCGACTCGATGGGCAATATCCTGGGGCGAATCGGCAATGGCCCTCGCGTGCTGCTTTACGATAGCCATATCGACACAGTCAGCATTGCCGATCCGACGCAGTGGCAATGGGATCCATTTCAGGGCAAATACGAAAACGGCATTATTTATGGCCTCGGCGCGGGCGATGAGAAATGCTCCACTCCGCCCATGATCTATGCCCTGGCAACGCTGAAGAAGTTGGGCCTGGCCAAAGGCTGGACACTGTATTATTTCGGTAATATGGAAGAGTGGTGCGATGGCATCTCCGGCAATGCCCTGGTTGATCACGAGGGCATTCGTCCCGATTTTGTCGTGATCGGCGAATCGACCAACATGGAGATTTATCGCGGCCATCGCGGGCGCACCGAGATCAGCGTCACCTTCAAGGGCCGCAGCTGCCATGCCAGCGCGCCGGAACGCGGCGATAATGCGCTCTACAAGGCCATTCCCTTTATTCGGGGCGTGGAGCGACTGAACGAGGAACTCAAGACTCGCCCTGATCCGTTCCTCGGCCCCGGCTCAATCACTGTGACCAATATCAGCACGCGCACCGCCTCGCTCAATGCCGTGCCTGACCAGTGCGACCTCTACATCGACCGGCGCATGCACCCGGCTGAAACAAAGGAAGTGGTGTTGAATGAGCTGCGCGCCCTGCCCAACGCGCATCTTGCTGAAATCGTCGTACCCATGTACGAGGTGCCGAGCTATACCGGTTTTGTTTTCCCCGTCGAAAAAATCTTCCCGGCCTGGGCGCTAGCCGAAGATCATCCTTACGTGCAGGCCGGCAAAGCGACCTTTGAAAGTTGCTATGGACGTCCCGCGAAGACCGGCAAGTGGGTCTTTTCGACCAACGCAACGTACTGGATGGGCAAGGCCGGCATTCCGTCGATTGGTTTCGGCCCCGGCGAAGAACACTGGGCGCACACCACGCTCGACCAGGTGCCGGCCAACGAGGTTGCCCAGTGCGCCGACTTCTACGCCATGCTGCCGTTATTCCTGGAGGCCCTATGAGTAAATTAGCTGTGATTGCCATTGGCGGCAACTCTTTGATCAAGGATGAAGCGCACAAGAGCGTACCCGATCAGTTCGATGCGGTGCGCGAGACGGCGGTACACATTGCCGGGATGATCGAGCAGAGTTGGAACGTCGTCATCACGCACGGCAATGGGCCGCAGGTTGGATTCATCCTGCTGCGCTCTGAACTCTCCCATCATGTGCTGCATACTGTCCCGCTCGATTCGTGCGGAGCCGATACGCAGGGGGCCATTGGCTACATGATCCAGCAGGCGCTGCACAATGAATTTTTGCGCAGGGACATTTCCCGCCAGTGCGTAACCATCGTGACACAGGTGCTGGTCGATAAAAACGATCCGGCCATGCACAATCCCAGCAAACCCATCGGCTCTTTCTACAAGGAAGAGGAGGCGCGTGTCAAAATGGAGCGCGAGGGCTGGAAGATGGTTGAAGATGCCGGGCGCGGTTGGAGACGCGTTGTATCATCTCCTCTTCCGCGGGCTATTATCGAACGCGATGTCATAGATTTGCTACTTAAGAACGGAGTGATTGTAGTGGCCGTGGGTGGCGGTGGCATTCCGGTCGTTGCGGATAGCGAGGGCAGGCTCTCCGGCGTAGAGGCGGTAATTGACAAAGACCTGGCTTCCAGCTTGCTGGCTCAAGTACTACATGCCGACCTCTTCCTCATCTCGACGGCAGTAGAAAAGGTGGCTTTGAACTACAAGAAGCCCGATCAACGCGACCTCGACCGTATTACATTGAGCGAGGCCAGGCGTTACTACGAACAGGGCCACTTCGCAAAAGGTAGCATGGGACCGAAAGTGCAGGCCTGCATCAACTATCTTGAACAAGGCGGAAAGGCCGCCTTGATAACTATGCCCGAAACCATCGGCAAAGCCCTGGCAGGCCAGACGGGAACCTGGATTGTGCCTGATGAAGCATCGTAAAAACTCTATAGAAAGGATTGAATACAATGAAAACCAATTTACGTGGACATGATTTTATCAGTACGCAGGAATGGACGCGAGAAGAATTGGAGACCGTGCTGCAGCTCGCCTTCGACCTCAAAATGAAATGGGGACTTGACCTGCCAACGCGCTTGCTGGAAGACAAAACGCTCTTTATGCTCTTCTTCTTTTCCTCGACGCGCACGCGCAACTCGTTTGAGGCCGGAATGACGCGCCTGGGTGGCCATGCTATTTTCCTGGAACCTGATAAGATGCAGATTTCGCACGGAGATACGCCAAAGGAGATCGGCAAGATACTCTCCGCCTACGGACACGGCATCGCCATCCGGCACTGCGACTGGGGCGAGGGCAACAAATACCTGCGCGATGTTGCGGAATACGCCAGCGTGCCTGTCATCAACATGCAATGCGATATCTACCATCCCTGCCAGGCCATGGCCGACCTGATGACTGTGATCGAAAAGAAGGGCGACCTGCGCGGCAAAAAAGTCGTCATGTCCTGGGCCTATGCCAAGTCCTATACCAAGCCGCTGTCATTGCCGCAGTCGGTCATCGAGCTCTTCACACAGTTCGGAGCCGATGTCACGCTGGCCCATCCACCCGAATTTGAACTGATGCCGGAAATCCTGGATAATGCGGCTTCCAATGCGCGCAAGACCGGCGGGAGTTTCAAAGTCGTCCACGACATGGATGAGGCTTTTGTGGGGGCAGATGTTGTCTATCCCAAGAGTTGGGGGCCGCTCGTAGCGGTAAAAGACCCATCGAAGCTCACCGATACGATTCGTCGCTACGAAAGCTGGATTTGCGACGAGCGGCGCATGTCCCTGGCGAAAGAGGATGCCATCTACATGCACTGCCTGCCGGCAGACCGGGGTGTCGAGGTCACGGATACCGTAATCGACGGCCCGCAGTCCGTCGTCTACGACCAGGCGGAAAACCGCATGCACGCCCAGAACGCGATTATGGCCCTGACGATGGGCGGAAGATAAAGATTGATCTATCTTGAAAACCTTTACGTACTCTCTCAGCAGAAAGAGGAGTTTGTAGAGTAAACCGGCTCTTTCTGCCGGGAGAGTTATGGTGTCCACAGGCCTGTGTGTACCCATAGCTCCTTTCCAAAAGATATAGAAAACGAGAGAAGGAGTACAACAATATGAGCAAAACACAGACCGTCGAGGCCTTTTCCGAGGCTATGGAAGCGCGCGATTGGGACAAAGTAGCCACATACCTGTCGGATGATTTCACACTCAGTGGCCCAACACCACAACCGGTCGGAAAAAATGAATTCATTGCCATCCAGAGCGCATTTATGAACGCTTTCCCTGACTGGTCATTCAACCTGGGTTCTCTGGAGGAGCAGGGCGACAAAGTATTAGCAACAGTACACATTACCGGCACGCATACCAGGGATCTGCTGGTTCCAGGGCTGCCACCCGTTCCGGCTACCAACAAAAGGGTTTCTTTACCCGAAGAGCATCTGGAGTTCACATTCCACGGTGATAAGATTGCTAGTTTATCCTCGGATAATGTACCTGGTGGTGGCGTTCCAGGTGTCTTGCAACAGATCGGTGTGCCACTTCCTTCGCAGGCATAGTCAAAGTCTGAACTTTATTCACGAGCGCCCCGAATATTGACGAGTCCCTTTGTGAAGGGCGTACCCTTGCGGTCGCCCTCATTTCATTGTTTATGACACGAAGCTGGAAGTTGGACATTGTGGTGATTAAACCATTGTTTAGTGGTCGTACTCGTCTCATTGCTTGTTCCTCAAGTTCAAGATGATTCCTGTTTTTTGCCTGCATGAGTGACCCTCTAGAGCCTTGTCCCTTGTAAATAGCCTCTGGTTATGGTAGTATTTCAGCAGGAAAAGAGACGCGTCCATCTTGTACACGCCGGAAGTATCCTATGTCGATCTCTTTTTTTCGCACGAAACCAGCATACAGCGACGTCGAAGTCGAGAGAGGAAAGCTCTCAAATTGTGGCGGAAAGGTGTGCTACCATGCTTTCGTCTGATACTCGATCCCTACCATCCACGCTCAACACAGGCTCTTGTGAGTCATATCAGTCTAAAAAGGCCAGGCTTCTCGGTTGAGATTGAAACTGAGATTGAAACAAGAAGTACATAATGATTTCCTGAAAGGTTAAATGCCTTAGCTGCCCGGCGAGGATTGAAACCTTTCATGTATTCCTGCATTCTGGGTACAACCAGGGAGAAAGGATAAGAACGATGTCACCATAGCATTCTTGCAACTGGAATTATTATCACAAGGTTCACAAGAGTCGTGGAAGATAGTATTTTACTATGTAGGAGGAAATCAAGTCATGGCAATTGAAGAAGAGGAAGGATTAGTATCCGAAGCGCAAATTGCTGTTCACTGGCGCGAAGAGGATTACTTCCGACCCACTCCGAAGTTTATCGGGCAGGCGAATGCAAGTGACCCGGCCATTCTTGAACGCTTCAAAGAGGAAAATTTTCCTGAGTGCTTCCGAGAATATGCCGACCTGCTCACCTGGGATCAGTACTGGCACACAACGCTGGATACGAGCAATCCACCGTTCTGGAGGTGGTTCGTCGGCGGCAAACTCAATGCCTGCTACAATTGCGTCGACCGCCATCGCGAGAAGAACCCGAACAAGGCCGCTTTGATCTGGGTGCCCGAGCCGGAAGCAGAACAGACACTGGCCATCACGTATCAGGAACTTTACATCAGGGTCAATGAGTTCGCGGCCCTGCTTCGTGATTTTTGCGGGGTGAAGGCCGGTGACCGTGTCACCTTCCATATGCCCATGGTGCCCGAACTGCCGGTTTCTATGCTCGCCTGTGCCCGTCTTGGCGTCATCCATTCCGAGGTATTTGGTGGATTCAGCGGAGTGGCATGCGGAGGCCGTATTGCCGACTCGGGCAGCCGCATCCTGGTGACAATAGATGGCTATTACCGCAATGGAGAGCTGGTCGATCACAAGGCCAAGGCCGACGAGGCGGTAAAAACGGCCCGTGAACAGGGCGTCGAGGTAGAGAAGGTTCTGGTCTGGCGGCGCTATCCCGGCAAGTATTCTTCTAATACGCCAATGGTTGAGGGGCGAGATTTCTTTGTTGATGAGCTGCTCGCCGACTATCGCCGGCAGATCGTCCCGCCTGTTTCTATGCCTGCCGAGGCTCCATTGTTCCTCATGTATACCAGTGGTACGACCGGCCGGCCCAAGGGATGCCAGCATAGTACCGGCGGCTACCTGTCGTACGTAGCTGGAACATCGAAGTACTACCAGGATATCCATCCTGATGATACCTACTGGTGCTTCGCCGATATCGGTTGGATCACCGGTCACTCCTATATCGTGTATGGCCCGCTGGCGCTAGGTACGACGAGTGTGATCTACGAAGGTGTTCCGACCTATCCCGATCCCGGACGCCCCTGGCGCATCGCTGAACGGCTGGGTGTTACCATCTTCCATACCGCTCCGACGACCGTTCGCATGCTGCGTAAGGTTGGCTCCGATCAGCCGGCCAAATACAACTACCATTTCAAGCACATGACGACAGTAGGCGAGCCAATTGAACCCGATGTCTGGCGCTGGTATTATCACACCATTGGTAAAGACGAAGCGGTCATCGTCGATACCTGGTGGCAGACCGAGACCGGCGGCTTCCTCTGCACAACCTTGCCCGGCCTGATGCCAATGAAGCCCGGCAGCTGCGGTCCCGGTGCGCTTGGTATCTACCCGGTGATCTATGATGAGGCAGGCAATGAGGTTCCAGCCGGGAGTGGACGCGCGGGCAACATCTGCATTCGCAATCCCTGGCCGGGCGTTTTCGAGACGATCTGGGGCCAGCCGGAGCGCTTTGTGCAGACCTATTATGCCAAGTACTGCAAGAACCCGGAGAGTAAGGACTGGCATGACTGGCCCTACTTCGCCGGTGATGGCGCGGTACTGGCCGCTGATGGCTACTTCCGCATCCTGGGTCGCGTCGATGATGTGATCAATGTGGCCGGACACCGTCTCGGCACGAAGGAGCTTGAGTCCGCCGCTCTGACCGTCGATGAAGTTGCCGAGGCCGCAGCTGTTCCCATGATGGACGAGTTGCGCGGTAGAGTGGTCGAGATGTATGTCTCGCTCAAACCCGGTTACACAGCAAGTAAGGAAGTCGAGGATAAGGTATCCCAGGCGATTGAAAGGGAGATCGGTAAGATCGCCAGGCCCAGGAATATCTGGATCGTCGCGGACATGCCGAAGACGCGCTCCGGCAAGATCATGCGCCGCGTCCTTGCTTCAATCACCAACTTCGCTCCCGTGGGCGATGTGACGACACTTGCCAACCCGGAGATCGTCGAGAGTACGCGCCGGTATGTACAGAGCCAGAAAATCACCCGTGGCGAGGTACCACGCGAACTCTCCGAAACGGAGATGCAGGAAATTAAGGAGTTCGGCAGCGCGGAATAGCTGATTTTGCGCTCATCCACAAAGGGCCTGCCGGTTGCTTGAATTTCACCGGCAGGCCCTTTGTGGATGAGCGCAAAAAGTGTCAAGGGTGTTCCTGCGCATTCAAGAACGCCACAACCTGCGCCTGGATCGTATCTTTCTGCTGCTGATCGAGTCCAATGAGGCCGTGTTCTCCTTTGTAGCTGATATACTGCACGAGAACACGTGCGGCTTGCAACTTCTGTTGCAGGGCAAGAGATTGACTCGGAGGCACAATCGTATCGCTGGTTCCCTGGACGATAAGCATAGGGGCGCTGTGTGGCGTTACATCGAAAAGTGGAGAGGCATCACGATAGAGCGCGGGGGCCGCCTGTGGAGTGAGGTTATGCATCAGTGGAAACACGGAGGAAGATACGTTCCCCTTGTTGTGGTTAAGTGAAATGCACTATCAGCAATTGATGAATGAGGCTGGCTGAGACAAGGGAGGCAATCTGTACTAGCTCCCTTGTCCGCAATCTATTAACGATACATATGTTCCGTCAACACCTCTCCCACAGTTTGCACCAGCGTTTCTTCGGTAAATGGCTTGGGCAGATAGCGGTCTGCCCCCTGGCGCAGCCCCCAGCTTTGATCAAGTGAAGTATCCTTGGTACTCACCATGATGATGGAGAGGTTGCGTTCCGGGTCCAACGCCCGCAACTGGCGGCAAACACCGTAGCCACTAACTCCCGGCAGGACGACATCGAGTATGACACAATGGGGTCGTTCCATGAGAGCCTTGGCCATGCCCTCATTTCCATCGGATGCAGTTATTACATCGCACCCGGCATTTGCCAGGGCGCGAGCCATTAATAAACATGACGTAGCGCTATCGTCAACGATCAGAACCTTTGGTGCATTTGCCACGAATGATACCCCTTCCTAAGTGAAACCTTGCGCTAGTAAAAAGTATACCTTGCAAAAAGCATAAAACGTATATTCCACGAGCTAAATAGCTAAAAATAGCCATTGATAGATTTATGTATTCATGTGTATTGATGGTAATTTGCGTATCATCTTGCTATAATACGTTCTGGATGAGACGATTAATGAGGGGGAGAAAGCTATGGCTGGTCGTGTTCAACACCGCAGCACGTCACGGGAGAATCTGCGCGCGGTAGCCCACGCTATACCCTGGCGGTTACTGCTTTTGCTGCCTATTTTAATCATCGTCGCTTTCCCTGCTTTTTTATTTGGCACAAAGCAAGGCCAGCGCCTGTTACCTGCCCTGACGAACTATTTCTACAAGATTTCCGGTCCACCCCCAGCGCCAACACCTACGCCTTTACCGCCATTTTCCCCGGTGCTGCCGCAGCCCGGTTCTATCCTCTATACTGTCCAGGCGGGGGATTCCTGCGATGAGATACTCACCGTTCAGATGCATATGGCAGATGCAAGCCAGATTTTCAGCGATGCTAATCCGAATACTGTCAAAGCCCTGGATGCTGTACTTGGTCAGAATTGTCACGCCTTACAACCCGGTATGGTGCTGGCGCTACCGCCGCAATATCCACTGGTAGCCCTGGGCGGCGTCGTTGTGCAGATCAATCCAACCTCCCC